>JBASFK010000003.1:0-28018 GCA_049652985.1 Alphaproteobacteria bacterium
CATGGAAGTCGAGCTGATCACGCCGATCGCCATGAACGAAGGCCTGCGCTTCGCCATCCGCGAAGGCGGCAGGACCGTCGGCGCCGGTGTCGTGTCGAAAATCGTTGAATAATTGAAAGCGTAAAGCTTTAAAAGGCCGGGAGATAATCCCGGCCTTTTGTTTTTTGCGGAGGCCGGACGTGTTACAATGAATCATGACACGGTTTCTCGCATGGGTTCTGATCGTTGTTTTATCCGCCGCCGCGCCGCAGGTTGCGGCAGCGCAGGACGGGGATCCCGAAGCGCAAATATTGCCCCTGCAGGAAATCACGCCGAACGCATCATTCCGCGAGGAGGCGAAAGAGGCACCGAGAAAAGTGCCGCCGCGCGCTCCGAACGATTACGTCAGCCTCCCGCAATATGAAACGCTGGTTCGCAATGCCATTCGCGCGCGTCCGAAAAATTTCGACTTCGGCGCGTTGCGCAGTTATTACACGCTGGTGCCGCAATACGATCCGCTGGGCGACACGGCGCGGCGCGAAATCCTCGACCTCGCTTACAAAATCCAGAACGATCCTGACCCGGCCGTGCGTAAAGACGCTTTCGACAAATACGGCGCACTGGTCTCGGCGCATCTCGCGAATATCGACGTCATCTCGCAGGCGCTGGTACTCAGCCGCGAGGACAAGATTTTCGGCGATCCAAAGTTTTTTGATTACATGCGGAGCGGGCTTCTGCGCAACATCGTGACCTCCGGCGACGGGCGCAGCCTGGTGGGCGCCTATGACGCCGTGACGCTGGGCGAGGAGACGGCGCTGCTCAAGGCGCTGCGCCTGCGCCTGCTCAGGAGCGAGCCGAGGGAATCCGGCGGCGTGTATTACAATATGCTCGAGGTGCAGGCGGGCGACGCCTATGACCCGTACTGGATCTTCGTGGACGTTACCAAGCCCATGGTCTTCCTCGAGCGCCAGCGCCAGAACGCCGAGAATGTTTTTGCCATTCCCAGGCAATAAAGGTCTATTCCTTTAGCTATTCGTTTTTCTGCAGTCTCCTATACGGTAAAAGCAGAGTATAATGACTCTCCGGCCTTTGCTTTCGACGTGCGGATCCTTCAGAATAACCTTGAGGTTCGCAGCATACACGGAGAGAGCATGCCGACGAATAAGACACCACCGGTGAGGATCAGCCTCGAGCCGGAAATTCAGTACAAAGCCCCCCTCAAATTAATCCCCATAATAGAAGATTTATTAATATCCACCGGCGCCAAAAAAGCATCGTCTCGCGAAGGTGAGAAGACCTATTACTGGGATACAAAGAATTTCCGCTTGTTCCGCCAAGGCATGGAGTGCCGGGGCCGGAGCAAGAACGGAGGTTTCCGGTTTGACCTCAAGGTGGCGACGGGTTCAAATCCGACAGCTTTACCTGATAAAGACGGAATCCTGTGGCGTTACGAACTGAAAGCTCCGAGCGATGAACCGCGCCCCGATCTCAAAGTGTTTTTCGATCATGTTGCCGTGCCCGAACTGCGGGAGCGTCTGCGGGACGTTTACTCGAAAGAGGTCGAGCCGAAATTCGTCGCCATCTACGACAAGACCAAATTCGAGCGGGAGATTACCGTCGGCGGTAAAACGGGCCTGATAGAATATTCGCTTCAGAGCGGGTACATCAGAACGCTGAATGGCCGGCAAAGGACCCGCACCATGGGCATTGTCGACGTGGAATTACGCAGCGGTGCAAACGAAGCGCACCTTCAGGCCAAGACCGAGCTTGAGACTCTCAGCCATCTCGGACTGGTAATGCTGCCGCGCCGCAAGCTGATTATGGGCATGGATCTGATCGTGTCCGAACAGGACGGCAAAGCTTATGAGCGCGTGCTAGATACGCTCAGTATTCACCGCAATCACAGGCGGCAAATGCGGGAAATGACCCTCGCCCTGGCCTGAAGGTCCGGAAATCCCCTCTAAATTTCTTCTGGCCAAAATCCCCTATTTTCATTAAAAACTGGTATTATTAAGTAGCCTTAGGGGTGTAGCTCAGTCGGTAGAGCGAAGGTCTCCAAAACCTTAGGTCGCAGGTTCAAGTCCTGTCGCCCCTGCCAATTTTTATAATTTCCCAGCCTGATGAAATAAAAAAAGCCTGACCTCCGGAGAGATCAGGCTTTTTTGTATTCGAAGTTTTATTATTCTACGACTTGTAAATTCGTCGCTGATTGCTTGCCGCGATCTGAAGTCACTTCATAGCTAACTTTCTGACCTTCATTGAGTCCGCGCAGACCTGCTTTTTCAACAGCGCTGATATGTACGAATACATCTGCGCCGCCGCCTTCAGGCTGAATGAAACCGAAACCTTTTTGAGAATTAAACCACTTAACTGTACCTTGTGCCATATTGGCCTCCTTTAGAAAAAAGCACTTAATCGTGCATAAATCCATGTAAACTATTTACGTGGACCGATTCGATTAAATAGCGATGTCTTGGGAATAGCCTTGTAGGCAATCAAGTCGTACGTATCATCTCGAACTCGTTAGTATTAGCCACATTTTATAAAAAAATACAAGAAACACCGACAATGACCCTTTTAATTATATTATGAAAAATAAACGAAACATCAAAGAAACACTATCGAATAAACTGTCCGCACGGCCAATCCGCCTGCTCTTTCAGGTACAGGCGTGTCGCCCCTGCTATCCCATCACAGGATCGATTCCCGGCACCCTTATCAGCTTTCCCCGAGAGTTATCCGGCGCTGCTTTAGTACGCTCATGCATGGCTTGCAGTTTTTCTTCTTTGGCACCCAGAACGAACATGTCCTCGGCATGATTGACGGCAAGATAATCGCGGCCTGACATGTCCATTTCTTTGCTGAGGTAATGGCGCGCAATGTATGCCATTAAATGCGCATATTCCGTTCGATAGGTGCTCATACGCCAGTCCGATCCGTCCGGAGCTTTTACGCGCGTGCCGCTTTCTATTCCGGCTATGATATCTTCGGAACGCAGATTTGTATTCGTCTTCCATGGCGATGCTGCCATTTCAAACGCGCGTTGAGTGAGTTGCGCATTTGTAATGATCCAGTCCCGGCGATCGCTGTCCGTATAAACATCAAATCCATTTTTTGTTGTTTCAACACGGTAATTGAAGGGAACATCGATATAATGCCCCGTGAATTCCGTAGAGTCGTTCCATGGCTCCGGCTTCAGGTCGCGGCTAAAATAACCGGCATTGTGAAGGCTGTTAACCGCCTTCAACCTGGGCTCTACAGCGAAATCAAATGCGATCACCAGCTTTACCTCATCAATGCCGGGGCCATTAAGCATTTCAGAAGGGAAGGAAATACTATGCTGTTTATAGAGCGCTTTTAATTCTCCCTGCGCGCGAAGAGCGTCAGGGCTCGGACCAAAATGCGCAACGTAACTTAACTCATGAAAGAAAATGTTTTTAGCGCCCGATTCAAGAAATACTACGGTAATACATCCAAAATCCAGATCGACACGCCGTCCGGGCATAGACTTAAAAGTTTCAAAATGAATAGGGCCCAAGCTTACGCCTAATTTTTCAGGATCTCTGAATAATTTTTCAGGCTCGTTCCAATAATATTTGCCGTTGGGATCGAAAAAGACATCCTTGCCATTTTCGTCCCGTATGCGGTGCTTTGTGAAATCTATTTCAAGGAATGCATTGGTTTTAGAATCCTGCAATATGACATGAAACCGAGATATGAGTGTGTAGATGATGCCATCCTTAATGCCCTGACTATATCGCCGCGCAGGATTTTCGAGCCATGCCATGTCAAGGTCATGGTGGGTCCAGCGCGATTTATCGGCAAGATGATTGATAATATTTTGCTTTTGCCCGTAAGATAGCATTTCCCAGCCCTGTTTTCTTATTATGATCAAAAGCTAATGAAAGAGACGGGGTCTTGTCAACAGTTTCGTAAAATATAGGCTGGGACTCGCGGTTTGCCTTTGCTAGGCTGGCCTTAGATTCGACAACAAAAAGGCAGCCCGAAATGCGAAAAACCCCTCTCCATGCCAACCACGTTGCCCTCGGCGCCAAGATGGGCGAATTCGCAGGGTACGACATGCCGCTTTATTACAAGGAAGGCGTGATCAAAGAGCATGAATGGGTGCGCAGCCGGGCGGGCCTGTTCGACGTCTCGCACATGGGGCAGATCGTCCTCGCGGGCCCGGAGGAGGAGATCATCGCCTTCTGGGAGCGCATGACGCCTTCGGCGTTCAAAAATTTACAGGACGGTGCGGCGAAATACACGGTGCTGACCAGCCCGAAAGGCGGGATGATTGACGATTTGATCGTGACGCGCATCTGGCACAATAAATTTTTCGCCGTTCTGAACGCGGGCCGCAAGGATGTGGACATTGAATGGCTGCGGGGGCATCTGCCGAAATCATTGACGCTGGATTATTCCGAGACCGAGGCGCTGCTTGCGCTGCAGGGCAGGGACGCAGAGAAGGTCGTGCGCGAGACATTCGGGCTGGATGTAAGCGACATGAATTACATGAGCGGGAAATATTTCGACCTCGATAAAGTTCCCGCGCTCGTCAGCCGCCTCGGCTACACCGGCGAGGACGGGTTTGAAATCAGTATCAGCGCGAAGGAAGCGCCGCGCATCTGGGATCAATTAATGGCGCACCCGGACGTCATGCCGATCGGGCTGGCTGCGCGGGACTCGCTCCGGCTTGAGATGGGATATCCATTGTATGGCCACGACATAGACGAGACGACGCCGCCAGCGGAGGCGAATTTGTCTTGGATTTTACGCGATAAATCCGGTCCGAAGCCCGCGCGTCTGCGTGTGGGGATCAAGTTGCTGGACAAGGGTGTCGCGCGCGAGGGCGCGGAAATAAGAAACGAGGTCGGCGAGAAAATAGGCGCGCTGACATCCGGCGGCTTTTCCCCGAGCCTGAAAGAATCCATCGGCATGGGTTATATAGAAATGGCCATGTCAGCCGTCAGCACGAAGATATTCGTCCATGTCCGCGGCCGCGACATCCCGGCGGAAATTGCCGCCATGCCGTTCGTGCCTGCCCGCACGAAGATGAAAAAGAAAAAGGCGGCGTAAGTGGAGTTTGATTTTGCGACCACTGGCGAAATCGCCCTTAAATTGTTTTTCCTCGTCCTTATTTTTTTCATTGCCTTCCTCCTGCACGAGCTCGGCCATTTTTTCGCGGCAAGAATTTTTGGAATTCCCGTGAAATCGGTGGAGATCGGGCGCGGGCCGAAATTACTCGAGCGCACGGATAAAAAAGGAACGACCTGGCGCGCTTGCATTATCCCGTTCGGCGCGCATGTGAACCTGGACACGGAAACGGAACAGGGCGGGTTTTATGCGCGGCCATTCTGGCAGCGCTTTTTCACCATAGCGGCGGGGCCCGCGGTCAATCTCGCGCTGCCCTTCCTGCTGTTCGCCGTGTTTTACGCGCTGGCGGGGCAGCCTTCCGGCCCGCCGGTGGTGGCCGGGATCGGCAAGGATCTGCCAGCCGAGACGGCAGGGCTGAAGCCAGGCGACCGCGTGCTCACAGTGAACGGGCGCGAAGTTCTGAATTTCAGGGATATCTGGGAAGAAGCCTATACCGACGGCGCGCATGAAAGCATTTTCAAAATCGAGCGCGGCGGAAAACAGTATGACATAGCGGTTGAGCCGCAATGGATTGAATATGTGGATGACGGTGTCCGCCGCGCCAATCCGCGTTTCGGTATTATGTGGAACCATGTCCCGTTCAAATTCCGCGCCTTGCGGGTCATCGACGGCGAAACAATGGACGGTGACAAGCAGAAAGTGCGCGCGGCGCTAAACCGCAGCATGGGAAAAACGGTGCTGATCGAGCTGAAGGGTTCGGACGGGGAAATTTATGATTATTATTTCACGCCGCAGGCCTCCGCGAACCCTGACCTGAATAATCCAAAGAGCAGGGATTACAAACTTGCCTATCTCGGGCCGACGCAGGGTAATTTTTATCTCTCGCAACCGCTGGCCGCGCAGTTTTCAGATGCGTTCAATTATGCATGGAAACGTATTGCCGACATCGCGGTGTTGCCGCTGCAACTCCTGCCCGTCGATATATACGCGATCAAGGACGAAAATGCCGTGCATACCGGCAACACGCCGGTCAGGAATCATGCTTACAGCTTTATCCACGGCCTGGCGGTGGCGTCGATTCTGCTCGGCCTCATCAACCTGCTGCCGCTGCCGTATTTAGACGGCGGGCATATATTGATGCAGGGAATCGAGGCCGCCCGCAAAAAACCGATGCCGCGCAAAGCCAAGGCTTATTTGTTCGCCGGGTGCTTTCTCGCGCTTTATCTCACTGTTTTGGGCGCAAATTTTGATAACGTGCCGCACTACATTGACTCGCGGCTTAAAAAAGCCCACGAATTTATTAAGCAGGAAAAATGAGAGGTTTCGATGGCCGGCCTGAAATACACCAATGACCATGAATGCGTGAAGGTCGAGGGCGATATTGCCTGGATTGGCATCACGAAATACGCGCAGGAAGCCCTCGGCGACCTGGTGTTCGTGGAATTGCCGGAAGTAGGCAAGAAGGTGAAAAAGGGCGAATATTTTGCGGTTGTGGAATCGGTGAAAACCGCCGCCGAGGTTTATTCTCCTGTCGATGGCGAGGTGATCGAGGCGAACGACAATATGCCCACTGATCTTGAGATGATTAAAAGCCCGGTCGGCGAGGGTGGTTGGATCGCGAAGATAAAAATCTCCGACCCGGCGCAACTCGCGAATCTGATGGACGAAGCCGCCTACAAGAAATATATCGAGAGTCTTTAATTCATGCGTTACCTGCCCCAGACTGAAAAATCCCGCGCGGAAATGCTCCGCGCCGTCGGCGCGAAAAATGTCGATGATTTGTTCAAAGACGTCCCGGCGAAAGCCTTCATCAAGGGCAAGGCGAAACTGCCGGATCATATGGGCGAGCTTGAGATTGAGCGCGTGCTGGGCGGCTACGCGAACGAAAATCGCAATGCGCAGCAGGGGCCGTTTTTCCTAGGTGCTGGCACCTATTACCACCATATCCCGGCGAGCGTCGATCATATCATCCAGCGCAGCGAATTCCTGACGGCCTATACGCCGTATCAGCCGGAAATCGCGCAAGGCACGCTGCAGGCGATTTATGAATTCCAGAGCTTCATTGCGCTGCTGACGGGGCAGGATATCGCGAACGCCTCGATGTATGACGGCGCAACCGCCTGCGCCGAGGCTGCATTGATGGCGCAGCGCGTGACGAAGCGCCGCAATATCGCGATCGGGACCGAATTGCATCCCGATTACCGCGCCGTGCTGGAAACCTATATGAGCAATTTCGACGATGTCGAAGTGACGGACGGTGAGCCTGATGACAAAACCGCATGCGTGATCGTCCAGTCGCCGGATTTCTTCGGCGCGCCGCATGAATATGATGGCTGGCGCAAAAGATGCGACGCGAGCGGTGCGCTGCTGGTGGTGGTCATTAATGAAATCGTCTCGCTCGGTCTGCTGCCGCCGCCGAGCGCTGCGGATATTGTCTGCGGCGAGGCGCAGAGCATCGGCCTGCCGATGAGTTATGGCGGTCCGCATCTAGGGTTCTTCGCGTGCAAAGAGCAATATCTACGCCAGATGCCGGGACGCCTGTGCGGTATGACAGAGGACGCCGATGGCAAGCGCGGGTTTGTCCTTACGCTCTCGACGCGCGAGCAGCATATCCGCCGCGACAAGGCGACGTCGAATATCTGCACGAACCAGGGCCTGTGCGCGTTGGCCTTCACTGTGCATATGAGTTTGCTGGGGGAGGATGGATTCAAGCGCTTAGCGAAATTGAATCACGAAGCGGCCTGCCGACTTGCTGATGAACTGAAAAAAATAAAGGGCGTGAAAATCCTGAACGAAAAATTCTTCAACGAATTTGCCGTTGAATTGCCGAAGCCGTCTAGTGAAGTGGTGACTGCTCTCGCGGCGCGCGGGGTGACAGCAGGGTACGCACTGGATCATGATCGGCTTTTACTGGCTGCCACCGAGATGACACGGGACAAAGATATCCGTGAATTGTGTGCTGCGTTGAAAGATATTTTGCCATGATGGTTTCCTCCTTGCCTGTATATTTATCTGGAAAAAGCGGCGAAGGTCCTGCCGCATGGGCAGAACCTTCGCGCAATTACCGCGCACAACCGTTAGGTCATGCGGGGCAAACCTTACGAACGGTCGCTACGGTCCTGATCGGAACGCTCATTCGGCGACTGCGGTTTACGGTTTTGATCAGCGTTGTCTTTCTGGCGCTTTTCAGCAGGATTTTGTGGTCTGTTTTGTTGGTTTTGCATTTTATTCTCCATTTCAGAGTGGGTGGGGTTTGTGCGTTCACCAACAGGTCGGCACTCTCAATGTTCCGGAGGAACATATTCATAGGACTGGAAACCTGAAATGACGTTGAAAGCGCGCGGGCTGAGCTATGAAGAAAACCTGCTCTGGGAAAAACAGCGCGGTGATCATCCCGGCGTCGATTTACCAGAACCAAAAGGCACGCCCCTCCGCACCGGTCGTCCGGCGCGCGGTGATATTGGATTACCGCAGGTGAGCGAGCCGCAGGCGCTGCGCCATTTCGTGCGCATGAGCACATGGAATTATTCCATCGATCACGGATTTTTCCCGCTGGGGAGCTGCACGATGAAGCACAACCCGCGCCTCAACGAAAAAATGGCGCGGCTTCCCGGTTTCGCGCATATCCATCCGAAACAGCCGGATGAAACGGTGCAGGGCGCGTTGCGTCTCATGCACGAGTTGCAGAACTGGCTGGCGGAACTCACGAATTTGCCCGGCGTGTGCCTGACGCCCGCCGCCGGCGCGCACGGAGAACTGGCAGGATTGATGACGATCCGCCGCGCGCATGAGATGAAGGGCAACAAAGAGAAAAAAGTTCTGCTGATTCCTGATTCCGCGCACGGCACTAACCCGGCGACCGCGACGATGTGCGGATTTACTGTGCGCAATATTCCGACGAAGGAAACGGGGCGCCTGACGCTCGCCGCATTTAAAGAAGCGCTGGGCGATGGCAAAGATGTCGCCGGGATGATGGTGACAAATCCCAACACGTGCGGGTTGTTTGAAACGGAAATCGTTGCGATTGCGGACCTGCTGCATAAACACGGTGCTTATTTTTACTGCGATGGCGCGAATTTCAACGCGCTGGTTGGTAAAATCCGTCCCGGCGATTTTGGCGTCGATGTCATGCATATCAATTTGCACAAAACTTTTTCAACGCCGCATGGCGGCGGCGGCCCCGGTTCAGGCCCGATCTGCTGCACGGCGGAGCTGGCGAAATACATGCCGGTGCCGACGGTGATTAAAAAAGGCGATGCTTATAAATTAGAGACGGAAGCTGACCGCCCGGAAACACTGGGACGGCTGAAAGGTTTCCAGGGCCAGTTCGGCATGTTTGTGCGCGCGCTGGCTTATATGATGAGCCATGGTGCCGACGGGCTGAAGCAGGTTTCCGAAGATGCGGTGCTAAACGCGAATTATATTCTCGCGCAATTGAAGGACGATTATTTTGCCCCGTTCGCGCACCAGGGTCCGTGCATGCACGAAGCGCTGCTGACGGACAAGAAACAAAAAGAGCAGGGCGTGACGACGCTCGATATCGCCAAGGCGCTGTGCGAACGCGGCATTCACCCGATGACGGTCTATTTCCCGCTGGTGGTTTCGGGCGCGATGCTGATCGAGCCGACCGAAACCGAGAGCAAGGATTCAATCGATCATTTTGTTGGTGTGATGAAGGACTTCGCGAAGGATATAGCAGCAGGCGGCGGGCAGAAATTTCATGATTATCCGCTCTCGACGCCGCGCAGACGCCTCGATGAAGTCAAAGCCGCGCGCGAGCCGAAACTAAGGTGGAAATAAAAAAGCGGCCCATCAGGCCGCCCGTTTTGAATTTCTGTTTTAGATTACATGCCCGGAGATTTCGGGCCGCTGCTGCCGTTATCCACCCAGCTGGTGAGCTTTTTGCCCCAACCGCCAAAGCCGAGTCCTTTACCGTCTTGCCCGCTAAGCAGGGCGGCCTCTGTTAGTTTTGCCAATGGACCAAAAAATGCTTTAAGCATTCAAAATCATACCATTATCAAACTGTTTTTGTCAAAAATCGCTAGTCGCGCTGGTAGCGGTCCAGAACTTTTTGCAGCTCTTCAAGTAGCGGTGTGACCTCACCGCTGAAAGCGTCGCGCGCTTTTGGATCGATGCCTGATTTCACGCTGTCGACGACGCCGGTGACGCGGTCCTGGAAATCGGTGAGCGTGGAATAATGCGTAAGCTGGTTCTTGGTCGCGGTTCTTAAACGCTCCGACAGCACGTTGATGAGCGCACGGACGGCAGTATCCTCGATACGTTTGATTTTCCCCTCGACTTCGTCACGCGAGATAACGGTCAGGGTGCAATCCTCGATGGCGCGGACGGTGGCCGAACGCCGCGCATGCGTGATCAGGGCCATCTCGCCGAAAATATCGCCGGGGCCCATTTCCGCAACCTTGAGCTGGTGTTTGCCGTCTTTATCTTTGATGAGAATTTCTACGCGACCGCGTTCGATATAATAGGCGCGGACGCCCGTATCGCCCTGGTCGATGATAGTCTTGCCCTTGAAAAACACCTCGCGGTGCAGGATCTTGGCCCTGGTTTCAGGGTTGTTCCTCGGGTTGAGATCGTCGCCTTTTTTCATCCGTTTTTCGCTGGCGGGCCAATATCTTCCCGCATTTCCAGTATCTCACAGAAAGGTTAATAAAGACAGCCGGGAAGAGGGATTTAAATTCCTCTGGATTTGGACAAAGTTTTGTTGTAATAAATGCGCCATTCCCTGACATGACGGTTCGATGATTTCCCAGGTGCGCCCCGGGACCCGAGCCCTGCCCGGGAGAGAAAGTTACTTAAAGATTTGATTATAAAAGGATTTAGAGGAATGGCCGGTCCCATAGAATATATCCGCCAGGTGCGGGCCGAGATGAAAAAGGTTACGTGGCCCACACGCCAGGAAACGACCGTCAGCGTCATCGCCGTATTCGTGATGGTGTTCATTGCCTCGCTGTTTTTGTTTTTTGCCGACCAGGTGATCGCTTTCATTATCAAGGCGATCCTTAGTTTGGGTATGTAATATAAAAGGAGAAGAAAATCATGACACCCCGTTGGTACGTCGTTCACGTTTATTCAGGCTTCGAGAACAAGGTGGCCGAGGCCATCCGCGATAAAGCGCGCAAGCAGGGCCTTGAGGATCACATCCAGGAAATCCTGGTTCCGATGGAGGAGATCGTCGAGGTTCGCCGCGGCCAGCGCGTGAACGCCGAGCGTAAATTCTTTCCCGGCTACGTGCTGGCGAAACTGGTGATGGATGACGATATCTGGCACCTGATCAAGAACACGCCGAAAGTTTCGGGTTTCCTGGGCTCCGGCGGCAACAAGCCGGTCGCCATCAGCGAGGCCGAAGCGCAGCATATCCTGAAACAGGTGCAGGAAGGCGTTGATCGCCCGAGACCGTCCGTCGTTTACGACATCGGCGAAGAGGTTAAAGTTACCGACGGCCCGTTCGCGTCGTTCAACGGCGTAGTCGAGGAAATCGACGAGGAGAAGGCCAAGCTCAAGGTCTCCGTCTCGATTTTCGGCCGCGCGACCCCCGTCGAGCTGGAATACAGCCAGGTCGAAAAGGTTTAATTTACTTGCGTAAAAATGCGGCGGGCAGTATGTTCCGGCGCATTAAACTGAAACCGTGGAAGGTTTTCCGGCGAAATACGCCAGTCGGAGCCGCACCACAAACCCCTTAACCGGAGGAAAAAATGGCAAAGAAAGTAAAAGGTTATATCAACCTTACGATCCCGGGCGCATCGGCCAACCCGTCGCCGCCCATCGGTCCCGCGCTTGGTGCGCAGGGCGTCAATATCATGGAATTCTGCAAGGCGTTCAACGCCGACACGGAAAAAGACAAGGGCATTCCGATTCCCGTCGTCATCACCGTGTTCGAGGACCGCTCGTTCAGCTACATCAAGAAAACCCCGCCCGCGAGCTACTTCCTCGCGCAGGCCGCGAAAGTCGCCAAAGGCTCCGGCACCGCCGGCAAGGAGACGATCGGCCGCGTGACGAAATCGCAGGTTCGTGTCATTGCTGAAAAGAAAATGGCCGACCTGAATGCGAACGATATCGATGCCGCGATGAAGATCATTGAAGGCAGCGCCCGTTCCATGGGCATCGAAGTGGTGGAGGGTTAGATCATGGCTGAGAAAAAAACAACCAAAGCAACGGCGCCTAAAAAGGACGCAAAAGCGAAAAAAGACAAGGCCATCCCTGGCGGCAAGAAAATGCGTGCCGCGCGCGAGCTGGTCGACCGCAACAAATTCTACACGCTTGAAGAAGCCGTGAAGATTTTGAAAACGGCCGCGAAAAACCGCAAGTTCGACGAGAGCATTGAAATCTCGATGAACCTCGCGGTTGACCCGGCGCACGCCGACCAGGCCGTTCGCGGCATGGTGTCCCTGCCGAACGGCACGGGCAAGTCGGTTCGCGTTGCAGTCTTCGCAAAAGACGCGAAAGCGAAAGAAGCGAAAGAAGCCGGAGCCGATCTAGTGGGCGCCGATGACCTCGCGGAAACGATCCTGAAGGGCGAGATTAATTTCGACCGCCTGATCGCGACGCCGGACATGATGGGCGTTGTTGGCCGCCTCGGTAAAGTGCTGGGTCCGAAAGGCCTGATGCCGAACCCGAAGCTCGGCACCGTGACGCCTGATGTTAAAAAGGCCGTCAAGGAAGCCAAGGGCGGATCGCTCGAGTTCCGCGCCGAGAAATCCGGCATCGTCCAGGCCGCTGTTGGCAAGGCGTCATTCGATGAAGCGAAGATCGTGGAGAATATCCGCTTCTTCATCGAGACGATCCAGCGCGCGAAACCCACCGGCGCGAAAGGCGGCACTTACATCAAGAAAGTGTCCGTTTCCTCGACCATGGGCCCGGGCCTGAAGCTCGACCTCGAGAGCCTCAAAAAAGCGGCTTAAAGTTTAAAGATCACGAAAAACCCGCCAGCGATTGGCGGGGTTTTTTATTGCTTGACGCCCCCGCCCAAACCCTCTACAAACTGCCCCATAATTACTACCTGTCCGAGACTGCAGGGGCTTTTAAAGCTTAAACAACCTGCAATAGATGGGAAGATGGATCACCGCTCCGGCGGCGCATCTGTTTTCTGATTTCGGATGGGACGAACTTTAAAGGTTCGTCTTTTTTATTGGGATTTTGGAATTTAATTTTACGAGGAGATATTGCCATGGCAATGACCCGCACGGAAAAAGAAGCGGAAGTTAAAGAACTGAACGAGCGTTTCTCGAATAACGAACTCGTGGTTCTGACTCATTTTACCGGTTTGACCGTCGCGCAAGTGACCAAGTTCCGCCGCGAACTGGTGGCCAACGGCGCAAGCTACAAAGTCACGAAAAATTCACTGGCGAAAATTGCGCTGAAAGGCACGAAGTTCGAAGCGATCTCTGATAAATTTGTCGGCCCGACCGGCGTTGCGACGTCGAAGGACCCCGTAGCCGCTGCCAAGGTCGCGCATAATTTCGCCAAGGCAAATGACAAGCTCATTATTCTCGGCGGCCAGCTCGGCGATAAAATTCTTGACGCCAATGCTGTTAAGGCACTTGCGCAACTGCCCTCGCTCGACGAGCTTCGCGCAAAACTGCTTGGACTGTTCCAGGCGCCCGCGCAGAAAATCGCCGGCGTTCTCCAGGCTCCCGCAAGAGACCTGGTCGGCGTCACGAAGGCATACGGCGAGAAGAAATAAGTTTTGGGTTTTAATTTTTAACTGTTCAATGAAGGAGAAAGTAAATGTCTGCAAATCTTGATAAACTGGTTGATGAACTGTCGAAACTGAGCGTGCTTGAAGCCGCTGAACTTTCGAAACTGCTGGAAGAGAAGTGGGGCGTAACCGCTGCCGCTGCTGCTCCGGTGATGATGGCTGCCGCTGGCGGCGGCGCTGCCGCTGCTGAAGAGAAAGACGCATTTGACGTCGTTCTCGTTGAAGGCGGAGCGAACAAAATCAACGTCATTAAAGAAGTCCGTGCGATCACGGGCCTCGGCCTTAAAGAAGCCAAAGACCTCGTTGAGGCCGGCGGCAAAGTCGTTAAGGAAGGCGCCAAGAAGGACGAAGCTGAGAAACTCAAGAAGCAGCTCGAAGCCGCAGGCGCAAAAGTCGAACTCAAGTAATTTCGGCTTAGCCTAAGAATATGAAAGAGGGGCCCGGTTTGGCCCCTCTTTTTATTTGCCAGGCGGAAAGTATTTGCTATAAACGACGTTAAGCAGGGAGTTGGGAAAATGTGGTACAACCGGAGCGGTTCTTTAATCCAGACCGAGAGTCTTCATCCCGTGGTTGAGAATCTCGGAACGGCATTCATAATCGCGCTCAGCATTTACGCTGCTGTACCCGCGCCCCAGCATGATGAAAACAAATTTGCTTTGGAAGAAAGTGCCGCCGTTACAACTGTAGCTTACAACCCTGACGCCAAAGCAGGCGAAACGGTGCATGAGCCAAGGCATGGCGGCCCAGACAATCAGAAAATCCGCGAGATTTTACATGCAGCTGGCAGGCCGAGCGATCAGAAGTCTATACAACAAATGAAAGCTCTCAGCCGCAGGGGCGAAATGAATTGCGCTTCGAGGGGCTCAGCAGAAGACGAGGTCTGCAGGCAAATTCACGACCTTCTTTACCCCGAACCCGCGCAACCCTAAGGGCAACCCAGCATGACAACAGAGAACAACGAACAGCCCGCTAACCTTGATGATTTTGGTCCGGTCGCTCACATGAGCCCGTATCCTAAAAGGAGTAAGCGTATGCCTCTTACTTCAAAGATGTATTGGGGGGCGATGGCATTTTCGACGTTTGTGCTGGCAGTAATGATTAACACTGCAATCGATGAAGCAGCGCGAGACAGAGAAATCCGCAACATTTTCATGGCTGCTGGCGCTACCGATGCCAAGGAAATTAAAATGATGACCCAGCTTAGCCGCGGGAATAAAAAAAGCTGTGCCCTGTTGGCCCCATCACGGGAGCAGGTATGTAAAGAGGTTCATGACAGGTTTTTTAGTCAAGAACCCGCGCCGCCTTAACGGCTTTTGATTTTCATAATATATAGCCGATGTCCTTGAAGCGATTCATTAGTGAATCCAGTTGACATTATTTTAGCGCTAGTCCATATAACTGACAAAATTCGGGCATGACGTGAGCATTTTTAAGACTGACCGGGGTTCCGCTCCGTAGATAAATTATTGTAAAAGCTGCATCTTTTTTTCGGAAACGAAGACAAAGAGGCGGCATTTTATGCTTTGAAACAAGGGGTGTCGCCGATTCGGGCCCGGATCGGATAGACCCACAGAGGAAAAACAAGGACTGAAAAGACCATGAGCGCCAGCAAATCCAAAAAAACCTCCAAAGCCCCCAAGAACACCAAGCCGATCAAGATAGCGAAGCACACACCGATCCAGCGCCATTCGGCACCTGCGAACAACGTCGAGAGCTTCACGGGCCGCAAACGCATCCGCCGCTCCTTCGGCCGCATCGAAGAAGTCGCCCAGATGCCGAACCTGATCGAGGTTCAGCGCAATTCCTACGAACAATTCCTGCAGATGAACATTCCCGCCAGCGAGCGCTCGGGTCAGGGCCTCGAGGAAGTGTTCTCGTCCGTTTTCCCGATCAAGGATTTCGCCGACAAGGCCGAAATCGATTTCGTGCGTTATGAACTTGAAGAGCCGAAATACGACGTCGAGGAATGCCAGCAGCGCGGCATGACCTATGCGGCGCCGCTCCGCGTGACGCTTCGCCTGTCCGTTTTCGATATCGATGAAGATTCGGGCCTGCGCTCGATCCGCGACATCAAGGAACAAGACGTTTATATGGTCGACATGCCGCTGATGACCGACAATGGAACGTTCATTGTAAACGGTACGGAGCGTGTCATTGTATCGCAGATGCACCGCAGCCCCGGCGTTTTCTTCGACCATGACGATGGCAAGACGCACGCATCGGGTAAATATCTTTTCTCCGCACGGGTTATTCCCTACCGCGGCTCCTGGCTGGATTTCGAATTCGACGCCAAGGATCATATGTATGTCCGCATCGACCGCCGCAGGAAGCTGCCGGTGACCACCATGCTGCGCGCGCTGGACTCGGCTCAGACCGCTGCCTACCGCCTCAAGCAGGAAGACAAGGGCAAGGATATCGACCCGTTGATGGTCCAGGGTATGACGAACGAGGACATCCTCGGCACGTTCTACAAGACGATCACCTATAAGAAAGACAAGAAGGGCTGGAAGACGGATTTTGACGCCCAGCGTCTTCGCGGCTTCAAACTCAACTATGACCTGATCGACGCCAAGACCGGCAAGGTCGTGGTTGAAGGGGGCACGAAGATCACCCCGCGCAAGGCGCGCGAGCTAGGTGAGAGCGGCCTGAAAGAAATCCTGGTGCAGGACGAGCAGCTGATCGCCCAGTACCTTGCTGTCGATATCATCGACCACAAGACAGGACAGGTAATTTTCGAGGCAAGCCATGAACTCTCGAAAGAGGACCTCGCCAAGCTTGAGAGCATGAAAGTGGATGAAGTGCCCATGCTGGCCATCGACCACCTCAATGTTGGTCCCTATGTCCGCAACACGCTCATCATCGACAAGACCGATACGCGCGAAGAGGCGCTGATCGATATTTACCGCGTGATGCGCCCCGGCGAGCCGCCGACGGTTGAATCCGCCGAAGCCCTGTTCAATTCGTTGTTCTTCGACCCCGAGCGTTACGACCTGTCCCCCGTCGGCCGCGTCAAGATGAACGGCCGCCTGGACCTGAAAGCCAGTGACCAGTTCCGCGTTCTGTCGAAAGACGACATTCTTGCGATCCTGCGCTACCTGCACGATCTGAAGGATGGCCGCGGCGAAATCGACGATATCGACAACCTCGGCAACCGCCGCGTCCGCTCCGTCGGCGAATTAATGGAAAACCAGATCCGCATCGGCTTGCTCCGTATGGAACGCGCAATCCGCGAGCGCATGAGCTCGGTCGATATCGACACGTTCATGCCGCACGACCTGATCAACTCGAAGCCGGCGCAGGCCGCCGTGCGCGAGTTTTTCGGCTCCTCGCAGCTCTCACAGTTCATGGACCAGACGAACCCGCTCTCTGAAATCACGCACAAGCGCCGCCTCTCGGCCCTCGGCCCCGGCGGTCTGACGCGCGAGCGCGCAGGCTTCGAAGTCCGCGACGTTCACCCGACACACTATGGAAGAATTTGCCCGATCGAAACACCGGAAGGTCCGAACATCGGCCTGATCAATTCGCTCGCCACATTCGCCCGGGTCAACCAGTACGGCTTCATTGAATCGCCGTACCGTAAAGTGGTTAACGCCAAAGTTTCCGGCGAAGTTGTTTACATGTCGGCCATGGAAGAGGCGAAATACACCATCGCCCAGGCAAACTCTGAACTCGACAAGAACGGCAAATTTGTTGCCGACCTCGTTCAGTGCCGTAAGGGCGGTGAAAACCTGATGGCGCCGCAAGAGCAGATCGAGTACGCCGACGTTTCGCCGAAACAGATCGTCTCTGTCGCCGCATCGCTGATCCCGTTCCTCGAGAACGACGACGCGAACCGCGCGCTGATGGGCTCGAACATGCAACGCCAGGCCGTTCCGCTGCTGCGCTCCGATGCGCCGCTGGTGGGTACAGGCATGGAAGCCACCGTCGCCCGCGACTCCGGCGCCGCCGTTTCGGCCAAGCGTTCCGGTATCGTGACGAAAGTGGATGCGACGCGTATCGTTGTTCAGGCTACGGAATCCTTCTCTGAAGGCGAGCCGGTTGTCGACATCTACAAGCTGTCGAAATTCCAGCGCTCGAACCAGAACACCTGCATCCTGCAAAAACCGCTCGTCAAAGTGAACGACAAGGTACGCGCCGGCGACATCATCGCCGACGGTCCCTCGACGCAGCTTGGCGAACTGGCCCTTGGCCGCAACGTGCTCGTCGCGTTCATGCCCTGGAACGGCTACAACTTCGAAGACTCGATCCTGGTTTCCGAGCGCATTGTTAGCGATGACATCTTCACCTCGATCCATATCGAGGAATTCGAAGTCATGGCACGCGACACGAAACTCGGCACCGAGGAAATCACGCGCGACATTCCCAACGTCGGTGAAGAAGCGCTGAAACACCTCGACGAAGCCGGTATCGTCCACATCGGCGCCGAAGTCGGCCCCGGCGATATCCTCGTCGGTAAAGTTACGCCGAAAGGCGAGTCGCCCATGACGCCCGAGGAAAAACTCCTCCGCGCAATCTTCGGCGAAAAAGCCGCAGACGTAAAAGATACTTCGCTCCGCCTGCCTCCGGGCGCGCAGGGAACGATCGTCGAGGTCCGCGTGTTTAACCGCCGCGGCATCGACAAGGACGCCCGCGCACTTTCTATTGAACAACAGGAGATTGAACGTCTCGCAAAAGACCGCGACGACGAACGTAAGATCCTGGAAGACGGCTTCTACGGCCGCCTCAGCGATATCCTCGTCGGCCAGACGGTTTCCACCGCGGCGAAGGAAGCGAAGATCAAGAAGGGCACGAAGCTGAAAGTTTCGGACCTCGAAGAGATCAAGCGCGGTCACTGGCGCGAAATCGCCATCGACAACGACAAGCGCATGACGGAAATCGAAGCCATGTCAAAAACATTCGACGTGGCTGTTGACAACCTGAAAGAGCGTTTCGAGAACAAGGTCGAAAAACTCCAGCGCGGCGACGAATTGCCGCCCGGCGTCATGAAGATGGTCAAGGTTTTCGTAGCCGTTAAGCGTAAAACGCAGCCCGGCGACAAAATGGCCGGACGTCACGGCAACAAGGGCGTGGTTTCCAAGATCATGGCCTCCGAAGACATGCCTTACCTGGAAGACGGCACGCCCGTTGACCTCGTGCTGAACCCGCTCGGCGTTCCGTCACGTATGAACGTCGGTCAGATTCTCGAGACGCACCTCGGCTGGGCTTCGGCCAACCTTGGCCGCCAGATCGGCGAGATGATCGACAGCTTCGCCAACAAGAAAAAACCGGCGGAAGGTGAATCCAAGAGACTTCACGCCAAGCTGAAAGAAGTTTATGGCGAGCGCGAATACAAGGACAAGGTCACGAAACTGAACGAGGACCAGGTTCTTGAAATGGCGAACAATCTGCGCGGCGGTATCCCGATGGCGACACCGGTATTCGACGGCGCGCAGGAAAGCGACATCACCGAACTGCTCGGCAAGGCGGGTCTCGCCACGTCGGGACAGGTGACGTTGATTGACGGCCGTACGGGAGAGAAATTCTTCCGCCAGGTCACTGTCGGCTACATGTACATGCTGAAGCTGCACCACCTTGTCGACGACAAGATCCACGCACGCTCCATCGGACCTTACTCGCTCGTCACGCAGCAGCCCCTCGGCGGCAAAGCCCAGTTCGGCGGCCAGCGTTTCGGAGAGATGGAAGTCTGGGCGCTGCAGGCCTACGGTGCGGCCTACACGCTGCAGGAACTCCTGACCGTCAAGTCGGACGACGTGGCAGGCCGTTCGAAAGTCTACGAAGCGATCGTTCGCGGCGAAGACAATTTTGAAATTGGTATCCCGGAATCCTTCAACGTTCTCGTGAAAGAACTGAAGGCGCTGGGTCTGAACGTCGATCTGAAAAATCACGGAACCTGATTGTCACAAGACGAATTAAAAAAAGAATTATAAAGGAAGCGCACAATGAATGAACTGATGAACCTCTTCGGCACCCCTACAGGTCCGCAAAGCTTCGACAGCATCCGTATCTCGATCGCGAGCCCGGAGCAGATCCGCAGCTGGTCGTTCGGCGAAGTGAAAAAGCCGGAAACGATCAACTACCGGACATTCAAACCGGAAAAAGACGGCCTGTTCTGCGCGCGCATCTTCGGACCGATCAAGGACTATGAATGTCTGTGCGGCAAGTACAAGCGCATGAAGTACAAGGGCATCATCTGCGAAAAATGCGGCGTCGAAGTCACGCTGACCAAGGTGCGCCGCGAGCGCATGGGTCACATCGACCTGGCATCGCCTGTTGCCCACATCTGGTTCCTGAAATCGCTGCCCTCGCGTATCGGCCTCATCATCGACATGACGCTGAAAGAACTCGAGCGCGTTCTGTATTTCGAAAATTTCGTCGTCACCGAGCCCGGCATGACGTCTCTGAAGACCTTCCAGCTCCTGTCGGAAGAAGAATATTACGCCGCGCAGGATGAATTCGGCGAAGGCACGTTCGAAGCCGGTATCGGCGCCGAAGCCCTCAAGAAAATCCTGATGGCGATTGACCTCGATGCGGAAAAAGTGAAAGTCGCTGAAGACCTTCGCGAAACCGCGTCGGAAGCCAAGCGCAAGAAACTTGTAAAGCGCCTGAAGCTCATTGAATCTTTCATCGATTCCGGCGCGCGTCCCGAGTGGATGATCCTGGACATCGTCCCTGTTCTGCCGCCCGAACTGCGTCCGCTGGTTCCGCTGGATGGCGGCCGCTTCGCGACGTCGGACCTGAACGACCTCTACCGCCGCGTCATCAACCGTAACAACCGTCTGAAGCGCCTGATCGAACTCCGCGCTCCCGACATCATCGTGCGTAACGAAAAACGCATGCTGCAGGAATCCGTTGACGCATTGTTCGACAACGGACGCCGCGGCCGCGTCATTACCGGCGCCAACAAGCGCCCGCTGAAATCACTCTCGGACATGCTGAAAGGGAAACAAGGTCGTTTCCGTCAGAACCTCCTCGGCAAACGCGTCGACTATTCCGGCCGTTCGGTCATCGTGGTTGGTCCGGAACTGAAGCTGCACCAGTGCGGCATCCCGAAGAAAATGGCGCTCGAATTGTTCAAGCCCTTTATCTACCACAAGCTGGAAATGTACGGCCTGGCATCGACGGTCAAGGCATCCAAGCGCATGGTGGAAAAAGAACGCCCCGAAGTCTGGGACATTCTTGAAGAAGTTATCCGCGAACACCCGGTCATGCTTAATCGCGCGCCGACGCTCCACCGCCTCGGCATCCAGGCGTTTGAGCCTGTCCTGATTGAAGGCAAGGCGATCCAGCTGCACCCGCTGGTCTGCACGGCGTTCAATGCCGACTTCGACGGCGACCAGATGGCCGTTCACGTTCCGCTTTCCATTGAAGCGCAGCTGGAAAGCCGCGTTCTGATGATGGCGACGAACAACATCCTTTCGCCCGCGAACGGAAAACCGATCATCGTCCCGACGCAGGACATCATTCTCGGCCTCTACTACCTGTCGATTGCACTCGACAAGCAGAAGGGTGAGGGCATGATCTTCCGCGGCTCCGGCGAAATCCATCACGCCCTGGCGGCGGGTGTGCTGTCGCTGCACGCGAAAATCAAATGCCGTTACCATACGGTTGATGAAAACAACAAGCCCAAGACGATCATTGTTGAATCGACCCCGGGCCGTATCATCATGTCCGACCTGTTGCCGCGCAACCCGAACGTTCCGTTCGGATCGCTGAACCAGGTCCTGACGAAAAAGGAAATCACCAACCTCATCGACGTCATCTACCGCCACTGCGGTCAGAAAGAGACGGTCATTTTCTGCGACCGCATGATGAAGCTGGGCTTCCGTTACGCCTGCATCGCCGGCATTTCGTTCGGTAAGGATGACCTCATCATTCCCGAAGCGAAACAGAAACTGGTCGAATCCGCCAATCAAAAAGTCAAGGAATTTGAACAGCAATACCAGGACGGCCTGATCACCAAGGGTGAAAAATACAACAAGGTCGTCGACATCTGGTCGAAATGCACGGACGACGTGGCAGATGCCATGATGAAAGGTATCTCGAACATTTCCGAAGGCAATTTGAACTCGGTCTACATGATGGCGCACTCGGGCGCGCGGGGTTCCGCAGCCCAGATCCGTCAGCTCGCCGGTATGCGCGGCCTGATGGCCAAGCCGTCGGGCGAGATCATCGAAACGCCGATTATCTCGAACTTCAAGGAAGGCCTTTCGGTTCTGGAATATTTCAACTCGACGCACGGCGCCCGTAAGGGTCTTGCCGACACGGCGCTTAAGACAGCTAACTCCGGTTACCTGACGCGCCGCCTGGTCGACGTTGCCCAGGACGCAATCATCACGCAAGAAGACTGCAAAACGAAAAACGGCGTCACGATCGGCGCGGTTATGAGCGGCGCAGACGTCATCGTGACGATCTCCGAGCGTATCCTTGGCCGTACGGCTGCTGTTGATGTTTTGAACCCCACAACGGGCAAAGTCATTATCAAGGGCGGCGTATTGATCGATGAAAGCGCTGCTGAAGCGATCGAAAAAGCTGAAGTTGACGAAGTTAAAGTACGTTCGGTTCTCACCTGCGAAGGCGACAACCACGGCATCTGCGGCAAGTGCTATGGCCGCGACCTGGCACGCGGCACGTCGGTCAATATCGGCGAAGCGATCGGCGTTATGGCCGCTCAGTCCATCGGCGAACCCGGCACGCAGTTGACGATGCGGACATTCCACATCGGCGGCGCCGCGCAAAGAGGCGCGGAACGCTCGAGTGTCGAAGCGAACATTGAATCGACGGTTGAGATCCGCAACCAGAACATCGTCAAGAACTCGGACGGCGTGCCCATTGTCATGAGCCGCAACACCGAGATCATCCTGAAAGACAAAAAAGGCGCCGAGAAGGCTGCGCACCGTATTCCGTACGGCGCACGCCTGCTGGTCGATAACGGGGCGAAAGTGAAGCCCGGCCAGAAAATGGCCGAGTGGGATCCGTACACCATTCCGGTCCTTACCGAAAAAGACGGCGTCGCGCATTACTTCGACCTCGTCGAGGGCGTCTCCGTCACCGAACAGATGGACGAAGCCACCGGTATTTCGAACAAGAAAGTCATCGACTGGCGTTCGCAGCCCAAGGGCAGCGACCTCAAGCCGAGGATTTCGCTTCTCGACAAGAAAAAGAAAATCATCACGCTGCCGAACGGCCTTCCGGCCAACTACTACCTGTCGGTGGACTCGATCCTTTCCGTTGAAAACGGACAGGAAGTCAAAGCCGGTGACATCATCGGTCGTATCCCGCGCGAATCTTCGAAAACACGCGACATCACGGGCGGTCTGCCGCGCGTGGCCGAGTTGTTCGAAGCGCGCCGTCCGAAAGACTTCGCGGTTATCTCCGATGTCGACGGTTATGTTGAATTCGGCAAGGACTACAAGTCCAAGCGCCGCATCATCGTAAAACCATCGGCTGCCGGTGAAGAACCGCGCGAATACCTGATCCCGAAAGGCCGCCACCTGGCGGTCCACGAGGGCGACTTCGTCCGCAAGGGCGATGCCATTCTCGACGGCGCAATGGTTCCGCACGACATCCTTGACGTTCTCGGCGTCGAGGCGTTGGCTGACTACCTGATCAACGAAATCCAGGACGTCTACCGTCTGCAGGGCGTTAAGATCAACGACAAGCATATCGAGGTGATCGTTCGCCAGATGATGCAGAAAGTTGAAGTTATGTCCGTCGGTGATTCCACATATCTCGTCGGCGAACATATCGACCGCGAGGAGTTCGATCAGGCAATACGCCAGTTCAAGGCAGACGGTAAACGTCCGCCCGCCGGCAAGCCGGTTCTGCAGGGTATCACGAAGGCCTCGCTCCAGACGCGCTCCTTCATCTCGGCTGCATCCTTCCAGGAAACGACGCGCGTTCTTACCGAAGCCGCCGTTCAGGGCAAGATGGACCGCCTGTCGGGCCTCAAGGAAAACGTCATCGTTGGTCGTCTCATCCCGGCCGGAACGGGCGCTTTCGTCAACACGCTGAAACGCGTGGCTGCCGAACGCGACCGCGTCGCTCTCGATGCGCAGAAAGCCCAGCAGGCCGCCGCCGCAGCAGCAGCCGAAGTTGCCGCCGTCGAGGCGCCAGCAGCCGAGGAAGCCGCCGCCGACAAGCCGCGCCGCCGCAAGGAAGCTGCCGCTTAAGCACGGTAAAATAAATTGAAAAAGGGCCCCCATTCAATTCGAAGGCGGGCCCTTTTTAGTGCCTTTATTTACGGGATTTACTGCATTACACTTTGGCTGCAAGCAAAAAGGGAAATGATATGGAAGCGTTATCCCGGCAGGCCGCTTAATAGGTTTTAACAAAGTAACTAATGAGGAAAAAAACATGTCATCGAAACAGGAAGAAGCCAGAGCTACTCTTAACACGATTGCCGGGCAATTCAGCGAAGCCAATGGCGGGCCTTTGACCGGCGTGGCAAAGATATTGCCCGGAAGACCCGGTGAAAAACCGCGTTTTGTTTTTAGTTCAGCAAGAACACTAACTCAGGATGAAAAGGCAGTATTACCGACTAGATGTAACGGCTTTGATGTTGGATATGTTATTGATCCTAAAGAACAATTTGCCAGCGATTTAATTTTACATAATTAATAAATTCCAGGCATGACTGACTACTTTTCCGGAGGAGTCTGATGTTTTTCAGAGGAAAATTTCCGCTGTTTTTCCCATACCGGCGATTAATTAATAACTTCTTGACCTTCCCATGCCTTTTCCCTATATTCCGCCGCAATTGAATGGATGGGCTGGCCGTAGGTCACGAATACGACTTAAACGCAGCTCGTTGGGTTTCTCCGAACGACTTGATCCAGTAGGGGAAATGCAACATCCGAACAAGCGGTTTTGATCTCTCGTAGCGCGAATCGAAACCTGCCGGATGCTCTGTGGAAGACATGGATTTAATTGACTCGTCCCTGTAATCCGCGCTAAATGCCCCCATCCAAAACAGAATTCGCCCTGGACCAATGTAGCCGGGGCCCGGTTGTTTGAGACTTTTTATTTTTTAAAGGGAATTTTTAATGCCGACAATTCAACAGCTCATCCGCAAGCCGCGCCAGAAAGCGGTGAACAGGAAAAAGAACCGCGCGCTGAAAAGCAACCCGCAACGTCGCGGCGTTTGCACGCGTGTTTACACCACGACACCGAAGAAGCCGAACTCGGCTCTGCGTAAGGTCGCGAAGGTTCGCCTGACAACCGGCATGGAAGTGATCTGCTATATTCCCGGCGAAGGCCACAATCTGCAGGAACACTCCGTCGTCATGGTGCGCGGCGGCCGTATTAAAGACCTTCCCGGCGTTCGCTATACCATCATCCGCGGTACGCTCGACACCCAGGGTGTCAAAGACAGAAAACAATCCCGTTCCCGTTACGGCACGAAACGCCCCAAATAATCAGGAGAAAACATGTCACGTCGCCACTCAGCCGATAAACGCGAAATTCTTCCCGATCCTAAATTCGGGGATCTCGTCCTGTCCAAATTCATCAACTGCGTCATGACGCGTGGCAAGAAATCCATCGCCGAGCGCATTGTGTACGGCGCGCTCGAGATCATCGAGAAAAAAGCCGCCAACCAGAACTTCGAAGGCGAAACGGAAGAAGCGACAAACAAGGGCATGATGGTTTTCCACCGTGCCCTTAAGCGTGTTAAGCCCAAGCTGGAAGTCCGCTCCCGCCGCGTCGGCGGTGCGACCTACCAGGTCCCGGTCGAAGTCCGTCATGACCGCGGCGTCGCACTTGCGATCCGCTGGCTCATCGAAGGCGCAAACGGCCGTTCCGAAAAAACGATGATGGAGCGCCTGGCTTCTGAAATTCTCGACGCCGCCAACGACCGCGGCAACGCGATCAAGAAGCGCGACGACACCCATAAAATGGCCGAAGCCAACAAGGCCTTCGCGCACTACCGCTGGTAATCAAAAGAGAAACAAGGAACACATTATAATGTCACGCGCCCACCCCATCGACCAGTACCGCAACTTCGGCATCATGGCGCATATCGACGCCGGTAAAACGACGACGACAGAGCGCGTCCTGTATTACACGGGCAAGTCGCACAAGATCGGCGAAGTGCATGACGGCGCAGCGACGATGGACTGGATGGAACAGGAGCAGGAGCGCGGCATCACGATTACCTCCGCCGCGACGACGACTTTCTGGAAGGGCCCCGAACACGGTACGCACCCCGGCCAGATGTTCCGCATGAATATTATCGACACGCCTGGCCACGTTGACTTCACGATTGAAGTCGAGCGTTCGCTCCGCGTCCTCGACGGCGCAGTCTGCCTTCTCGACGGCAACCAGGGCGTCGAACCCCAGACCGAAACCGTCTGGCGCCAGGGCGACAAATACAAAGTTCCGCGCATCATCTTCGCCAACAAGATGGACAAGATCGGCGCGAATTTTTATGACTGCATCGACAGCGTTAAAAAGCGCCTCGGTATCGACCCAGCCGTTCTGACGCTGCCCATCGGTATCGAATCCGATTTCGTCGGCATCGTCGACCTGATCACCATGAAGGCGACCATCTGGGATTCCGACACGCTCGGCGCAACGTTCCAGATTAAAGACATTCCTGCCGACCTCGTCGACAAGGCGAAAGAATACCGCGAGAAGCTCATCGAAAAGGCCGTCGAGCTGGACGATACCGCGATGGAAGCCTACCTGAACGGCAAGGAGCCGGACATTGCGACGCTGAAAAAATGCATCCGCAAGGGCACGATCGCATTCAAACTCGTTCCTATGATGTGCGGCAGCGCCTTCAAGAACAAGGGTGTTCAGCCGATGCTGGATGCGGTTGTTGACTACCTGCCGTCGCCCGTTGATGTCGGCGCCGTTCACGGTAAAAAAGTCGACAGCGATGAAGACGATACGCGCGAATGCTCGGAAACCGCGCCGTTCTCCGGCCTCGCTTTCAAAATCATGAACGACCCGTTCGTTGGAACGCTGACCTTCGTCCGCATTTATTCGGGCAAGCTCGAAGCCGGTTCCTACGTCATCAACTCCGTCAAGGACAAGAAAGAACGCATCGGCCGTATGCTGCTGATGCATGCCAACAACCGTGAAGAAATCAAATCGGCGGAAGCCGGTGACATCGTTGCGCTTGTCGGTCTGAAAGACACGACGACCGGCGACACGCTGTGCGACCCGGACAAACCGATCGTGCTGGAGCGCATGGAATTCCCCGATCCCGTTATCGAGATCGCCGTCGAGCCGAAAACAAAGGCCGACCAGGAGAAAATGGGTATCGCCCTGCAGCGTCTCGCTGGCGAAGACCCGTCCTTCCGCGTTTCCGTGGATCACGAGTCCGGCCAGACGATCATGAAGGGCATGGGCGAGTTGCACCTCGACATTCTCGTTGATCGCATGAAGCGCGAATTCAAAGTCGAAGCGAATATCGGCGCGCCGCAGGTTGCCTACCGCGAAACAATCACGAAAAAAGCCGAAGTTACCTACACGCACAAGAAACAGACCGGCGGCTCCGGCCAGTTCGCAAAAATGACCGTTGTTTTTGAACCCAATGAATCGGGCAAAGGCTACGAATTCGAAAACGAAATCGTCGGCGGCGCGATTCCCAAAGAATACATCCCGGGTGTTGAAAAAGGCTTCATGAGCGCAAAGGAAACAGGCATTATCGCCGGCTTCCCGGTCGTGGATTTCAAGATCAGCCTGATCGACGGTTCGTACCATGACGTCGACTCCTCGGCGCTGGCATTCGAAATCGCCGCCAAGGCCGCGTTTAAAGAAGGTATCGCCAAGGCCGGCCCGCAACTGCTCGAGCCGATGATGAAAGTCGAAGTCGTTACGCCCGAGGAATATATGGGCGACGTCATCGGCGACCTGAACTCGCGCCGCGGCCAGATCAACAACATGGAAGACCGCGGTAACGCGAAAGTCGTAACGGCTCTCGTCCCGCTGGCCTCTATGTTTGGCTATATCAACACGCTGCGCTCGATGTCGCAGGGCCGCGCGCAATACACGATGCAATTCGACCACTACGCCGCTGTTCCGGCGAACGTGGCCGAAGAAGTCAAAGCGAAACTCGCTGGTTAAAAGTTTAAACGATTTGAAAAAGGAGCACTAAAATGTCTAAGGAAAAATTCGAGCGGAACAAGCCGCACGTGAATATCGGAACGATCGGTCACGTTGACCACGGGAAGACGACTTTGACGGCGGCGCTGACGAAGCTGTTTTCGAAGAACCCGCAGG
>JBASFK010000004.1:0-347600 GCA_049652985.1 Alphaproteobacteria bacterium
CTCTCTAAGCGCTGGCTGAAAATTCGCATTGATATTTGTCATACATAACATCCTAGACTATTAAGCATTACAATACGAATCATGGAAGGTGAGCATTCGGAATGATTAGGAAAAATGGTGCCGTTGATAGGAAAAGGCACCATTTTTAAAAACCCCTGAAATCAGGCTTATATGGCCTCAATCAGTGTCAAAACGACGATAATGTACCAAACTATGTACCAGATAGGGACTAAATTACAAAGATTTAGTAGCTCGGCTCTTTAATGCGTACGTTGCTTGCGCTCTAACTGAATCGTCGCATGTTCGATGCCGAATTTCTCTTTGAGAACATTATTTATCTTCTGCAAAGTCGAATTGTAATCAGCCGTTTCATCCAGAACCGTATGTAGCGTGACGACAGGCCGTTCATTGGTCAAAGACCACGCATGAACATCATGCACATCAAAAACCCCTTCAATATCGCCTAACGCCGCGCCGATGCGTGCCGGATCAAGTCCCTCAGGCGTGCCCTGAAGAAGGATGTGAGATGATTGCTTGATAATGGCCCATGCGCTTCGCAATATCAGCAAGGCAACCAGCACGGAAAGAATGGGATCGATAGGCAGCCAGCCCGTTAGAAGAATAATCCCTGCCGCAATTATGGCGGCGACAGAGCCTAAAAGATCACCCATAACATGCAAGGCGGCACTACGAATATTCAGGTTTTCTTTCTCGCCTCGGCTCATAATCCAAAAGCCTATGATATTCACCAAGAGCCCAACAGCAGCAACGGCAATCATAGAAATGCCGTGAATTTCACTAGGGTCTAGAAGCCTTCTGACTGCTTCGATGACAATCCAACCTGCAATAGCGAAGAGAATAAGACCGTTGGCGAAGGCCGCTAAGATTTGGAAGCGATGATAGCCGAATGAGCGCTTAGGGTCGGCTGGCCTGTTGCCAATACGAAAAGCAAACCAAGCAAGGGCCAAAGCAGCAGTATCCGTGAGCATGTGCCCGGCATCAGCTAAGAGGGCCAAGGAGCCTGATAAAATCCCACCGACAGCCTCCACGACCATAAAGCCACCAGTCAGAACCATCACCCAGAAAACGCGGCGCTCGTTACTTAATGAGACCTTTGGCACATGATCGTGATGATGCTCTCCCTCTTCGTGAGTATGGTCGTGATCGTGCACCATAAATTAATCGTTTTCCTTGCTATATGATCTGGGCATCTTTTCGGAGTCGCTACGGTATTCTTTTTCAGAAATTACACCGTCGCCATCACGGTCAAACTTCTGATAGCGGCCTCCGAAGTAGGCATTGTATTCCTGTTCTGAGATTTTTCCATCTTCATTCGCATCTGCGTTCTGATAACGGTTTTCTAGACGTTTGGCTCTTTTATCAGTTGTATTGCCATAGGTCTGCTGTCCTTGAACCTTAAACCTTTCCAGAGATGCGGCAGTCTCCTCAGGTGACAAGATGCCATCCTTATTAGTATCGGCAGCATCAAACTTTTTATCGACGCTCTTCCCAAGCTCTTCAGCCTGCAAAACCCCATCCTTATTTTTATCGAGGGCTTTCATTTCCTCAAGACGACGATCATACTTTTGCTGAATGTTGCTTGGAACGTCATCCTTTTTATCTTCCGCTTGGGCTGGAACCGACAAGGCAAATAACGCAACTGTCAAAAATAAAGCATTTCTCATTTCTTTCTCCTTTGCAGTTAAAATTGTTCCATAGGATCGATATCTGATTTTCTTCTTTTCTTATGCTGATAGTGGTGCTCTGCAAGCATTTCATCTTCGACCACGGCTCTGTCTTTGCCTGAGAACACTTTGTAAAGCGCAGGAAGCACCAACAATGTAAGGGCTGTCGCAGAAATAAGACCGCCGATAACAACCATAGCCAAAGGCTTTTGCACTTCTGCGCCCGTGCCATGAGCCAAAGCCATTGGCACAAAGCCCAGAGAAGCAACCAAGGCCGTCATCAGAACAGGGCGCAAGCGGGTTAAAGCTCCCTGAACGATTGCTTCCCGGCGCTCTACACCTTCTTCAACCAACTGGTTGATGTATGTGACCATTACAAGCCCATTTAGCACAGCAATACCAGATAGAGCGATAAAGCCGACAGCAGCAGGAATTGAGAACGGCATTCCTGCAAGGAACAATGTGAAGATGCCTCCTGAAATCGCCAAAGGAACTCCGCTAAAAACAAGCAATGCCTGCTTCGCTGATCCAAGGGCTGTAAACAGCATCATGAAGATGACAAAGAAACAGGCGGGAACGACGATCATCAACCTGTCACGCGCTGCCATCAGGTTTTCAAATTGACCGCCCCAATCGAGCCAATACCCGGCAGGCACTTGGACATTTTTGTCGATGGCTTGCTGTGCTTCTGCAACGAAGGAGCCAATATCGCGGCCTCTAACGTTTGCCTGCACAACAACGCGGCGCTTGCCATTCTCACGGCTGATCTGGTTCGGACCTTCAGACAATCGGAATGTGGCTATTTGCTTCAAGGGTACAAATGCACCGCCTTCCTCGCCATCTTCATGTGGAACAGCCACAGGGAGATTTTCGAGGGCCGATATATCCTGCCTTACAGCTTCGGGCAGACGAACAACAATAGGAAAACGCCTGTCACCTTCAAAGATCAATCCGGCTTCGCGCCCACCAATAGCGGCTGAAATCAAATCCAGTACATCACCGATATTAAGGCCATAGCGGGCAATCGTGTTTTTGTTAATGTCGATTTCCAGCATCGGCAGACCTGTGCTTTGCTCAACCTTTACATCGGCTGCACCGGGTACACTTCTTAATGCCCCTGCAATGCTATTTGCAGTCTTTCCAATCGTTGCAAAATCATCACCATAAACTTTTACAGCAACGTCACTACGTACCCCTGCAATCAGTTCATTGAAGCGCATCTGGATAGGTTGGGTATATTCATAGTTATTGCCTGGAACCCGGCCTACAGCCTCTGCAATTTTTTCAATCAACTCAGATTTTTCTAACCCTTGGTCTGGCCATTCACTAGGGTCTTTCAAAATAATAAACGTATCGGAAACATTTGGAGGCATAGGATCGCCTGCCATTTCAGCCGTACCTGTCTTAGCGAAAACAAAGGCTACTTCTGGCAAGGAGCTGATGGCTTTTTCGACCTGTAACTGCATTGCCGTTGATTCCGACAGAGAAGTTGAAGGAATTCTCATGGCGTGCATTGCAATGTTTTTCTCATCCAACGTCGGAATGAATTCCTGCCCAAGCCTTAGGAAAATGAAGAGCGAAAAGGCAAAGAACAGAACTGCGCCTAAGATCATCTTCTTGGGATGATCGAGTGAGAAATTCAAAAGCGGCTCATAACCAGCCTTAGACTTTCTGATGATCCAGTTGTCCTTTTCCTCGATTTTGCCGCTTAACCACATAGCAATCATCGCAGGAACAAAGGTAATAGAGAGGATAAACGCGAATGTCAGGGCAATAATAACGGTCATTGCCATTGGCGTGAACATCTTGCCTTCAACGCCTGTGAAGGACAGAAGCGCCATGAAAACGATAATGATGATGATACGGCCAAAAACCATAGGCTTGACCATCTGCGCACTGGCTTCCATCACTTCATCAAGGCGCTCTTCATGAGTGAGCAAGCGGCCTTCCTTATGCTGCTTCTCGGACAAACGCCGCAGACAGTTTTCAATGATGATAACGCCGCCATCGACAAGAAGTCCGAAGTCAAGCGCACCAAGGCTCATAAGATTGGCACTGATCCCCATTTTCACCATGCCGATCCCTGTCATGAGCATTGTAAAAGGAATGATGAGAGCTGTAATGATTGCAGCCCTGAAGTTGCCAAGCAGGAGAAACAGAACAGCAATAACGAGCAGAGCACCCTCGCCCAGATTCTTGCTAACTGTTTTAATTGTAGCCTCAACCAGATTGGTACGATCCAATACAGTTTTGGCCCGCACTCCCTGCGGTAAGGATTTTTGTATCTCGGTTAATTTTTCATCGACAGCCTTGGCAACAACGCGGCTGTTTTCACCGCGCAGCATCATGGCTGTGGCAACCACAACTTCGTGGCCGTTCTCACTTGCACTACCTGTGCGGAGCTCTTTGCCTAAGCCAACCGTTGCAACATCCTTCATGTAAATAGGAACGCCGCTACGTGTTGATAGAACGACATTGCCGATTTCTTCGCTTGTAGTCAGACGACCATCGGCACGAACAACATAGGCTTCGCCTTTTTGCTCAAGATAGCCCGCGCCTGTACTTGCATTGTTACGCTCAAGAGCCTCAATCACATCGTTGAAGGTCAAACCCAATGCCGCCAATTTCTGAGGGTCGGGCTGGACATGGTATTGCTGCGCATAGCCACCAATGGAATCGACTGCGGCCACGCCTTTTACTGTTTTAATCTGCGGGCCAATAATCCAGTCCTGCACAGTGCGTAGATACATCGCCTTTTCAAATTCAGACGTAAGTTTTAAGCCTTCAGGCGTTGTATATGGCTGATCAGGTTTTTCGTATTCGACGGTCCACATATAGATTTCGCCAAGACCCGTTGAAATAGCCCCCATTACCACTTCTGCGCCTTCAGGCAGGCTCTCTTTGGCTGTAGCAAGGCGTTCATTGACCTGTGCGCGGGCAAAATAAATATCAACGCTGTCCTCGAAGATAACCGTAACTTGCGCAAAGCCGTTACGGGACATGGAACGGGTTTCGATCAAGCCGGGAATACCAGCCATGGCCGTTTCAATCGAGTATGTAACCTGTTTCTCCACCTCAAACGGCGAGAGCGCGGGAACTTCGACATTAATCTGAACCTGATTGTTTGTAATATCAGGCACAGCATCAATCGGAAGTTGGCCCAATGCATAAACGCCATAAGCTGACACCGTTATCGTTAACATGAGAATTAACAAACGGTGAGCAATAGAAAAACGTAAAATTTTCTCGATCATGATTTAATCTTCCAATTCCTAATGGCTATGTTCGGCTTCGGCTTTGCCAAATTCTGCTTTTAAAGTAAATGTGCCGCTAATAGCGACCGCTTCTCCAGAATTCAGGCCGGATACAATTTCGACATGATGACTATCTTCGCGGCCCAGACCTACGGCTCTTTTCTCAAAGCCTTTGTCGCCCAGAACAAAAACAACATTCTGCCCTTCGATACTCTGTATGGCTTCCTTGGGAATCATGATTGCTGCATCTTGTGCTGATGTGGCAATGGCGGCATTGGCGAATTCACCCGGCCTCCATATTCCATCTGCATTGTCGAGCTGGATAATGGCTTTTGCAGAACGAGTTTCGGGATCAATCGCAGGGCTGATAAAAATCAATTTGCCTTCTGCTTTACCGCCGCTCCCCACGATGTTCGCCATCTGGCCTTCCTTGACGAAAGGCAAATCACCGGGCGCAATCGCCGTTTCAACCCAGACCACGCTCAAATCAGCGACTGTAAAAGCTGTATGCGTTGTATCGACATATTCGCCCAAGGTCAGTTCACGGGCTATAATGCGCCCTGCCAATGGCGCTTTCAGTTTGTGAAAGCGGGCATTTCCGTTCCCACTTACATCGCCCTCATGACCTAACGCTTGTAATTTCTGTTTTGCAAGATCAAGGCGAATGTTCGCTTCCTGATGCGCATTCTTGGCATTCAGGTAATCTTGCTCGGCGGTGATTTTCTTATCCCATAAGGATTTTTCACGATTGAATGTGGTGCCTGCCAGTTCCTCAGCACGTTTTGCGGCCAAGAAATCTGCTACTGCTTCAGCCATCTCACGGCTTTCAATCAGGGCAAGCACTTCGCCTTTTTCTACTGTGTCACCCAAGTTCTTAAGCGCTTCGGTCACAACACCTTCGACCTTTGGAACAATCTGCGCCATACGATCAGCCGCCGCGACAATCTTACCCGGAACATTTACTTCCCGCGCCAGTTCACCGGGACCGACTTCTGAGATTTTAATTCCAGCAGCAGTCAGTTGGGCATCATCGAGTTTTACGATTCCTTCCTCCTCATGACCTCCTTCCCCATGTTCGCCGCCTTCTTGGTGGCCTGCTTCCTCATGGCTTTCTTCGCCACCTTCCTCATGCCCATGACCGTGTTGCTCTTCTTTTCCTTCGTCATGCTTTACTTCGCCTTCTTCATGACCATGTTCGTCACCATGCTCTTCGGCGGCATGACTTGGCGGCACGAATTCCTTGTAAGCAAAAGCACCGATCAATGCGCCTATGGCAACAGAGGTAATTAAAAAGGTTTTTAGTTTCGTCTTTCTCATTGGCTTATTTCCTTATTAGAAAATTGAGTGTTTGCGTGAATTGCACTAAGGCGCTCCAGAACAGCGCGTTGCTGGTGGTAATCGAGAACAGCTTCATTAAACTGCCTGCGGGCATCGAACAGGGTTCTTTGCGCATCCAGAACTTCCAGATAACCAAATTTACCTGCGTCATAACCACCGCGTGCGAATTGGAATGCTTCTTCTGCGCCCGGTAAAACAGACGCTTGCAACGCGCTTGCTTCACGGTAAGCACTTGTGTAGTTCCCATAGGTTTCAATCAATGCCGTTTGAAGCGATAACTGGCCACTACGTTGATCAAGCTTGGCTGCATTCAATTCATGTCCTGCACGCTCGATACCCGCACGGTTTATATTGAAAACAGGAATTGGAAGCGAAACGCCTGCTACAAAAGCTTGGGTGTCATCTTCACGGAATTGCCTCACTCCCAAGCTTACGGTCGGATCAGGTAAAACATTTGCTTTTTCCAAAGACAATGCTGCTTGCGCCTGTGTAACGCCAGCTTCCAGAGTTTGAGCATCTGGTGTCTGCGCGACATGAGCCTGATAGATTTCCAAGGGCTCTGGTTCTGTCACAGCAGCAAGGCTTCCGGGTTGGACTACAAAATCGACTGTATCGCTTCCCATTAAAGCGCCTAGAGTTTGCTTCTTCGCGATTGCCATTCTTCGGGCACGATCAAGCGCAATCTCACTGGATGATAATTCAATTTCAGCTTTGTTTTTCTGAATAGGCGGCTCTTTACCTGCCTCTACCTTGGCGGCAACGCTGTCACGTACCTCGGTGGCAAGGCCGCGCTCTTCTTCAAGAATAGATAATTCCTGCTGCGCTGCGACAAGCTCTGCATAAGCAACCGTTACATCACGAATTAAATCAAGCTGCGCGGTATCCCGTTCAAAATAAGAACGCGCTCTTTCGCTTTCTGCAATATTAACCCGGCTTCCGCGCTTTCCCGGCAGTTCAATCAGTTGTTCAACGCCATAAGTAATCTCGGCAGAATCCATGCCTTCAAGTTCATCATCTCCATAGATATTTTCGGCCTCAATCGATAATTCTGGATTGGGTAATGCACCTGCCTGTGATCTGTTAGCAGAAGCTGCATCAGCGCGGCTTCCTGATGCAGCAAGAACAGGGGATTTTTCTAAGGCCCATGCAATGGCCTGATCCAAAGCAAGCGCGGATGGTATTGGTTTTTCTTGAGCAGAAGCCGGGAGCGACAAGGCAATAAAGCCCGCAGCCAGCATAATCAATCGAGTCATTCTGTAAGTTCCTTGTGATAACTGAAACGCCATAATACGCGCCGCCTGACAAGGGCAGCGTTACGGGATAAAACCTTGCGGCTTTAATTCCCGTTCAGGTCAGACAAGGATTCGAGGGGGACGTAATAAAGAGAAAAGGAAAGCATCGGCCAGCTTTTGTTCATAAAGTGGCGACAGCGTTGCAGAAGCACTTACAAGATTTACAGACGCAGAAGATAGAAATCCCACATGTCCAGCACAGCAATTATGGCAGCTTAAATCACAGCTTTTCGCAGGAGCATCATCCTGATCTTGTGTGCTATCAGCATTTTTGCCTTGGCAATCATCACAGAGAGTAATACCAGCTTTACCATCGGAAACTGGTTCAAATGCGTGCGCGGCGGTCATAAAACCGCTCAGAATTATTGAAAACATAAGGAAGGAAATAATCAGACGCATGGCTATATATATAGCACTGATAAAAAAATCTACAATTAGTTTCGCAATTCAAACTTTACGCGTCTGGTTTTTTTAATTGAACCGGGGTTCAGATTTTTACTGGTCATTGCTACCTGTCAGAATGCGATAAACTGAGGATCGACCTATTTCTAGCCGCCGAGCTATTTCAGCAGGTGCAATGCCTTCTCCTGTCAACTTCCGTATCTCCGCAGCTTTTCCTCGCGCCGTAGGTGCCCGGCCCCGGTATTTCCCATCGGCCTTGGCCTTAGCGATGCCTTCACGCTGGCGCTCTAGCATTGTTTCCCGTTCAAACTGAGCAATCGCGCCCATGACATTTAAAACCAGCTTGCCCGTCGCCTGAGCCGTATTAATGCCAAGATCGAGGATTTGCAGGTTCGCCTTTTTCTTATCCAGCGCCTCGACAATCTGGCCGAGGTGAATAACGGAGCGAGCGAGCCTATCCAGCTTTGCAACAACCAGCGTGTCACCCTCCCTGACGAAATCCAGCGCCGCCTCCAGTTCCTTTCTTTCACCGACTGATGATGTTTGCTCCGAAAATATTTTCTCGCATCCCATCGTCCTGAGATCGCGGATTTGAGCCTCCAGCCCGGCTTCCTGTTCTAGTGTACTGGTTCTAGCGTATCCGATTTTCATATTTGCCTTCCTTTTGGCCTAGGTTGTCCCAATAGAGTCCTTGACGTACTGCCGTACCGCGTCCCAAAAGGCAACGAGGACTCATATGGGATCAAATTTGGGGCAAGGAGGGCCATCCCAGAAGGGCTTGGCCTATTGGAACTAAGGATATACTCGAACTAGCAATGGCTTTCTTCGTCCGACAATTTGAAGATCGATGTACAACTTGCCGTGTTTTCTGGTTTCATCGATGTGAGTGCTAAAATAATTTTCTTCATCAAAAACTAAACTAAAAGCGGAATGCCCATTGAGTTGAATATCTCCGCCATCAACATCATTACGATCTATGATCGGATGAGCTACAGGAGGCAACCTCTTTATACGCAAAACAGTCCAATACCTGATAAGGATCGGCACGCTTGAGGGATTATATAGAGTAATAGTGTTACCGCCATGCTCGCTCGGGCGGAAATCATAATTGACCTCCACGCGCACGCGCTTCTGATAAACATCCCACATTTTAATTACGGCTAAGATGGTCGAAAGGAGAGCACCCCACCACGCTACAAATATTTCCAATCATTTACCCTTTCTGCCTCGCTTGCCTTCAAAATAGCATGGCCTTAGCTATCGAGATATTGATGAAATGATTTTCCTCAAAATACCAGAGGGTGCATATATCCGGGGCTGGCGTGATCGTTTCGGAAGGGGCTTTAATAAATTACGTTCTGCCATCCGCCGTAACGCCTGATTATATTTTTGATCCTGATTTTCTACGACCAGCTTATTAACAAGAAGGTTTTCAATGACACGATGGATAATCATCTCATCCTGCGCCGCCATATAGGAAATAGCCGCCAGCGTGTTTATCAACCCAAACCGCCGCAATACGTTCTTCTTATAAGACTTATGGGCCGCCCGCAAAGGAAGCATCTCATCCTGCGCCATTTCTGCGAGAGCTTCTATCATCGAGAATAATGACGATAGATTACCACGAGGAAAGCGCCTATCTGTTAAAGCCTTATTATAGATTGATTTTGGATAGGTCGTAAAACGACATTCAACGCGGATACGACTCTGTGTTTTCGCATAAACCGCAATCGAGACGCCTTTCCGGCCCGGCTCAAAAATATATGAAGCAAATGATGCTTCCTGATCGATTTCCTTTAAATGTATTCTTCTCCTATGCCTGCGAAAATAATGTGCGGCATGATTACAAAAGCTTTCGACGACCAGTGGCGCATTAACCGCTCGATATTCCCAATAAACCTCAAGACTTTTAACGGTCCATGCACCGGGATGCTCAAAAACAAAAATATCACGGGTCGAATAGCGTTCTATATCCACCTGTATAACTTCAATAGCTCTTTCAACCGCTCTGGAACAAATCTCACGCCAATTCTCATCCAGCGCCTCATCTAGTCGATCATCAATTACCAAGTTGTCATTATGGTCGAGGCATTCCCGGAGGATTTTAGCCTGTTCTGACTCATAAGTTTTTAAATCGCTATAACTTGCACGCTCGCGGCGCTGTGGGGGATTGTTCGCGAAATAGCGGGTTGGGTTGATGGATAAATGGGCCTTAATACGAGGCACGCTTCTCCCGCCCGAAATGACTTGTAGCTTACCATCAAACAACCATCTGCCACGCCCAGCTTTTCTTTTGGCTATTCTCAATGCCGGAAAATCCGCACTGCCGTCGCTATTTAGTAAGCGGCTCCTACGAGCTATCCGCCGAAATTCTTCGTTTATGACTCTCGTGTCAGCATTATCTACCCAACCTAACTCTAAAGTTATTTCTAACTTGTCGTACCGCGCCCGCCGCACTGGGAAATTGAACCCCGCGTCAAACGAGGGCAAATCGATTTTGGGGTTTTCACGTTTTCTTGCGGGGCGCGACATATACAAATCTTTAAAAAAGAATTCCCTCTATAGAAGGGGCTACGGACCGCCCGTTCCAGTTGCTGACTGACTCGTTGGTGGCGCAAGAAGTTTCATCATTTCGTCGTAATGTTTTTTATCTTCGCTTTCGATCAGTTCCATGACATCGGCCAGGATTTGCGGGGTTTCTGACAGAATGGAAGTATCATGCTCTGGCTCTGAAACGTGGTCGTCATGCGAATTCACATGTAAGAACCGTATGATCCTCGTCTTTTTCGCTGTATCAAAAGTCAGGCTTTCAAGTTTTTCATTTAAACCGTCATGTGCGCCGGGTAAACGAAAAGCCAAGAATGCTTCCAACAAGCGGCGGGCAACGTTCGGCATATGATAATATTGCTCAAGGCCACCGCCGCTCGTACTCAGCGATGCCTTATAAGTTAAGCTAAACAAATATTGATATTCGGACTCATAATCGAGCAAGAGAGGGTCAAGTTTTTGTAGGCGGCTTACGCGCCCGCTACTCTCAATGGAACATACCGTCTGATAAAAAGAGGCTTCTTTCCCGATCTTTTTCTTCCGTCTATTTACATGGGTAAACCAATTTTTCACTTGTCGAAAAAATGAGAAGTTATGCGTCAAAATGAAAAGCTGTTTGGCAGATTTAGTGCGCTCCTTTATAAAGCTGAAGGCGTAAAACAGCGCGGTATCGTCAAGACTGCAAACCGGATCATCAATCACAACAATGCCGTTTTTGATATCAAAGCTTCTATCTTCAAGCGTCTTCAGAAAGTGAAGCAGAGCAATAGCTGTTTTTTCACCTTCGCTTAGCGCCCGCGCCGGTTCTGCGCCGCGCATGATATTGTACCCTGTATTAGTAGCACCCGTTGTGAATTCCAGTTCGCTGTGACCTAAATATTTCTTTAAATCCTTGTTGATGTCTTCGGCGGGCTTTTTATGCTCAATAATTTCTTGTTCAAGAACACTAATATCTTCCGCCGCCTTTAAAATAGATTTTTCCAGCAGATGCAATTCTTCTTCCGATTTTCCTAGCGCCGCTTTTTGAGTCTCATACTCTTTTATACATTCAGCGGCCTTCGCGTACCTGATTTCTTGCTTCGCCCCTGAAACAGCTTGATTGAAATCATCGGTGCGGACGTTGTGTTCCGCTATAACCCCATTGATACCATCGAGAGAAACTATTCCCTTATTCGGAATTTCCAAATCAAAGGACATCCCCTCAAAGGGTTTTCCTTTTTTCTTCTCAACTGCCGCAGACAACTTCAGTAGAAATTCAATGTATTGATTTATCAGACCATCAAAGCTTTGACACTCAAGCTGATATTTTTCGATGAGATCAGGATAGAGTTGCGCCGGACTACGTTTCTGAGCCACCTTAAGCGCCTCAACGGTTGCGGTGATTACCCCGGTCATTTCCTTTAAAGCAGTATCGAGAACTATATATTCATCGTTAAAGTGCCCTTCTAAATCTTTTAGCCTTTGCGCCGGAAGTTTTTGTTCACAGAATTGGCAATTCTCGGCCTTATGATCCTTATGAATTCCCACGCCTTCTTTAACCCAATCCGCCAGCTTTTCATTCTTGGTTAAGGCTTCAATCGTTTGGGAAACCACTGTCTTCTGAAGCAATTTTTTTGCATCAGAAATCAGGAGAGAAAAATCAGGAGAGGAAAATTTTTCTATATCTATTTTTGGCTGGGCGGTGCCTGAAACTATCGTTTTCAGGCTGGCAATTTGCTCCTCGGTTCTTAAATGCTTATCGCTTGAGCCTTCAGTGATGAGAGCTTCGCAGTCCACGGAGAAATGACTTTTGTTATAAGTATTTTGGCTTGTAATGCCCGCCCAGCCGCGCACCTCTGATGCCTTGCTCTGACAGAGATCGGCCAATTCCTTGTCTTTCTTGCCAACCTCTGTCTTTTTTGTAACAGCTTGCGTTTTTAAATCGTCCAGCGCCTCTTTTTGAGCATCCAAATCCTTCTGCTTTTCTATATTTTCTTCGCCGATAAAGAAAATCGGCGTTGCGCCGCCATCCGCAAAAACATTCTTTTCAATAAACGATTTGTTAAAAACCCGGACAGAAGGCGGAGATTGATCGGTAACGATGCTCGCATTCGTAAGAGTTCGGCCAGCATAGACAAAAGAAAAGTCGCTAATCCCATCCTCACCGATGGATAGCCGCTTTTCGATCATGTGCATAATATCGGACAGCGTGGTTTTTCCGGAACCGTTCCAGCCATAAATGAGATTGAAATCCAAAAATTCTTCCAGCGCCGTCGGCCATGGAAAGCTTTTGAATGTTCTGGCGTTGATCCTATTAAATTTCTGAATTTTCATGATGCCATTAAAAGTGACTTCACAGTCACCTGTTCCAATTAAATAGCTGGTTTAAATTACTGACCTTACGGGGCTAATGACAGGGGAAAATTAAAACGCCATTTGTCGGCCTGTAAAAGGCAGTGTAATGGGCATGGAGAGGTAGAAGCAGGTACAGCCGCGCTAATATCCAGCCCTGCGACGACTTAACGGCGGCCAAACAACATAAATCTAGAAATTATTGCCATAATGGTACATGCGCTGGCACTCAATTTAGGCCTTGGATTTGGCGATGATTTCTTGCGCCTTTGGCGTATGGGCAGGGATCATGGCCGCTCCCCCGCACTCCGGGCACTTATTCCCGCCGCCATGCCTCCAGAGATGATAAATCAGCCCCGGTATCAGATAGAAAAGCCAAAGGATCAACTCAATCGCTCCCGATCCTTTCGGCTTGGGCTTGCCGACAAAATGACAGGCCGTACAAACGCTCATTTGAATTTTCTTAGCCATCGTTTATTCCTTTCCACACATTTCAGCACGTTCAAAAATCCTCTCACCAAACTTCGTCCAGTAATCTCCGACATTAGAATAGCGGGCGAGAGTTTTATTTCCTTTTTTAGTCATGACAAATTCCCAGAGTCCGGGCGATCCGAAATAACCCTCCTCATCAGTCAAAAGCGTTTCCAGCGGCGGAGAAAGACGAGCGCCGCGCATATAGCACGCATAAAATTTTGGCAAAGGAACTTCATAAGTTTTTTCGCGGTGATGAGCTTGTGCTTTGAAAGCCTCAGGGTCATGGACCGCAACTGTGCAAGCGGACAGCGCCAGCATTGATAACAAAATTAAATTTTTTAAATTACGTTTCATGTTTTCTCCCTTAAAGCGAAACGGCCTCCAGATTTCTCTGGAAGCCGGGGAGTTAATTACCGCTACATGAACGGCGCAGAGTATTTGCTTGCGCTATTATATTCCTCCACCTCCCCGACCATAAGTCGAGAAGGCATCATTGGATTACGGCTCGATGCTAGAAGCCGCATGTAAGGGGTAATTACGCCCCGGCACGCCCCTATAAGGACGCGCTAACGTGGACAATATCATTGAAAATTCGAGTTATCCAAGTGGAAATGCAGAACAGCGAGTTTGTCCGGAAATGAGTCAACTGGACTTCCAATTCTTCGCGGCTTTATAAGCGGCTGAACCGGGGTTCAATTATCCTCGCCTGTCGGCATTAAATGGGACAAATCGACTCTAAAATCCATTTTTTCAACGAACGGGTACAACTCAGAAGGAGAGAAATCGTGTCCATATCCTTTGCGGCTTCCACGAAGATTTCCTGTCGTATTCCGCCCATCCAAAGGGTCCATAGCCTCTACTGAGATACCCGGAACTCTCCGCAAGGCATCGACATAATTATGGCGCAAAGAATGAAAAGTTAATTGAGAACCTTTTTTCAATCCAATGTTCGTTAAAAGCTTAGAAAAATTCCGACTGAAATTTTTTGTAATTTTTCCATTCTCCGGAAAAGTAATACCATCGAATAATCTTTCATCGCCATCAGCAAACAATTTTCGCTTCTCGCAATACGTCAGAAAACCCAAAGCCTTCAATGTAGGATGAATAGGTATCTTTCTCGCGCTTTGTTCATTCTTTATACTTTTCCCATCCTCTTTATTTATGTCGATGTAAAAAACATCACGATCTGATTTGATATCTTTTATCTGAAGATAAAGAGCTTCTCCTAAACGCACCCCCGCAAATAATCCCACTAACGGTATCCAATAATTTCCATTCCTTTTTAGGAGATCACCCGCCAGCCAAAGTTCACGGTTCTCATATTTATGACCCGTGAAAAGAGGGCATGAAAATAACGCTCTCAGTTCTTCAGAAGTGTATGGCCGTCGTTTTTCTTGTTTTACTTTTCCACTTCGCTTCGTATTTAACTTTATATTTGCCAAAATGTTTAAGGACATATATTCGCGCTCTTTACACCATTCAAAAAACGCCCGGATTGCCATCCAATAATTAAAAACGGTTTGCCCCGATATTCTTTCGTACTCACCCTGCTTTCCCGCCAGAAAATTCTTTAAAGGGACATCAGCATAAAGTTTTTTGTAATTTGTTGGAATTTCCCAGAGAGCATCCTCTAATTTTATTCCATCTTGTTTGGATAGGCTTTTCAGAGATGTATTCTTGCCTAAGATATCTGTAAGTCGCTCCATGTAGGCACGATTGGCTTGATGCCAGTCTTTCGTTTCCCTACGCTTGTATTTAAAATACAACTCCACGGCTTCGGACAAATCGAATGGTTTCCTTTCAGGATTGCCGCCATGATAAGGCTTATCAGCATACTCAAGATATAGATCACCATCCGGCTTCCGAAGATAATCATAGCAACCTTCAAAAAAATCATTTTGGATATTCATTCCCTTATGATCACGGCGGATATAAGCGATATGAAGGCGAGAAGCCTCAAGGTGAGCCTCCATTATGCCTTTAAGAAGTTCCTTATAAAGATTGTCTAAATGCGAAATATCATACTGCTTCCACGCCAATAGTTCTTTTGCGACCTTTTCTTGATGAGGGGTATTCTTCCAACCAAACTGTAAATCTTTTAATCGCTGATAATCCCCCTCTAAGTTTTCAAGGCCATTGTGCAAATCCTCGGTAGTTTCCGTACCCTCCGCCAAATCGTGCCGCGCCATCCAGATACGCTCCTCCGCCTCCATTAGACATTTCTCGAAATGGTTGCGGATCAAAAGATCGATATCTTGGCTGGTTGGGATCATTGCCCGAATATATTCAAAATATTTTTGAACAAACAGGGTGTATTTTTGGCCTAAAAAACAAGCCAATCTATAATCTCCTGTTCGAAGTGATTTTTTATACCCGCGCCGACCTAAGACAGGCACTAAATTTAGCGGAACCGCTATCCTGAAATAATAAGTCCGCCCGCGAAATTGCAGATATGACGGTTGCGCTCGATATGGCATCGATAATCTATGTCCCAGCCTATGTACCAGACGCTGGTAGGGACCATTTTCCGAGCATCGGAAAAGCGCGAATTTACAGGATTTCTAATAAAAGATGGTGCCGTTGATAGGAATTGAACCTCCGACCCCCGCATTACGAATGCGATGCTCTACCCCTGAGCTACAACGGCTTGCCGATTATCCAATACATGGAAAGCCCCTGCCTTTTCAATCCTTTTCAGGTCTGTAAATTAAAAAAGCCGGTTTTACGGAACTTCGGGTGAAAGTCGGCCCATTATAGTCTTGAATGCCTGGTCCATATTTATCTTCGGACTGACCCCGTGCTCCCGGGCTTCCTGAAGATAGGTATAAGCCAGCTTGCGATCGGACGTGTTCGCCGCCCGGTAGACCATCAGGTCACCGCGCAGCACAACACGAATTTCCGGATACTCGCCGCAGACAATGTTCAACTCGCTTCCGCGAAGATAATCCGCTCTCATGTTCTTTATAAAATCTACAGCCTCGAGAACCCCGACTTTGTCTTCTTCGCCTGTAAATTTTCCTTCGCAGTACCCGGCCATATAACGGAGAACATCATTACGTCCGTTGATATAGGCAACGCTGTGTTCGACAACATAGGCACGATAATCTTTTCCTTCGAAAAATTCATCGCCCATTCTTTCTGCCCCGATCGTATGTCTGTATTGCAGAGCTGGCGTACAGCCGGCATTGGATAAGACGCGTAACGCCCGGATAGCCTCTTTATAAGTGCCATAGGCCGTCTCGGGCAATTTATTGAAAAACTGATTTAGTCTTTCATGGTTTCCCGTTGCAAATGAATTTACCTCACCGCGCGCCACCAGCTCCCTCGCCTCCTCGACAAGCGCGGACCCGCCAGTCTGGGCTTTACGCGCGAACAACCCTGCAAGCCTGTCTGTAAGCCCCAAAAAATTCTTCAGTAAATACATGTCTTCCTCGTTTATCGCTCCCGGAACCCGTTCATAATGCCTTTAACAGCCCCGGTCATATACTGGCAGACCTTCGCATATTTTATACATTATGTCAATTATATAGGGCCTTCTTCCGCTTGCGGATTAGCCCCCCACCCCTTATATGTACCCCCGGAAGATCGGGGCGGATCTATCGCCAACCCGGTCAGAGCCGAAAGGCAGCAGCCGTAACGAATTTGGTTCGGGTCCGGTCTTCCACTTTTTCCCCGGATATGTCCCCGGCTGCGTTTGCGGATTCGCGGGAATCGCTCTAGATAATATATATGTCCAATAGCAAAGCCCCAGCCAGCCCTGAATACCGCCCAGAATATCGTGTCTTGGCCCGGAAATACCGGCCCCGGAATTTCGACGAGCTGATCGGCCAGGACGCCCTCGTCCGCACGCTGAAAAACGCCATCGATTCCGGCCGCGTCGCGCATGCCTTCATGCTGACCGGCGTGCGCGGTGTGGGCAAAACAACAACCGCCCGCATCATCGCCAAGGCGCTCAACTACAAGGGCCCCGAGGGCAAATCCGGCCCCACCACTGGCCCGACGGATGACTGCGCCCTTTGCCGCGCCATCACCGAGGACCGCCACCCCGACGTCATCGAAATGGATGCCGCGTCGCACACCGGCGTCGACAACATGCGCGAAATCCTCGACGGCGTGCGCTACGCCCCGACCGAGGCGCGCTATAAAATCTACGTCATCGACGAAGTGCACATGCTTTCGAAATCGGCGTTCAATGCGCTGCTGAAAACGCTCGAGGAACCGCCGCCGCACGTCAAATTTATTTTCGCGACCACTGAGATCAGGAAAGTCCCGCTCACCGTTCTCTCGCGCTGCCAGCGTTTCGATCTCCGCCGCGTCGATATCCCCACGCTCTCCGAACATTTCCTCAATATCTGCAAAAAAGAAAAAGTGAAAGCCGAGGACGAAGCGATTGCGCAAATCGCGCGCGCCGCCGACGGCTCGGTGCGCGATGGACTTTCACTCCTCGACCAGGCCATTTCGCTCGGCGGCGATAAAATCACGGCGCAGCTTGTCACCGACATGCTCGGCCTAGGCGACCGCGGCCGCACACTCGACCTTCTTGAAAAGGCCCTGACCGGCGACATGCCCGCCGCGCTCGGAATCATGGATGAAATGTACCGCTCCGGCGGCGACCCGCTCGTGCTGGTTCAGGACCTCCTCGATTTCACGCACCAGCTCACGAAAATCCGCGCCGTGCCGAAAGCGAAAGCCGAGGACAAACGCATCGCCGCCCTCGCCGCCGAACTTTCGATGCCCACGCTGGGCCGCACCTGGCAGATTTTGCTCAAAGGACTTAGCGAAGTCCAAAGCGCGCCCGCGCCCCACGATGCAGCCGAAATGATCATCATCCGCCTCGCTTACGCCGCCGACCTGCCCGACCCGGCCGATCTCGTCCGCAAACTGAAAAACCAGCCCGCAGGCACGCCGCAGCAAACCATGACGGCTTCCGCGCCCTCACCGCGTGAATATGCATCCGCCACCCGCACGTCAAAAGGATCGACACAGGCCGCTCTTGCTCCGGAACCGCAGACATTCACCGAGCATGCCGTGCGTAATCTGGAGGATATCGTCGCCCTGCTCGATGAGGCCGGTGAAGTCATGCTTTCCTCTCAGGTTTATCAATCCGTCCACCTCGTCCGCCTTGAAGAGGGCCGCCTTGAAATTCGCCCGCATGAACACGCCCCGCCGAAACTGGCGCAGGAGCTTGGCCCCCTCCTTACAAAGCTGACCAGCAAACGCTGGATGGTCAGCATTTCTGGCCTGCCCGGCGAGCCCACTTTGGCCGACAAACACCGCGGCGCCCGCGCCGTCGAACTGGCCGAAGCCGCCGCCCTGCCGGGTGTAGCGCAAATTCTCGCGCTCTTCCCCGGCGCCCAGTTAACAGATATAACTTTAACGGATATAACTGGTTCAGACGACAACTAGGGATTTTAAGCGATGTTCAATATCCAGAAAATGATGCAGCAAGCCAAGCAGGTCCAGCAAAAGCTCGAGGAAATCCAGGAAAAGCTCAAGGACATAAACGTCAGCGGCGCGTCCGGCGATGGCCTTGTGCGCGTGACAATGTCCTGCGCAAGCATTGTGAAATCTGTCGAGATCGACCCATCCCTGCTGAACAGGGACGGTAAGGAAATGCTCGAGGACCTCATTGTCGCCGCGCTGAACAATGCTGGCGAAGCCAAGGACGAACGCGTCAAGGAAGAAACGAAAAAGGTCATGGAATCCGTCGGCCTCGACTCGAACGCAAAACTGCCGTTCTGAATTTCAAATGCGCATTCTTACCTGGAATATAAACTCCGTCCGCCTGCGGATCGATAATCTCCTCCGCGTCGCGAAGGAATGCAAACCCGACATCATCTGCCTGCAGGAAACGAAAACGCAGGATGAATTTTTCCCGTTCGATCCCATAAAAAACGCAGGGTTCAAACACATCGCCATTCAGGGCATGAAATCCTATAACGGCGTCGCCATTCTTTCGAAAGTCCCGTTCGACGCCCACGACATCCACCACCGCTGCGGCCGCGAGGATTGCCGCCACATCGCAGCAACCTTCAAAAACTTTGAACTGCACAATTTATATATTCCTGCGGGCGGCGACATTCCCGATCCCGTTGCCAACGATAAATTCAGACACAAGCTCGATTTCGTCGATGAAATGGCTGGCTGGTTCAAAGAGCGTTACAAAAAAACCGATAAACTCGTCGCCGTCGGCGATTTCAATATCGCACCCTACGAAAATGACGTCTGGTCACACAAGCAGCTCCTCACCGTCGTCTCGCACACGCCGCCGGAAACTACGCGGCTGAACAAAATGCTGGATTCTCTCGACTGGGTTGATACCGCGCGCCACTTCGTCCCGCCGGAAGAAAAAGTCTACACCTGGTGGTCATACCGCAACCAGGACTGGAAGAAATCGAACCGCGGCCGCCGCTTAGACCATATCTGGGTGACACAACCATTGAAAAAATCGCTACTCTCGCAGGACATTCACGTTTCCGCTCGCGACTGGGAAAAGCCCTCCGATCACGTCCCTGTGATGATCGACCTTAAAATCGCCGCTTAATTTAGTTTGTCTTACCTGCAGCCAAAATCTGCGTCTGCGCCGTCGTCTGTGCAATCACGGCGTAACCCGCCGCCGGGACGCTCCCGACCGGGAATGCCATCGCCACCGATTTCCCGTTCCAGCGCATCAGCTTCGTCAGGAACGTCACAGCATTGCCGTTGTTATAGGCGAACAGCCACACATCAGCGGCCTCGCTCAGTTCCACCGACGGCAACGTGATATTCAGGTAACCGCCCTGCTCGGAAAGATGCACCGGCTTGATGGACTCGATCACACCGCTGCTCGTCAGCCCGCTCATCACCGCGTCCTGGTCGTTGCCCTTGACGCCGTACATGCCATTCACCACCGCAGCGGGCGTATAAATCCGGTCCAGCACCTTGCCCTGTTTATATCCTGTCTGCCGCCCGTCGCAGAACGGCGCCGATAACGAATCCGCCCGCCCCGGCCGGTCGAAATAGGTGACATGGCAGGCCAGCGCGATGACCTGCGGGTTGTTGCGGCTGATCTGGCCGAACAGCTCGTCCGCGCGCGGGCACGAGGGGCAGTCCCGCGCGGTAAACAGCTCATAGACCGTCATATCCGCCCGGGCAGGCAGGCTGAACGCCATAAAAGCCGCTAAAAACAGCCGGAACCTCATACCCATGGTCTTATTTCCGCCTTTTCTTGCTAATGAGCCCCGAAAAATACTATAAAACAGCGCCATGAAAACCGCGAACGCACCAAAAAGCAAGGATTACTCACAACCCTCCCCGGCCCCGAAAATCGGACTGGTCTCGCTGGGTTGCCCGAAGGCGCTGGTGGATTCCGAGCGCATCATGACCCAGCTCCGCTCCGAAGGATATAAATTTATCGACAGCGCCGAAGGCGCCGATCTCGTCATCGTAAATACATGCGGCTTCCTCGATTCCGCCAAGGCCGAATCGCTCCAGGCCATCGGCGACGCCATGGATGAAAACGGCCGCGTCATCGTCACCGGCTGCATGGGCGCGCAGCCCGAGGAAATCACCGAGAAATATCCCAAGGTCCTCGCCGTCACCGGCCCGCACCAGTACGAACAGGTCGTCACCACCGTTCACAAGCACCAGCCGATCACGCGCAACCCCTATGTCGATCTCACGCCGCCGACCTACGACGAAGCTGGATTAAAACTCACGCCGCGCCACTACGCGTACCTGAAAATTTCCGAAGGCTGCAACAATCGCTGCTCCTTCTGCATTATTCCATCCCTGCGCGGCGATCTCGTCAGCCGACCGCTCCACCGCGTCCTGCATGAAGCCGAAGCGCTCATCAAGGCGGGAACGAAAGAACTCCTCATCATCTCGCAGGATACATCCGCCTACGGCGTCGACCTTAAATACGCCGAGAGTCCGTGGAAGGGAAACAAAGTCCCCGCGAAATTTTACAATCTCTGCGATGAGCTTGGCAAACTCGGTGCCTGGGTCCGCCTGCACTATGTTTACCCCTATCCGCATGTCGACAACGTAATTCCATTAATGGCCGAAGGAAAAATCCTTCCCTATCTCGATATTCCGTTCCAGCACGCAAGCCCAAATGTCTTGAAAGCCATGCGCCGTCCAGCGTCGCAGGAAAAAACACTGGCGCGCATCCAGAACTGGCGGAAAATCTGCCCCGACCTCACACTGCGCTCCACCTTCATCGTCGGCTTCCCCGGCGAAACCGAATCCGATTTCCAGATGCTCCTCGACTGGCTCGACGAAGCGCAGATCGACCGCGCCGGCGCGTTCCAGTACGAACCGGTCAAAGGCGCAAAATCGAACGAGATCGAAAATCACGTGCCCGACGAAATCAAGGAAATCCGCTGGCAGCGCTTCATGGAAAAGCAGCAGGAAATCAGCGCCAAAAAAGCCGCCGCGAAAATCGGCAAAACGCTCGAATGCATTATCGATGACGTTGCGGGCGGCGGTGCCGATGCGCGCTCCAAGGCCGATGCGCCCGAAATCGACGGCACAGTATTCTTACGCGATGTAAAAAATCTGAAACAAGGCGATATCGTCAACGTCAAAATCGAGGACGCCGAGGAATATGACCTCTACGGTGTGCAGGTCTAGAAATCACTGCACCGCCCCTTAACGTCCCAGTCGCCGTAGCGCGTGGGCTCCAGCATCCCGCCATCTTCAAAACCGTTGATTTCATCGGTTTTTTTGACCTTTTTAGGCGGGGTTTGGCCTGAAAAATCGGGATTGGGGCTTGGTTTTTCGTCGTTCATGGCACATATTGTAGGACAAGAACATTAAGCGAGCCAAATGGAAGTTTTAAAGCCCTACCGCGTCCGGATCAACGTCATCGACGAGCAGATCCTCCAGCTCCTCCGCCGCCGTTACGACGTCATCGAGGACGTCGCGAAAATCAAGGCCAGGGAGAATATTCCCGCCACCATCCCCGAGCGCGTCGACGAAGTGCGCGAGAACGCCGCCCGCCTCGCCGCTGAAAAAGGCCTCGATGAGGATTTCGTCCGCAAGCTTTACGCACAACTTATCAAGCATAGCTGCGAACTCGAAGACTCGCTCATCACCCGTGCAAAATTCCGCAAGGCCGCGAAATGACGCAGATGATGCGGCCGGAGGAACTGCCTCCAGAATCTGCATCAGACCAGGATGTGGCCGTAACTTCAGGCGACATGCTCGCCGCCCGCCATGTCGCGCTGATGCTGCTGGAAGATGTTTTGGGCCGTAAAAACCCGCTCGACCAGGCCCTCGAAAATATCGCCGAATTCCGCACCCTGCCCGCGCGCGACCGCGGCTTTTGCCGCATGCTCGTCTCCACCACGCTCCGCCGCCTCGGCCAGGTCGACGACCTGATCACAAAGGCCGAAGAACGCCCCGGCAACAAAACATTGCTCCTGCAAAACATCCTCCGCCTCGGCGTGACTCAAATCATGTTCATGGACGTGCCCGATCACGCCGCCGTGGATACCTCCGTCCGCATCGCGGAAAGCGCCGGCATGGAGCGCCAGAAAGGCTTCGTCAACGCGCTGCTCCGCACGGTCGCCCGCATCGGCAAGGAATGGCTCGCGCGGCAGGATGAAGGCCGCCTCAACACGCCCGACTGGCTTCTGAAAATCTGGATCGACGATTACGGCCTGAAAACCGCGGCGAATATCGCCCGTGCCAATCTCGCCGAAGCGCCCCTCGACATTACGCTGCGCGACGAGGCCGACCGTAATTTCTGGGCCTCGAATTTAAAAGCCTCCGAAGTTGGAAACGGCACACTCCGCCGCATCGCGGGCGGGCCCATATATGAAATTCCCGGCTATGATGAAGGCAGCTGGTGGGTGCAGGACGCCGCCGCCGCCATTCCCGCGCTTCTCTTCGGCGACATCAAGGGCAAAACCGTCATTGATCTGTGCGCCGCCCCCGGCGGCAAATCAGCACAATTGGCCGCACGTGGCGCCAACGTCATCGCCATCGACCGCAGCGCCCAGCGCCTGAAAAAACTCGAAGCCAATCTCGCGCGGCTAAAACTCGCCGATAAAGTCCAGATCATCGCCAGCGATGCGACTGTCTGGCAGCCGAAAGAGCCGCCGCAATTTATTCTCGTCGATGCGCCCTGCACCGCCACCGGCACTATCCGTCGCCACCCGGATGTTCCGCATCTCAAATCCATGCGCGATCTGGAAAGTCTAGTCCCCACACAAATGCGCATTCTCGAAAATGCGTTCAACATCCTCGCTCCCGGCGGCGTGCTGATCTATTGCACCTGCTCGCTGCAAAAATGCGAGGGCGAGGACCAGGTCCATCATTTACTAAGCCAGCATCCCAACGCCGCGAAAATCGCCATCACGCCCAAGGAAATCGGCGACATCGCCGACGCCGTCACCGAAAACGGCGACGTGCGCACGCTGCCCTTCCACCTCGCGGCATCGGGCGGGATAGACGGCTTCTTCATTTCAAGGATTACGAAAGCGGCTTAAATAGAAGCCTTAATTTCTTAAATGGAGAAGGACTTGCAAAAGACAATCGAGCAAATTATGAAAGAAACGCAGGACAAGCTCCCACGCGAACTAAAAATTACAAGTTTCGATTGTGATTATAAAATGTTTGGAAATATCTCTGGAGCAGCAGAAGGTCCTGACTTTTCACTCACTTTTGGTACCGACCGCGGGCTTATAGAAGGCTTTATTACTTGGAATACCGGCAAAGAAATGACCATCGAAGAATGCCTTAAGTTATTTCAATGGAAACAAGACCCGGAAAGAGCCAAATATGTGGACGGATATTCTTTTGAAGAATTTGCAGAATGTCTCAACGAAAATCTTGATAAAATACGAAATATAGGCAGGTTTTAATAAGCTCGCCCTGTCTAGTTTCTTATTGAATCAAAATAACTTAAAATCTGCGCAATCTGCGGCGGCGCCAGGTACAGGCAATGCTCGTTCGACGGGTCGATGGCAACCGGGATATGCCCCTGCGTTAAATTCAGCGCGTCATAACCGCTAAAGGAGATATAAGGCACTTCGCCCATTTCTTTTATCGCCTCTTTCAGCTCATCCATCGATGTAAAAACCGGCACGAAAGGATTGCCGTCAGGGCCCTGCCATTGCATGACGCGCACGCTCTCGCCGCCCTGCAGTGTTTTTTCACCCGGCGCGCCGCCCGCCTCACCGATCAGGAAAATATTGCTGGTCAGGAACGCCGTGTAGAACGTGTCCTGGTACGCGTCCGGATCACGCATCATATTATCGAGAAGTCCGCCCAGCGCGGAATTTTGCGGCGGCTCGGCATTTTTCTTTTTGCCAAGCCCGAACATCTTACGCCGGCACCAAGATCATGATCATCTGGCGGCCTTCCAGCCTCGGGTGGTATTCCACCTTGGCGAGCGGCGCCAGCTCCTGCTGCATCTTCTCCAGCAATTCACGGCCGATCTGGATATGCGACATCTCGCGGCCGCGGAAACGCATCGTCACCTTGACCTTGTCGCCATTCTCAAGAAATTTTCTCGCGTTCCGCATTTTCACTTCATAATCGTGCTGCTCGATGCCGGGACGAATCTTGATTTCCTTGAGATCGACGATCTTCTGTTTCTTGCGCGCCTCGGCAGCTTTTTTCTGCTGCTCGTATTTATACTTGCCGTAGTCGAGAATCTTGCATACCGGCGGATCGGTGTTCGGTGAAATTTCCACGAGATCCAGTCCGGCTTCTTCAGCCAGCACCATGGCTTCACGCGGCGTCATGACGCCTTTCATCTCGCCGTCGGCACCGACGACGCGGATTTTTTCGGATCTGATCTGTTCGTTGACACGCGGGCCGTCATCGGCGGGGCGCTGGGGCCCCCGGCTGTCGCGTCCACCTGAGGACGGTCTGCTGCTGGGGGGGCGGCTCGGGGGCCGCGAGGGTGGTCTGTATGGTTGCTTAATAGGCACTTCTCCTGTGTCTTGTTAACGTGCTGGAAAGCTTATTAATAAAGGGCTTTTGGCCCGACTGCAAGTTTATATAAGCCCCATTTTTGCAAAAATTCTGGAATATCAGTATGAATCGAAAATACAACCATAAGGGAAAAAGGGGGATATTCATGTCCGATACAGAAATGATGGCATGGATCATCGGGTCCGGCGCAACTTTGGTGGCCGCCAATTGGACACGGTTGAAAGTCGCCGCTTATGTCGTCGAACAGGCGATAAAGGACTACGAACCGCAGCTGCAGGCCTTTAAAGAATTTAAACCAATCAAATGGAAAACCCAGACCCCCGAACAGAAAGAAGCCTTCGTAAACTTTCAAAGCAAACTGAAAGATAACGATATACTTGTTGGAAACGCGTACGAACTGCGCATCCCCCTTCCGGAAGCCAAGCCCGAAGTCCTGAGCACGGTCGAAAGCTTTCAGAACTACGTCAAAACGCTCATAGGCTCCATTCATAAAGGTTTGAGCGGCGATCTCGCCCTTCCCCTTGTAGGCGACGTGCTGGGCGATGCAATTTTAAATGAAGCGCTTTTGAGAGCATTCCCACAAACGGCCGCTATAGCAGGTGCCGGAGAAGCTTCGGATTTTGTTCTCGGCGAAAACCTGAAAGAGCTTCTTGATCGTACCGGCATTATTGACCAGACGGCGGCTCTGCTCACCGACATGGCACAAATCATATCGGAAGAAAAGATTGTTTCATTACTGGAAACCACGGCCGATCCGGGCATGGCCGTCTTTTCACTTGGCTTTATCGCAAATCGCGAACGCAAACTTATAAAGGCGGGATATTCAAAGCCCGGCGAAAGCGCGACATACGGTCTGCTTGATTACGGCAGCAGGCTGACAGGCGGTATGATAGCGATGGAAGCGGCAGACTTTATTACAGATTACATACCTATAGAAGAAGTAAAAGTACCGATTACAATGGGAGCATGGATCGTAGGAGTCATGGGGGGTAAATCCTTTTGGAAATGGCTAATGAAAAGAGAAATGCGTAATCTTACTGAAGAATACAGTTCAGTCGCTTACAAAGTAAGTTCCGATCTGGAATCAAAAAAGAAAGATATTTTGAATAAAACGGACGTTGTTGCGAAAAAGACTTTTGGGGAATATGAAACTGTCGTGCATGCCTGCCCGGATCTGGCGAAACGTGCCGACCTTGCCGCATGCGCTCAAAATCTGGTAGACGCCTTCAATAAAGATATGGCGCTCGCCGACACAGCTGTAAAATCAAGAAGGGAAGCCATCATATCTTCCGTCAGCGAACCCGGGTTTTTATCCCGCGCTCTCGGTGCCAACTGGAAAAAAGCAATGGAACAGCGGCTTAATCAGATCGTAAAAATTCATGAAAAGGATATCGGGATATTAAGACACGCCTTTCCGTCTGCCAGCGATCCTTCCCCGATTATCATACTGGCTTCGAGAATTCCCTCTGTCGAGGGAGGGTGGTCAGAAAAAGCTTACGACACTCTGCCCGGAGAAATTGATGGCATTCTTAGAAAGTACAAGGATGAAGCTTCAGCATGGTCGTCTTTATGCGACCGGTCCTGGAAAAAAGCGGCGAATGAAACTATTGGCACACTGAATAAGCAGCAAAATATTTTCAGCGAGACTTACGCCTCTGCCAAAGGAAATCTTGAATATCTTCAGCGCAAGATTTTCTCGAAAGGCATGCGCCTGCACCCTGATTACAATTAGTACGGCGGCTTCGCCTCGATCGCCAGCGCGGATGAGGCGACCTGCAGCTTCTGAATATCCTGCTCCTGTGAACCCAAACGCCGGATGGCAACGGTTTTTTCCGCCGCTTCGCGCGCGCCCACCACGAACATCACCGGCACCTTGGCGAGGGAATGCTCACGCACCTTGTAATTGATCTTCTCGTTGCGAAGGTCGGTCTCCACCCGCAAACCAAGAGCCCGCAATTTTTCAGCGGCTTCATTGGCATACACATCGGCTTCGGACGTAATCGTCGCAATTACGCACTGCACCGGCGCCAGCCACAGTGGCAGTTTGCCCGCGTAATTCTCGATCATGATGCCGATGAACCGCTCCAGCGTGCCCAAAATCGCCCGGTGCAGCATCACGGGGCGGTGCCGCCCGCCATCTTCGCCGATATATGTGGCATCCAGCCGCTCCGGCAGCACGAAATCCAGCTGCAGCGTCCCGCACTGCCAGCCCCTGCCGATCGCATCCTTTAAATGAAATTCCAGCTTCGGCCCGTAGAACGCGCCCTCGCCCGGAGCCAGTTCATAAGTAAGGCCCTGCGCCTTCAAAGCATCCTCGAGGCCTTTTTCCGCACGGTCCCATGTCGCGTCATCGCCCGCCTTATTCTCTGGCCGCAGCGCGAGACGAATTTTCACGTCGTTAAACCCGAGATCCTTATAAACCGCGTAAAGCAATTTGCAGAAATCCTGCGCTTCCTGCGTAATCTGGTCCTCGCGGCAGAAAATATGCGCGTCATCCTGCGTCATCTGCCGCACGCGCATCAGCCCATGCAGCGCCCCGTGTGCCTCGTTCCTGTGGCAGCAGCCAAATTCCGCAAGCCGCAGCGGCAAATCGCGGTACGATTTCAGACCCTGCTTGAAAATCTGCACATGCGCCGGACAGTTCATCGGCTTCAGCGCCAGCAATTTTTCAAATTTCCCGCTGAAAATATTTTTTTGATCGTCCGTGCTCGGAATTTCATCCGGCACAACGAACATGTTCTCGCGGAATTTTCCCCAGTGCCCCGAGGCAATCCACAGCTTGTTGTCGATCAGTTGCGGCGTTTTCACTTCTTTGTAACCTGAATCATTCAGACGGCGCCGGATGTAATTTTCCATCTGGTTGTAAATCACATAGCCTTTCGGATGCCAGAACACCGAGCCCTGCGCCTCCTCCTGCAAATGGAACAGATCCATTTCCTTGCCGAGCTTGCGGTGGTCGCGTTTCTCGGCCTCTTCCAGCATCGTGAGATACTGCTGCAATTCTTTTTCATCGCGCCAAGCCGTCGCATAAATCCGCGTCAGCATCGCTTTGTTGGAATCGCCGCGCCAGTACGCGCCCGCAACCTTCAGCAGTTTGAACGCGTTGCCGACATGCTTCGTCGTCGGCATATGCGGCCCGCGGCAAAGGTCCGTCCATTCGCCCTGCTTGTAAATCTTGATCTCTTCCGTCTCGGGCAAATCCTGGATCAGCTCGGCCTTGTAATTCTCACCCTTGTTCTTGAAAAATTTAATCGCCTCGTCGCGGTCCCATACCTCGCGCGTGAAAGCAGCCCCGCGCTCGATGATTTTCCGCATCTCTTTTTCAATAGCGGCGAAATCACCCGTCGAGAACGGCTCGTTCCGGGCGAAATCGTAATAAAACCCGTTTTCGATGGATGGGCCGATCGTCACCTGCGTACCCGGGTATAATTTCTGCACCGCCTCCGCCATTACGTGCGCGGCGTCATGCCGGATCATCTCCAGCGCCGCGTCATCCTGGCGGCGGATAATCGCCACTTTTGCATTTTTGCGTATAGGCAGCGACAGGTCGCATAGCTCGCCGTCGATGACGATCCCAACAGCCGCCTTTGCCAGCGATTTACCTATCGAATCAGCGATTTCCAGCCCGGTGGCCCCGGCGCCATACGTCCGTACAGACCCGTCCGGAAGCGTGATATTAATGTTTTTATCGCCCATGGGGGCTGCTTTCCTTTGTAAATCTTGCATTTTGTCCCGTTATCATGCCATTTTTATAGCCCAGCTCAAGCAATACTCAATACAACAGGCCTGCAAAACACCGAAGTGTTTTTTGCCGGTCCCTCAAGGAGATATCCGGCCCATGGGCAAGATGATGGAAAAAACCTGCTCAGACAGCAATATTATCACCCTTCCCCAAACCGACGACAGCACGCTGTGCGTCACCTTCACGGATGTCGTGAGCCTTGAGGAGTACGAAAACTGCGTATGCGACCCCGTTGCCAAAATGGTTAGCAAGAACGGGAAGTTCGCCATGCTGGTCAATTACGATGACAGCTATAAAGGCTGGAGCAAGGAAGCCGCCGCCCGCAGCTTCCAGTTCATCATCGACCATGGCCGCAGCGCCCGTAAATTCGCCTACGTGAACCCGCCCGAGGCCCGTATTTTCCAAGTCAAGATGACTCCCAAGCTTTTCGGCGGCGAGATTCGGTTCTTTGAGGCCGGGGAACTGGACGAAGCCCTTAAATGGGTAAAAATTTAAGAATCAACGCTCGTTCATCGCGTTATCAAGCGTCTTGATAAACGGCTTGAGCAGGTACTCCATCACGGTTTTCTGACCGGTCAGGATATCCACCGTCGCCACCATACCTGTCGTGATCTCTTTTTTCTCGCCATTGTGCATCAGGTGATTTTTATCCGTCGCGACGCGAACATTGTAATAGGTGTTGCCCTTCTGGTCTTCGAAAGTATCCTGCGAAATATAAGTCAGCTTGCCGTCGAGCCCGCCGTAAATAGAAAAATCATAAGACGAAAGCTTGACCACGGCTTTCTGGTCGGGATGGATGAAGGCGCGGTCGGCGGGCCTTACGCGCGCCTCAACAACCAGCTGGTCATCCTTTGGAACAACCTTGATAATATCCTCGCCGGGCTTGGTCACGCCGCCGATCGTATTGACCGTGATTTCCTGGATGATGCCGTTCACTGGAGACCTGATTTCCTTACGGGTTTTCCGCTCGGTCAGGCCTGAAACACGCTCTTTGGCTTCGTTCATCTCGATCAGCTTCGCTGATAATTCGGTTTGCGCCTGCGCCTTGGCCGACGATTTCAAATCTTCAATACGTGCCTTGGCTTCGTTTACAGCCGATTGAGCGCGCGGCAGGTTCGACTGCACGCTGTTCAGTTCCGTCTGCTTTTCCTTGATCGTGCGCTCAAGCTGCAGCAATTCCATCTTCGGCGCCGAGCCCTTTGCCACCAGCGGCTCGACCATCGCCTTTTCCTCGCGCTGCAACGCTATAACGCCGCGTATGTCGCTTGCGCGCCCGCTGAGCTCCCGCACTTCCTGTTCGCGCTGGCTTTGCTGCTGCATGAAAATATTAAGCTGCCCCTGGAGCTGCGTCTGATTGGCGCGGAATGAGTTCATTTCTTCCGTTACGCTGCTTGGCGCGTTCTTGATGATTTCGGCCGGGAATTCAAAACTTGTCTTGCCTTCAGCTTCCGCCTGCAGACGTGTGATTGTCGCCAGGAGACCCAGGTAACGTGCTTGGTTGGCGCCCAGATCCGATGACGCGGCAATATCCGACAGCCGCATCAGGATCTGGTCCTTGGTCACTTCATCGCCTTCACGCACCAGGATCTCTTCGATAATGCCGGATTCTTCCCGCTGAATGGCCTGGACATCGCCGGAAGGAATGATTTTTCCTTCGCCGCGTGCCACTTCATCCAGTTGCGCGAGATTCGCCCAGACGAAAAACAGGATAAAGAACGCGGCAATCGCGAACAGCAGCAGGTGCCGCGACAGCGGCAGGTCGTCGTCGGTTTCAAGTTTCGCCAGCAGGTGTGCGTGCGCCTTCTGCACTTGTTCCGCCGCCCAGCTTTCGCGCAGCGCTTTCCATTCGTCCTCGCTGCCGGGTGGTGGTGTCTGCTGCTTTGGATTTTTCTTCTCGGCGGCCATATGTCTAGCTTTCCGTATTTTCAGCGGCGGTGCCGTACTGGCGCGCCTGTAATTTGCGGATCACTTCGTCCTTGGGCCCGTAAGCCACCAGGCGGCCACGATCGATCAGGATTAATTTATCAACCAGCCCCAGCATCGAGCCCTTGTGCGTGATCAATATGGTCGTTTTGCCTTCGCAAAGCGCGCCAAGACGCTTAAGCAGGCGGTTTTCCGAAGCCGGATCCATCGAGGCCGTCGGCTCATCCAGGATCAGGATCGGCGGATCGTAAAGCAGCGCGCGCGCAATCGCCACCGCCTGCCGTTGCCCGCCCGAGAGCGCATCGCCGCGCTCACCGACCTGCGTGTCCAGACCGGCTGATGAATCCTTCAGAAACTCCAGAACGCCCGACATTTCTGCCGCGCGTAAAACGGAACGGTCAGGCGCCGTCTCATGCCCCATCGTGATATTCTGACGCACCGAGCCGTAGAAAAGCTGCGGGCTCTGCTGCACCGCGCCCACATTGCGGCGTAAATCGCCCGGGTCGATCTGGCGTACGTCCGACCCGTCGATCTGCACCGATCCGCTCGTCGGCTCGTATAAATTCAAAAGCAGTCTTTCGAGCGTCGTCTTGCCCGAACCCACCGCGCCGATGATGCCGACTTTCTCGCCCGGCTCGATTGTAAAGCTTAAATGGTTTACCGCCGGAGTACTTTGCCCGGGATAGGAAAATACCACGTCGCGGAATTCGACTCTGCCCTGCACATGCTGCAGCGTGATGAAATGTTTTCCGGCCGGGCGCTCGACGGGCTTTTTCATCAGCTCGTCGAGATGCTTCAGCGACTCGCGCGATTGATTGAGACGCGTCAGCAATCCCGCCACCTGCGACAGCGGCGCCATCGCGCGGCCCGACAGCAGCACGCACGCAATCAGCCCGCCCATCGTCATCACGCCCGCGTCGATCATGTACACACCGACGACAACGATGAATACGCTCACCATCTGCTGGACGAACATGGCCCAGTTGAGCGAAAGCGCCGAAATCGTGCGCATCTTCACCGAGGTGCGCGAAGCCTTCTCGTTCAGCTCTTCCCAGTTTCTTTGGGTGTGGCCTTCTGCCGCCTGCACCTTGATCGTCTCGAGGCCTGTGAATGTTTCAAACAATAGCGCGTTCTTGAGCGCGCTCTCGTTCAGCGACGCCTTGACCACTTTCTCCAGCGGTTTTTGCAGCATCAGTCCCATGCCCACCACGAACGGAATCGCCGCGAGGGGAACGAAGGCTATCGGCCCGCCGATAATGGCGATGATACCGATGAACAGAAAAACGAACGGCAAATCGATCAGCGCCGCCATGGTCGCCGAGGTGAAAAAGTCGCGGATGGATTCGAACTCGCGCATTTTGCTGGCCAGCACCCCGGCGCTCGATGGCCGCGCGGCCATGGTCATGCCCATGATCTGCTGGAACAGCTCGGCTGAGATTTTAATGTCGGCCTTGCTGCCCGCGTAATCGAGGAACTGCGCCCGGAGATTTTTGAGGACGAAATCGAACACGTAAACAACGACAATCCCGATCGCGAGCGCCCAGAGGGTCTCGAACGCTTTATTCGGCACCACACGGTCATACACGTTCATGACGTACAGTGAGCTGGCGATACTGAACAGGTTGATCATGACGGCCGCAACCATAACCTCGCCGTATAGCGTCTTATTGCGCCAGAACGCCGACCAGAACCAGTCCCGCGCGGTTTCGATCTCTGCCGGGCCCGCCCGCTCGTCCGTACGCGCCACCGGGCGTACGAAGAAGGCGTACCCTATATAAAGCCGCCGTAATGCCTCGATGCTTAAGGATTGCCGTTCCTGGGCTGTTTCCGGGAACTGCACGATAAAACGCGTCTCGGGGTGAATCTGTACGTCTTTGCCCTCTTCCTTTTTAGGGGGGTGCTTGGGCGGGTATTCGATCTGCCAGAGGATGCAGGCCTGCTCGTGCTCCAAAGTCAGGATACAGGGCAGGTTCGGGGCTATGGCCAGGGATTCGAGGCTCCGGTCGGCCAGGACGGCCTGTAGATCGGCCCTTTCCGCAGCCCGGATGAACAGGGCCGGGGGAAGCCCGCCCGTGTTGGGGATGGGCAGGCCCGCCGTCAGCGAGGCCGGGCTGGTCCTGCGGCCGTAATGGCCGGCCAGGATCTGCAAGGCGTCGATCAGCGGTGTATGGATGGCAAGCCTGTCGGCTTGTAATGGCCAGCCGCCCGGCGGTTCTGCCGGGCCTGTAACGGCCGGTTTGTCGTTGGAATCGGCAGCGCTGTCAGCTTGTTCTTTGCTCACCTGGAAACCTGAAACGAAAAGAGTGACGGCCTTAAGTTACTAGCGCGCCTTCATTCTTTCTTCGTTCGACCATTTTTCGTTGGAAGCGATGGCGCCTTCTCTAGGATACTCGACGCCGAGTGTCGGGAGCAAGGCTCCTTTCAGCGCGAGCAGGCGGAAAACCGCGAACATTTCCAGGAATTCCGAGTTGATCGTGCTCGTGCGCGAAACGAACAATTCGTTCTGCGCATCGAGAACATCGAGCAGCGTGCGGCGGTCCAGGTTGAACTGGTCCTGGTATGCTTTCACAACTTCGGTGTTCGCGGCGGCCTGCGCTGCGAATTCGCGGGCGCGTTCGCCGGCCGAAACCATGCTGGCCCATGTCGAACGCACGTCGTTTTCAACAGCGCGTCCTGCGCGGGCGCGTGCTTCTTTAGATTGCTGGTGACGGTGGATGAACTCGCGGGCGCGCGCCGTGTCTGCGCCGCCGCGGTAAAGGTTCCAGTTCATGACCACGAGTGCCGAGGCGCCGCGGTTGGTGCCTTCGATACCGTCCAGGTCATGGCCCTGGTTTGCATTCAGCTCCAGGTCCAGTTGCGGGTAGAAGGTCGACTTCGTGCCCTGTGCTTCGGCATAGGCCACTTCGATGTCGGATGCGAAAATATCCAGCGTCGGGCTGTGCGACAGTGCTTTTTTAACTTCGGTGTCGACATCTTGATTCAAACCGCCGAACGGAACTTCCGGCAGGCTCAGCGTGCCTGCATCATCGCCCGTTTCAGCGCGGTACTGCGCTTCTGCCGTGCGGAGTGACTGGCGAACCTGGCTTTCCGTCGCGCGTGCGGCGGCAAGACGTGCATTGGCCTGCTCATTGTCTGCTTCGGTCGAACGGCCTGCGCTGACGCCCTGCTTGATCTGGTCAAGGATGCTCAGGTGCGCATCGACGTTCTGGCGCGCGATCACGAGAATCTGGCGCTGACGTAAAACTTCAAGATAGGACTCGACGATCGAGAGGCCGACGAGTTCAGCCGTTTCACGAACGCGGTTTGCGGAAGAATTCACGCGGCCTTTTTGGCGCGCAACTTCATATTTCGTTTCGAAACCATCGAACAGCATTTGTGTCAGCGTAAGCGACACGAGGTAACGCCACATCGTTTCCGTTTCGTCGGTGGCGTCGCTGTCTGTGTATTCGGGACCGGTGTCTGCGCGCATGTCGATCGACGGCAGGTATTTTGCGCGGCCCTGGTTCAGTTCTTCATCCGTGGCGCGGCGCGATGCTGCGACTTCGCCGTATTCCGGGTTCGTGTTTATGCCCGTCGCAACCGCGTCGCGGAGCGAAAGGTTGAGCGATGGGTGGAGCGGCTTGTCCTGCTGCGCAAGCGCGACGCTTGCGATCCCGGACATGAGCGCGACAGCCGAAGCCGTCAGACAAAATCTGCGAATGGAATTTCTGGAAAGCACGGTCGGCATCCTCTCAATGAACAGTTTACTTGTTTTTGCTAATCTCTGGCCGGAAGTTATCCACAACTTCAACGACTTCCCTTTTATAAGAACTTTTATAGGTCTTGGCAAGCCCGTTCCCATAATTTTTTCTTATTTTTTAGAGGATTAGCCCTCTATTTAAAGCAGAAACCCGGAACTTGCGAACAAGCCCCGGGTCGGAGAGATAACCGGCTGTTGAGAACCGGCTTTTCTGTTAAGAAACCTTAATTAAACGGCGTTTCCGTCGTTGGTGATCTGCTGGATGTTAAGGCCAACAATCCCTTCAAGGGTTGCGATAGCTGTCGCGCCCGCCAGGCCGCCAACGCCGTCGGCGTTGACATGAATGGTGGTGTGACCGCCTGACTCCGTCTTGAAGACGAAATCGTTAATGCTGTCCTGAACCGCGTTGTAGCCGACCAGCAGGCCCGAAACGTCGAGAACATCGCCGATTTCAAAATCCTTGACCGTGTCGACGCCTTCGCCGCCGAGATTGACGAACTTGAAGACATCGTCGCCCGAACCGCCGTAAAGCGTGTCGTTGCCGCCGCCGCCCGTGATCACGTCATCGCCTTCTTGTCCGAAGATGACGTCGTTGCCGCCGCCGCCGCTCAGCGTGTCATTGCCGCCCTGGCGGCCCTGACCATTGCTGACTGATTCCTCAGCCAGCGCTGCTGCGTTCGCTTTGATATAGGCGATCGTATCTGCGCGGTCCCAGGAGGCGTCATTGCCGAGGCCTGCTTCGAGTTTGTCGAACACATCCCAGCCTGCGCCTGGAGCCGTCGAAAGGCCCTGCGCCATGGCAAGGTCGTCCGAGAAGATCGAGTCTCCGTAGATCAGGTCGTTGCCATCGCCGCCGGTCAGGACGTCATCGCCCGTCTCGGTCAGCTGGTTCAGCGGGTTAAGGTTCTGGAATGCGGCGTCGAGATCGTTCGCATTCTGAACGTCGATCGCATCGCCGTTCTCGTCGATCGTGTCGAGACGCGCCAGCGTTACGCCGCTGATGTCGATACCGACTGCAACGAGCTGGCTCAGGGCCTTCAGCTGGGCAACTTCGTTGCTGCCGTCGGTAACACCGTGGATCTGATCCATGACCACTTGTGCGTTGTCGTTCGCATTAACGGTCTGGCCATTGGTGCCGACATAGTGGTTCGGCTCGCCGTCCGAGACGAAATAGGTGAATGTGCTTGCACCCGGGATCGGGTCGTTCGTCAGCGATCCGTTCAGCCAGTTCAACGCGTTGATCATCGGCGCTTCATAGTTGGTCCATGACTGGCCGTTGTTGTCCATCGCCTGCACGAATGATACGGCGCTGTTATAGCCGGCATTGTCCGTAACCGTGAACGTGCCCGACGTGAGCGCCGTCGTGCCGAACGGAACGACATGAACCTTGATCGTGCCCGTGTCGTAATCGTTGAAGTCCTGCAGCAGGTGCGAAACGGCATCCTTCAGCAGTTGCAGCTTCGAGCCGGGGCCTTCGCCCATCGAGCCTGAAATGTCCAAGATAAGGACGATATTGAAATCCTTGTCCTGTGCGACCTGCTTCGAGCCGCCAACATCGCCGACCAGGATATCAGCAGCGCGACTGCCGACGATTTCGCCGTGGTCGCAACCAATGTGGTGTTCGGTGGTGGAGCCTTGTTTGTCGTCGACATTCTCGCCGACGATGAGAACAGGCTGGCTGCCCTCAACAGTCAGCGTCGCCGTGCTGGAATCGCCATCGCGGTCCTGCAGCGTGTAGACGAACTGGTCGCTGCCCTGGTCAGGCGGGCAGTCATGCGACGAAACAATTATGTTCTGAACGGTGAACGATGCAACCGGCAGGGCCGAGTTGGCAACCGTGCTCAGGTCGACGCCGACAATCTGCTGTCCGCCGAAGCTCGACGAATTCAGCGTGAACGACGCAATGCCGTCCGCATGCGGAACCGGGCCGATATTGAATTCGCCGGTTACGGTCGTGCCGTTCGCCAGGTGGACGATATAGTCGATACCGCCCTGCTTGTTGTTATCGCCAAGATCCGCGATGGTGAATGTGACCTTGTCTGAAGCAGTAAAGTCGACTTCCAGTTGTTCGCCGATGTAAATATTGCTCGGTTCGATACCGATACCGCCGCCATCGCCCACATCATACCAGGTCAGGTCAGCGCCGTTGGTCGATTTGACCGTGATGCCGTTCTTGGTGACCGTATTCTGGAAGCCGGCAAAGTTTGCAGCTCCCGGGCTCATCGACATCGTCGTGCCGCCGCCTGCGTAAGGCAGGGCAAAAGGTGTGTAGGTGTACGAACCGTCAGCCGAAATTTTCAGCTGGCCGTACAGGCCGTCGATTGTCGCCTGGCCGACCGTCGGAACGTTGACGGTGTTGCCGCCGAACGCGATTTTCGTGACGGTATTCGGTGTGTCGTTGCTGAGGTCGTCAGCAGCGCCTGCGCCGCCGTTCAGACCACTGACAACGTTACCGGTGCGTACGCCTTCGCCGAGATTGACGTCGTTTTTCGCAATCGGTGCGTCGTCAACGACATTGACCGTGATGCTGGTCGAAGCCGTGTCGCCGTCCGAGTCGGTGCCAACTACGCCGAAATTCAGCGTAATGACATCGTTCGGGTTCGCGCCGTCCTGGTGATCAAGAACGCGGTTCAGCGTGAAGGTGTAATCGCCGGTTGCCGGGTTGATCGTCAGCGTGAAGACATTCGTCGCGCCGCCGTTGACCGTGCCGACATAACCCGTTGCCGTCTGTGTGATCGTAACCGTTTCGCCGAGCGAGGTCAGGTTGCCGTTAAGCTTCGAGCCTGTCGAGCTGGTGATGCCATCCGGCTTGATCGTGCCGGGCGTGTCGCCGAAGAAGTCGGCGTCAACATTGCCCGTCTCGACAATCGGGCCGAGGAATGTTTCATCGACAACTTCCGCTGCCGGTTTGATGATGATCGGTTTGTCGTCGGTGTCGACACAGATCGTCAGCTTCGCGCTGGCGGTATCGTTGTCGTAGTCGTCCATCGTATACGTGAAGACATCGCTGCCGTCCTTGTTGTCGTTCGGCGTATAGGTGTATTGACCGTTCGCCGCGATCGTTAGCACACCATTCGTGCCATTGATATTGACGGTGCCGACAGCCGGAACCGGTGTCGTGGTGCCGTTGAAGGTAACGGAGATGACTGCGCCGGGGCCGTCTTCACCGTGATCGTCGTTGTCCAGGACATTGCCGTTAATGACAGCGCCGTTCGTGAAGTGGCCGTCATCGGTGGCGGTCGGGCCGTCGTCGACAACATTGACGTTGACGAAACCGTTGTCGGTGTCGCCGTCATTGTCGGTGATCTTCACGCCGAAACGCAGGTTGATCACATCGTTGGCATCCGTGCCATCTGCGTGGTCGAACTGTTGCAGCTGCGTATAGCTGTATGCGCCATTCTGGTTGATCGTGAAGGTGAAAACAGGAACGCCGCCCGTTGTCGTACCGGTATAACCGTTAGCTGTTTGTGTGATGACAACCGTGTCACCGTTCGACTTTAGGTCCGGACCAACGAAAGAACCGTTAATCTGCGTGGTGCCATTGGGCGTGATAACCGAAGGCGTGTCAGAACCGCCATCGTGCGGCAGGTTGCCGTTCTTCGTGATAGACGCGCCGTTCATGCCGGTTTCATCGATCACTTCAAGACCGTTACCAATCGCCGGATTGGCATCCTTGATGTCCGGAACGTCATCTTTAACTTCAATGACGATATTGGCCGGGTCTGTATCGCCGTCAAAGTCGACGATTTCCGCGCCGAAGGTCAGCGTGATCTTGTCGCCGCCCACGGAGTGATCCAGAGGTTTCACTAGGTTGAACGTGTACGCGCCGGTCTGCTGGTTCGTGATCGTCAGCGTGAATACCGTGCCTGCGGGCGTCGAACCTGTATAGGTCGTGCCGTTAAACGTGATCGTAACGGCCTGACCGCCGGACTGCAGAACGCCGCCGGCCATATCGCCGGTAAAATTCCATGTGCCGTTGGTGTGAATGTTGCTCGGTGCATTATTGTCCTGGCCGAAATTCTCGATCAGGTTGCCGGAAACCGAAGCGCCCGGGATATCTTTTTCATCGACAGCTTTCGTACCGTCGCCGTCCAGTGTCGGCGCGTCGTCCGCGACATGAACGATGATCTGGGTAACCAGCGTATCGCCGCTGGAATCCGTCAGCAGGACATCGAAGTTGAGGTCGATGACATCGTTCGGATCGGTCCCGTCGTTATGGTCGAGCGGGAGAAGCTGCGTGAAGGTGTATTCGCCCGTAACCTGGTCGATCACCAACGTGAAAACTTTCTGGCCGTTCGCAATACCGTCATAACCGTCCTGCGCGGCATTGACGACGACAGTAACAGCATGACCTTCAGAGGTCAGGTTGCCGCCCAGCTGGGAACCGCCGGAGGTGAAACCACCTGCAGCGAGCGGCGTAATCGTGCCGGGAGCGTCGTTGCCGAAATCAAAAGTGATGAAGCCGGTTTCTACCAGCGGGCCGCCGGAAAGACCCGTTTCATCCAAGAATTCTTCCGCCGGGCCTTCAGCCGTCGGGCGGTCGTTCGGAACTTCTTCCTCGCCCTGCAGCGGGTTCGGTTCGCGGAAATTTGCGCCATAACCCAGCGCGGTTGCGCCGAGCGGACCAACGGCTGCAAGCGGGCCGACCGATGGGGAGTTAAAGGGAGTGCTGAAACCAAAACCGCTGTTCTGCGCGCCGCCAGCGTCGCCTGCTGCGGGTTCGATCTGCGCAAGAGCCTGGGCTTCATCGCCGGCTGCAGGTTCGATATTCGCAACCTTCTCAGCCTTGACGGTCTTTTCGTTCTTGGCTGTGTTCTCGGGCTCTTCGTCCTGCGTGGTCGTGTCAACGACCTTGATCATGCTGGACAGCTCGCCCTGGGGAACAACGTCGCTGAATGCAAACGTCGCGGCGTTGTCGCCGGAGGTAACAGCGGAATAATTTTTCAGGATGAGGCTGCCGCCGCAGTCAAAAGTAACTGTGAGCGTGCCGTCCTGGTCCACGATAAAGGAATCGGCAGCGGCTTTTTCAAAGCCGAAAATATAATTCTGACCTTCTTGAAGAGTGACTTCGCGCGTTTCACCAAGCGGCGGACGCTCGATCATGGTCGTGGATTCGACCTTCTGACCTTCGATCTCGCAGACATCATCGAGGATGTTCTGTGCCGGGGTCGCTGCCTCGGTGCCTTGAAGTGCGGGCTGTGCCGAAGGGGTTGCGGGTTGCGCGTTTTCGTTTGCCATTGACTCTCTCCTGAGTAAAAAAAATAAAGGGCCTCGTGGGGCCGTGAAAATTTAACAGTTTCTTAACAGATGTTCTTCAAGTTTTAAGGGAAACTTAACACTCTGTCAACAATTATGTTAAAGGATCGTTAAGGTATATGTTCCTAATACGGTTAAATCCCTGATTCCATTTATATTTTACATAATAAAATAAGACGGAATGCCTATGGTTGTTATAATAGTCACACAGGCAAAAACAAAGGTTTTTTCCCGTTTTTGGTACGTCTGGGCGGATTGGCCAATCCCCTCCACCCCCGAATCACGAACAAAGCTCACATATATAATGACGCGGGCCCTGTCCCGTTCCCTGGAATGGCTGTTTCCCGGGCAAATTTTCCTCAATTCCCCGTTTGACGCGAATCGCAAAAAAGAGCGAATCGATTCTCAGGAACGATTCGCTTTCCCTGAAACCGCGGGAATCCGCTATTTTTTATTTCCGAATCGATTCGTAATGCTCCTCGCGATTCGTGTTTCAGGAACCGATTCTCTCAGAAAAAATTTCCACGCCATCGATTCCGTAAAATTTTTTGCGCTTTTTTGCGGTTCCTGAATTTTTTTTTTGGGCTGTGCGAAACCTGTGCATAACTTTGTGCGGCGAATTTTTTAATAACGGAATCATTTGAAACAAAATTCTCAACCAAAATTTCCCCACAGCGCCCGTTTTGAAAAATTTTTGCGTCGGCTGAAAAAAATGACTCGACTCACCCCGTCAGGTTTTGCAATCTGAGCATGTCTTCGGGACACAGCTTGTTGGGCACAGCAAGAACTGATCCGGAAGTCGGACCGCCTTGGTCGGCGGCCCGGTTTGTGGGATAAGGCTTCGGCCCCCGCAGGCTGATAGGGGCTTAAGAGTTCCTGGATACAACGTTCCGCAACTGACCTGTGGTCGCGCACATAAAAACGTTTGCAAGCGGAAACGTGCAAGGTCCAGAACGTTATTATTCGGCTCCGAAAAAGTTGGCAGTTCATGCAGAACTGTTAATGGAGTGGTTTAGATAGCCACGATAAATAAATGCGGATGGGGGTTCATCCGCGGATTGACAGGACGACAAGCTGGGTAAGCTGCCCATGTGTCCAAGGCAATCGGTTCCAGAGAGCCCGCAGGTGACTTACGCTTCGGCGTAAACATCTCGGGACCTTCCCAAAAAGACCCCGGCACTCACCTTTATGGTTCGCCATAAAGAATGGGGGCCGGGGTTCTTTTGTTTTTGAAGCCCGGTTTTCGCGCGCTTGAAAATCAGAAATTATTTTGGATTGTTCTCTGGCTTTCAGAAGCCCAAAGACAACTCTTTGATCTCTAAATTAAATCGCTCTTTTACCCGCTCGCAGGTGTCCTGATCGGGAAGCTCAGGACAAGAAGCTCTCTTGAGAATTACAGGTTTCAATTTGGTCTGCAGAGTGTCGGGAATTCTTTCTTCACTAAATGCCACCCGCAAAGCTTTCTGATCGTTACTATCTAATTTCGCCGGCACATAAAGGACTGCTCCAAGCAAGGATAGGCCCAAAACACTGGCAAAAATTTTCACTGGAACTGTTGGCTCTTCCGTTTCTGGATGCATCTGATTCCCCCGTTTATATGAGCAAACAGCGGGCGGGCATACGTGTCAACTGCCTAGAAACTCAGCCGCTTCGCGCTCTGGATATGCGGCAGTTTCGAAATCTTCGCGAACAATTCATCCGGCAGCGGCGCATCCAGCGACACGATACAAACAGCTTCTGATGCCGCGTCTTTCCGTCCCAGACGGAAATCGGCGATATTCTGCTTCGCCTCACCCAAAATCGTACCCACACCGCCGACCAGGCCGGGCTTGTCGTCGTTGCGGATGAAGAGCATGTGCTCCGACAACGCTGCCTCGATCGGCACGCCCTCGATATTGACGATGCGCGGCTCCTTGCCGGTAAACAGCGTACCCGCAACATTGCGCACACGGCTTTCCGACGTCACCGTCACATTGATCATGCTGCGGAAATCTTTCGATGAACCGGATTTGGTTTCCGAGATTTTAATCCCGCGCGCCTCGGCGATGCCGGCCGCATTCACCATGTTCACGCCTTCCAGCTGTGATTTCAAAATCGCGGCGATGACAATGGCCGTCAACGGCTTCACATTAAGGTCCGAAACCGTGCCTTCATATGAAACCTCTACCGACTTGATCGCGCTCTCGGTAATCTGGCCCGCGAAACTGCCCAATTGCTCAGAAAGCTTCATATAAGGCTTGAGGCGCGGCGCATCCTCCGCCGAGATTGACGGCATGTTAAGCGCGTTCGTGACCGCGCCGCTGATCAGGTAATCCGCCATCTGCTCGGCGACCTGCAGCGCGACATTGACCTGTGCTTCCGTCGTCGATGCGCCGAGATGCGGCGTACAGATGACTTTCGGATGACCAAAAAACACGCTTTCTTTCGCGGGCTCGACCTCGAACACGTCGAGCGCAGCGCCCGCCACTTTCCCACTGTCCAGCGCGTCTTTCAGATCCTGCTCGACGATCAACCCGCCGCGCGCGCAGTTAATAATGCGCACGCCGTCTTTCATCGTCGCGATGGATTTCTTGTTGATCATGTTCGCGGTCTTGTCGTTCTTCGGCACATGGATCGTGATGAAATCCGCACGTCTGAATAAATCCTCAAGCTCGACTTTCTCGACACCGATTTCTACAGCGCGGTCCTTCGTCAGGAACGGGTCATACGCGATCACGTTCATCTTCAGGCCAACAGCGCGGTCCGCCACGATACTGCCGATATTCCCACAGCCGATAACGCCCAGCGTTTTCCCGTACAGCTCAACACCCATGAATCTTTTCTTTTCCCACTTACCCGCATGGGTCGATTCGTTCGCCTGCGGAATCTCGCGCGCCAGCGCGAACATCATCGCGATCGCATGCTCCGCTGTCGTGATGGAGTTTCCGAACGGTGTATTCATGACGACAATGCCCGCCGCCGTCGCTTTTGGAATATCGACATTGTCGACGCCGATGCCTGCGCGCCCGACAACTTTCAGATTTTTTCCCGCCTCGATAATTTCCGGCGTGACTTTTGTCTCAGAACGAACGGCAAGCCCGTCATAATTCGCGATGATGGATTTCAGCTCATCGGCCTTGATGCCCGATTTGAAATCGACATCGCATCCTTTTTTCTTGAAAATCTCTACGGCGAGGGGATCCAGCGCGTCGCTGATCAATACTCTGGGGGCCTTAACGGCAGCGGTCTTAGACATTTTTCACCATGATTTTGTCTTGTTCATGAAAACAGGCCTCCTTGATACCAAGAAGACCTGTTCCCATACAAGCAGAATCTGGGAGGATCGATTATTTAGCGTCTTCAGCGCGCTTTCTGTCGCCTTCTTTCTTACCGGCAGCATAAGCGCCTTGATATTTTTCCTTCTCTGCATCGCTCCATTTCGGGTCGATTTTCATACCCTGGTTTTGCATGCCATGATTTTGTGCGTCTTGTTCAATACCCATAACAATCTCCTTTCATTGCGTTTACATACGAACGAACGGGAAAACGCATGGTTCCAGTGAAAATCAGGCCGCTTTTTTGGCCCGTTGTGCCTTGGCGGACTCGTAAGCCCATTCAATCCAGGGCAGCACGGCGCGCACATCGTCCGCCTCGACGGTCGATCCGCACCAGATCCGCAGGCCCGCCGGCGCGTCGCGGTAGCTTCCGGCGTCATAGGCAGCCTTCTCGCTCTCCAGCGCCTTGGTGACGTCCTTCACGAACGCCTGCTGCGATTCTTCATCTAGCGCCGTAAACCACGGCTCGTTGAACTTCATGCACACGCTCGTACGCGAACGCGTTTTCGGATCTTTCGCGAGAAAATCCACAAACGGCGCTTTCTCAACCCACTGGTTCACGATTCCGGAATTCTCCTCGCAACGCTTCATCGTCGCCTTCAGTCCGCCGATGCTCTGCACCCATTTCAGGGAATCGAGGACATCCGCCACCGCCAGCATCGAGGGCGTATTGATCGTCTCGCCCGAGAAAATCCCGTCATTCAGCTTGCCCTTTTTCAGCATGCGGAATGTTTTCGGCATCGGCCATGGCGGCGTGTAAGTCTCGAGTCTCTGCACCGCGCGCGGGGACAGCACGATCATGCCGTGCGCGGCCTCGCCGCCCAGCACCTTCTGCCACGACCATGTCGTGACGTCTAATTTGTCCCACGGCATGTCATAGGCGAATACCGCGCTCGTCGCGTCGCAGATCGTCAGCCCCTCGCGGTCCGCCGCGATCCAGTTCGCGTCCGGCACACGCACGCCCGAAGTCGTGCCGTTCCACGCGAAAACAATGTCGGCGTTCTTGCGCGCCTTCGACAAATCCGGCAGCTCGCCGAATTTCGCGTCATAGGCCAGCGCGTCTTTTATCTTCAGTTCCTTCGTGACATCCACCAGCCAGTCGCGGCTGAAACTCTCCCACGCGAAAACGTCAGCCGGCCGCGGGCCGAGCAGCGACCACAGCGCCATCTCCACCGCGCCGGTGTCTGACGCCGCGACGATGCCGATTCTGTAATCCGCCGGGATGCCGAGGATCGCGCGGTGCGTCTCGATCACGTCCTTGAGCTGCGCCTTGGAAACTCCGGCCCTGTGCGAACGGCCCAGGCACGCCCGCTCGATCGCCTCGATGTTCCAGCCCGGGCGCTTGGCGCACGGACCTGACGAGAAACAGGGGTTTTTGGGCTTTTTTGCAGGCTTTTCCATTGATTATCCGGTGTTTCAAAAAATTTGCGAAAAAATTTGTAAGCTCTAGCGATAGGCAATTCCTGTGAAACTGTCTAGAGTATTTTAAAGAAAACCTCGGTCCACGACCCTCAGGAAGAGTTTAAAAAGAGCCTTATGAGTTCCATCATCACCCTCGTCAGCTCCAGCCCCGAAAAACCGGTCGGCGAGCGCCACATCAGTGAGACGGCCGCCATATTAGACAGGTCCGATATCCTGTTCACCTGCGCGCCCGTATGGCTGGCACCGAACAAGGCGGTGGATCTCGGCGTCTCCGACGCGCCTGGCAGCGGCGTGATGCATAATCTCATCGATTTCCTTGAGAGAACCGCGATCGACATTTTTGTCACCGACCCGGACCGCCGCCGTAAAAAGCTTCTCCTCGCCGACATGGACAGCACCATCGTCAGCGCCGAAACGCTGGACGAGCTGGCCGACTACGCGGGCCTTAAGGAAAAGATCGGCGCCATCACCGCGCTGGCGATGGAGGGCAAGCTGGATTTCGGCGGCGCGCTCCGCGAACGCGTTGGCCTGCTCAAAGATTTGCGCATGGAAGCCATGCAAAAAACGTTGGAGCGCATGACCCTCAACCCCGGCGCCGCGTCCCTGGTCAAAACCATGAAAAAAGGCGGCGCGAAATGCGTGCTCCTGTCCGGGGGTTTTACGTTCTTCACCGGTGCCATCGCGAAGCAGGTCGGGTTCGACAAGCATCACGGCAACACGCTTGAAATCCTGAACGACAAAATCACCGGCAAAGTCATCGAGCCCATCCTCGACAAATTCGCCAAGGCCGATTTCCTCCGCACTTATGTCCGTGACATGAAAATCAGGCCCGAAGACGTCATGGCCATCGGCGATGGCGCCAATGATATTCCAATGTTAAAGGCCGCCGGACTTGGCATCGGCTACAAGCCCAAGGACGCCGTGAAGAAAGAAATCGACAACCTGATCATTCACGGCGATCTCACCGCTGCGCTCTACGCACAGGGTTACACGAAAATACTATAGGAAGCTTTTATTTAGGGCTGTTCGTTGGAAAACCCTGCTCAGGCCATTCGGAAGGATTTGTAATCAAGTTATCAAACGCCTGCATTTCATCCGGCTGAAAATCAGAAAATTTTTTTCGTTCGTTGATACGTCCCAAATGGTATCGGATTACTCTTTTGCACGCTGCTTGCGAATAGAGATAGTCCTTAGACATGTAAGTAGACTCATAAGTCTGCTGGTAAGCTCTCTGGAGATTACGCATGTTGACCTCGACAAGGTTGGAAAAATATTTCCTCATGTGGTCCGGAAAATGCTCAAGATTTTTTTTATAGCTTTCTTTGATATGCCACGCGTCGTTCGCAACGTAAGCATTCTCTAAAACGCATAACGGCGCGGCCAGACGAAATATGTCCGCTCTTGCCCAGCTTATGTATGTTAATTCATTCAGCTTCATTAATCTGTTCAGCTCGCCATCCGCACTTTTTTCTTCCTTTCGTTGAAGCTCGTCCAGGAGCTTCTCTTCTTCTGGTTTTAAAAAAGCGCGGTGAACTTTTTCCATGTCGGGGGCGTCGAGAGGGCTGTAAATAAGATCACGGACAACTCTATATTCGAGGAATCTTACGTCGGGGTCCGATACCAATTCGGAAACATAATTCCAGGCCGCGTTAAAATAATCTCTGAGCAAAAAATCACTCATTACTAATCTCCCTGCTGGCTGTCAGCCGGAAAATTATTTTCGGCCACCTGAGCTCTACAAAGAACTTATAGTTTATGTCAAATAAATAGGCAACATTTTTTCATAACGCATACTTAATTCATTAATGTTTTGCCGCTACTATTAAGGGGAGATAAAGTTATATTGATATTATCGCCTGCGTTTCGCGTATCTCTCATCCGGCAATCACAAAGACGAAAAACATGACTAACCAGTGGCAATATACGGTTACGAACGGTGAACTTGAAGATCTCTTCATCAAGTATTGCACCGACCACACGATGCTTGCGCGTCAGAACCGTTATTCGCCCATCACGGGCCGCGATAAAGAGGTTGACGAAACAATTCTGATCCTGCTCCAGCGTGGGCGTAAAAACGTCGTGCTTCTCGCGCCTGCGGGCGTCGGTAAAACGGCGATGGTCATCGCCCTCGCCCAGAAAGTCTCCACCGGCGAAGTTCCCGATTATTTACGCGATGCGCGCGTGCTAGAGGTCGACCTCGCACGTATGGCCGCCGGTACATCCGGCCCAGCTGAATTCCAGGAACGCTTCATCCCGCTCTGCAAGGGCGTGGCCGAGCGCTATCACAATCCCGACAACCCGCGCATAATCCTCTTCCTCGACGAAATCCACCAGGTCATGCCGACATGTAAAGGCTCTTCCTACGCCGGTCTGTCCGACGTCATGAAACCATACCTGACCGCGGGCGACCTGATGGTAATCGGCGCGACAACGCTCGACGAATACCGTCTCCACGTCGCGCACGACCCGGCGCTCGACCGCCGCTTCCAGAAAGTTTTTCTCAACGTTCCCAACACGCTCGAGACATATAATATTCTCAAATCGCTGCGCCCGAGCTTCCAGGAACATCACAGCGTAAAAATTTCGAACGTCTCGCTGATGCTGATCGTCCAGTTGACTGACGAACACATGCGCCGCCGGAACCAGCCCGACAAATCCATCATCACGATGGACTCCGCCATGGCCTATCACGTCAAGAAATTCGGTGTCGAAACCGAGGTATCCCTTGAATCGGTCTATTACATGGTTGGACGCGAAACCGGCCTCAACAAACAGGCCCTGCACGACGAAAACAAGCTCCAGCGCGTAATTAAAGAAGTCGCCGATATCGAAACCGACGCGATCGTCTATTACGTCTAGCGCACCGCGCGAAAAATCTTGAACCCGTTTTTTTCCGTTATTTTTTGGCACGACGAAAACAGCGCGCGCGCATCCTCTTCATAGGGCAGGTTCACATTCGCCACCATCCAGAGCTGACCGCCATGCCGCAGCGAATTCCGTGCCGTCTCGATAAATCGCTTCCCTATATCCGCGTCCGTTGTCTTGCCTTCGTGAAAAGGCGGGTTCATGACGATGAAATCGAGGTCCCGCGCGGGCGATTCTTTCGCCAGATCCTCCCAGAAATAACGCACCGGCGCCTGAACGCCTTCCATGTTTTTCCGGCACGCCTGCACCGCGCGGTAATCAGCGTCGACACACGAAAAACTCCTGATATTTTCGCACGCCTGCAAAACATACCGCGATAAAAAACCGTAACCGCATCCGAAATCCGCGCCCGTCCCGCGCAAATCATTCGGCAGGTGCGCAGCTAAAATCTCCGATCCCTTGTCGATCTTATCCCACGCAAACAATCCGGGCTGCGAGATAAATCCCGTTGCCGCCACCATGCTCGGCGCACCCTCAATCAGCGCCTTTTCCACCGCCTCGTTTTCACCGCGCTTTACGCCCCAGGCCACACGTGCATGATTGGCCGCATGCTCCTGGATATCCTCCACGCCGAAATCCGCCAATATTCTTTTGGCGCGCTTGCCCCCGGCATCGTTCGCGCCCGCAATCGCAATAACCCCGGCCTTGTTCAGAATTTTTAAAACCCGCGCCACATCATAACGCGCTTCGTCCACGTTCTTCGGCAGCAGGACAAATCCGTGCGAAAATTCGCCGCTTGCGGGCAGTTCCGAAATCATGGAAAACCCCTCGCTCTGCAATTCGCGCGCATACGGCCTGAAACCCTGGTGCAGAACCATGCTGTGTGCGAGGCCCGGGTGCATCCGCGCATTGGCAAACACGCCTACGCCGTGCAGGGGCTCAAAAGGTGCAAAAAGCGTCTTGGCGACCGGGTCCATCGGTCACAAGTCTAGCTTATTTTCAGTGAAATTAAACGCTGACGTGCTGGTTGGCTTCGATATTGCCATTGATGATCATGGCCGCCAGTGTCGTCTCCACGCCGCTCATGACTGCGATCGCTGTAAACGCGCCGCCGAAATCGCCGTCAGCATTGATCCGCACATGCGTATCGCCGTTCAGCGCCTCGATCTGGACGAAATTCGCCAGCAAATCAAATAGCGGGTCGTAACCCGTGAGAATATCCGTGATATTCAGGACGTCATTACCCGCGCCCATTTCGAAACCGTGGATCGTATCGACGATTGAATCCAGAAGGTCATACACGATCACATCGTCGCCCCGGCCGCCGTAAATATCATCCATGCCTTCACCGACCACCAGTATGTCGTCGCCATCCTGGCCATACAGCGTGTCGTTGCCCGCGCCGCCGACCAGCGTATCGTCGCCGTCCTCGCTGTTGCCCTCGGTGATCACTTCGGAAACGTTAAAATCGAAAAATACGTCTTCATAGTCCGCATCGCCCAAATTCGGCAAATCCTCGAACCCGATTCTCAGCACGTCGTTCTGGCCTATACTCACCAGTCCCGAAACCATGTGATCATCACCATCATGATTGATGCTTGTCGATCCGCCGCGCTCAATCGTGTGGTAATCCGGCGCGTTGAAAACACGCTCTATAATGCCGTCGTCATAAACAACCTTCACCTTGTTGTTCGGGTCATGAATGGTCGCCGCGCGCTCGGTCACCTTGCCGTAATCATAAACAAAGTGGATATTGCCCTCACCGGTGAGACCCAGCAGGCCCGTGTAATTATTGACGCGCTGGCCATCGGCTAAAATGAAGAAACCAATTTCGCCGCCATTCGCACCGAGTGGCAGGTCAATCTCGTGCGCGACATTCAGCCCCGCCGTCTTGGTGTTCGCCCACAGGATCGTGCCCATCTCGATTGTACCGTCAGCGGCAATCCTGTAAACGCCGAGCGTGTTGTTGTAGCCCGCAAAACCCTCGCGGAATGTCAGTGTCGCCTTCGCCGCGAAATCAATGTTCAGGTTGTCGTCCGCCACGCCCAGCGCAGGCGTGCCCGGTGGAACCAGATTCACAATATTCACGCCTTCCATCAGATGCGGGAAAATCACGTTGTCGTTGAAATCCTTATCGAGCACGACCGGCGCGGTCCAGTTCCCGCCATACAGAATGTCGTTGCCGATACCGCCGCGAATTATGTCGTTACCGTCGCCGCCATTGACCGCGTCGTTGCCCTCATCGCCGTGCAGCGTGTCCTGGCCCGGGCCGCCATCGATGCGGTCCTGTCCTTGCGCGCCCGAAACAATGTCGTTGCCGACATTCGCCCATAAAATATCATCGCCGCCGCTGCCGAACATGATCAGGTCGTCGGTTTCAATCTCGTCATCCGCCATATGGATGATATCGCCCCCGGCACCCGCGACGAAAACCTCGACACTATGGATCATCTGCTGGTGCAGCACATTCACCAGGAATACGGCATCGCCGTACCCCGTCATCGTCAGGCTGTCGACGCTGCCATATCCGTTATAGATGTCATTATTGACGTTCATATAGTCGTCGATATAAATCTCTTCGCCGCTATACGGGTTGACCAGCGTGATCGTCAGTTGCTGCAGGTTGAGATCGAGCGAGAACGCGTCAATGTCTTCTGTGCCGTCATGGATAGCCATATTTAAACCCACCCCTTCAGTCTTTTTTTCTTTTTAACCGGGCTGTTTTCCGCGAGCTTTTAACAAGCTTTTGATTCTCAAGAAAACAGCCAGATTCTGTGGTCTTAAATATATTAAGCCAATTTAGTTAATATTTTATGTAAATGCAAAATTTAACTTATTTCCAAGCCTTTAGAGGCTGGCCAAGGCGGGTTTCGAGGGCGGGGATTTCCTGGGCAAGACGGGTTTCGAGCCATCTTTCTTCCCGGGCGGATAAAACCGGCGCTTCGTTTGGCTGCGGCCGGAGAAAATCCGCAAATGCCTGCCATGCACTTTTCCGGCGCGGCGGCATGAAATCCAGCCCCGCCAGCGCGCATAGCTCCGCCGCAAATGCAGCTGGGTCGCGCTCCAGCGTTTCATAAAAAACGATATGAATATTTTCTCGCCCGAATTGCGTAAGCCACGGCTCCAGCCGCTCGGCATAGCGGCTCGCGTACAAAATCTGCGGCACGTCTTCCACCGCTTTTTCGATGCCGCCTTTGACCAATCCATAACGCGCATAATCGGCATAAACCGCTTTCGATCGCTCAACCGGGTGACGCAGCGGGCAGATCAATTTCACGTCCGTGCCCAGCAGCTTGAACAACTGGTCCGGCGCTTCCGGGCTGTCAAAAGCTGTCGTCGTCAGCTCCATAATAAGCTTATGCCGGGGCTCGGGCTGAAAATGCTGCGCATAAAATTCCGGGCCGCGCTGGAAGTGCCGGTCGAAATAAAAAATTTCCCGCGCGCTGGCAGGCAGGCACACATCGCCGCGCGCCTGTATATAATCATAAATCCACGGCACCCCGCATCCTTGCGGGCCTACAGTCAGGGCCACCGGCCTGTCGAAGAGCTTCTCCATGCCTCTTAATATACTGGAAAACCCCCCGGAGTCTCACTAGGATGTGGGCGCTTTAGAAAATCACCACTATATAAAGACAATGTCAGCCAAACCCCTTCCCTACAGCCATAAAGGCGACCTCACGACCGGCACGGTACAGGGTCATCTTGTCCGTATGTCTATGCCGATGGTCTGGAGCATTTTGGCCGTCATCGGTGTCCAGCTCACCAATACCTGGTTTATCTCGCGCCTTGGCACGCTGGAGCTTGCCGCCATCAGTTTCACTTTTCCCGTGACCATGGTCATCTCACATTTTGTGTTCGGCCTGAATATCGCGCTCTCCTCCGTCATCGCCCGTCTCATTGGTGAAAAACGCTTGGAGGACGTGCGCCGCGTTACGCTACACGGTATTTTCTTCGGCGTTGCCGTCGCGTTCATCGTCTCCGCCGCGACCTATGCGGTTCTCGAACCGCTCTTCCGCGCGCTTGGCGCCGATGAAACCGTCATGCCGATGATCCGCGATTACATGCCGCTCTGGCTGTTCGCCTCGGTCCTGCTCGCCGTGCCTGTAAACGGTAACTCGGCAATGCGCGCCGGCGGCGATACGGTAACGCCTGCGATTGTCATGATCTCGATGGCGCTGCTGAATTTTATTCTCGATCCCATTCTGATCTATGGCTGGTTCGGCGTTCCGGCAATGGGGATTAAGGGCGCCGCCCTGTCCACGACCATCGCCTACAGCTACGCGCTCGTCTTCGGGCTTTATCTTTTGGTTTACAAAAAAAACATGGTCAGCACCGATGGTCTGCATCTCGATAAATTGCGCGACTCTCTGCGCCGCCTCATTTTCATCGCGGTGCCCGCCAGCATCGCCAACATCATCCAGCCCGCTACCACCGCCGTCATCACCGCGTTGCTGGCCATTCAGGGACACGAAGCCGTTGCCGCCTACGGCGTCGCCACGCGGGTCGAGGCGCTTGCCATGCTGGTGGTCATCGCTCTCGCGCTCGGCATGGCGCCGATCGTCGGCCAGAACTGGGGCGCCGGGATTTACAACCGTGTCCACGAAGTCATTAGCATCGCGATACGCTTCAATTTCATCTGGTCATTTTTTATCGCGGCTATATTCGGTCTGTTCGCCGGGCATATCGCCGCGGCATTCTCGGACGATCCTGTCGTCATACACCAGGCCAAAATGTTTTTCTGGATCATCCCGTTTTCCTACGGCTTCGGGAATCTTGTTTTCGGTTGGTCCTCGGCATTTAACGCCATGGGCCTGCCGCAGCGCGCCTTTTTCATGATCCTCGCGAAATCCGCGCTGACGGTTATCGCCGCGTGGTTGGGCGGGCATTTTTACGGTGCGGCGGGAATCTTCTGGGCGATTGCGCTGACGAACCTTGCAGTAGGCATCGCGTCCCACTTTACCAGCGACCGCGCAATGCGCGGTATGGAGCCGGCAGTAGCAGCGGCCTGACCCAAAATCACTCGTCGAAAAACTTGTCGATTTCCTCGCCGGCCTTGTCCATTTTTTCCTGGACGTTTTCCTGCAGGTTTTCCTTGAACCTCTGGGTGAAACCGAGACCCATTTCCTCGAGCGCCTCATCCGGCAACCCCTCCAGCAACCCCGCTTGCAGGGCCTGCGTTTCAAACTTGCGCGCGACATGAGTCCAGACCTGCGCAATCGCCTCGCGCACCAATATGCCGTTTTCCTTGCGGCCGACAGCCGACAGCACGATATCCGGCACCGGCACCGGCGCGAGATCGTCTTCGGTGAACAGCACCGCCCCCGGCTTGATCTGCGCCTGCGACACCGCCAGCTTGTCGATGATGACCCTCAAAGCTTCCGCCGCCGGATCGCCTTTCTCCGGCACGCGCACGCGGCTCCTGATGGTCGATAAATTCGTGGCGTTGCCCTGAACTTCCAGGTTCACCTCCGCGCGGCCGACATCGATATCCTTGAATTCCGCGATCTGGTTTGAAACCGAACCCATCACGACGTTGATCGTCTCCACTTTCACGGCATAGGATTTTTCGAATCCGTCCGGGTTGCCGATCACCAGGTCCGTCACCTTCGCCGTCCTGTCCTGCAGCGTAATCTCAAGCGCACCCACCGTGACGCGCACGCCCAATGTTTTCGACGCCTCGCGCTCGATATAATTTTTCGCGATCACGTTCATGTTCATCAGCAGGTATACGCCCCCGCCGAACAGCAGCGCCATCGCAAGACTGGTAACCGTCATCGCGGATTTTGTGATTGTCATGTGCCGAACCCCTATCGTTTAATCCCGCCCAATCTACGACAGAATCCGGCTCACATAAAAGAGGCAAAAAAGAGACCCTGCCTCTCGCAGACAGGGTCTCCCAAACAGCGCGGCTTTACTCAAACCGCATCTGTTAACCTTAACGGATCGATTTCCATTCCTGCATGTTCAGGGCGCCATCGTCGTTCGTGTCATAAACGCGGAAGCGCGCACCCGTATATTCCGCCTCGTCGATCTGGGAATCATGGTCGGCATCCCAGGTGTCGTAAAGGTTGGTCGTGGTCACGACAGTGCCGAATTCGTCAGCATCGAGTTTTCCGTCATGGTCCTTGTCCCAGTAAGTATAGGTTTTATAATCGCTGTAGCCCGGCGGGTACCATAAAGTGGTATTGGCATTCCACTCGTTGTCCTCAACGAAACCATCGCCGTCCAGGTCCCAGCTGTTATAAACAAAGCGCGGAAATTCCTGGGAATCCAGTATGCCGTTATTGTTGGCGTCGGTGTCGTTGTAGTAATAGCGCGTTGTCGTGGTCGTCGTGCCGCCATGACTGTCCATGCTGACTTCCTTCGTCACCACGGTTTCGTTTTCGGCAAAGGCCGGAAACGCTGTCATCAGCGCCAGCGCGCCTGTTATCATCATATAAAATCGGGTATTCATGTTTTTGATCCTCACAAATTAATTGTTTTCCGGCTTCCCAACGAATGGCGGGGTAAAAAGTTTCATCCCCCCTGGAACCGCGAAAATAATGCGAAAATATGAAACTTTTTGCGTCTCGGGCCGTTCGAGTCCACGACCCTTAAACCACACCGGAAAGGATTCGATTATGGACAACGATTATAAAAAGCAGATAGAGCGTGAAAATCACCGGGAAGCCCGCCGCCGCATGGGGGCCGGTGACTGGTCGCTGATTCTGGGTGCGGCCGTGCTGGTCGCAGCCGTACTGGGCTATATCTATTACTCGGACGAAGCAGGCATTGACCCGGCAACGCGGGTCGAGCCCGCCGCCGGTATCTCGTCGCAGCCTTATAACGCGACTGACACGGAAATACCTGATCGCACAGGCGCTACAGACGAAACACCGCCTGCGGATGATCGCCCGCTTCCTTAAGCCCTATACACCCTCCGGGCCGTATTTCAGCCTTCTGGCCTGAAATCGCGGTCTTGGGGGTAATTTTACGCAATATCTTTTTTCAGCGCCCCGGCGCACGTACAATATCCCTCAGCTTCACTGCGGGATCTTCCGGTCCCGCCCTTAGTTATGGGGGATTATTCTTATGAAAAAATACGTTGCAGAAATTACCGGTACTTTCATTCTTACGTTAGCCGTCATCCTTTCGCTCAATGGCCTTTTCCCTGTGCCTACGCCCGTCATTGCGGGCCTGGCGCTCGGCTTCGGCGTCTATACGCTGGGCGGCGTTTCCGGCGCGCACTTCAACCCGGCCATCACGCTGGGCGTCCTCTCGATCGGGAAAATCTCGACCACGGACGCCATGCTGTATATTTGTTCGCAGTTGATCGGTGCGGCGGGCGCGGCTGAACTTGCCCGCCGGGTCATCATCGAAAGACAGGAACTTATCATCACCGAGAGTAATCTCGTCATGCTCGCCGAAATGCTCGGCGCGATGATTTTCTCGGTCGGAGTCGCGGCAGCTGTCTACAACAGGGTAACGCAGGGCGCATCCGGCATCGTGGTCGGCGGCGCATTGCTGCTCGGCATTTCCGTAGCGGCGGTCGCTTCGAACGGCGTGCTGAACCCGGCTGTTGCGCTTGGCATCGGCTCGTTCTCGTTCAGCTATCTGTTCGGGCCCATCGTCGGCGCAGTGCTCGGCATGCTGTTCTACAAGAACCTGACCCAGTAATTTTCTCTCAAACGAAAAACGCCGCCGTGGCAATCATGGCGGCGTTTTTTCATGCGCGAAAGCAGGGGCGATTTCAAGAGACAGGTAATGGCGGAGAGGACAGGATTCGAACCTGCGAGACGTTGCCGCCAACACGCTTTCCAGGCGTGCGCCTTAAACCACTCGGCCACCTCTCCATAAATGGTGTGCGGGGTGTTTTTTATAGGCTTTCCGGCTTTTCCGCAAGCATCCTTAAATGCTGGGCGCAGCCACATTCATTTTGTCTATATAGGCTTTATAACAGCTGGCGGCGGTGGAAGGCCCAAGAAGCTCATTCAGTCTCTTGAGAACCGCCGTGCCGGTATGGGTCAGATTATCTCCATAATCTGTTGGCTTAGTGCAGGTTTCTATCATCCCCAGCCTTATCAGGTATGCCATTTCCCCTTGCTGTGCGGGTGGGGGAAAGATTTCGTCCCATGGATGAAATTTGTATAGCCCGTCTTCCGTCGGCTCGCCGCCCAAGAGCGCAAGAAAAAGTAAATCTTGAAAATGCAGCCGGAGATCTTTTTCCGTGTCTGTGTCCAGGTACTCCATGATGAAAAAATCGACATCACCCTCTAGCATTTCCCTGGCGTCAGGATACGGAGAGTGTTCATACAAATAAAACTTCAAATGACGCAGATTTCTTTGTTCCGATTCTATAAAACGCAAAATGTTTTCATTGTCCTGCTGCAGAGCCCCGGGTGTTTTTTCAGGATCTGATTTTTGCAAAGAATCATTGTTGCTTTTCATTATGTCCATGAAGTGACGCTTCAGCTTTTCATCGACGTCACGCCAGTCGCTCAGCGCCCAGGAAAGCCGTAAGGAATCGAATATAAGCGCCCTGCCTTGGCGCGCGCACCATATGTGAAGACGGGAATTGGGATCGCGATAATTAAACTCAGTCGTCATAAATGTTTCCGTTTTTTCACAAGATGCCTGCTAAAAGTCGTGCGTAAGCTCATCCTGCGAATGCCCGCTGTAAGGAAAACGGCGTGCGACGGCAGAAGGCCCCAAAAACCTGTCCATCATCTTGAGAACGGCCAATCCGGCATGGGTCAGGTTATTGTCATCCGTTTCATACGTACAGGCCTTTATCATCCCCCGGTCCTGCAGGAATATCATTTCCTTTTGCAGCACGATACGGGGAGGATGTTCGCCCGTCTCGACATTGAACCTGTACAGCCCGTCTTCCATCGGCTCGCCGCCGAAACGTGAAAGATGCAGGATATCCTGATAGTGCCGCACTATACTCTGGCCCGTTACCGTCTCTTCCAAACCGCCACCTAAATATTCCAGGATAAAGAAATCGATATCCGGTTCTATGATTCTTTCGACTTCGGGATATTCAGTTTGTCCGTATAAACGGAATTTCAGATTGCGCAGCTCTCTTGCTTCCGATTGGATGAAACGGGAAATATTTTCATTCTCCCGGTGAAGAGTTTCAGGTGATTTTTGAAAGTATTTGCTGGCATCACCGGCGGCGAAAGCCATCAACTTGTTAAACAGCGACCGCAAAACCGGCTGTTTTTCCTCACCTTCCAGATATTGAATAACGTCATTATTGTATTGTATTAAAAATTTGGAAGTGCTTCTGAAATTTTGATGCTCAAGCTCGCAGCCTTGCACCGCACTCAATTGTTCTTTGGCGTCCCGCCCCGGCATATCGTCACCAAGCATTTTCCAGACACGCGGTCGCGCAGCGGGGTTAACTCCAAATATGTCCAGACCGTCAAATTGCGATTCCATGATTTTTTCCCTCAGGCAGCGCTCCCTGTGCATGCCGGATAAAAAGTAGATTCCATAAATATTATAGCCTCGTCAATATATTTTATGAAAATAAACCCCTATTGTCCCCGTGCCATTACTCGGTTACTCTGGAAATCGTTGAAATTAACGGGAGTTTCCATGAACGGCGTGCATTTATTCATGTTTGTCCTGGCCCTGCCAGCGCTGGCGGCGCTCGGGCATGATGCCTACCTCTATTATCTGGATCAGGGCATGGGCTTCCAGTTCGCAGCGCTGGGCTTCATCTGGACGAAATACCACCCCGAAAGCTACCGCTGGACGGTCGAAGCCACCTCTCCTGACTACTGGCCCTATATCAACGAAATCCTCGCCCAGAAGGCCGTGGCTGTCGGCGCTGTGTTCGCGGGCTTCTTCTACGTCATTCTCGGGATGCTGAAAATTCTCGGCGTATGGCCATTCAACGATGGTAAAGTCGCGACCTTCTCCGGCAATCGCCGTACGGATGAAATCCTGAGTAATAAAAAAAGCGGCCGCTTCAAATATAAGAGAAAATAATTATACGCGGCACAGGGAGCGTATCTCGCGGTCGATGATCTCGAGATCCTCGGGCCGTGACAGCCTGTGTCCGCCATCCTCGATAAACACCACATCGACATCGCCGCCGGAGAATGTTTTCTGGATCTTCACGGCCGTCTCCCACGGAACATCCTTGTCCTTCATGCCCTGTATCAGGATCATGCGGCAATCGAGGCGCCGCGACCGGTCCAGCACCAGGTGCTCTTTCGCTTCGTCATACAAGGCAAGTGTGAATTCATACGGCCCGTCGCTGTAATCGTTTTCCGCGCGTACATGCCCCTTTTCATGGAATTCCTTTTTCTGCGTAAACGTCAGGCGATTATAGACGCTCTCGGTGAAATCCGGGGCCGCCGCGATACCAACCAGCCCGCTCAAAGTGCCTTTCCAGCTCAAAGCGAGCAACAGCGCGACCCAGCCGCCCATCGACGATCCTGCGATAATCACCGGTCCCGACGGCGCAATATGATTGAGAATATCAGCCGCGTCCTGCGCCCAGCTGCCCATGGTGCCCTCGGAAAAAAGCCCCTCCGACTGGCCGTGACCCGAATAATCGAAACGCACGAACCCTTGTCCCCTGTTCCGGCAGTGCTCCTCCAGGTACAGGGCCTTGGTCCCGTTCATATCGGACCGGTAACCACCGCAAAACATCAGCAGCGGGAGCTTCTTGCCCTCCCCGGCGCTTTCCGTGTAAACATAAGCTAGGCTGGGCCGTCCCGGCCGGGACAGTTTCTGGACGCGTTCTTCAACGGAAATCTGGGCCTTCATAGCGTCTTATTATAATTTAATGCATCGGCCCTGTTAAGACATTACATGTAAGGGATACATGAACGATTTAAGCGCCCAGCCTGTAATAATGCAGATTATCCCCGAACTGGGCCCCGGCGGGGCCGAGCAGGGCTGCATCGACATCGCCGCCGAACTGGTCGCCAGCGGCGCGCAGGCGATTGTTGTGTCCCATGGCGGCGCGCGCGTGCATGAGCTTTCCCGCTTCGGCGCGGTTCATATCAACCTTCCCGTTCACAGCAAAAATCCCGTCATCATGTGGCAAAATGCCGCGCGCCTGCGCCAGATCATCCGCCGCTATAACGTCAACATCGTCCATGCCCGCAGCCGTGCCCCCGCCTGGAGCGCCATGCAAGCCTGCCGCAAGACGAACGCGCATTTCATGACGACCTGCCACGCGCCGTACAACATCGCTGGCGAAAGCAAACGGTTTTACAACAGCTCCATCGCCCGCGGTGAACGCGTCATCGCCATATCCGAAACCGTTGCACAATATCTGCGTGATAATTACCGGCTCGACAATTCAAAAATCCGCGTCATCCCGCGCGGCATCGCGCTGGAAAAATTCCATCCCACAGCGGTGACGCCCGAGCGCCTCATCACTCTTTCAAGGCAATGGCGTGTGCCCGATGGCGCGAACATCATCATGATGCCCGGGCGCATCACGCGCTGGAAAGGTCACGGTGTTTTAATCGAGGCCATCGCGCGACTTGGCCGCCGCGATATTTTCTGCGTCATGATCGGCTCCGACCAGGGTCGCTCCGAATACCGCAAGGAACTGGAAGACACGATCCAGAACAAGGGCCTGAGCGGCCGCGTACGCATCGTCGATCACTGCAACGACATGCCCGCAGCTTACATGCTGGCCACCGTCGTCATCTCCGCCTCCACCGACCCGGAAGGCTTCGGCCGCGTGCCGGTCGAAGCGCAGGCCATGGGCCGTCCTATTATTGCGTCTGATCACGGCGGCGCGCAGGAAACCATTTTGCGCAACGAAACCGGCTGGCTGGTGACGCCCGGCGACCCGGCAGCGCTCGAGACTGCAATCCACGAGGCCCTCGCTCTCAGCCCGACCCAGCGCGCCATTCTCGCCACCCGCGCCATGGCGCACATCGCCGCCAATTTCACGCGCGAACAGATGGCCGACCGCACGCTGAATGTTTATGCCGAATTGCTTCAGGGAAAATTGCTGGCAAACCCCGCGCCGCAGCCTTTTCATACCCCGAATGCGCGCGGCTCCGTTTTCCGCACGGCGGCCGAATAGGAATGCCCCAGGAAACTAAAGAAACAAAAATTCTGGTCATCAAGCTCGGCGCGCTTGGCGATTTCATCCAGGCGCTCGGCCCCATGGCCGCGATCCGCAGGCATCATCCACAGGACAAAATCGTCCTGCTCACCACGAAACCTTTCGAATCCTTTGCTGAAAGCTGCGGCTATTTCGATGGTGTGATTATCGACGAACGTCCCGGCGTTCTTAATCTCCCTGCCTGGAGACGCCTGAAAAAAACCCTGAACGTCGAAAATTTCAGCCGCGTCTACGATCTTCAGAACAACGACCGCACCGGGTTCTATTTCAAGCTCTTCGCCAAAAAACCGGAATGGGTCGGCATCGCGCCCGGCGCCTCACACCGCAACGATGATCCCGATCGCTCCAGGGGCCGCGCCTTCGACGGGCATGTGCAGACGCTGCGCCTCGCAGGCATCAACGACGTCCGCATCGACACGCTCGAATGGATGCAGGAAAATGTCAGCTCCTTCGCCCTGCGCAAACCTTACGTCCTTCTCGTTCCCGGCTCCGCGCCCGCGCGCCCGGAAAAACGCTGGCCCGCAGAAAGCTACGCCCGCCTCGCGCAGGTTCTCGTGCAGCTCGGCTTCCAGCCCGTGCTGATCGGCGGGCCGGCCGATATTGATCCTATCGAAACAATTATGCGCACTTGTCCCGAGGCGCTGAATCTAGCCGGGCAGACATCATTGCAACAGATCGCCGCCATCGCGCGCGGCGCGGCCACCGCCATCGGCAATGACACCGGCCCGATGCATCTCATCGCCGCGGCCGGCTGCCCCTGCCTCGCTTTGTTCTCGAAAGCCAGCAACCCGGTCAAGCACGCGCCCATGGGCGCAAACGTCACCGTCATTTTTGAATCTGATTTGAAAAATCTGACGCCGGAAAAAATCCTGGAATCCTTCCGGTCGCGCCACGAACCGGCGAAACACTCACCCTTGCTACATTAAAATTTTATAACGAGGATTTCCGCCCGGCTTCATCGGGGCTGTAAATGTCGTACAGGCATTTGAGGACATGCTCGATCGCCTTGTCGCTCAGCGAATAATAGATCGTCTGGGCGTCGCGGCGGTTATTCACGAGGCCGTCACGGCGGAGGCGCGCAAGATGCTGCGAAAGCGCCGACTGGCTAAGCCCCACGATTTTCTCCAGCTCGCCGACATTTTTTTCGCCTTTATACAGTGCGCAGACCACCATCAACCTCTTCTCGTTGGACAGCGCCTTGAGAAGATTGACTGCGACTTCTACGTTCCGTTCGACATCGGCGATGTCCATATGCCCGACCCGTGCAAAATCCCCGGCTTGCCTAAGAAAACATCCTCCAGACCCGGGGCGAGCCTTGGAAAACATTACTACCCAGAATAGCAGCGCCATAAATTACGATAGGGAAGGTTTTATCAATACTAAGCCGGAAACGGGAATTTGGGCAATGAAATCCCGCTTACGGGGCTGGCCCCACAACCTAGACGATTTCCTGCTTGGCCGGCAGTCTATGCTGCAGACGGCCCGCCAGCGAATCGGGCAGCGCGGACAATAGCCTGACCGCCAGGTAAACCGGCCACGGGAAGGCGATCCGTCCCCGCCCGCGCGCGATTCCATTTGCGATAATGCGTGCCGCCTTGTCGGCCTCCATGATGAACGGCATGGGAAAATCATTCACCGCCGTCATGCGTGATTTGACGAAGCCCGGGCATATGACATGAACTTTGACACCTGTGGATATCAGCGCGGCGCGCAGGGCTTCACCATAAAGCCGCACCGCGCCCTTGCTCGCCGAATAGGCGGGCGCGCCCGGCCAGCCGCGAAATCCCGCCAGCGAACTCACCAGCGCGACGTGCCCGCGCCGGCGCCGGGTCATGCGCGGCAGGATCGGCTCTATCGTATTCAGCTTGCCCGTAAGATTGACGTCGAACAGCCGCCGCACCTGGTCGGCCTTCTCGCCGGATTTGCTGTCGCCCATACCCGCCGATATCCCGGCATTGGCGATTAAAAGATCAATTGGCTGCGCGTCATCCGCTTTCTCCAGCCAGTTTTTCATGGCCGTACGGTCTGTGACACAAAGCACCGCCGCCTCCACTTCCGCGCCCTTCTCCCAGCAGGCCTTTGCAATATCCTCGAGCCTTTCCGCGTTCTGCCCGCTCAAGCCCAGCCGCACGCCCGGCGCGGCGTAATGCAGCGCCAGCGCCGCACCAATCCCGCTCGATGCGCCCGTGATGATGATATGTTTAAAATTGCTGTTTGAATTGCCCGGCATTTGTACTTTAATACACTTTAACGACTTGCTGAGGAAGCTGAATGACCGAAATTAAACGCCGCGGCCTGATGTACGTGATGTCCTCGCCTTCCGGCGCCGGCAAGACCACCATCACGCGCGCGCTCCTCAAAAACAACGAGGACGTGACAATTTCCGTCTCCTGCACCACGCGCCCGCGCCGCGCCGGTGAAGCGCACAAGCAGGATTATAATTTCGTTTCCGTCGATGAATTCCGCAACATGGTCGACAACCGCGAAATGCTCGAGCATGCGAAAGTCTTCGACAATTATTACGGCACGCCCAAAGCGCCTGTCGAAGCGGCGCTTGAAAACGGCAAGGATGTCCTGTTCGATATCGACTGGCAGGGCACGCAGCAGCTTTGCGAATTCGCCCGCGAAGATGTCGTCAGCGTCTTCGTTCTGCCGCCATCGCGCAAAACCCTGGAAGACCGCCTGCGCGACCGCGCCAAGGATACGAAAGAAACCGAGGAACAAATCCAGCACCGCATGTCCAAGGCCGCCGATGAAATGTCGCATTATATGGAATACGACTACGTCATCATCAACAAGGACATCAACAAGGCAATCGCCAAGGCGCAGCTCATCCTCGACGCCGAGCGCCTGAAGCGCACACGCGCAAAAGGTCTTTCCGGTTTTGTACGTGGATTAATTAGCGGCCTTTAATTTCGCCAGCTCTATAAAATTTTCTACTGATAAATTCTCCGCCCGCAATGTCGGGTCGATACCCAGCCTCTCCAGACCTTCCGCATAATCCTTGAGGCTTCCCCTGATCATTTTTCGCCTCTGCCCGAACGCGGCGGCCGTCACCTTCTCCACACTGCGAAAATCCGGCGCATCGGCGACAAGTTTCCTGGGCACGAAATGCACGACGCTGCTCGAGACTTTAGGCGGCGGCGTAAAGGCTGAGGGCGGCAGCTCGAAACAAATCCTGCATTCGCAGATCCATTGCGCGATCACCGACAGCCGCCCGAAAACCTTGCCCCCCGGCGCGGCGACAATCCTTTCCGCCACCTCTTTCTGGAACATCAGCGTCATGGAATCATACGCGCCCGGCTTCTCGTGGATTTCCTTCAGCCAGTTCGTCAGCAGCACCGTCGCAATATTATACGGGAGGTTCGCGACAATGGCGCGTGGGGCCGCCGCCAGTTCCAGGTAATTCACGCGCAGCGCATCGCCCTGTACAATTTCCACGCGCTCGCTCTTCAGGTCCTGCAGCGCCGCCACCGCGCGCGGGTCGAACTCCACCGCGATAATCTTGGCCGCCGGCGATTTGATCAGGCTCCGCGTCAGCCCACCCGGCCCCGGCCCGATTTCAAAAACCGTTTTGCCGGACAAATCGCCCGCTTCGCGCGCGATTTTGTCGGTGATATTCATGTCCAGAAGGAAATTCTGTCCTAGCGATTTTTTCGCGCGCAATTCATGCTTCGCGATCACATCGCGTAAGGGCAGCAGATTGTCCGGCAGTCCGTCAGGTTTCGACACGGGTCTCGATGAAGGCCGTGGTCTTGAGCTCCAGCAATTGCCGCGCCTGCATGCGTTCGAGGCGCTGAAGGCCGAGATTCTGCATCACCTGCTCGCGCGACGGGATCGTCTCCTCGCTCACGGTGCGCATGTCGCGCAGGAGCAGAATATGATAGCCATCCGTCGTACGCACCGGGTTGCTGACCGCCTCTTTCTGCATACCGCCCAGCGCCTTGTCGAGTTCCGGCTGAAGCTGCCCTTCACGCACCCATCCGAGGTCACCCCCGCGCTCCGCGCCTGCCGAGCTTGAGAATTGCTGTGCCACCTTGAAGAATTCCGCCTTGCCTGAATTGATCTCCTGCACCAGCCTGTTCGCAAGCTGCTGCGCGTCGGCCTCGGGGCTGTTCTCGCCGACGGGCAGGAAAATTTCCGCCACCTTGTATTCCGACTTGCCGCTCGCGCTTTTCAGACGCCCGATATAATCGTCGATGTCGCTGTCCGTGATCGTTACCTGCGGGCGCATCGTTTTCTGGATGACCTTCGACCACCCGATCTGCGCCTTGATCTGCCGCTCCAGCGTCGCAACGCTGATCCCGTCATGCTCCATGGCGCTGCGGAACTGCTCCATGCTGAGATTGTTCTGTCGGGCGATCATCGTCAGCCCCTGGTTGATTTCTTCCTGCGAAATCTCTATCTCCTGCCTGCGCGCTTCCTGCATCTTGAGCTGTTCCTCGATCAGGTCGTTCAGCACCTGCGGCATGATTTTTTCCTGGATGTCCTTCGTGCCGGGCAATCTTGCCGAGGCGATAACCATGCGCAGCCTGTCATTCAGGTCCGTTATGCTGATAGCGTCCTGGTTGACGACGGCGGCGATGCCTTCCGTGCGGGCATAAACAGGCACGGGCAGGACAAGCGCGATAACCAGGGCCCAAAAAAACAGGGCAAGGACGAAAATCCGCATGATCTGTACTCTTCGTTGTGTTGAGAGGCTCATATAATACTGTTTCCGGCGCAGTTGCAAATCGCGGCTCATGCCGCCGTCTTGCCGGCAAACCTCCCGCCGGGGCGGTAGGTTTCAAGATAAGTCGGCAGGATGGTTTCCGGCGAAGTCGGGGTAATGCCTAAATCTTCCAGCTTCAGCGCGTCATTCGCGATCACGTAATCGGTTTTCAGCGATTCCACCTGGTCCGGCGTCAGCAGCGGCGACGGCAGCAGCGCCATGAAAAACGCCTGCACTTTCGCAACGCCCCACGGCAGATTCACCAGCGGCCTGCTGCGCCCAGTATAACGGAACAGCAATTCGTAGATTTCCTTGAACGTCAGCGTCTCCGGCCCCGCCAGTTCGAAAATCCTCCCGGCGGCCGCAGGGTTGTGCGCGGCGGCGATGGCCGCGTCCGCCACGTCACCCACATACACGGGCTGGAACTTCGTCTTGCCCCCACCGATCAAGGGCAGTACAGGCATGATGCGCGCAAGCCTTGCGAATTTGTTGAAGAAATTATCATCCGCGCCGAATATCACGCTCGGCCTCAAAATCGTCACGGCGGGAAACACGGCCTGCACCGCGCGCTCGCCTTCCAGTTTCGTTTTCGCATATTGTGACTGGTCGGCCTCGATGCCGGGAATCGAAATATGCACAAGGCTTCTGACACCCTCCGAAGCGCAGGCCGACGCGATCGCGCCCGCCAGCTCGGCATGCACGCGGCGGAAATCGCCCTTGCGGCGCTCGTACAAAATCCCGATGCAGTTCACCACGACGCTCGAGCCGCGCACGGCATCCAGAATGCTCGCCCGGTTTTTATAGTCGCAGGCAAACGGCACGATCTGCCCGACCACGCCCGCCGGCCGCAGGAAAAACGCGCTCTCCGGCACCCGGCTGGCGACCTTGACCGTGTAGCCCAGTTTCGCCAGCTCGCGCACGATCTGGCGCCCGACAAAGCCGGTTCCGCCAAACACAGTCGCCCATTTCCGGTCTTCGTTCATGCGCCCTAAGCCTCTAATATTGAATAAAGAATATGTACTTTTAACGCTTCGAAGTCCAGCCGCCCTGCGCTCAATTCTTTACATAATAATAATATCCGTATATTATTCCCGCCCATGGCCTATGAAAACATATCAGGACGATACATCGCGAAGAGCGAGCGCGAATTTTGCAGCGCTGTCCGGGAAATTGCCGCGCCAACTATTATCTTCCAGCGCCCAGAGCCTGTTAAAGAAAAATTCCGGCAGGAACTGAAATCCGCCTTCAACAGATATGCCAGGAGCGTCCTGGAGTACAGCACCATCCATCTCCAGCCGGGCAGCACAAGTTCAGGCCCGCTTCATCAGCAAGGCGCCGATTTATACCGCCCCCAGTTGAATGCCATGCTGAAAGTTGCAGTGACAAAACTCGGATTTAAAAATCCACAAGTGCTCATGACGCAGGATTCCAAAACGCTTCTGGAACCGGCTCAGAAACAAAGAACCACGCCAGTCCTCATGTCTTACTGGGACACCGCGCACGTGAGCGCTCTGGAAGAACCGGAACGCGCGCTGCTTCATGAAGGTGATTGGGGATTTTTTATGCCCGGTGCACGCCTGCCCTTGCACGGCATCGAAAAATACAACTCTTCTGCCTCGATCATCATCATGCCGGGCGGCACATGGCCGGAGCCTGCTCAGTCTTAGGCCTTCTCGACAAACGAATCCATCACGCGCTTCTGTCCGCCATGCTCGAAATCAATGTCTAACTTGTGGCCATCGATATTGACGACATCGCCATACCCGAACTTGTCGTGAAACACGCGGTCCCCGCGCATGAATTTCGAAACGCTCGCGGCAACCTTGCGCTCCTGCACCTGCCTGCCGCCGCCCGAAAACCCACTGGAATCCCAATGCTGCGAACGCCCCGGCTGGTAAAGCCCCGCATCCGAACTCACTTCCGTATGCGCGGGTGGCAATTCATCGACAAAGCGCGAGTGGCTCGAACTCATGAAATTCCCGTACAGGCGCCGGTTCGCGGCAAAAGAAACATAGGCGCGTTTCCGCGCGCGCGTTAATCCCACATAAGCCAGCCTGCGCTCCTCCTCCAGCCCCTTGATCCCGTGCTCGTCCATCGTCCGTTGCGAGGGAAATAAACCATCCTCCCAGCCCGTCAGGAACACCGCGTCGAACTCCAGCCCCTTCGCGCTGTGCAGCGTCATCAGCGAAATATATTCGCCCATACTGTTATTCTGGTTTTCCAGCACCAGCGAAACATGCTCCAAAAATTCCGCGAGGCTCTCATATTCCTGCATGCCGGAAACCAGCTCTTTCAAATTCTCGACCCGCCCCGGCGCCTCGATCGATTTATCCGCCTTCCACATCTGCATATAACCGGATTCATCCAGCACCGCCGACGCCAGCTCGGCGTGATTCATCGAATCCACCAGCGAGCGCCAACGCCCAAAATCATCCATCAGCTTCATCAGCGTCGCCTTGACTTTCGGCTTCAGTTCATCCGTTTGTGTCAGGTCGAAAACCGCGTTGGTGAGGCTGATATTCTTGGCTCTCGCAAAGGCATAAAGCGTCTGGATCGTTGTATCGCCAAGGCCCCGTTTCGGCGTGTTGATAATTCGCTCCAGCGCCAGATCATCCTGCGGCTGCGCGATTACCCGTAAATATGCCAACGCATCGCGGATTTCCATCCGTTCATAAAACCGCAAACCGCCAATCACCTTGTAAGACAACCCCAGTTGAATAAACCGTTCCTCGAACTCGCGCGTCTGCGACCCCGTGCGCACCAGCACCGCCATCTCGTTCAGAGAATATTTTTTCCGCTGCAATTGTTCGATCTCTTCCGAAACCCAGCGCGCTTCCGCCGCGCCATCCCACAGCCCGCGCACGAGGATCTTCTCGCCTTCGCCCGCCTCCGACCACAGCTCTTTTCCGAGCCGCCCGTCATTGTGTGAAATCACCGCCCCCGCCGCTTTCAGGATTGTATTGGTTGAGCGGTAATTCTGCTCGAGGCGTATAATCTTCGCGCCCGGAAAATCTTTTTCGAATTTTAAAATATTCCCGACTTCCGCACCGCGCCAGCCATAGATCGACTGGTCGTCGTCACCGACGCAACAAATATTGTTTGATCCCTGCGCCAATAATCTCAGCCATAAATACTGCGCCACGTTCGTATCCTGGTATTCATCGACAAGAATATATTTAAATCGCCTGTGATAATCGCTCAGCACTTCCGCGTTCTTCGGATCGCGTAAAATCGTGATCATATGCAGCAGTAAATCGCCGAAATCACACGCATTGATCGCGCACAAACGGTCCTGGTATGCGCGGTAAAGCCCCGGCAGCAGCCCGCCCGCCACGTCGCTCGCCTCCTCCGCCGTGATCTGCGAAGGTCCCAGCCCCCGGTCTTTCCAGCGGTCGATATAATCGATCATCGCCTTCGGCGCCCATTTCTTGGAATCGATATTCTGCCCTTCCATGATCTGCTTCAGCAGGCGGAGCTGGTCGTCCGGGTCCAGGATCGTGAAATTACTCGAAAGCCCGACAATATCCGCGTGCCGCCGCAGCATTCTTGCTGCAACGGAATGAAATGTGCCGAGCCACCAGCCCTCAACAGGCTGCCCACCGAGCAAGCCCGAAACCCGATGCTTCATCTCCTGCGCAGCCTTGTTGGTGAACGTCACCGCCAGAATCTGCGACGGGTATGCCCGCCCCGTGTTCAGAATATGCGCAAGCCGCGATGTCAGGACACGCGTTTTCCCCGTGCCCGCGCCTGCCAGCACCAGCACCGGCCCGTCAATCGTCTCAACGGCTTCGCGCTGCTGTGGGTTCAGGTTTTCGAGATAGGAAGCGGACATGGACGGAGCGACTCGCGACGAATTTTGCATGCCTTATAAATAGGGATTTTTATCGGCCGCAGCAAGACACCCGTTATAGTTAGTAAATGCTACGAGGCCTTCTTTTGCCCCGGTGCGGGCGCCGACGCAATTTGATTGCGGCCATTATGCTTGGCAGTATAAAGCGCCGCGTCCGCCCGCTCGATCAGGTCTTCGACCTCTTCGCTTTCCACGTACTGCGCGACGCCGCCCGAGAGCGTGATCCGCCCCAGCTTCTCGCCGGTATTGCGGTTGATGACTTCTTTGCTCGCCACCGCCTTGCGCAGTGATTCCGCGACCTTGATCGCGGCCTGCAGGTTCGTTTCGGGCAGGATGATTGCGAATTCCTCGCCGCCGAAACGCGCAGCCATGTCGCGTCCCTTGACGCCGTCCACCAGTGTGCGCGCCACTAGCCGCAGAACCTGGTCGCCGACCTGGTGACCATAGGAATCGTTGAAGCTCTTGAAATGGTCGATATCCATCATCATCAGCGAAAAGGTCTGGCCTTCTTTCTGCGCTTCCCGCGCGACCTTGCGGATTTCCGCGTCGAAAGCTTTCCTGTTCGATAAATTCGTCAGCCCGTCGGTCAGCGCTTCCTTGCGCACGAGGTCGAGATCGCGCTGCAGTTCCTTCATCGCCTTCGATGAACGGCCCAGCTCCTCTTCCAGCGTCTGGTTATGACGCATCATATCGTTCGTGCCTTCCATGACGTCGGAAATGATGTTCTCGATGTCCTCGCGGGTAAGATTTTCTTTTTTGCTGATCTGGCCGCTCATGTCGCTCAGGCGGGCATTGTATTTATTCGTCGCTTCTTTGACGTTGCCCACCAGCCCGTTCATGGTGTTGATCGTCGTCTGGATTTTATCGCCGGCCTGGCGCACGCGCTCATACTCGCTGCTGTCGCTCAGGAAACGCTGGTGAATCTCGAGGCACAGCTCGTTCGTCAGAACCTGTCCCGTTCCCATCATGATGCTGATCACGCGCGTAATCTCGGGATTTTCCTCGGAATAATAGACATACCAGAGCTGGTAATTCTCCGGCGTCGGCGACAGCTTCTCCTTCTCTATTCTTTCAAGAGCCAGGCGGGAGAATTTCTGCGTCTTTTCGTCTGTTGTCTGGACTGATTGCACGGTGTTTGTCTCTATTGGCCGGGCTTTTGGCGCCCGTTCTTTCCTTGAGAGTATATAATAGCCTTTAACGGCCAGATAAAACAGGATTTTAAGAGCTTTTACAACCGCTTTAAATGGTCTTCCAGCGCTTCAATATTATCAAGGGTGTGAAAAAGCGCCCTGTCGCCGGGATGCATGAACTGTTCGGCCTGCGCATGGGTGGCAAACGCCAGCAGTGAATCCCAGTATCCAAAACCATTCACTAATATGACCGGCTTGTCATGCAGCCCCAGTTGCTTCCATGTCAGCACCTCGAAAAACTCGGCCAGTGTCCCGAGGCCTCCGGGCAAAATCAGGAAAGCATCCGCGCGCTCCGCCATGCCCACCTGTCTTTCATGCATGGTATCGGTCAGGTGCAGCGCGCTTAACCCTTCATGCGCGATTTCCTTGTTCTGCAGAAAACGTGGCAGCACGCCAATTACCTTTCCGCCTTCCTCCAGCGCGGCATCGGCCAGCGCCCCCATCAGCCCGATCCGCGCACCGCCGTAAATAATCTCGTATCCTGCTCGCGCGAGCAGCGTACCCGCGGCCTGCGCAACCGGCATATATTTGCCCTTGGCACCGGACGACGACCCGCAGAAAACGCAGACGCTTTTTATCTTTTTCATGAAATGACTATATCGGAAAAAATAGGTGGGCTGTTAACCCAAAACCAAATCTTGTTTAAAGGCGGGCATTTTTGGATCCGGGATCTTGAACGCGGCGAGAATTTCTTTCGCAGTTGCGCTCATATCGGAAATATCATTCTCTTTGGGCTTAACGCCTTTAATATCTTCCATCCGCATACGGGCCCCGATTTCAACTGCCGGGATGGTGGTCGGCTTGCCTTCCATCGCGCCTATGGAATCGCCCGCCTTGGCAAGCTCCATGTTGATCTGCTGGCCTTTCAGCATTTCCTGCGCGATATCGACGCGACCGCGGTCTATTTCAAATGCGATTTTTTCCGCTGTCGGCGTATCGGTATAATGGTCATCGTAATTCTCAATATTCTCCCAGCGCTTCGCGATATTCTGTTCGTTATTCAGAATTTTTTTCATCACCGGGTCTTGGCTGACGTCGCGGATCAGGAAATCCACCATCTGTTGCGGCGTCTTCAGCGAGGAAAGATCCAGCGGCGGTTTCGTCAGGGCCGGGTTCTTTTTATAGGCTTCGGCCTGCGCCTGGTTTGTCGCATGAAGATTGTGGAATGCCGTCTCAAGAATTTTTCCCGCCTCGGCGCCAACGATGCCATTCTTGCTTTTATTGTCGGCATAAATCGCGTTGATCGCAGCGTAAACGTTTCCGGCGGCACCGCCGATCGCGGCATCCGCGCCAACCGCCGCCAGCTGCAGCATTGAATTGCCGCCACCAGCCTGCGGCATCGCGCTCCTGATCGCTGCACCCAGTTCCTTGCCACCGTCGGGCACGTTATCAATAGCGTCCAGCATCTGGTCGCAGATTTGCTGGTTGGCTTCCAGGTAATCCGCTTTCACGGATTCATTCTTTTGCTCAATCTTGGTTGGCTCTTCCGGGCGGTCCGTCGGCTTACCGACGTCCAGAGTCGGCTCCGGGTGCATCTCGGGGACATGGAAACTTTGCTGGTTGCCTTTGAAATCTGTGACGTCGAGACGCTCGTTCGGCTGCGGCTTTTCATCGGGCATTAATGATTGTGCGGGAGCAGTGCTCTGACCGCTTTTACCGAAAGCATCTTTAAACGCCTGCTCGCGGGAAAGATCAATCTTCAGGCTTTCGATCTCGTTGTGACGTTTGTACGTCATCTCAAACACACCTTTTTTCGGCTTCTAGAGGATTTTAGACTTGGTCTCGTTAATATTTTATTACTAATTCCCCCGGCCCAATCTCTTATTTGATTCCAGCATACGCCCAAAGCCCCCTCTGATGCCATAAAAACACTCTTTTTAGGCGCGTACGCCTCCTAAACCCTTGATTTTAAATCCTCACTGGAATGATTTATGTAAATATTGACCGCCGGTATCCGAGCGCTTCCTCCACGTGAATTCGGCCAATTTCCGGCCCCTCCGCCCCCTCCAGGTCCGCAATCGTCCGCGCGGTCCTTAAAACGCGGTAATAGGCCCGGGCGGAAAACTTCCGGCTTTCCATCGCCCTGTTCAGCAAATCCCGCGCTGCGGGCTCCGGCACGGCAATCTCTTCGAGTATTTTTCCATCCGCTTGCGCATTCAATATTCCCGGCACACCGGACTGCGCGAAACGCTCCCGCTGAATCTCCCGCGCCGCCGCCACGCGCGCCGCGACCTGCACCGAATTTTCAGCAACGGATTTTTCATTAAGCTCTGAAACCTTCACTGCCGGTACATCGACCTGCAGATCAATACGGTCCATCAGCGGCCCGGAAATTTTCGATTGGTAATCCGCGCCGCATCTTGGCGCCTTCGTGCATTCCAGGTCCTCTTCTCCAAGATGACCGCATCGGCACGGGTTCATCGCCGCGATCAGCTGGAACCGTGCTGGGAATCTCACGTGATGATTCACCCGCGCGACCAGCGCCTCGCCCGTCTCCAGCGGCTGCCGCAATGATTCCAAAGTCGCGCGCGCGAATTCCGGCAGCTCGTCTAAAAACAAAACGCCGTAATGCGCCAGCGAAATTTCTCCCGGCTTGACTTTATGCCCGCCGCCGATCAAGGCAGGTAATGATGCCGAATGGTGCGGGTCGCGAAACGGCCTGTGCCGCAGCAGACCGCCGCCCGGCAGCGTTCCCGCCAACGAATGAATCATCGAAACCTCGAGTGCTTCCTTCGGTGAAAGCGGCGGCAAAATTCCCGGCAGGCACGACGCCAGCATGGATTTCCCCGATCCCGGCGGCCCGATCATCAATAAATTATGCCCACCCGCTGCCGCGATCTCTAACGCGCGCTTCGCAGACTCCTGCCCCTTCACTTCCGAAATATCCGGCCCGCCGCGCAATTGTTCGTTACCCAGCTTTGCCAGCGGCGGCGATAAAACTTGCGTCCCCTTGATATGATTGATGAGCTGCAACAGGTCGCGCGGCGCGAGAATATCGAGGCCTCCCGCCCATGCCGCCTCGCCGCCGCATTGCTCCGGGCAGATCAGGCGGTTGTCGTTCACGCTTGCATGCATCGCCGCCAGCAGAATTCCTGCTACGGGCCGTATCGCCGCATCCAGCGACAATTCACCCAGCACTAAAAAATTCTCCAGCCCTTCTTTCGGAATAACATCCATCGCCGCCAGCAGCCCCAGCGCAATCGGCAGGTCGAAATGGCTTCCCTCTTTGCTCAAATCCGCAGGCGCGAGATTGACCGTCAAATGTTTCGCGGGCAGCGACAGCCCCAGCGCATGCAGCGCGCCGCGCACGCGCTCCTTGCTCTCCGCCACCGCCTTGTCCGGTAAACCGACAATCGTAAAACTCGGCAGGCCGGATGAAATCTGCACCTGCACGTCGATGGAACGCACATCGATGCCCTGGAATGAAACCGTGTTGACCCGCGCGACCATGCTCTCTCCGTTTAAAATCTCACGCAGGAAAAAACGCAGCAGCGACGCAGGGCATACATAAGGATGGATAGGAATTTATGCCACGCCGCGCCGCCGGCGACAACAACTCAGACAATCCTGTGGAAAGTGCCGCTATTTTTTTGACATAACCTTACCCCGATGCTAGCCTCCCGCACATGAAACTTGATATCGCGCATGGATGCAGTCTGCCTCCCGTGAATGCCCAGTTTTCGGCCAATGCGCCTGTTCCTGACCAGGTTTTTGACAAGATCATCGCCGGCGGCGGCCTCGCCGCCATTTTTACCGCCTACGAAATTCTGAAACAGGCAAAAGACGCGCGTAAAAAAATCAGCGTGCTTGTCGTAGCGGAGGAAATCTCTGCCCCTTGCAGCGCCGGCAGCCAGATGGTGCCTGTGGCCGAAGGAACGTTTTACGAAAAGGCGGAGAACTCCGTCGAAACCAGCGCGGCAATGCGCGAAGCTTACACTGCTCTTAAATTGACCATCAGGCGCGTCTCTTGCCGTCACACGCCTGGCTACGAGATCAAGGCGATGACCAAAGACGAACTCGACCACGCGGTAACCGGCATGACCAGCCGCGGCATTTTTAAAACTGACGAGATTCTGCCTAATTCGCGTAACCAGATTTTCAACTTGCCCGGGCATAATCACAGCGTCCTGATCAACAGCTTCGCCGGGCAGGTCAACATGCCGGAACTGCTGGATGGTCTCGTTGCAAACATCAGGGAAATGGGCGGAAGAATCGAACAAGCGCGCTATCAAAGCCACGCAGCGAACGGAAACGGTTTCACTGCACAAACAAACAAAGGGCTATTTCATTCACGCACGCCGCCGTTGATTGCTACTGGCGCGAAGCATCATAAGGCGTTTTTTGATTTCAGGAATATTGAGTGCAACGTGATTCATACGATGGCTCTTGTGCTCGGGTCACTCTCGGTTGCTGACGCCTGGGCGATAGCAAAGCGATCCATGGCAATGACCGATGCCATTCTGACCGGAGATTTTCTTTGGGGCGGCATTGACGATAAATTTTATTTCACCTTCGGTCGCGGTGACACCGACGACACCAGCCCCGAGAATATCAAGCGCATATACGCCGACATCACCGGACAAATCGAAAATTTTTATCCCGGCATTATAGAGAAATATCCGCCGCGCGTTTTCTTCGGCCCGATGCTCGTACCGAAAAACCGTATGCCGATCGTCGGGCGCATGCCGGAATGCGATGTCGCAGGCGGCTGGTCGGGCATGGGCGTCGTTGCCGGCTACGCGGCGGCGCTGGCCTTTGCCGACTGGGTTGTTCACGGCCGCGATCAGAAACTGAAATTTTTTGAATCCTTTCACCCCGGAAAATTCGCCATGCCTGAACAGATTGAAACCCCCGCAGAACCCCCGGCGCGCCTTATCGCCTGATTCAGCTTTTTATACATTATGTATATAAACGCATTTATCCACCGCTCCCAAACCAGCAATAACAATGCATTTTTCATGAATCTTAATTCCGTTAACGAAGGATTCATCTTTACCCCTTACACCGGAAGTATGAGACGCAAAGAATCAGGTGTGAAAATGTTAAACAAAAAAGAACTGGCAACGGTCGCAAACAGACTACAGGTCCCGTTGATTATTTCGGACATTCTGGCCGGAGAGGGTGAATTAACCGACGACGTGCATTACGGGCTGCACAGCGTCATAAGCGACCTGCAGCCGGACTCGGCATTAATCTGCATCGCGCTTGGCGGGCTTAAAATCGCCAACGCGTATCACGTTGCGTCTCCCGGTCTTGCTGTTTTGAAAATCCAGTGCGAAAGCATCATTGATGATTATGCACCGCTCTGGCTTCAGAACGCGGAAGAGGAAAACGTCACCGAGCATGACGCGCTCGATGCGCTCTCGAACGTCTCGGAAGACCTCGAGGGCCTCGCCGACCTTCTCACGCTTGCTGTTGATTTCCTGCAATCGAAAGACGCGGACGCCGCTTCGCTCGCGAAAATTCTTTCAATCCAGGCCAAAGCGCAGTCCGTGATTGCCGATGAACTCTTCGGCGCGCTCTATACGCAGATCGCACACGACTTCGCGGAAGAGCCGGAAATCTCCCCGGCCGTGATGGCGAAAGCAGACAACATCATTCGCTTTCCCGGCAGAAAACAGAACTAGCCGGCCAGCATCGGCCCCAGTTTTTTCCCGCCCAGTATATGCACGTGGAAATGCGGCACTTCCTGCCCGCCGTTCAGTCCCGTGTTCGCGATCACGCGAAAACCGGTTTCCAGCCCCTGCTCGGCCGCGATCTTTGAAACCGCCGCGTAAAACCCCTTAATTTCCCCGGCGCTGGCCTTCGCCCCGAAATCCGAAATCGATTCATATTTCCCTTTCGGGATCACCAGGATATGGACCGGGGCCTTCGGCGCGATATCGTGAAACGCCAGCACATGGTCGTCCTCGTAAACCTTCTTGCAGGGAATGTCCCCGCGCAGGATTTTCGCGAAAATATTGTTGTCGTCGTAACCCATGGCTGCCTCCTGTGCTCTTGACATGCCGAACATATACTATATTTCTACGCTATATGTATATCCGCATGCTCAAAAGCAAGATTCACCGCGCCACGGTGACGCAATCCGACCTCCATTACGAGGGCTCGATCACCATCGACCGCGCCATCATGGACAAGGCCGACATCGTGCCCTACGAGCAGGTCGACGTCCTGAACATCAACAACGGCGAACGCTTTACCACCTACGCCATCGCCGGCAAGAAAAATTCCGGCATCATCGGCATCAACGGCGCCGCTGCCCGCCTCGCGCAAAAAGATGACCTCATCATCATCTGCGCCTACACCCATCTCGAGAAAAAAGACGGCAAAAAACACAAGCCCGTCATCGTCCTGATGGATTCCAAAAACAAAGTCCGTAAATAATTAAAATCCGGCCAACCTCACAATTTCCTTGCATTTATATCCGTTTAGTTTTCATATCATAAAATGCAGGAGCGAAAAAAACCCGTAATCTTGATGTGCAGGCCAGATTTTTTTGAGCCCGCACCGCCTGATCCCGTCCATGGCCACGCCAATGCGTTTGAAGCGGTCGGCCGAATAAAATTTAAAGAAGACCCGGATGGCTTTCGTGAACTTGCCTTGCAGCAATGGTTGCGGCTTGAAGAAATTTTCAGCCGTCATGCCCGCATCATTCATATCACGCCGACACCGGGATTTTACGATCAGGCCTACACCGCCGATGCGTCATTTTCGCTGCAAATCTATAACGGCGTGCCGGAGCCGCGCACGGTAAGCCTGCTGAGCATGTTCACGAATGAAAAACGCAGACCTGAAATCGAAGCACACCGCGTCGCGCTTGAAAAGCTGGGCGACAACCGGACGATCGTGGAATGTAAGCATGCTTTTGAGGGAAACGGTGACAACGTCGTAGACCCTTTCCGCAACATTATCTGGTCCGGTTATACAGACAGCGCAATTTTTTCCAACGCCGCCCACGGGCGAACAAGTCTGGATGCGCACGGTTTTTTACAGGAGCACACAAGAATAGAAGTGGTTGGCCTGCAGACCGTTTCACCTTTTTATCATATCGACACCGTGCTCGGCCCGCTGACGAACGGCGAGATTGTCGCGCACTACAAAAGCCTTCACCCTGCTTCCCGCGATATTTTCCTGAGAAAAGCCTTCCATGAACGCGGCCTCGATCCCGGGCAATATTTGATAGAGATTTCAAAAGAAGACGCGTTTTCCTTTGCTACCAACTTCAGATGCTTTGGCAATACCGTCGTAATGCCTGAATGCAGCCAGAAGCTTCAGGACAAAATAAAATCGCGTGGCTATGAAGTGGAAACGGTCGATATAAGCGCATTCCTCGCGGGCGGCGGCGGGGTTCACTGCCTCAGTAATGTCCTGAACGAAATTTCATACGAACGCCACTGAGTATTATTTTTTACGCGACGCTTTTTCCGCGTGGCCGCCCTGACCGAAACGCTTCTCTAAAACGGCAAACACATCTTCCGGCGAAACACCCTGGTCCGCCCACAAAACGGAAAGATGAAACAGCAGATCGGCGGATTCTTCTTTCAATCTCTCTTTATCGCCTTTGATCGCCTCGGCGATTGTCTCCGCCGCCTCTTCCATCACCTTGTCAGAAATATGCTGCGTGCCCTTGTGATACAGGCTCGCGACATATGAATCACTGGGGTCAGCGCCCTTGCGCTGCTTTAAAATAACGTACAAATCTTTCAGAATTTCGCTCACCAAAAATCTCCTTAGAGTCGCACCGCTATCCCGGCCTTCTCCATCGCCTGCTTGGCTTCTTTCACCGTATACTCGCCGAAGTGAAAAATCGAGGCCGCCAGCACCGCCGATGCATGCCCCTCTTTTACGCCATCAATCAAATGTTGCAAATTCCCCACACCGCCCGAAGAAATCACCGGCACTTTTACCGCGTCCGAAACCGCGCGCGTCAGCGGGATGTTAAACCCCTTCTTCGTGCCGTCCCGGTCCATCGAGGTCAGCAATATTTCACCCGCGCCATATTCCGCCATGCGCTGCGCCCATTTCACGGCGTCGATCCCTGTGCCCTGCCGTCCGCCATGCGTGAAAACTTCCCAGCCGCCTTTACCGTCGTCCTTCGCATCGATCGCCACGACAATGCACTGGCTGCCGCATTTATTCGCGGCTTCTTTTACAAACTCCGGGTTCTTCACCGCCGCCGAATTGATCGAGACCTTGTCCGCGCCCGCTTCTAACAATTTGCGAATATCCTCCAGAGCCCGCACGCCGCCGCCCACGGTGAGGGGCATGAACACTTCCTCCGCCGTCCGGCTCACGACATCGTAAATCGTGTCGCGGTTTTCATGCGTCGCGGTAATATCGAGAAATGTCAGCTCGTCCGCGCCCTGCGCGTCGTAAATCTTCGCCTGCTCTACGGGATCGCCCGCATCACGCAGCCCGACGAAATTGACGCCCTTGACCACGCGGCCATTATCGACGTCCAGGCAGGGAATGATGCGCGTTTTCAGCATGTGCTTTCATCGCAGATGCCCGGCGATAAATCAAGGCAGGGGATTTAGCGGATATAAGGCTCGAAAACAGGGGCCAGGCTGAGACTGGTGGCCTCGTCCATGGTTTCAGCCTTCACATATCCATGGCCGCGGCTGCACATGCGCGCGATGCCTGCATGATCGTGCTTGGTCAGACCCGCCTGCGCGAAAATCACCGGCACCTTGCGCCGGAACGCTTCGTTCACCAGCGCCCGTTGCATAGCCAGCAGTGAGCCTTCGTCGAACGTCGCAAAATGAATGCGCTGGCCGTAATCGTGAAGACGCTTTTTCAAAGTGCCGAGATCGGCGAAAAATCCGCGCGCTATTTCAGGCGGGTGGGCCAGCACACCGTTCGTCAGAATGATGACATGAGACGAGGGCCGGGCGTATTCCTCGATTGGATCGATAAGCTCTCGGCACATCGCTTCGAAAATGAGATCGAACGCAATAACTGCGTCTACCTCTTGCGGCTCTAGGGCTGCGGGGTTCACAATCCCTGCATGATACGAAATTTCTTCGAGACTGAAAATTGCGTCTTCCGCCGATCGCGTGAATTGCTTGGCGAAGTGTTTAATATTAAGCCCCTTGACCACACTTTTGCTATTGTCAGGCACCAGCAACTCCTAAGTTTTCCGTTGCGGGAATCTGGCACAAAATCGAGGGTGAAATCATCATACAAGATTTGATAGGTGACTATACAATTATGAATAACTGGTTAAGCAACAGCGAGGCTGAGCGCCTCTTTCGGGTCCACGCTTTTATTATAAAACGCCTTGCCGACGATTACGCCCGGCAGCCCCGCCTTTTTCACCGCGCGTATGTCGTCCAGACTTCCAACCCCTCCCGACGCGATCACGGGAATGGATGTTCCGCTCGCGAGGCTTACCGTCTCCTCCATGTTGATCCCGCTGCCCGTGCCGTCGCGTGAAATATCGGTGTAGATAATCGCGGCCACCCCCGCATCCTCGAAATGTTTTGCAAGTTCTGCAGCCGAAATTTTTGCGTCCCGCACCCAGCCTTCAACGGAAACGCGGCCCTCGCGCGCATCAATGCCCACCGCGATCTGCTCCGGAAATTCCCGGCAGGCGCTGCGTACCAGCTCCGGATCGCGCACCGCCGCCGTGCCTAAAATCACACGGCTCACACCCTCCTGCAGCCAGTGCTCGATCTGCGCATGCGTCCTGATACCGCCGCCGAGCTGCACCGGTAAATCCACCGCCTTGATAATCCCGCGCACCGCTTTGGAATTCGCCGGCGCGCCCTTGATCGCGCCGTCCAGATCCACGACATGCAGCCACGAAAAACCCGCCCGCGCCCATTCATGCGCCTGCGCCGCCGGGTCGTCGTTATAGACGGTGTCCTGCGACATATCGCCCTGGAAAAGCCGCACGCATTTGCCGCCTTTCAGGTCTATGGCCGGGTAGATGATCATGGGCCTGACATATAGAGAAACGATAGCCCCCGCGCAAGCCCAAACCCGGCCATAAAGCCCGGATTTATTGAGCTTTTCGAGATAGGTCTTTCCTTTTTCGCGCCCGGTCCTATATAGTGTCCAGGCGGCGGACATAAGGTTTCGCCACTGATTTTAATACTGGAAAGGAAGTGATTGTCATGACAGAGAACACGAAAAAAGAAGAGACCAAGACAACTGAAAAAGACAAAGACGGCAAAATGACCGGTGATAACGGTGGTTGCTGCGGTGGCGGTTGCCACTAACTCTAGGGAATTGAATTCAAAAAACCCCGCACATCGCGGGGTTTTTTATTTGTAGCGTCCGGAAAATCTACCGGAGCTTTTTCGTGTAATAAAAGCCTTTGAGCAGTTTCCCATCCACCAGCGCGTAATAAGGATGCGTCCCGATCCGCTCGTACCCCAGCCCTTCATAAAGCCCGATCGCGTGCTCCATCGTTTCGCGCACGTCGAGATTGATCACCGAGAAACCTTCCTCTGCGGCCGTCTGCTCGGCCTTCGCCATCAGCATTTTTGAGAGCCCGTGCCCGCGCGCCCACGGCGCGATGAAATGCGTCGTCAGGTGCACGGCGAATTTCTGCGCCTCGTTGTTCATCGGCGGCTTCACCAGCTGGCACGATCCGCAGATCACGCCGTCCAGCTTTGCGACCAGTAAAATCCGCGCCGGCATCGCCGTCACGCCCTGCCAGTACCGCTCCAGCACATCGCGTGATGGCTTGGTCACCCATCCGAAACCGCCGCCCGCCTCGATGCCCGCGTAAGTCGCGTCGCACAGATCATTCAACTCGGCAGGCGTGAATTCCTCCTGCCTCGCGATGGTCGGCGATGGCGTCAGCGGCTTGGTCCTGGTCTGGTCGGTCATGATATTCTCTCTCTTCCCCGCGCCCGGTTATTTGTAAGTTAGGGTTTCCAACGCAGGAAGTCGGAAATCAGTTTCAACCCGTCCTGCTGGCTTTTTTCCGGGTGAAACTGCACACCCACCATATTGTCTTTTCCGACGACGGCGGGAATAAGCCCTCCGTAGTCCGTCATCCCTAGAATATGGTGGTCATATTCACATTTGAACATGAAAGAGTGAACAAAATAGTAATGCGTCCCGTTATCTGCGCTGCGCAGCACAAAATGGCGGTTGTCCTGCGCGCCGGGCGAGGGAATCACCAGCCCGTTCCAGCCCATATGCGGAATTTTGAGATTCTCGTTCGCGGGCTGCATTGGCACGACTTCACCGGGAATCCAGTCCAGCCCCGCATGCACGCCGTGCTCCAGGCCCCGCGTCGCCATCAGTTGCATGCCGACACAGATTCCAAGAAACGGTTTTGCCTTGTTTATGACATTGTCCTGCAGCGCCTCGCGCATGCCCTTGATTCCGCTCAGCCCTTCCAGGCAATCGCCGAAAGCGCCCTGCCCCGGCAGCACGATACGGGTCGCTTTTCCAAGATCCTCCGGGCGGTTTGAAACCTTTATGTCCAGTCCTAAATCCTCATCGCCGGACACGCGCTCGAACGCCTTTGCTGCGGAGCGCAAATTGCCTGAACCATAATCAATGATAACAACGGATTCTTTTGCCATTTTCTATGGTTTTAGTGTATGTCCTGTCATATATAAAGTGCCAGTATAAAACGATTATATAACGACGGATATAAAGCTACGGAGAAACCATGACGGTTGCTTTTTACCGCTGGAAAGACACGGATCCCCGGACCCGCTGGAAAATCATGCGCCGGGGTCAGGCCGATATAGACTCCGTCGTCAATAAAATCCGCCCCATAGTCGAAGATGTCCGCAAGGGCGGCGACGATGCCCTGCGCAAATACGCCAAGAAATTCGGCTGCCCCGAACTGAAAACCATCAAGGTGACGGAAGAGGAATTCGCCAACGCCGAGAAGGTGCTTGATGATTCCGTCAAGAACGCCATCCGCCGCTGCGTAACCAACGTGCGCAAATTTCATGAAGAGCAAATGCGCCGCGTGGAAAAATACTGGATGATCGACATCGAGCCCGGCATCCGCGCCGGCGAGCAGGTCACACCCATTGATTCCGTTGGCCTGTACGTGCCGCGCGGCAAGGGATTTTTCCCCTCGACCGTTTACATGCTCTCGCTGCCCGCCGTCATCGCGGGCGTCAAGGGCATCCATATCGCCACACCGCCGAACGCCGACGGCTCATCCGGCATCGCCACGTTGTTCACCGCTAAACTTTGCGGCGTCGATAACGTCTACAAGGTCGGCGGCGCGCAGGCCATCGCCGCGCTCGCTTACGGCACCCAATCCGTCCCGCGCGTGCGCAAGGCCCTCGGCCCCGGCAGCCCGTTCGTCCAGGCGGCCAAGCAATTACTGTTTGGAATTCTCGACCCCGGCATGCCCGCCTGCTCCAGCGAGTCCGTCATCCTCTGCGATGAAACGGCCGATCCGCACAACACCTGCCTCGACATGCTGAACGAAGCCGAACACGGCGAGGACAGCGCCGTACTCCTGATCACGCATGATCACCGCCTGGCGCAGCACGTGCAGGAACATTTGCCGCGCTACATCTCCGAACTGCCCGAGCCCCACCGCACCATCTGCGCGAAAGTAATGAAGGGCTTCGGCGGCGTCATCCTCACCGAGAGCATCGAGGATTCCGTGGCGCTCAGCAACGAATACGCGCCGGAGCATCTGCATTTAAAGGTGAAAAACCCCGGCGAACTCGTGCCCCTGCTCAAGAACGCTGGCGAAATCATGATCGGCGAATATACGCCCTCCAGCCTCGCGAATTACGGTATCGGCGTGAATCACGTCCTGCCGACCGGTGGCTTCGCGCATTCTTATTCGGCGACGACCGTCTGGGATTTCCTCAAGCGCACATCTTTATCGGAAGTGACGAAGGAAGGCTTTGAATCGCTCAAGGGCCCCGTCACAATCATGACCGATTTCGAAGGCTTCCCCGCCCACGGCGACGTGCTGCGCAAACGCAGACTATAATTTACCTGTTTTTTTGAAGAGCGTTTTGCTTTGCGCCTGCACTAGGCAGCCGAGGCGAGGTGCGCGGAGCGTATTGTAATACGTGAGCACACCGAGACCGATGGATAACGACGTGCAGGCGCAAATGAAAACGCTCTAAAGTGTGCCCTTGGTGCTCGGAATAACGTCCGCTGCACGCTCATCAATCGACACAGCCATCCGCAGCGCCTTCGCGAACGCCTTGAACGTCGCCTCGATCACGTGGTGATTATTCGTGCCGTACAGATTTTCACAATGCAGCGTGATGCCGCCCGTCTGCGCGATCGAATGGAAAAATTCCTTGAACAGTTCCACTTCCATTTCGCCGATATGCTCGCGGCTGAATTCCACGCGCCACACGCAATAGGGCCGCCCCGATAAATCGAGCGCGACGCGGCTCAGCGTTTCATCCATCGGCGCGTAGGCATGGCCATAGCGCGCGATGCCGCGCTTCTCGCCCAGCGCCTGCGCTAAGGCTTGGCCCAGCGTCAAACCAACATCCTCCACCGTGTGATGGCCGTCGATATGCAGGTCGCCCTTCGCCTCGACCGTCACGTCGATCAGCGAATGTTTCGCGAGCTGCTCCAGCATGTGATCGAAAAACCCGATCCCCGTATGCACCTCGGCCTTGCCCGTGCCGTCGAGATTCACGGAAACGCGGATATCGGTTTCCTTCGTCTTGCGGCTGATGGCGGCGGTGCGGTGCTTGGCGTTGTCGCGCGGCATGTGTTCCTCTTGTTATCCGGGGCCACTTTAGCATAAAAGCCCCCACCGGGGGAAACCGGCCCCCCGCCAATAGGCCCCGGCACCCGCCCGGGCCGATTTCCTTGCTTTTTAACGCCTTTTTCCTGTATATGTAAACATCATAAATTTTTGGACGGTTTTTTATCATGGAACGCGCAGATCTATTGTCCAGACATGTCCCGGCCGCCGTACTGGCGGGTGCGCTTTCCCTGGCGTCGCTATTGACATCTTTCAACGCGCAGGCCGGGCAACAGCCGAAAGCCATCCCGGTTGTTTCAGCGCCACCGGCGTACAGCAATATTTCAGTGCCGCCCGGCCCGGAAGAAGACCCTGCCGGGGACGAGGTCTATGATTATATGATTGAGGCTTTCATTTTTTCTAAAACAGGGGTGAGCATCGTCGTCATATTTAATGAAAAAGAAGACCCGGAACGATACAGACGTGTCGTGGAGGTCATCCAAAAACTCGGGGAAGACCGCGAAATTCCGGTAAAGTTTTTTGCTTTCAGAACGGCAGGCCCTTCGGTCGCCTATTATATTATTAATGAGGACGACTACAGAAAGTCGGACGAAAAAGATTACGGCCTTAATGAGCTTCCGGATTTGGCCGTAGATGCACTGGTCCGGTATGAGGATTTATCCAACAGCTATAAAACATGTCCCGTCATCAAAGACCCCGCTACGGCTAATGCGGTTCCTTCCTCTATGCATTTTGCATGACTCTCGCAGACAAATTTCCCCGCGCATCAGCCGCTGTACTGACGGCCGCACTCGCATTTCTCCCCGGCGCTTACAACGACGTGCAGGCCGAGCAGCCTAAGATGACAACCGATTCCACCTCAAGGATGACGGAAGAGGAAACCAAAAACTCGGAGCTTTGGAAAGCTGCTCAGTTTTCCAAGAGAGGGTGTGGGGATTATTTTATTTATTGGTGAAGGCGATAAACTTTCCAATCATAAAAATAATCTGGCTTCCATGATGCGAGTTTTAAATCAAACGGGAATCCCTGCGCGTATTTTTGGTATGTATACTAAACAGCTTAAAACACATGCCATCATTATTGTTGATGGTATTACATACACTGGCCAAAAAGATGGTAATGCCGACTATGGCCAAGGTTACGACATGAACCAACTCGGTACATTGATCTCGGAAGCTACAACGGCATACAAAGAGGCATTCCCTCAAGGAATTCCCCTTCCCGTTCCCCAAAAATAATTAATATTTTAATACATTGCGCGTAATTAATGCATGTTTTATGCATTAAAAGTCATAAAATTTCACAGCAATAATGTTATTAACCGGAATCGCTGTAAGATATTAATGTAACAAAATTACGAAAACCCCAAAGACTCATTTTCTTGATTTTAAAGGCTTTTCGGCGTATATAAGAAGTCTGGAAACACCGGAAATTTTTGGACGATTTTGCTATGAAACTCGCAAATATATTTCCCAAGCAGGCATTGGCCCCCGTCCTGACGGCGGCTCTTTCGCTCGCGTCCATTTTCTCCCCATCGACCGGCAACGCCGAACAACCGGCCAGGGCGACGACGATTTCAACGACCGCACCTACCAATGTTTCAATACCGTCTAACAGAGATCCGCGCACCGCACCGGGCAGCCCTGTTCAGAAGCAACTACATGAGGCCTATGATCATTCAAACACCGGCCCAAGCATTATGATCTGGCTTAATGAAAAAGAAGACCCCGCTAAATATGTGAAGGACATTAAAGCCATCAAGGCTGTTGCAGCACGGGAGAATGTTCCTCTTAAAGTTTTTGGTTTTACAACTACTGATCCGTCGTACGCTTATATCCTTGTTGATGAGATGCCTTTCAAAAAGCAGCCAGAGGGCGAAAGAAATTTCTATATGAATGAACTTCCAGAGTTGGGCGCAACTGCGCTTGTTGTTTATGGGCAGTCTCAAGAGTATAAAATCAAGCACGGCGTCAAAACCTCTGCTGTCGCATCAGCGCCAGATATCGCTTCAAACATTCGTTAAAGTTTATACCGGAGATTTTACGGCAGGCGCTTTATCCTGCCGTGAGAGTTCTGCGCCTTGCGCATCGTCAGAGGTCTGTAACGTTCCGTGCGCGGTCTTAAAACTACCCCGAATGCTGGAGTTCGTATTATCCTGATCAATCCGCGATGCTGCCGATGTGCTGAGATCGATTGATGCGTCGGGTTCTGTTTCTGCTGCATCCAAGTTTAGTGTTCCAATTCCATGGCGAACTTCACTCTCTGCAGATTCCGCTTTTATAATTTGCTTTTGATCGCCTGTATCTCTGGTTAGTTTTGTATTCTTAATAGCTTCATCAGCATTCTTGAATTCTTTATCGACTTCGTCTTTATGTTCTTTTGTCTTTGTTTTCTCAATTTCCCATTTATCTTTTTCTTTGCTGTAAATTTTTAATTTTTCTTCGCACTCTTTGTGTTCTTCTTTAATTTTAAGAAGACGTTTATGATCTTCTACTCTCATTTCCTCTACCGCCGCAGCAAACTCCTCAGGATTCTTCCTGTCCACTTTCTTGCCTGTACGGCGTTCGTAATCCTGCAGCGCTTTTTCAATTTTCTCATTTTCGAGCTTGCCATCCGCGCCGACCTTGAGCGGTTTTTTCCCGCTCAGGTGATCGTCGTAAATAGCGATACGTTCCTCGATCTCCGCCTTCTCATGATCAAGCCTGGCTATATGCTCTTTCGTGTCATGGATCTTCCCGTCAATCTTCTCGATCTCCCAGTCGATCTCGCGCAGGCGTTCGGCGAGTTGCTGCTGCAGCCGGAACAGCCTGTCCCATTCTTCCTGTTTCTTTTTCTCATCCTGTTTGCCGGCCGAGCCGCCCATGCCGGTGTCGTAGTTCGGCGCGCTGGAGCCGAGAATGATGCTGGAGACGCTGCCGCTATAGCCCGCGTCGTAGAGGGTATTGCGCACGCCCTCGGCGTTGCCGAGATTGGCGAAGCCCTGCAGGAATTTTCGCGCCGCCGCCACAACAGGATCAAGGCTTTCTTCCGGCGCTTTCGCGAAATCAACGCCCGTCGCGCTGAACGCGTCGCTCAGCTCCCGTTTTCTGCCTTTGGCGGCATCGAAAAATCTTTGGCTGTCCTTAGCCATCTTATGAATCCCGTAGTAATGAAGCCCTGTAAACGCGCCTGTATGCAGGCTTTTTCTGGTAACAATATTACTTTTATATGGTAAATTTGCGATTAATATGGGCCTACCTGCGGTAATTCTCTTGCACGCCACCGTTTAAGGCCGGTTTTATTGGCCATCCCGGTCAATTATTAAAATCTTGGATTTTATTTATGTTTGATTTTCTATCTATAATTGTATCCCCCGGCGCATTGCCTACCGTGAAATTTCTTGTACGAACGCCGCCGATTTTTTATACTTCAGGCGCTACGACATAAATAAAACAAGCAGTAAGTCGAACACGGAGAGAGATTATGACTGCATCGCATCACACCGGGGAACCCCCCGGCGGGAACTTCACTCAGGATGAGGATCATTACGGGCGCGGCGGCCATTTATATGGCACCGAGCTGATCCTTGAACGCATAATCTTCGCCAGCCGCTGGCTCCTGATGCCGATGTTCGTCGGCCTCGCTGCCGCGCTCGCGCTCTTCTCGATGAATTTCGTGCTGCTGATTTATAAATTCGGCATTCACATTTTCGAATACGACAAGAACGAGCTCCTCCTGATGATGCTCACCTTCGTCGACAAGGTCCTCGTCGGCACGCTGATCATCATGGTTATTATTTCCGGCTACGAAAACTCCGTTGGCAAGCTCAACGTGCGCGACGGCAAGCTCTCCTGGCTCGGCAAGCTGGATTCATCTTCGCTCAAGATCAAGCTCGCCACCTCGATCGTCTCGATTTCCTCGATCCACCTGCTGAAGATTTTCCTTGATGTCGGCCGCTACACCAATATGGAGCTCGCCTGGACAACGGGAATTCATTTCACCATGGTGCTGACAGCGATCATGCTGGCCTCGATGGACCGCCTGCAGGGACAGCATTAGCGAATTTATTGGAAAAACCTAACCGAAAGCCAGGTGCATCTGGTTGTTTGGCTTTGGCGCTTGCGCATTTGCGATGACAGCCTCTATGGCCATGGCAATGGCTTCGGATTTATCCTCATCCGGCGCGCCTTTTTGCGGTTCTTCCACATCTTTAGGCTTGGGAGGTCCTAAAATCTGGCGCGCATCATAAACTGCGAATCTGAGCTTGGCATGCACTTTAAATGTCTCGGTGGGCTTGTTCTCGTTTTTCCTGCTGACATTATTTTCAACGGCTGTCCTGAAATCTCTCTCAACATCAAAAGCTTCTTTTATATCCACGTACATGTGCACAATCACATCGACGCCTTCCTCCGCCATCAGCGCCCACTTTAAATCATGGGCAAATGCCGGGCCCTTGTCGATTCTGGCTTCCTTCAGCAGGATTTTCTTTACATCATCCGTGCTGCCTTCCATTACGCCGGCAAAGCCTTTGACGTAGTGGCTTCTGTTGTTGCGGGAAGGGTTTTTTGCCGACCAGTCCGTGCGTTTGAATCTGATAAGCCGCACGCAACAATCCTCTTTGGTTCCATCGTGCCTGTATTCAACGGACGACAGCTTGTTATAAAGCGCATAAAGCCTTTCGGGACTTTCTTCATTCATCGCAAATTTGGCATACGGGGTTATTTTGCCGTTATACGAAACCTTTAGCCGTTTCACGAGACCGGATTGTTTATCATCCGCCTGGCTGAGATAGTTGTGCGCCGCTACACATTCACGCGCACTTCTTAATCGCAGTAGATGATATTCCGCGGGCGCGTCTTTGAGTCTTTGGATTTTTTTTTCTGGAGTGTCATCGACCTTGAAGCCCAACTCGAGAACGATGGGTTTCGTGTCGGCCTTCGACGCCTCAGCCAGCGCCTCCAGCATTTTTGGGAAATCGCGTTCTTCGGGTTGAACCGATTGTACGTTTTCTACGTCTGCCATGGTCCGGCCCTCCCTTGCCTGTATCCCAAGACCGGAAGTTATAAATTAATATGTAAATCTTGTCAAATATTACCCTCGCTGACGCCTTAAAAGCACATATATTGCGCCCTGGCCGCCATCGCCGGGCCTGGCCTGCGCGGTCCTGAGCACCAGCGGGCCCAGCGTTTCCTCGCCCAGCCATTCCGGAACCCGGGCGCGCAGGATTCCCTGCCCCTCCTGCCGTCCTTTGCCCGTGATAATAAGCACGCATCGCCGCCCGCGCGCGTAATTGCTCGTGATAAAACGCGAAAGCGCACCGTACGCTTCTTCCTGGCTCATGCCATGCAAATCGAGCGTTGCCTCGATAACCATCTGCCCGCGCGCGAGTTTCTGCGCCGTACGCCTGTCCACCTCTTTGCCCTTTGGCGCGGGTGGCGCGGCGCGGGTTTTTATTCCTGCGCGCTCCGTGATTTTTTCCCTGGGCGATACGTCCTTTTCACCCTTCGTATCATCCGCCTCCTCATAGTTGTTTCCGGGCAAGCGGCGCACGTCGCGGGTCATGGCCCTCCACAGCGCGGCGTCTTCCTTGCTTAAGGACGCCTTGCTTTTGTTTTTGTCTTTCTTGCCGCCCATGACCTAGTTTATGCTGGAGGGATACGTGGAGCAACCATGACCCTACGAACCGTCACCTGCCTTGTTCTTTCGGCCTTCCTGCTTGTTTTCGCTTCGCCCGCGCTCGCGGGGGCGGAGGAACTATCCGAAAGCGAAAAAGTGGTGTTCTCCTTTTTCAAGCTGAACAACCACGTGCCCGCCTATGAGGAATGGATTAAAAACTCGCAGGTCTACAAAGCCGAAACCGGCAGCGAAACCGCGAAGAGCGAGATTTTTGAAAAAGAAATGCTGCGCCTCAAATGGAATTACGGCACATACGACCCCGCCGCCGATTTTATAAAGATCAAAACGCCGGTGAGATTGCTGCTTCAGGGAAGCACCCTCGCTTTCATATTTCCCGGCGCGAAACCCGGCGAAGTGCCGTACTTCCCCTTCCCGTACGCGAAGGAATGGATCGCGCTGGTCCTCAACGATCTCGATCCGCTTCTTGAACTTGAACTCTCCCCGGCGGAAAGGGCGATTGCGGAAAAGCACGTGCCCAAAAACACCGTCATCGATGGCGAGGTTGTTCTTCACGCCCGCGCTGTAAAAGCCGAAAACACGGAGCAGCTCCGGCTCAACGAAATCGATCACTGGATGCTGATCGGCGAAACCGGCAATTTCGAACTCTCCGCCGGCGGCACGACTCTCGCCACCTATACCGCGCCCTGGTTCCTGGAAGCCGCCCGGCGAAAGAAGGAGCTGGAAAGCCTGAAAAGCGGCTCTGCCCCCCTTCTGGCGCAATAAAATTACCTTTTCCCGGCTGATTCGCACCGTTTTTGGCATCATATTTGCAATACTGGTAAAATAATAATATGAGTTTTTGCAACTATGGGAAACGGACAGACTGCAATGTTCTCTAATTTTGGTAGCATTTTCAACATCCGCCCCCGGCATGCCGAAAACACGGATGCCCGGCTGGACATCCGTCGCCACGATCCTGACCAGGAACGCCGCCGCAAAAAAGACAGCGAGGTGCAAAACAATCCCGGCTTCGAAACCGATGACAACGCGACCGTGACCGTCGAGGCGCTCCGCGTCTTTCTCCTGAATTTTCTTGAATCGCTCCAGGCTCCCGCAACAGGCGCGGCGACATCTGCAAAAATTTCTCCTGAGGCGGAAACGCATGTGCCGGAAACACCCGCGCATACCGACGGCGAGGCCGCGAAAGCCGCCGATGCATACAGGCACGCCGCGCAAAAAAAACATCACGCGCCGGTGACGCCGCCTCCTGCACAGGCCGCCCCCGCAATCGAACTCGCCGCCGATGACGTACGCGCCATTCACCGCCTGCTTGCCGATCTTGGGCCCCTCGCCGAACGCGGCATTGAATATCTCACGATTGAACGCGGCAAAAGCTTTCTCGCCAGCCTCACCGCCGCCGTCGAAAAAGCCAAAAATTCGTGATTAGGTGATTTTATATCCCGCGCCGTCGGTCAGCAGGATGTCCGGCTTCGCCGGGTCGCGCTCGATTTTCTGGCGCAGGCGATAGATATGCGTCTCCAGCGTATGCGTCTCCAGCCCCGGCGCGTACCCCCATACTTTTTCCAGCAGCGCCTGCCGGTCCACCGCCGCGCCGCCCGCCTCGCTCAGCAACACGAGAATTTCCTTTTCCTTGTCCGTCAGCCGCACCGCCCGGTCCTCCGCCAGCAATAATTCGCTGCTATGTACGTCCAGCTCGAACGGCCCGATCTTGATCCTCTTGCCGGCATTCTGCCCCGCGGCCTGCAGCCTGCGCACCCTGTCCAGCAACGCGCCCGCACGTACGGGCTTTATGAAGCTGTTATTTTCACCCGCATTAAGCCCGACCGGCTTCTCTTCGCCCTTTTCGCCCAGCCACAGGCAAAGCCCGCCATCGCCCGGCATTTCCGCCAGAACCGCGATCCCGGTAATATTCTCCCGCGCCAGCAAGGCCAGCAGCTGTTTCCGGCTGGCCGCGTCCTTGTCGATGATCGTGATATTGGCGCTGCTTTTGTCGTTCATGGGCCTATTTCTGGCTCTTTTGGCATGGCTATTGCAAGGATTTTAAAGGACTAAGAGGTCTTTATGATCGAATTAACGGCCGGAAACGCCCCTCAAACCGAAGTTTCGGGCAAAATCCTTAAAATGGTGCACAACCCGCGCATGGGCGGGGGTGTTCCCTCATGGGTCCGGGCAGAAACCGCCCGGGAAGAAATCGCCGGTAATCTCGCCCGCGCAGGCGCCCCGGAAGGCGCGCCGCAAACCGCCCTTTCCTACCAGGTGCAGGAAACGGCCAAAACGAAAAACGAGGAATTCAGTTTCTATGACCTCCTCGACATCATAAATCCGCTGCAGCACATTCCGCTTGTCAACACCGCCTACCGCAAACTTACGGGCGATGAAATCAAATCCGCGCCGCAGATCATCGGCGGCGCCATATTCGGTGGCGCGGCGGGCGCGGCGGGCGGCCTCTTCAACGTCATTGTGCAGGAAGAAACCGGCAAGGACATTGCTGATAATGCGCTCGGATTATTTTCAGGTAAAACACCGCAATGGAAAAAGCATTTGCCTGACAATCCTGAAAAACGCCTCGCCGCCGCTTTGTCCGGCGCGCCGCCGCAGGAGGAATTGCCGGTGTCATTGCTTGCCTTCACCGATCGCGGCCTGGCAAAATCTATTCAGCCTGAAAAGAAAGTGACTGAATATTTTTCTCCGTACGAGATTTACTGACGCTTGCGCTCCAGCCTCGGCCCGAAAATCGCTTCACCGACCCTGATATGCGTCGCGCCCAGCGCCAGCGCCTTTTCGAAATCCCCGCTCATGCCCATGCTGATATTCTTCAGCCCATGTTCATCAGCGAGTTTTTTCAATAGCGCGAAATGCAGCGCGGGCGGCTCATCGATTGGCGGAATGCACATGAGGCCAGTGATCGTTAGCCCGCATTCCTCCCGGCAAAATTTCAGCAAGCCGGGCAGCGCAGCGGGCGCAACGCCGCCTTTTTGCTCTTCCGCGCCTGTATTGACCTCGATATAGCAGGCCGGGAATTTATTCTGTTTTTTCATCTCCGCCGCCAGCGCCAGCGCCAGCTTTTCGCGGTCCACCGTCTGGATCACGTCGAACAGCGCGACGGCGTCCTTGGCCTTGTTCGACTGGAGCGATCCGATCAAATGCAGCTCCAGGTCCGGAAATTTCTCGTGCGCGCCGTCCCAGTGCGCCTGCGCTTCCTGCACGCGGTTTTCGCCGAAGCACCGCCAGCCCGCCGCCAGCGCCTCGTCGATTTTCTCGCGCGGCTGCTGCTTGCTCACGGCAATCAGCGTGGCATTCCCTGCCTGTGCTTTTATTTTTTTCAGATTTTCTTCAATCGACATAAAATCCTCAAATCGTCATCGCGAGGAGGCCGTCAGGCCGACGTGGCGATCCAGAATGTTACTGGATTGCTTCGCCACTATACAGTGGGCTCGCAATGACAGAATGCACAAATAGGAAGGGCGCCTTGCGGCGCCCTTCCCGTATTCTTGATCTCTTTCGAGATTAGAAGTTGATTTGCGTACCGATAACAACCGAGGTTGCATCTGCGTCCGTGCTGCCGCCGGCGATGCCAGCAACATTCTCGAACTCAGCGTGGCTGATCGATCCGCGGAAGGTCATTCCGGGGCCGTACGTGTAGACCACGCCGCCGGTGTAGCGGTCAACTTCGACACCTTCTTCGCCAGTTGCGCCGGCAATGTTCGCCGAGCCTTCCTGGTTCAGGTAAGATGCGCCGAGCTTGAAGGGACCCGTGGTGTAGTCAACGCCGACTACCCATGTTTCTTCTTCTTCTTGCTCAGTCGTTGCGGAGAGCGGGTCATCGCCGAAATTGTCGTTCATGTAAGCAGCGCCTACGCCGAACGGTCCAATATCAAGGTCAAGACCAGCGTTCCAGACTTCACGGTCATCGGAGAACGAATCGCCGCCAGCTTGGGCGCCGACTTGTTCTTCGAGGTCAACGTGGGTGTAACCAGCACCGGCGATGATGCCGATGTTGTTGAACTGGCCTTCATAACGAACGCCAGCTTCCCATGCTGAACCGAGTGCATCGTCAACATCATCCAGGTTGCCTGCGTTCTCGTTTGAACCGTCAGCAACATCTGGAGTGTACGACAGACCGGCTTGGAAGCCGTTCATGATCGGGGAGAGGTAGGTCAGCTTGTCGCTGATGCCCGTTACGTCCTGGTCATAGTCCAGGCCGCCCGTGCTTCCGGAACCGTCGATGTTCAGAGCCGTAAGGCCCGTTGCCGCGCCGGCGAGGTCGCCGATAGCAGCATAGTTGATCGGGTTGACGAACTGACGGATACCGTCGAGGTTGTCGTCAGCCGAAGGAGCTTCAACCTGCAGGAGGTAAGCTGCGCCATCTTCGGAACCGAAGTTGACACGGCCCCAGCCGCCGGAGAAGTAAGCGTAGGTTTCGTTAACGGCAAAGCCGTCTTCGTTGTCTGCGCCGGATTCAATGTGCATACCAACCGTCAGGCCGTTATCCAGCGTCGTTTCGCCGCTGAAGTGAACTTCCGTGTTACGGATGATATCGATATCGCGGTTTTCACCGGCACCATCGGCGGCGGTTTCATCGTCGAGATTCGTATAGAAACCGTAGCCCTTGAAGTAACCGCCAACATCGAGCGTCAGGCCGTCTTCTGCCTGTGCCGGTGTAGCAGCTAATGCAAGACCGCAAACGGCTGCACTGCAAAGTAGTTTTTTCATTTTTCATTTCTCCAATCAAGAATGAAACTATTTAGATTCAGCATTCCCTAAAGAACACCAACAAAATCCACCGGGAACCGGCGGACAAGGGGTAGTTAGCCAGTGTTTTGACTCGCCTTCAACGCGGATATAGACATTCCTGCAACAAATTTTACAAACCGTTGCATTTTTGCAACACGCTTGTTTCAAGGCTTCGCCTGAATCACCCTTGAGACGCGTATTTCCTCGTGCTAAGCAAATATGGCTTGATTTCACAGGATATAGGGAAGATTTTATTATGAAAAATAATATTATAAAAAATAACGCTGCTCTGGCGGTTTTGTTTTCTCTTATTCTGTCCTTCGGCCTGGCCGCCTGCGGCAAGACAGTTGAGACCGAGGCCAAATACCCCACGGGCCTCGACCGCCCCGAAACCGGCGGCGACATCTACGAGAAACCGAAAAGCATCTTCGGCAAAGGCGGCATGTTCGGCCGCTCCGACGACAGCAGCGCCGATACGGGAATCGGCGTCAACAGCTTCCTGTGGCGCGCATCGCTCGACACCGTGTCTTTCATGCCGCTCGCCAGCGCTGATCCGTTCGGCGGCACGATCCTGACCGACTGGTATTCACCGCCTGAAAACCCGAACGAGCGCTACAAGGCGAACGTCTTTATTCTCGGGCGTCAGCTCCGCTCCGACGGCGTGCGCGTGCGCGTCTTCAAACAGGAACAGGTCAAGGGCGCATGGAGAGACATCAATGTCTCCGACGACACCGCGCGTCAGTTGGAGGATTCCATCCTGACCCGCGCGCGCCAGCTGCGCGTCGCGCAAATCGGTCCTGTTGAAGATTAAATGGCCAAATATTAAATGGCTTATGAACGCTACAACATAAAAGAAACCGAAACGAAGTGGCGTAAGACCTGGGATGAGCGCGACTCCTTCCGCGTCGAAGAAGACTCCTCGAAGAAAAAATACTACGTCCTCGAGATGTTCCCTTACCCCTCGGGCCGCATCCATGTCGGCCACGTGCGCAACTACACGCTCGGCGATGTCGTCGCGCGCTACCGCAAAGCCTGCGGCTTCAACGTCATTCACCCGATGGGCTGGGACGCATTCGGCCTCCCGGCAGAAAACGCCGCCATCGAGCGCGGCGAGCACCCGCATAAATGGACGCACGAAAATATCCGCATGATGCGCGAGCAGCTCAAATCCATGGGCCTCTCCATCGACTGGTCCCGCGAGATCACCACCTGCGACGCCGATTATTACCGCCACGAACAGAAAATGTTCTTGGACTTCTACAAAAAGGGAATCGCCTACCGCAAAGAATCGATGGTCAACTGGGACCCGGTCGACAACACCGTTCTCGCCAACGAACAGGTTATCGACGGCAAGGGCTGGCGCACCGGCGCCCCCGTCGAGCGCCGCAAGCTCAATCAATGGTTCCTCAAAATCACCGACTACGCCGACGAACTTCTCGAAGCATTAAAAGACCTGCCCCGCTGGCCTGAAAAAGTCCGCATCATGCAGGAAAACTGGATCGGCAAATCCAAGGGCCTGCAATTCAAATGGGACATCGTCGGCTCTGCGGATAAAATCGAAGTCTTCACCACCCGCCCCGACACGCTCTTCGGCGCAAGCTTCCTCGCGCTCGCACCTGACCATCCAATGAGTCAGAAACTCTGCGGCGATAAACCCGAATTCAAAAAATTCCTTAGCCAGTGCCAGGCCGGCGGCACTTCCGAGGTCGCGATCGAACAGGCCGAAAAACTCGGCTTCGATACCGGCCTCAAAGCCACCCACCCGCTCCTGAAACGCGAGATACCTATATATATAGCCAACTTCATCCTGATGGATTACGGCACCGGCGCGATTTTCGGCGTCCCCGCCCACGACCAGCGCGACCTCGATTTTGCCAATAAATATAAACTCCCGGTTCTGCCCGTCGTGATCCCGGAAGAAAAAATCGAAATCACCAAGGAGGCCTATACCGGCCCCGGTAAACTCGCGAATTCGGAATTCCTTAATGGCCTCGACGTCGAAGCCGCCAAGGAATCCGTCATCAAAAAATGTGAGGCGGACAAAACCGGCTTCGGCACCACGCAATACCGCCTCCGCGACTGGGGCGTCTCCCGCCAGCGTTATTGGGGCTGCCCGATCCCGTTTGTACATTGCGACAAATGCGGCGTCGTTCCCGTTCCTGAATCCGATCTCCCCGTCACATTGCCACCCGACGTTACGTTTGATAAACCCGGCAACCCGTTAGAACGCCACCCGACCTGGAAAAATATCAAATGCCCGTCCTGCAAATCCGATGCGCGCCGCGAAACCGACACCTTCGATACGTTCTTTGAATCGAGCTGGTACCAGTTCCGCTACTGCGACCCGAAAAACGAAACCCTCCCCTTCGCTAAGGACAAGGCCGCTTACTGGATGCCGGTCGAGCAATATATCGGCGGCGTCGAACACGCGGTACTTCACCTTCTTTACGCGCGCTTCTTCACCAAGGCGATGCGCGATTGCGGCCTGACCGAAGTGTCCGAGCCCTTCACGGGCCTGTTCACGCAGGGCATGGTAACGCACGAAACCTACCAGGATGAAAAGGGCGCATGGCTTTTCCCGACTGACGTTAAAAAAGACGGCGAAAAATTCGTCACCGTAAAAGATAGTAAGCCCGTGAAAGTCGGCGGCATCGTCAAAATGTCGAAATCGAAAAAGAACGTCGTCGACCCCGAGGACATTCTTAAAACCTACGGCGCGGACTCTGCCCGCTTATTTATTCTCTCCGACTCGCCGCCCGAGCGCGACCTTGAATGGACCGAATCCGGCATCGAAGGCGCATGGCGCTACGTGAATAAACTTCACCGCATGGTCAGTGAAGCTGGGCTTAATCTTTCGCCCGCAGGCGCAAAAGCGCCCGGCAATTTCACGCCGATCGCGACCAATCTCCGCCGCGCCACGCACAAAACCATCAAGGTCGTCGCCGACGATATCGAGGCCTTCGCCATGAACAAGGCCGTCGCAAAAGTGCGCGAGCTTTCAAACGCCATCGGCGTTTTCACCGCCGCCACCGACGACGAAAAATGGGCCCTGCGCGAATCCATCGAAACAATCATCATCCTTATGAACCCGATGATGCCGCACCTTGCCGAAGAACTCTGGGAAACTCTGGGCCACAAAACCCTGCTCGTCGAAACGCCGTGGCCAAAGGCCGATCCCGCCCTGCTCGTCGCCGATTCCGTGACCATTGGTGTGCAGGTCAACGGCAAGCTGCGCGCGCAGATCACGCTGCCCTCCAACGCCGATCAGAAAACCGCCGAGCAAACCGCGCTGGGTGAGCCCGGCGTCAAAAAAGCGCTTGAGGGGCTCAGCGTGCGCAAGGTTATTGTCGTTCCCGGCAGAATTGTTAATGTGGTGGCCGGATGAGAACCAGAAACCGTCATTGCGAGCGTAGCGAAGCAATCCAGTCTTCCCCGCCCCCTCTGTCTTCCCCGCGAAAGCGGGGATCTGGATTGCCGCGTCGGCTGCGCCTCCTCGCAATGACGCTTGTTGGTTTTTCCCTGCTCTCTCTCGCCGCCTGCGGCTTCCGCCCGGTCTACGGCGTCAACCGCGACATGCCGGTCGGCGTCGAGGAAAAGCTGGAACAGGTCAGCATCAGTAATATCCCCGACCGCGAGGGGCAATATCTGCGCAACGCGCTGATCGACCGCTTCTACCGGTCAAGCCGCCCCGCCAGCCCGGCCTATGCCTTGTCCATCCGGCCCATAACCGAAAACCTGTCCGAGCTCGACATTACCAAGACTTCCGACACCACCCGCGCCCAGCTCCGTCTCAACACCGCCATGGTTCTTCAGGACCTCCGCACCGGCGAGACGGTGCTTTCCCGAAGCCTGAACGCGATCACCAGCTACAACGTCCTGGGCAATGAATTTGCCACCCGCGTCACCGAGGACAATGCCCGCAAAAACGCCCTCGACGATATCGCGCGTCAGGCGGAAATGCAGATCGGTCTTTATTTCAGGCGGCAGTAAAGGGCCGCGCGTAACTGAAGGGAGTACACTATGCTTTCGTTCCAGAGTCCTATCAAAGTTTTCGTTCACGTCGCCTATACCGGCTGTCAATCCTATGAAGTTTATATTGGCGGAAAGCCCCCGAAGACCTTCGAAGTGGAAAGCCTCAAAAAACTTGGGGCGAAAATCGATCGTGGTATGGAAGGCGGTTACGGTTTATTCAACCTGACGCAAGCCTTTGAAGATGCTTTTGCGTTCATTGATCCTCACATAGCGGAAAGCATGACTGAGGAGGAGATAGACAAATACATTGGCCGCGCCCTGGATTACCTGGCTGGGGAAAAAGAGGCTCCCTCAAAAGAAGCGGTGGAAAAAGCAGCAAGAGACAGGGAAAATCTGGCGTCCCCTCCGAAGAAAGAAGAGGCATTTGACAACCGCCCCACTCCTGTATTATCAGATTAATTGTCACCTTTTAGTGACCGCGGCATTTGATGGACTCAGCTTGCACCGCGATAACAAAGCTAAAGCGCCACAGCTCCCGTAAATCTTGAAACAGGGCGCCGTGGTCTCCAAAAGGACCCGGCGGGAGCATTCTCTTTTTCTCACTCCCGCAGGATTTTTTTAAACCGCGCCGCGTGCGCATAACCTATGGGAGTAACTAACATGACTACACAAACTCGGCCCGCCATCCGGGCCGCCTACGACAGCGAATCCTTCAAAATCTACATCGTTTCCGGCAAAAATCCGATCGGGGAAATTCCTGCTTCTCACGTTCTGTTTTTGGCGGAAACTTCTGATGTGCGCACTGGCCCGCTCAGTGAATTTGCAGCCGGACCCCTGACTGCGGCATTGCAAAACGTTTATAACGGCGTTGATACCCGCGGAATCGAGCGCGATAACCCTGAAAGCTTCGAGCTTTCCACCCGCGACTATAGAAAAGGCGGGGAATTCGTGACTGTAACCGCCACGGATCACTTTTCTAAAGTCAGCCAAGCCATCGCATTTAATGTTCATAACGAAGAGGCTCTCACACAGGCGTTGCAATCTCTACCCGAGGAAACAAGGCAACAAAGGCATAATGAGCACGTGCCCGTCCACGCCCCCGCTTCAGAACTTTACGAATAGATATTATCTAACACTCCAAAAGCCGCTCCTTTACAGGGGCGGCTTTTTATTTCCGCGCGACTCATTTAATATCCGGGCTTATGAAACTCACTGCGCGCAACATCGATTCCTTCCTCAAAAAGCCGGACCCCGCCGCGCGCGTGATTCTCGTCTACGGCCCCGACAACGGCCTGATGCGCGAACGCGCGAAAACCATCGCCCTCACCATTGTCAAAGATTTAAACGACCCCTTCAACGTCGCAGTGCTCTCCACGCCCGCGCTGCTCGACGACCCCGCGCGCCTCCCCGACGAGGCCGGCGCCATCTCGATGATGGGCGGCGACCGTGTCGTGCGCATCGAGGAGGCGGGCGATAAGCTCACCCCCCTCATCAAATCCTACCTCGCCAACCCCACGCCCCACGCCCTCATCATCCTCGAGGCCGGCGAGCTCACCACCAAATCCTCGCTCCGGCGTTTATGCGAAACCTCTCCCGCCGCCGCCGCCCTGCCCTGCTATGTCGAGGACGAACGCGACCTCTCGCGCCTCATCCGCGAAATCGTCACAACTGCTGGCCTGAAAATCGACAACGACGCTGTCGCCTGGCTCGCCGCCAATATCTCCGGCGACCGCATGAAAGCGCGCGGCGAACTTGAAAAACTCGTCATCTATAAAGGCGAAGAAAATTCCGCCATTTCACTCGCCGACGTCCAGGCCGCCTGCGGCGAAAGCGGCGCTCGCTCGCTCGACGACCTCATCTTCAGCGTCGGCGGCCGCCAGGCCGAAACCGCGCTGCAGGCCTACAACCAGCTCCAGGACGAAGGCGTGCCCTTCATCGTCGTCCTCCGCTCGCTGCAAAACCATTTCCGCCGCCTGCATGTTGTGAAGGCAAAAATGGATGACGGCGACAACGCGCAGGGCGCAATGTCCGGCCTCTCCCCGCCTGTCTTTTTCAAATACGAAAACGCCTTCCGCGACCAGGTCCACACCTGGTCCCTGAATTCCATTATGCGCGTCATGTCGCGCCTCAACGATCTCGAGGCATCATGCAAACGCACCGGCGCGCCCGCCGAAACGCTCTGCGCGCAGGCAGTGCTCGGCATCTCGGCCATGCGGGGATAAATGTTCGTCCTTATCAAAGCGGTGATCTCGGGCCTTCTGGTAGCGACCGTTTCGGAAACCGCCAAACGCAGTCCCGCGCTGGGCGCGCTGATCGCTTCCCTGCCGCTGGTTTCGGTTCTTGCCATGATTTTCTTGTGGCGCGAGACAAGCGACTCCGAACGTATCGCCACCCATGCGGAATCGACATTCTGGTATGTCCTGCCGTCCTTGCCAATGTTTCTCGTCCTCCCGGCGCTCTTGCGCTCCGGAATTCATTTTTACATCGCTTTGGCTTTGTCATGCCTTCTGACCGTCGCGCTTTACCTTGCGATGGTCTGGGCTTTGAAGCGCTTCGGCATTAATTTTTAATCACTGAGCGTAATCTTCGGAAATTTCGACAGGCGGTGAATCAGCTCGTCTAATTGATCGAGCGATTTGAACTGCACGCGGAGGTTCCCGCTTTTCCCGTCGCGCGTCTCGATCAGCACTTTCATGCCGAGCAGGTTCGACAAATCATTCTCCAGCGCAATCGTGTCCGTATCCTTGCGCGTGGTGTTGAGCTTGCGGCGCAGCACGCCGCCCTTCTCTGCTGTCAGTGCTTCCGCCTGCCGCACGTTGAGGTTCTTGGCAACGATTTCATCCGCCAACGCTTCCGGATGACCCACCGTCACCAGCGTCCGCGCATGACCGATGCTCAGCTTCCCTTCGCGCAGATAATCCTGCACTTTCGGCGGCAAATTCAGCAAACGCACCATGTTCGCGATATGGCTGCGGCTTTTCCCCAGCGCTTTTGAAATCTCTTCCTGTGTACGGTCGAATTCGCTCATCAGGCGGCTGTATCCCATCGCCTCGTCGACCGGGTTCAGGTCTTCGCGCTGCAGATTTTCAACCAGCGCGACTTCCAGCGCCTGCGAATCGTCCAGCGTCGAAATGATGACCGGCACCTTGTGCAGGTTCGCCCGCTGCGACGCGCGCCAGCGCCGCTCACCGGCGATGATTTCGTATTTGCCCGTTTCGCCCTTAAGCGCGCGAACCAAAATAGGCTGCAGCAACCCGTGCGCCTTGATCGATTCCGCCAGCGTATTTAATGGCTCTTCCTCGAAAGTCATGCGCGGCTGGAACGTGCCCGGCTGTAACTGGTCGATATCAAGCTCCAGGCGGCCCGGTGCGTTGCCGCGCTGTGCAGGAGCGGATGATGCGGCTGGCGCGTCGTCGTCATTCGCGCGCGGCGCGTTCTGCTGTTGCGCCAGCGGCTTGTAATCGTCCTCGTCGTCGTCGAACAACGCCGAAAGCCCGCGCCCTAATCCTCTTTTTACTTCTGTCTTTGCCATTTTCGTTTCCTCTTAAAATTCTGTTTCATTTCGTCATTGCGAGGAGGCTTTTTTGCCGACGAAGCAATCCATCTTTTTGTCTTCCCCGTGCAAACGGGGATCTGGATTGCTTCGCCTCGCTCGCAATGACGAGCAAACTTTTCTCACGCCACTTGCGTATTATTATTACCGCTCTCATTCGCGGCCTTGGCAATGCTGCGCTCGCGCATGATCACTTCTTTCGCCAGCCTGATATAAGCCTGCGCGCCGCTGCACTTCATGTCGTATACAATTGCGGGCAGCCCGAATGACGGCGCTTCCGAAAGACGGACGTTCCTTGGAATGACCGTCTTGTAAACCTTGTCGCCGAAATGGCTCCGCACATCGTCTTCGACCTGCGCCGAAAGCCTGTTTCGCTGGTCGTACATCGTGAGAATGATGCCGTGAATATCAAGGCCCGGGTTAAACGATTTCTGCACGCGCTCGATCGTTTTCACGAGATGACTCAAACCTTCCAGCGCATAGAATTCGCATTGCAGCGGCACCAGGATGGAATCAACCGCGACCAGCGCATTCAATGTAAGAAGATTCAGCGAAGGCGGGCAATCGACGATCACGTAATCATAGGGCAGCGGGCGGTGCAGCGCTTTTTTAAGCCTGTACTCGCGCTTGTCGGCGGTAACCAGTTCAATCTCCGCGCCCGACAGGTGAATCGATGATGGAATGACCGACAAATTCGGAACGCGTGTCGCCACGGCGGCCTCGACCATATCCGCGCCTTCGAACAGCACGTCATAAATGCTGATGCGAATCGCTGAGCGGCGAATACCAAGCCCCGTGCTCGCATTGCCCTGCGGGTCCATATCGATGATCGCGACATTTTTGCCGACCGCCGCCAGCGCGGTCGCCAGGTTCACGGCTGTCGTCGTCTTGCCGACGCCGCCCTTCTGGTTACAGATGCCGATCAGGCGCGGACGCTGCATCGCGCCGGTTTTTTCCGCCGCCGTCTTCCCCGTCAGCGGTTTTTTAACATAGGCTTTTTGTCCTGCGTTGGCCGCGCCCGCTTTCATCGAAATCGGCGCTTCCGCTTCTTGTCTTCCCCGCGCAGGCGGGGATCCGGCATCTTCCTGTACTCTGCTCACTGCAATCGTCGAAATCTCTTCCCTGTCCGATCCCTCGTACATCATCCGTTCACGCGCGATTTCATCTATCCGTGCATCGCCGCCTGTCTGACCCCGATCATCGAGCGGCCTCTCATTATCGAGCTGCCCCTTATTATCTTGTACATTCCCCTCCCCTGAATATGATTTTACATATTGTAAATCACCCGGAGCGTTGTCACGATCGCTGCTGTTAGCCAGAAATTCTTTGAAAGAAAACTTTTTGACGGGAATATCGTTCATTGCTCCACCACGTGACGGTTTTATGTCGGCTTGTGTTCCCGATACTGCAAAAATTTGCGGGCGCGGTCAAGAAATCCCTGTCACGTTTTTATTTATGACGAAAAATAATTTTGAGGATTCTAGCGTCCGGATCGGTCAGGCTTGAAAAATCTTCCATATCGAAATCGAATTTTCTGGCGGCGGCAGTGGCCTCCTCCAGCGCCTGCCTGCCCTTTAACAGCAATAGCGGCGCGCCCCGGCACGATTCGGGAATAAGTCCCAGCAATTCCTCCAGGGGCGCAAAAGCCCGGGCCGTAATATAACCGGGCCCAATTCCCGCCAGCGCATTCTCCACCCGGTCGCTATGAACCTGCACTTTGGTTTTTGTTTCACGTGAAACATTTTTGAGAAACTCGCATTTCCGCGAATCGGATTCGACCAGGTGAATCTCCAGATCCGGTCGCATAACTGCCAGCACCAAACCCGGGAACCCCGCCCCGCTCCCCAAATCGGCAACTTTTGTATTCTCCGGGATATGGGCGGCGAGCTGCGCCGAATCGGCGAAATGCCGCTCCCATATGTCCTCCAGCGTCTTGGGACTAACCAGGTTTATAGCCTTCTGCCATTTAACCAGAAGGTCGTGATAGGCCTGCAGCCGCGAAATTGTTTCACGTGAAACATTGAACGCCCGGGCGAAATCCTCAGGCGACATTTTTCTTGAGCCCGCTCTGCCGCTCTGCTTTTTTGATATGTTTCAAAAGCGCAATCATTGCCGCCGGGGTCACGCCCGGGATACGCGACGCCGCCCCCAATGTCACGGGTCGGGCCTGTGCCAGCTTCTGCCTTATCTCGTTGGACAGGCTGCCGACTACCCCGTAATCCAGATCGTCCGGAAGCTCCAGAGCCTCGTCCTTGCGGAAAGCAATTATATCCGAATCGTGCCGTTCCATATATCCAGCGTATAAAGCGTCATATTCAATCTGCTCCCGGATTTCGGGACGGACGGATTTCAGCTCCGGCCATACCCCGGCAAGCTGGTCCCAGTCGATATCCGGATACGCCAGCAGCGCATGGACCGACCGGCGGACACCATCGCGGTTAACCCCGATCCCATAATTTTCAAGTTCATTGGGGGTGGCCTGCAGCCGCTGCGCCAGCGCCCGGCCCTCCTCTAGCGCCCTCGATTTTATAGCCCAGGCAGCGGCACGGTCCGCGCCAATACACCCAAATTCCAGCCCTCGGCCAGTCAGCCTCTGGTCGGCATTATCAGCCCGAAGCCGCAACCGGTATTCGGCCCGGCTGGTGAACATCCGGTATGGCTCCGGCGCCCCCCGGCTGATAAGGTCATCGACCAGAACCCCAATATAGGCCTCAGCCCGGTCCAGCACAAACGGCGAAATTGTTTCACGTGAAACATCGGCCCCCGCCCCCCCGGCCTGCCGGGCAGCGTTAAGACCGGCCATAAGCCCCTGGGCAGCCGCCTCCTCGTACCCCGTGGTACCATTAATCTGGCCTGCTAAAAATAAGCCCGGCAACCGTCGGCTCTCCAGAGTCGGCTTCAGATCCCGAGGATCACAATAGTCATATTCAATCGCATATGCCCATTCTCTAATATTTACATATTCAAGGCCGGGAATGGTCCGTATGTACGCCTCCTGGACCTCGATCGGCAGCGAGGTCGAAATCCCGTTCGGGTAGACCGTGTCGTCGTCCAGTCCCTCAGGTTCTAAAAATACCTGGTGGCGGGTCTTGTCGGCGAAGCGCGTGACCTTGTCCTCGATGGAGGGACAATAGCGCGGCCCCGTCCCTGAAATCTGGCCCGAATACATGGCCGACCTGTGGATATTATCGCGGATAATTTTATGGGTCTTTTCGTTCGTGTAGGTGATGTGGCAGGAAATCTGCGGCACCCGGATTTTATCAGTCATATAGGAAAACGGCACCGGCGGGTCGTCACCCTTCTGCTCCTCAAGCACCGCCCAGTTGATTGTCGTACCGTCCAGTCGGGCTGGTGTACCGGTCTTAAGCCGCCCAAGAGGAAATCCATATTTTTGAAGAGTTAATGCCATACCAACAGCGGGCGCTTCTCCAACCCGGCCAGCCGGTATTTTCTCTTCTCCCCGGTGGATGACTCCCCTCAAAAACGTGCCCGTTGTAAGCACAACAGCCCCGCACTGAATGACTGTATTTATTTTACATAACGCACTATCTTGGGGCGGAGATAAGGGTGCAGGGGCGGGGGCTTTGGGGGTGCCCTGGGTCGCACATACGCTGTGCATAACCGTTCCGGATTTACCCCCAGACTGTGGATGAACGCTGGAGGCCCCGGAATCACTGGCTTTCGCACCGGGCGGACGGGTGCCGGGCGGGGCGGTCAGAATCGCCTTAAGGCCTTCAACCCGGCCGCCAGCGCCAACCACGAGGTCCTCGGCGCTGCCCTCGAGCAGGGTCAAATTGGGGTAATCCGCCAGCATCGCCTGCATGGCGTTGCGGTAAAGCTTGCGGTCGGCCTGGGCGCGCGGGCCACGTACGGCCGGGCCCTTGGACGCGTTCAGCATCCGGAACTGGATCCCGGACTGGTCGATAATCCGGCCCATGACCCCGTCGAGGGCATCGATCTCTCGCACCAGGTGGCCCTTGCCGAGCCCGCCAATCGCGGGGTTGCACGACATGGCGCCGATTGTGCTGAGCTTGTGCGTGAGCAGGACGGTCCGGGCCCCGGCGCGCGCGGAAGCCGCCGCAGCCTCGCAGCCCGCATGCCCGCCGCCGACAACAATCACGTCAAAACTGAGGTTTTCATGATCCATGGGCCGGGTTATACGCCCAAAACACGCACGAATTCCAGAAATTAATCGCGGGCGCAAAACAGTGAGAGAGCGAATGATGATAAAGAAAAATTTTATTGCACGATTACCCGAACCTCACCTATATATCCATAATATTAAACATTGAAAGACTGTACTTATGGACCTGTCAAATCGCATAGGGCTCTACCAGATACTGAGTACAGCTGCCACGCGTTACGATGGACCCGATGCGGCGTTAGAAGCGCGCTTCGAAAATCACAAACTCTGGCTGGATTCCAAAGGAAAAAACGGCGAAAGATTTCGCGCGCGGGAAAACGAGGTTTTTTCAGGCTTTAATTTATCCGATTTAGATTTACGCAAAGCAATTCTGTCTGGCGCAACATTTGATAGCTGCTCTATGTTCGACACAAATTTATCGCAAGCCGACGCACAAGGCACAATTTGGATCAAAAGCCTTCTGCGAAGAACAAAATTTAATGGGACTAATATAGAAGGCGCAAGATTCGAAGGTTGCGAATATGAACGCAAGCAATTCAGGCATGCTTCCGGCAAGAGTAACGTGTTCTGGACGGCAGAAGAAATCCGGGAAGCTGAAAAAAAGAATGAGGATGCTGCTGCCTTGCAGCTAAATCACTCATAACTCACCCCGCATTCACCAAACTGGCCAAGCCATCGAACAATTAAAATTAAAAATTACCGGGAGGCTCGGGCATATCGTCCGGCACATCATGCTCGGTTGATGGATCGTGGGAAGAAATTCTATACCCGCAAAGCAGGAGCATCATTCTCAGCCCGTCGATATCTTCACGCCGAATGTGCCGCTCAAGGCTGCGTGGCATATTTTTTTCCCACTCTTCGGTAAAAGCCTCGAGCATTGCCGCCGCCTCGGGCGAGGGCTCCTCACACGGCTCCAGCGGTCCGATACATGTCAGCCAATGATGCTCATCAGGGGTAACGGCTATTTCTATGGGCCTAGAATCATCAGGCCCTTCATCATCGCCCCATCCCTCGGGGGAAAACGTGTCATCGGGTTCATAAGCCGGAAGCTCATAGCCTTCATGTTGCAAAACCGTGCGAATGAGCGCGAAGTCACGCCGCTGAAGGGCGTTTTCCAGGACTTCATCTATCTGTCCTCTACCGCCCGATGCATTATTTTCCATAATAAATTCCATGTGCTTGTTGCCCGGCAGCAAAAATAAAGCTTTTATTATCCGTAAAGCGGGTTATACGCCTAAAACACGCGCAAATTCCAGAATTTTTAATTAGACGCTGCCCTAACCAAAAAACGCATAAGATGCCATATTTTTGTTGCAGAACAGACGTGGCGGGGTCTAGATTAGCCATAACTAAAAATATAAATGCTGAAAAAGGGTCGTTATCATGGCTGTAGCGCAGGCGCTTGAAAAACCAGAAGCTGAAATTACGGAAGCTCAAATTGTAGAGGACGTAGAAACCGGGCGGTTCGCTGCCATGGTGGCTCATCTACGAAATGTTGCGGCAAAGAAAACTGAACCGGAAAAAGCTGAACGGAAGAAAGCCGGCCGGAAAAAAGCTGAACCGGAAAAAACCAGGTCTGACATGGAAATCCCGGAAGGTGAATTGAAGGAGCGCCTGGACGCACACAAGGAGTGGGAGAAATACAATGGAGAGGCTGGCAAAAGATTCAACGGCGCCGATCAGGTCTTCATGAATATTGATTTCGCCGGCTACACGCTGGAACGTGCGTTCCTCCCCGGCGTACAATTCGTAAATTGCGCTTATGGAAGCAAAAGCAGCCTCAGAGGCGTACGCGCGCCAAAAAGCATATGGGAGAACTGCAACCTGTACAACACCCCGGTTGATAGCGCCAATTTCGAAGGCGCACAGTTCATCGATTGTAAGGTTCAAAAGAAAAATTTCGTTGGGTCCCAGATGAACGATGTACTTGTGACAAAGGACGGCAAAACATTGCCCTGGGACGATGGCCAGGTAAAAAAGATCCGGAAAGCATATACCGTTACCCAGAAAAGGGCTGCAGCTAAAGCCGAAGCTGAAGCCAGACTTTCTGGCGGGATTAAAGCTGCTAAACCTGTTAAACCTGCAGCCGTTACTCCAGAGCCAATCGTTATCCGGGAGCATTTCTCGGCCCCGTATTTTGAGCCCTCTGCAAAAAACAAGGTCTTGGTCTCCGAGGATTTATACGCGCCTCTACTGGGGGCGCGTACAGTTTCGCCCGTCACGCCTCAAGATGATTTCGAAGCAGTGTCCTTGTCTTCACATATGGCCGCTTATGTTGCTGTTGATGATGATGAGCCCGGTACAGAAGAACCCGGGGAAGACGCAACGACACCACAATCCGAGCAGCACGCGCCCCAACACAGACTCTGAGCACGCGGCTTTTATTTACCGATACAAAAATCCCTGAATATGACGTCGAGCAAATCCTCGACGTCGACGCGACCGGTGATGCGCCCAACCGCGCGAACGGCGAGACGAATGTCTTCGGCGGCCAGCTCGGGCAAAGGAGCGCTTTTCGCGCGGTCGAGGCAGGCGAGCGCATCTTCCAGCGCATGCCGGTGGCGCGCGCGGGTGAGGGATGGCGATTCACTGGGCCGCAGCAGGTTTTGGATTTTCACTGCCAGCGCCGAGAGCAGGGCGGGAATGCCGTCGCCTGTTTTCGCGGAAATCAAAATCGTCTCCATATAGCCGCCTGAATTATTCTTCGCGCCCGCGTCGGATTTATTGACGGCGATGATTGAATTCTCGTCCGCGAGCTTCAGCGTCGCCTCGTCGAAATTTTTGGCCGTGCCGTCGAACAGCAGGATTTTGATGTCGGCCTCGCGCGCGCGGCTCATCGCGCGGCGTATGCCTTCCGACTCGATTTTATCGTGGCCGCTCCCGCTTAACTGGCCGGGGCGCAGGCCCGCGGTGTCGGCGAGGATGACCGGGTAGCCCGCGATATCAAGATGCGCCTCGAGGATGTCGCGCGTCGTGCCCGCGATATCGGACACGATCGCGACGTCGCGCTGCGCCAGCGCATTGACCAGCGATGATTTACCGGCATTCGGCGCGCCGATCACCGCAACATGAACGCCATCGCGCAGACGCTCGCCGCGGCGGTTGTCGTTGAGATGCGTGGAAATCTCCACGGAAATTTTTTCAATCGCGGGCAGCGCACGCTCTACGATTCCGCCGGGCAGATCTTCATCCGGAAATTCAATTTCAGCCTCGAGATGCGCGAGAAGTTTTTTCAGCGCCTCGGTCCAGCCCGCATAGAGACGGGAAAGCGAGCCTTCCATCTGCGCAAACGCCTGGATTTTCTGCGCGGCGGTCTCGGCGTTGATGAGGTCGGCAATCGCTTCGGCCTCGGTGAGGTCCATCTTGCCGTTCTCGAACGCACGGCGCGTGAATTCACCGGGCTCGGCCAAGCGGTGATTTTTCTGCGCGCCCAGCGCCTCGACCAGAGAATCGATGACCGCCCGTCCACCATGGACATGATATTCAACCACGTCCTCACCGGTGAAGCTTTCAGGCCCCTTGAACGGCAAAACGACCGCCCGGTCTATTACGGCTCCGTGCCCCGGCGCGCGGAGCACGCAGAGGCTGGCCGTACGCGCCGTGAAATTCTTGCCTGTCAGGTTTTTAAGGCTCTGCCACGAGGAAGGCCCGGACACCCTGACCACGGCAATTCCCGACCGCCCGGTCGGCGTCGACAGCGCGAATATCGTCTCACCCACGGTTACACCCGCGAACATAAGTGAAAGAGTAAACTATATATTTTACATAACGCATTTGTTTATAGAAGGATTCTGTTTATTGTGAGAATGGCCACGACGGCACGTTTACAGCCCTACCCCTTCTTCTTCTGACTCGACGGCGCGGCAGAAGCGGCGGAGCCCGGCATACCCATCTGCTCCCAGAACATTTTCTGCACCTCGCCCCAGCCCTGGATCGTCGCGGGAAGCCACGTACGCAGCATCGTCTCCGGGTCCAGCGAGCGTATGTTCTCCTGCATGCGCTGCTCGAGCTCCTTCATCAGCGCGGTCTGCATCGGTTCGACGTCCGGCAGGCCGAAAAAGGCACGCGCCTCCTGCGGCGTGCATTCAATATCGAATTTCACTTTCATGGCGCTTTCCTCTGCGTGTCTGAATTAAGTCCTAACCCACCGCTAACCTATGAAAAAACGGACCTATATTCAATGTATCATTGAAGCGCCGGACTACTCTTGATAGGGTCTTGAATTCTTAAAATCCGTGCGGACCTCTAGAAAAAGCGGAAGAATAAAGTGGAGAAAGACAGCCCCCCGAACCCCCGGGATCCGGAGAAAAATCCCGCGCTGCCTGAAAGCGGCGCGCTGGGCGCAGAATATGCCGAGCCCGCGCTGGAGCAGCTGCGCGCGGCCGTGCGCGGCAACGGCCTGAACCCGCGCCTTGTTACGGTTAAAAATATCGACGGCAAGGTGGCGGAGTTCGATGCGCGCGTCTCGCTCTTTCTCAGCATGCGCACAATGGAGAAAACCGTCGGCGGGAAAAGAACCGAAGGCGAAAAAGTAGAAGGGCCGCAAGGCCTGCGCGAGGCGATGGAGCGCGACCGCCTCAAGATTCTCGGCACCGAGGACATCGGCAAAAAAATCCGCGCGAAAATAGCAGAGCGCAAGGACAAGGGATTCGGCACACGCAACGAAATCATCAAGTTGCCGTTCCTGACGAAGGAGTACGTCCAGCACCAGCCATGCCGCACCTGCAACGCGCAGGGCGAACTTAAATGCCAGCGTTGTCACGGCAAGGGCTTCGAAATCTGTCCGAAATGCAACGGCCAGAGCATGGAAATCTGCCCGCAATGCCGCGGCGCGCAGCTTATCTTCATGGGCAACGGCAAGGTGCCCTGTCCGAAATGCAACGGCCAGGGGCGCACGCCCTGCATGATGTGCCACCAGACGCGCAAAATCATGTGCAGCGTCTGCCGCTCGAAGGGCTCGACGCAGTGCCAGAACTGCAACGGCCAGGCCTGGCATTCCTATATGACCACGTCGGAAGCCGATATCATCTGCACCTTCGATTTCGACCGCGAAAACGTGCCGGCCAAGCTGCTCCGGACTGTCGAGACAAAAGCGCGCGACGTCCCGCTGTATGCCGAGATAACGGTCCTGCCGCAGGACGCGCCCGGCGAGGCCGAAGAGGAAAATAAAACAAGGCCCGACGTCATCATGCTGCGCTACCGCGTACGGCTTCCTTATGCCGAGACGCAGTTCGCACTCGGCAAGGCAACAACCATCGATGCATTTCTGCTGGGGCAAAAAGCAGAGATCGCCGAGATGCCCGCCTTCCTGGAAATCCTGCTGAAAGACGGGATGCAGAGTTTGAAAGAGGCCGGTGACGGGCGCGGCAATGTCGCCGCGAAAATGCAGCGCGCCGGGCAGTACCGCACCATCAGGCAGACGATCATCGCCAGCGCGAAATATTCAAGAGGCAAGGCATTCAAGCTGGTAAAAAGAAATTCGCCGCTCGGCATCGGTGACTTGGCGCTCAAGAACCTGGTCGTCAACGCCGACCGTGCGCTCAGGAACATCACGGCCAAGCCACGCATGTATGGCATGATCACGGGCGTGGCCGCCGGGTTCGCTTTATATCTGGCTTACATGATGGCCGGGCTTCGCGAGGCGTTCACGGGCAGCCTGCAGAATAAAATGCTTCACATCCCCATCGATGGCGTCGTTATCGGCGCAGGCATGGTTTTCGCATTGCTGGCGATCCAGTTCTTCGGTGCCAGCGCGATGAAAAAAGCGCTCGGCAAGCTCCTGCCCGAAGACCAGGAAAGTACGATTATGACGAAAGCCGGGCATAACGGCCCGTGGTCGGCGCTGCTTTGCGTTCTGTTCTTCCTGGTCGCCGCCGAGATCAGCGCCCGTTTCGGCGGCATGGCGCCGGATTGGTATCTGTACGCGCGCGCGTTTGTGTTGCGTTAAAAAATTTCCGAAAAAGAAGCCTGAAAATGATCGCCTCCGAAAGCGGGGGGCTTTGCGGAGGCGACCAGCGACGCGAGGGGACACATCATTTACAGCAGAGCCTTTACAACTTTTGCTCCTGAACCGTCAGCGCATCTCTTTTCCGGCAAAGATCGGAATCGTCGGCCGCGAGGGCGCAGCGGCCGTCGGTTCCGCCGGGGGGCGGGCCGGAATCGGCGAGAGTGCTTGTCGGCAGGGAGAGAGGAGCAGGTTGCGGTGTCTCTGTGGGTCCGAGGGCATTACGGGCCGCAAAGAGACGTGGAGCCGCCGTATTTCCAGCAGGGCGCTGGTCTTTGTCCGTGACGTTCTGAGGGAGGGCTTGATGGATGGATCGGAGCAGGGAGAGGTGCTGATCCGCCGCGGACAAAAGAGAGAATGAGGCCGTGTTCGTGGTAACCGCGCCTTCCGGGCGCGACCAGGCCGAACCGGCCGAAACTGCAAATATCAAAAAAATGGCGAGGCAGACTTTTGTATTGCGCCGTTTGCGCTGAAGCCTGTCGGAAAAATAATAACGCTGACGTCCCATAAACTGAAAATTCCCGCCGAAAACCGTTTTTTAAGCCCCTAAGCGGTGGGTTTTTTGGCCTTTTTCAGGCCGCACCGCAACAAGACCCCATATACTTATTGCAACACGGGGTTACTATTATGGCAAATCTTTTCGTTTCGAATTTATATTGAATTTTAGGTATTTATCTATGGAATCGCGCAAAAGAATATTGACATATTAAAATGTGGTTGCTATGACCAATTTTTGTGGGGCAGGCTTACATTGTGAAAGGAAATACCAATGAGTGACTTTTTGACAAAAAGAAGATTTTTGAGTGAAGAATTCCAGTTCCCCGTATCTGGTGGCGCATCTCCCGACCTGGTTGGGCTTTGCCGGCATAACCCTCAGACCGACGCACCACTAATGATCGGTACCAAGCACGCTGTACGTGAGCACATCGTGAATAACAGCAGCCGTGCAAGAAGCTTATCCAGACTGGAAGCTGCGGAATTCGCCGACAGACTTGGTTTGGATCTCAGCCCGCGTTACGGCCACTGATATTTTTATTAAACCCGAACCATGAAAAAAGCGGCCTGCGGGCCGCTTTTGTTTTTAAACGGAATATTCTTGTCTTATTAGACATAATTATGTATAAGGCCGCATGCAGAAAAGCAAACGATTGCTGAGTTATCTACAGAAGGCTGTAAACCAGCTTCTCGATAAGGGGCGTTTCGATAATGGCAGGGATTTCCGCCCGACCCAGCGCGAGGCGCTGACAGCCTATAAAAATTATCTCGCCCGCGAAGATTTAGGCACCGCGCAAAAGCTCAAGGGTTATTTCGAAATTCCGACGGGCGTCGGCAAGACGGCGTTGTTTGTGGGCATTGCGACAGAGGCGTATCGTGCCGCCGCGAAAAACGGCCACCAAATGAGAACCATCATCGTTGAGCCACGCATCAATTTACTGGAACAAACAGGCGACGCTTTTGGCTATTACGCGCCCGAATTCAAGGATCAGTTTGGTTATTACGGTGACGGTTATAAAGACCTGACAAAACCAATTACGATCATGACTTATAATGCGTGGTCAAAACTCTCGGCGCAAAAAAAGATCAGCGCCCAAAATGTCGACCTGCTTATTTCGGATGAAGGCCATCGTGGCACCTCGGAAGGACGTGTTGAAACGCTGACCGCGATTTTCAAGGGTGCAACCGGCCAGCTCGCCTTCACGGCAACCGCGCATTTCGACAAAACAAAATCCGTCAGGAACAGTCACGAACGGGAAATATTTTATAAAAGCCTGCGCGATTGCTGGCGGGACAAGGAAGTCTCCGAGTACTACGCCGTGCAATATTACGAGATCCGCGTAGACCCGTCAGAAATCAAGGAGGCACGTAAAGATCCGTCTTTTAAAATCCTGCCCAAAGAAGAATTAAACAGACGTGTTAAGCAAGCGGCCTGGAATAGGTGCATGCTCAAAATACTGTGCGAAGGGCGCGATGAACAAACAAATGATTTGTTGTCCGACAATGTAAGCGGCTTTTTCACTGACGACATCAATCACGCCCGCAACGTAGAAAAAATGTTAAACGGCGATCCTGTGCTTCAGGAAAGGGCAAAGGAATCTGGTCGCAAGACAGTCGCCATTGCCCTTCACTCACTTATGTCTCCCGGAGAAAAAAGGGATCGATTCAAAGCCATTGAAAATGGCGAATGCATGGTTGCCGTCGGCGACGGAATGTTCAAGGAAGGCTACGATTATGCTCCTATGAGAAACGTATTCGATTATCCGCGCAGTTCTCTGGTCGACAAAGCGCAGATCATCGGCCGTGCCGGCCGGAAATGGCGAAATCCGGTTAAAGACAGGTGGGAAGGCACCAATATCGTCGATACGATCATTTATATCGGTTCCGATGACCCTGAAGAAGACAAGCGGCTGAGAAAAACTGCAGTGCGCCGGGCCCGACTTGCGGAAGATGTCACCGAAGGGACTCTTGTGCTGCCAGCAAAAAAACGCGAAAAACAGAACGAGTCAGCTACAAAGGGGGGGCGCTCCCTGTTCAAAGATGACCCCAACGTTAAAGCATATACAACAACCGAAAGTCGCCGAATCTTGATCGGTGAAAGAGAAAAAATCAGAGAAGGTTTGGAAGATGGATATGCGTGGGTTACACCAGATCAATTTAGAATAATGAGAAAAGAAGCAGAGCGAACCAATTTAGAGGGCGCCGGCATTCGCAACCGCATAAAGAATCCACCCAAAGGGCTTACTAGAAGTATAGCGGGCAATATTGTTTCTGGAGTAACCAAATCTGCGCCAAAAGGATATATCGATTTAATTTTAAGGACATACGCAAAACAACCAACTTCCAAAATGGAACCCATATCAGCAGCGAACGCAAAAAAAATAAAAAAAGAAGCAGAGCGGACTGGCATGGGAGGAAAGGCGCTTTTTAAATTGATTAAAAACCCTCCAGAGGGAATGGATTCCGGTAAATTAAAATCTATAATCTCTGGAGCTTATAAATCCGCTCTCCCAATGTGGGTTAATATTATTCTCAAAACCTATTCAAAATTACCGACAAAAAGAATTGAGTCTATTACTGCAACGACTGCGAGAAAATTTAAGGATGAAGAAAAAAGGACAGGACTTGGAGGGACTGCTCTATTTAAATTAATTAAAAACCCTCCAGAGGGAATGGATTCCGGTAAAGTGGCCGCCATAGTTTCTGGAAAATATACCAATGCGATTGATAAATGGATTGAGCTAATTTTAAAAACTTATTCTCAGCAGCCAGATAAGAAAAATAAGCCAATCTCTGCCGCCCAAAAACAAAAAATGAGCGCCGAGGAAAAAAGAACAGGGTTGGGTGGTGTTGCAATATTCAGCCGAATAAAAAATCCTCCAGAGGGAATGAGCGCTGCTATAACGGCCTCCATAGTCTCTGGAAGGCATGATTCTACGACAGAGGGATGGGTTGCTCTTATTCTGGATACTTATAAAAAATACGAAAAGACTTCATTTAAACTTATATCCCCCCAGATTGCAAAAAAACTGAAGGCTGAGGAAAAAAGAACAGGGTTAGGGGGCGCTGGAATATTTCAACAGATTGAAAGCCCTCCTGAAGGATTGAATGCTGGTAAAGTGGCCTCGATTGTTGCTGGAAGACAGGGATCTGCACCTGAATCCTGGGTAAATTTGATTTTATATGCCTATGAAAAGAATGAGCCTGTAAGCAAAAAGACGATAGATAAATTGCAAACTGAGAGAATGCGGACGGGAATAGATGGAAAAGAGTTATTCAGACAAATTAGCAATCCGCCTAGAGGCCTAACCAGATTTGCGGCTTCTAAAATCATCTCTGGCAGATATCTTATAGCACCGAAAGAATATATATCTGAGATTTTTAAAGCCTATGCCTCTTTGCCTAGCAAAAAAACATATACGCCTGCCCTCGAGCCAGCCTAATCCCTATTGATTCATACTCGTGAAGAACTCGTCGTTGGTCTTGGTGTTCTTCATCTTGTCGAGCAGGAACTCGACAGCGTCGACGGTGCCCATCGGGTTGAGAATACGGCGGAGCAGCCACATTTTCTGAAGCATGTCCTTGTCGACCAGCAATTCCTCTTTCCGTGTTCCGGATTTCTGAATGTCGATCGCCGGGAAGACGCGCTTGTCAGCGATTTTCCTGTCGAGGACGATCTCAGAGTTACCCGTGCCTTTGAATTCTTCGAAGATGACCTCGTCCATACGCGAGCCGGTGTCGATCAGTGCGGTGGCGATAATGGTCAGCGAGCCGCCCTGTTCGATGTTACGCGCCGCGCCGAAGAAACGCTTCGGGCGCTGCAGCGCGTTGGCATCGACGCCGCCGGTGAGTACTTTACCGGAGCTTGGCACGACCGTGTTGTACGCACGCGCAAGACGCGTGATGGAATCGAGCAGGATAATGACGTCGCGCTTGTGCTCAACCAGGCGCTTGGCTTTTTCCATGACCATTTCCGCGACCTGTACGTGCCGCGTGGCCGGCTCATCAAAGGTTGAGGAAACAACCTCGCCGCGCACGGAACGCGCCATGTCGGTGACTTCCTCGGGGCGTTCGTCGATCAGAAGAACAATCAGGTAGGCCTCGGGGTGGTTCATAGCGATGGATGAGGCGATATTCTGCAGCATGACGGTTTTACCCGTACGCGGCGGCGCGACGATGAGAGCGCGCTGGCCGAAGCCGATCGGCGCGGTCAGTTCGATCACACGCTGGACGTTATTCTTTTTGGTCGGGTCCGGAATCTCGAGCTTGATTTTGCGGTCCGGGTAAAGCGGCGTCAAATTGTCGAAATTGATGCGGTGGCGGACCTTGTCCGGGCCTTCGTTATTGATCGAGCCGACCTTCAGCAGCGCGAAATAGCGCTCGGAATCTTTCGGCGCGCGGATTTCGCCCTCGACGATATCGCCGGTGCGAAGCGAAAAGCGGCGGACCTGGCTTGGCGAGACGTAAATATCGTCCGGGCCGGGCAGGTAGTTTTCTTCGGGGGAGCGCAGGAAACCGAAACCGTCCTGCAGCACTTCGAGCACGCCGGTGCCGGAAATGGGAACGCCTTCCTCGGCGAGCTGTTTCAAAATCGCGAACATCATGTCCTGCTTGCGCATGGCGCTGCAGTTCTCGATCTTCAATTCCTCGGCAAACGCCAGGAGCTCGGCAGGGGAGCGTACCTTTAATTCCTGTAAATTCATGAAATTCTCTTATTTTTTTGTTTTTTATGAATCCCGGCAATCCAAAAATATCCGGAAATATCCTTGCTCTGCGTTCAATCCTTGGCCTTAAAACATTTAAGTGCTTTTGAGGGGGATTTTGCGGCGCCTGCAAGATAACAACCTTGTTTCCTGCGGCCGCGTGAACGGCGATAACGTCCAGTAATTCCTAGTGTTTTATGGATTTTATCACAAAGATGATTAAGCTATAGCCGGGCCATCCTTGAGAGTCAAGGGATTATGTTCATTATAGCAGCGTCGCGTCTCCTGTCCAGAAAATATTTACATAATGCACAGGTACTGGGGTGGATGAATGAGGCTAGCTTGCAGGCCCTGTAATTTTTTATGTATAAACCTGCACAGAAGGGCCGTGCACATGAACAAAAAAACAGAGCCGACGCGGATAGAGCTGACCGGACGGTTCCGGGGCGTCACCGTGGAAATAAATAACGCCGGCGATGAAATTTCGATCGGCACCGGCCCGCATGCCGGCAAAATCATCCTTAAAACCGCCGCGTCAGAACTGACGGTCCAGGCCGCCAACGATATCAAGGTAGAAATAGCGGGAATTAAAAAGGCCGGACCACAACCATTATGATAATGACCACCATCAGCGCCGCCGGAATTTCATTGGCGATGCGGTAGAATTTCGCGGGCCGGACATTTTCATCGCGCCCGAAAATCTTGACGGTCTTGGCGAAAAACCCGTGCAGCGCCCCCAGTAAAATCACGCAAGTCAGCTTCATGTGCATCCACGGCTCCTGCAGCAGCGCCGGGTTCACGACCAGCATCAGGATTCCGAACAAAAACGCCGCGCCCATCGCCGGGCTGATGATCAGGCGCAGGAGTTTTTTCTCCATGATTTTGAACGTCTCGGATTTGTCGGAGCCTTTCGCGGCATCGGCGTGATAGACGAACAGGCGCGGCAGGTACAGCATCCCCGCCATCCACGCGATAACAGCGATAACGTGGAAGGCCAGTATCCAGCGGTAATGCTCTGTGAGGAAATCCATGCGCTATGATTCCACAGGGGCGGCGCGCATACAACAGCGCGTGAATATTTCGGGGCAGAGGGTTTTGCCGCCTTCCGCCGCGATGCCGGGCCGGACGCTGCCCTTTGCTATGCGCTCCAGCACCGCGGCGGCCAGCCCCTTGATGAATTCCGGATGAGTGGAGACGGTGGCGGCGCGGTAATAGCCGGGGAGATTAAGCGCGTGGGCCAGCTCCCTGTATTCCACGTCCAGCTCGACCAGCGTCTCCACATGCTCCTGCGTGAAGGCGTGGGGGTAGACAATGACGGGTTTTTTATCGGCGGCGGCGCGGCGGATTTCGTCCTCCGTCGATGGGCCGATCCATTTTTTTGGACCGACGCGGGACTGGTAGCAGATGGCCCAATCCGTAACGCCAAGCATGGCGGCGATTTTTTTCGCGCCTTCCTCGCACTGCCATTGGTACGGGTCACCGTCAGCGATCACCGATTCCGGCAGGCCATGTGCGGAAAATAAAACGCGGGGGGCGGCGTGACCGTCAACGGCGGCCTTGCGCATTTCGGTTTTTATATTTTCTACCGAAGCCTTGATAAAACCTTCATTGAACGGATAACAGCACACGGTCGCGGCAGGGGCACGGGTGCCCATTGCCCCGGCGGCGCGGCTCCAGACCTGCATCGAGGAGCGCGTGGTGGTGGTGGAGAATTGCGGGTAAAGCGGCAGCAGAACGATTTCATCCGCGTACCAGTTCGCGACCTCATGCGCGGTTTCGCTGGCCATCGGGTGCCAGTAGCGCATCGAGACGAAAGTTTTAAAATTAGCCACGCCGCTTTCGTTCAGCGCCTTCTCCAGCGCTGCTCCTTGCGCGCGTGAATTTTCAAGCAGCGGCGATTTGTTCCCTAAAACCGCGTAGCTGTTTCCTGCTTCGTTTTTCGAACGCCGCCGCGAAATCATTTCGGCAACCAGCCAACGGAGTGGCAACGGCGCGCGGATGATATTTTTATCCATGAAAAAATTAAACAGGAACGGGCGGATCGCCTCTTTCGAATCCGGGCCGCCGAGATTGAACAGAACCACGGCTATTTTTTTCACGGGGCCCGCCAGTTTTTCAGCATGGTGCAAAGCGCGGCCATATGCTCAGGGGGGGTGTCCTTGTGCACGCCGTGGCCGAGATTGAAGATGAACGGCACGCGCCCCAGATCATGCAGGATTTTCTCCGCCGCCGCTGTCATCGCCGCGCCGCCCGCCAGAAGCGCGGCCGGGTCGAGGTTTCCCTGTACGGGGATCATGGGCTGCAGGACCTGCGCCGCCCAGCGCGTCGGCACCTGGTAATCGAGACCGAGTGCGGTGACACCCGTATCCTGCGCGTAGGACAAATAATTCGCGCCCGCACCGCGGGGAAAGCCGATGATCGGCACGTACGGGTGAACATCGCGCACGAGGCTGATCACCTCGCGTGTGGGGTTAATCACCCATTCGCGGAACATCGTGTCATCCAGCAGGCCCGCCCACGAATCGAAAATCTGCAAAACTTCCGCGCCCGCCTCGACCTGTTTGCAAAGATACCCGGCTGTTGATTCCACGAGCAGGCTGATCAATTCGGAAAAAAGTTTCGGCTCGGACAGCGCCATTTTTTTCGCGTGGTGAAAATCCTTGCTCCCGCTTCCCTCGATCATGTACGCGGCCACCGTCCACGGCGCGCCGGCAAAACCGATCAGGGCCGTTTGCGCAAAACCTTCCGTTTTCATTTTTGCGCGCGTGGCTTCGATGGCGGCATAAACCGGCGCAAGATTTTTCCCGAACGCGCCTGTCCCCAGCGCCGCGAGATCCGAAGCATTGCGCACGGGCTCAAGCTTCGGTCCTTCGCCTTCCGCGAATTCCAGCTTCTGCCCGAGCGCCTGCGGCACAACGAGAATATCCGAGAAAATAATCGCGGCATCCATCCCGAAACGCCGAAGCGGCTGCATCGTGATTTCGCACGCGGTTTGCGGATCCATCGCCATCGCGAGAAACCCGCCCTTGCTCGCGCGAAGCTCACGGTACTCCGGCAAGTATCTTCCCGCCTGCCGCATAAACCAGAACGGCGCGCGTTCGGCATCGAAGCCGTCCAGCACATCGAGGAACAATTTTCCCGACCTGACGTTAGCGGGTTTGGGCGCGTTCGATTCGTGTCTCATGGCTCCGCATACTAATTAAATATAGATTTAAAAAAAGGTATTAGTTGATAGTAGGTCGTGTGAGTCACGGGGATTGAATCAGTCCCGGATTCAATACACAGAATCGCGCGGTCGGACTCGCGCAGATTTCCGGGGCTTTGAGGGATTCAATCCTTCCTCTCACTTACAGGCCCTTTATAGTTTTGAACAGGGGGACGACTCATCCCGGCGGACCTTGATGCTTTGTTCGTATCTTTATCCGCCCCTTTATCCCGCCATTTTATCCCGATTCCCGAACAGTCTTGGGCACAGCGCTTTTTTATGTTAGCTATTAAGGGCGAATGTACCAGGAAGCCTTCGAAAAACTCGATCTCGATGAAACCGCTCTGATCCTAGATCAGATTGCGCCGCTGCTGGAAGGGGCATCGTTCGATCCCGTTGAGACAACCATCATGGCCGCGCCCATGCCGTTCTACCCGGGCTGCAGGCTTCTCGATATCGCGAACCACACGACGATGCCGCCGCTCCGCCGCCACGTCATTTACAGCCCGGCAAAAAGCACTGTCCTGACGTTCCAGAACGAGACCATCTATAAATTCAACGACACGCTGCCGATTAAACTCGATGAAGAGAATGTCTCTACATATGTACGGTTTTTCTTCAGCTATGTGCGCGGGCGTCACGGGCGCTTCATCGTGGTCGAGAATATCGACGACATAAACTGGAAGGAAGACCCGCCCCCTTCTGCGCGGCAGGCGATCGGCAAGATGATCAAGCCGGTGACGCTGACCAAAGAGGTGGGCAAGGACGGGACCTTTCACCTCGAGGCCCGCATCGTCTTTAAAGATTCCCTGTTCAAGAGCGCCATTACCGTCAGCAAGGACGGGCTGGTCAGCCTCGGTAACGAGGAACTGCTGGTCGAGGACATGCCGGTCCTGGACGATATTTTCGGGCAATAGACCCGGCAAGGCTCAGCCCCTTAATAACCCGTAAAAACCAACCAAATATGGTAAACAATCCTTAAAAACCGCTGTTTTTTTGCCATAAACCACGATTTTTCTTCCATTTTTCTGCTTCCCGGAAAGGAAGCCTTAAGAACTCACCCGCCATAATGAACCATGGCCGCCTGTTCTGGTTGGCCTGCCCCGGGGGCGGGGGTTTCACGGAAAGTCCTTTTTCGTGGGAGCCCTCAAGGGTCAATAAGAAACTGGTTGGGTCATGAGCGACACATTCAACGACAATTCTCTTCTTCAGGCGGCGCACAGCCGGCAAGCCTGCCGCGTTGCCTATACGCTGAACAATTCTCAGCCCGTGAGCTGCACCATCATCGGTTCGCAGCCGCTTTTCTATATGGATTTCGAAACCAATGTCGACGACGAGGAAACGCTGTTCGACGATGCCGAGCTGCGCGTTCTTGAAAAAGAAATCGCCAGCCTGAAAAAAGAGATCGACGTGTTCGAGCGCTTTTCGGGCAATTTCGTCCGCGATGACGGCAGGACGCGCGCATTGCTGGCTGCAGACCGCGACGCCGTCACGAAACGCACAGAAAGCAAAAATGAAATTACGATTTCAGAAATCGAGGCCGCGCTCGGCAAAAGCCGTATGGCCGCCGCCTATATCGATTTCGCGAAAACAAATAATGTGAGCATGGCGCATTCCGCGCAGATTGAAGATGCGTTCTATGACCGCCAGCGCGGGACTATTCTCATTCACCCGCGTTTTGATCTCGCCGATCAATTATTGCTCGCCGCGCGCGAACTGCGTCGTCACTGGCAGCACCGCCACGGCGCGCTCATTCACCCGCTGATGTTCCATCCCGACAGCGCCGTTCTCGTGAACCGCGCGCAGGTTGCCGATCTGACGGTCTCGATGATTCGCGTCGGCTGGGAACTTCAATTGTCCGGAATCAAGGAAGCATGGGAGCGTCTTGAGAATTCACCGATGGGCGATCTCTGCCGCGCTTTTGCTTACGAAGCGTTCCTGGATTTCCGCACACTGAATAACGGGCAGGCGGCGGCAGCCGTTTTCGAATGCTGGTTCATGTCGGAGCGCTGCCGGATCGAGGACAAAAACCTGATTCGCCAGATGCTGGCCGACAACCAGGGTTATGTATTCGACGAGGAACAATCAGGCAAAATCCTGACCCCGGCGCTTATTTCCGCCCTCGGCTCCATGCCCTACGGCAAAAATTACCTGAGCGGCCATGCCCAGACCATCATTTCCGACCCCGTCTTCAACGAGGTCCGTGACCGTTCGAACGCAAATTTCCTTTGGTTTATTAAGTTTGAGCGCTCTTTCCGCGAAACGGAACGCGAGTTGCACAATGAATTCGAAACCGCTGCTACCGGCGTCCGCCGGGGCATTTCCAGAATACAGGATTCGAATAATGACCGCGCCAAAGACGCAGAGATCGTCGAGCTGTTCCCGGGCCAAAATCATGGCGCGCCGCAAGGCGCTGGGGATAAGTCCGGCAAATCCGGGAACATCCTCGCTCCAAAACCGTCTGCCAAGCGTAACAAAAGCAAGGCCAGCGGAGAAAACGTCGTCTATTTACGCCGCTGGTCGGGAGACTGATAAGGCCCAACCAACAACCCTTGCTGAGTTCCCCCTGATGAAGTCCGATAAACACCACCGCAGTAAAGATAAAGTCAAAGCCCAGGAAGGGATTAGCTGGGCCGTTGCCGATCTTCTTGCCGCGCCGGACGACATCACGAACGCCCGCGATCTTCTCGCCCACAATCTCACACAGCTTTCGAAAAGCGCCTCCGCGCGCCTCATGATCAAAGAAGCTGCCGAGCAGGGCTGGCGCATCGGCCTCTCGCGCCTTGAGCAGCATGATTTCCATCTCGATGTCCCATCGAAAACCATCATCCTCGACAATCACGGCATGAGCGCGGAAAATATTTTCCGCGCGCCGTATTTCAATCACGCGCTCCAGCTTTCGATTCTAAGAAGCTTGCGCGACGCGTGGCAGGAAAAACGCCATGGCGGGTTCGACGAGAATTACATGCCGGAATCGGTGCTGCTGCTCGAGCGCATCCGCGCCGCCGATGGCGATATCGTCGCGCTTTTCGCGGCGTGGGAGCTGCGCGGCGAACATGACGGTTTGTGGCGCCATGCCGCCGCGTCCGGGGACAGCGATATTGCCTTAGCGCTCTCGAATTGCCTTGAGAAAGACCCGGCCTGTATGAACAGAGCGCTGGCCGCCGCGTTCCGCCAGTGGTTCGGGGAGCCGCGCCGCGTCAATGCCTGCGATCATGAAACGCTGGAATATATGGACGAGGTTTTAAATGCGCACCAGGGCGCGGCCTTTGGCCGCAAGCGCGCGGGCAAAATCTGCATCGAGGTCCTCTCGTGCCTGCCGGACAAAACCGCTTACCTGCGCGGCCTCGGCGAAGATATTCTGAGCGACCCGCTTTATGCCGGGTTATCCGATCCCATCAACCAAACGCATTTCATGCATGTGATGCGTGATGCTTCGGTCTGCTATGTTCAGAATGTGCCGTTCCGCGACGCGTCGCTGGCGGCAAAGATATTTCCAAACGGCGAAATGACGCCCGAGCGCCCCGAGCACGAAGAAGTGAAGCAGAGATTTTAGATCAATTCAATGTCACGTCGAACGACATGCCCTGGCCACAGTGGCCGGATTCTCTTATCATTTCTATGCAGCTCTCTATGTAAGCGGCAAGAGGGCTATTGCGTTCAGCGTACGCGATGGGCAGGGCTTTTTTAAAAAGCTCCTCCGCTTTTTCAAGGCTCGCCGAAGTTTCTATTCCCATGAGAGCATTGGCATAGTTTAAATAGTCGGAGCACCCGCATTTCTCTCCCAAAAGCTCTACATTTTTCTTAAGAAATTCGAGGGCCTCTAAATGATTGCCCAAACAAAGATTGGCAAGCCCCAGTACATGGTGAAGCTTTGGATCATCCGGCGAATCTTTCAAGGCGGCTTCGGAGTATTTCATGACCTCTTCAACCTGGAGACGCACGAGTGGCTCCGTTGATGTGAATATGATTTCAAAAAGCAAAAACGCAAGACGCTTGGAGATATAAGGAGCGTTTTCGTGATCGAGGCCGGGGGCCAGGCTTTCACGATAAGCTGTGATGGCTTCCGCCACTCTGTGCTGCTCTTCGAGAGCCGCGCCTTTATAGCCAAGAGCCATAGAACGCTGTTCGCCGGATGCGCCGCCCTTAAGGAACGCGTCCGCCATCATCAGGGCGGATTCGAAATCATGCTCTGAAAGACATTTCGAAATTTTCGCCAACGTCTTTTCCTGCTCGGCTTTGTCTGTCATGAGCTACTCCTTAATCAGCAAATTCTTAATTGTACAGGTGCGCCGGCACATCCTGCAGCATGGTATATTCCGTGGCGTCGCGCGTAATTTGACGCAGGCCCTGCATCATGCTTTCGTCGAGATTCTTCTTTAATGATATTGATATTTTATGTGCGATTGTTATCAGCATCCTGGGGTTGAACGCGCCTACTTCGTAAAAAATACGCGCCATTTCTCCATTTTTCAACGCCGTCTGCAGGCAATTTATAAAAAGCGACGCTTCCAGCTCGCTTACTTTTTTTGCCTTCGCCAGAACCTTGAGCGCTTCATGAAAGTGAATGCCTGCATCTTCAAAAAGATTTTTACCTTCATGCATCTTGCGCATATAAATTTTGCTCAGAAGAAAATCGGCCGCAGGATTCGCGGGCGTCCGATCCGCTATTTTAGAAACCATCTGTTCAATCATAAGCGCTTCGAGGCTGTTCGGCTCGGCCACCTCTATCGCCCGGGCAGCTGTTTCCAGCACGGCCTGGTAATCGCCGCTACTGAATAAAAAGTCGGCCTTAAAGGCCAAGTCTTTTGCCGGGCCTGTCCCTGTTGATGCTTCCTTTGTTTTCGTTTTTGTAATCATGCGGGTTTCCTGATGTTTCGCTACATTTTCAGTTAAGTTCGGGCATCTTTAAATATATTGGTATTCCCGGCTGGCGCGGACAAATTTTTACGGCTTCTATCATGATCTCCGTGTTTATCGGGATGTCCGGCGTTGGCCTGCCGTCAAAAGCGCCTGCCATTCTTCTTCCTTCCACGAGCCTATTCGCGCATTCGATATAAAGTAAGGATATGAGGGGGCTGGTCATGCCGTCTCTTTCAAGAATGTTCTGCACCTGTATGAAACGCTCCGAAGCTTCCGGATAAAACTGACGCTCCGCCATCACTTTGCAAAATAGCACATTGAGCAGGAGGTCGTCCGGTATCACATAGAAGGCATCGGATATTAGATGGTAAAGCGCCCCCCCACCTCGGGTCGCCCGGGGACATTTCCGCCAGCGCCTGGGCTGACGTTTCAAGGGATTGCTTATAATCCCCGTTATTTAATAGCTCATCCGCTTTCGAGATAAGCGTGTCGATGAGATCGTAGTGCTTTGCGTTGTCCATAAATTTTCCGCGTTATTACGCCATGCCCGCCGGGGCAAAGCCGACGTGAGAACATTCGCTAAGAATATTGAGTGCGACGCCCATGACTGCCTCATTATTTTTTGCAAGTCTCGTCACTTGTATTGCGACAGTCCGGGCAGGGTGAGCCATGCTGCCAGCATCCCTGTATAGCTTCATAAGAGTGGTCAGAATTTCCAGGCGGGACATATCGTGTGTCACTCCCGACCTGAGAAAACTATTTTCCGCGCGCTGCGCCGTTTTATTCAGATCCTGCTGAGAGAGTTTTTCGTCTTCCATCATTTCCATGAGCGCTTCGAAATAACGCTTATGGATTTGTGTTTTCTCTTGCAGCGTTTCGCACTCATCCGCGAGAGCGTGTTTAAAATGATAGTGCGCCATGTCAAAACGCTGGTTGCGCAGGTTGATTTCGCATATGAGCATCGCGCAGTCGATGACACCCGGATTTTCAACAGGAGTGATTTTGAGCTCTTCCCGCGCTTCCGTGGTTTCGGGGTCGTCCGAAACGCCCGCGTCGAGTAGCTGCCGGGCCCAGTCCAGCGGAGTCAAAAAGCTTCGCGTGCAAAGATTCAGAATATGTTGTTCAGGCGTATCGGCCTTCAGGGCAGACATAGGCGGCTCCAAATTAAGGGTTGCCCGGATACTAGGCCGTGAATGTACAATATGTCAATGAAATTGGCGCGGCATCGCTTGCGCCGGACCCCGCCGGGCCCTAGGATAAGCCCTTGAATAAAGGAACATTTGATGGACGACAGCCCCGGCGCCCCGCCCGCCCGCCAGTTTCACCTCCATTTGATTTCGGACGCCACCGGCACGACTCTGCTGGGACTCGCCCGCGCCTGTCTGGCGCAGTTCGAAGGGGTGGAGCCGGTGCAGAAATTCTGGCCGCTGGTCCGTACCCAGCAGCAACTGGAACGCATCATCTCTAAAATGGAGCAAAATCCAGGGCCCGTGATTTTCACGCTGGTCGATGAAAAAATGCGCAAACGCCTGCAGGAGCGCTGCGACGAGCTGAATATTCCCTGCGTCTCTGTGCTCGACCCGATCATCCGGAGTCTTTCGTCGTATCTCGGCATGCATGCGAAGGGCGTGCCCGGACTTCAGCACCAGATGGATGATGCTTATTTCCGCCGCGTCGCCGCCCTCGATTTCACCATGCGCCACGACGACGGAAAAAAACTGGAGGATCTGAAAGAGGCGGATGTCATTCTTGTCGGCGTCTCGCGTACGTCGAAAACACCGACGAGCGTGTTCCTCGCGCGGCGGGGCCTGAAGGTTGCGAACATTCCGCTCGCGCCCGGCGTCGAGGTACCGAAAGCAAAATTTGAATTGCAGGGCCCGATGTATGTCGGCCTCACCGCCGCGCCCGACCGGCTTGTGCATATCAGGCGCAGCAGGCTCAAGGCCGACGGGCTGGATTCGAAGGCCCTGGAGGAAAACACGTATCTTCACGGGGATAAAATCGAGGATGAGGTTCGCAACGCGCGGAAACTTTTCTCGAAGTATGGCTGGCCGGTGATCGACGTGACGAAACGCTCAGTCGAGGAAACGTCGGCGGAAATCATGGCGCTATACCAGTCTTACCAGGAGGGTCTTAATGCACCGAAATGAGGCAGCCCGGCCTGTGAAAATCATACTCGCCTCGCAGAGCGTCGCGCGGCGCACAATGCTGAAAAATGCGGGCCTGAATTTCAAAATCGTCAAGCCGCTCCTGGATGAAATAGCGCTCGCAAGGGAATTGCAGGGCGCATCGCCCGCAAAAATCGCGCTCGAGCTGGCGAAGAAAAAAGCCCTGACGGTCGCCGCGAAAAACCCGGACGCGCTGGTGATCGGCAGCGACCAGATTCTCCTCGACGGCGGCAGGATCATGACCAAGGCCAAGACCCGGGAAGATGCCAGGGAAAAACTACGCAGTCTGCGCGGCAAGACCCATACGCTGGTTTCCGCAGCCGCCGTCGTGAAGGGCGGGACTGTATTCTGGAGCCGCGATGACGAGGCGCAATTGACCATGCGCGAATTCGACGACGAATTCCTGGACGCTTATTGCAATGTTGCCGGCGATGCACTGACCCGTGCCGTGGGCGCTTACGAGATCGAGCGCGCGGGCGCGTGGCTGTTTTCGGAAGTGCGCGGCGATCATTTCACGATCCTCGGCATGCCGCTCCGCCCGCTGCTTGCCTATTTGCACGAATATCACGGGGTGAAGCCATGACTATGAAGGCAGCCGTTATCGGCCACCCGGTCGGGCACAGCAAATCCCCCGCGATCCATAATTACTGGATCGGGAAGCACGGCCTCAATGCCGCGTATGAGGCGATCGATATCGCGCCGGAAAATCTTGAGAAAGAACTGATCCGGTTGATGGATGAAGGTTATGCCGGGTTCAACGTTACGCGCCCGCACAAGGAAAAAGTTTTCGCCGTGTGCGATTCGCTGGATGAGCTGGCGCAGGCCGTGGGCGCGGTGAACACGGTGACGATAAAGAACGGCAAACTGAACGGCACGAATACGGATGTTTTCGGCTTCATTGAGAATATAAAGGCCGCGCGCCCCGGTTTTGATTTTACGGCCGGGCCGGCGACGGTGCTGGGCGCGGGCGGCGCAGCGCGGGCGGTGGTTTACGCGCTGCTGAAAGAAAATGTTCCGGAGGTGCGCCTCGTCAACCGCACAAAGAACAAGGCGCAGACGCTGGCCAGAGATTTTAAAAGACTACGCGTGCATGACTGGGAGAAACGCGCCGAAGTGCTGGCGGAGGCCAACCTGCTTGTGAACGCGACATCGATGGGTCAGTCCGGACAAGCGAAACTTGAAATGGATCTCACTGCGCTGCCGAAGAACACGGTCGTGAACGATATTGTCTATGCGCCGCTGATGACGGATCTGCTGCGCGATTGCGAGGATCGCGGCAACCCGGTCGTTACCGGCATCGGCATGCTGCTGCACCAGGCGCGGCCCGCGTTTGAATCGTGGTTCGGCATATTGCCGAATGTCGACGCTGAACTGGAAAAACGCGTTCTCACATGATCGTGATCGGGCTGACAGGATCGATCGGGATGGGCAAGAGCGTTGCCGCCGCGATGCTGGAATCCATGCGCATTCCCGTCCACGAGGCCGACGACGAGGTGCATAAATTACTGGCGCCGGGGGCGGCAGGCGCGCTTGCCGTGGGCAAGGCATTTCCTTATTTCGGCTACCCGCAGATTTACGGCCGCAAGACAAAATCGGGCGCGCGCAGCATCAAGCGCGCCGCGCTGGGAAAAATAATTTTCGCCGACGATGAAAAGCGCAAGAAGCTGGAAAAAATACTTCATCCTTTGGTGCGGGGTGCGCAGGCGCGTTTTATCAGGAAACATACAAATCTTGGTGCGAAAATGGTTGCGCTGGATATTCCGCTGCTGTTCGAAACCGGCGGGGAAAGCCTTGTCCATTATATTTTCGTCGTCAGCGCGCCTTATAATGTGCAGCGCCGCCGCGTGCTGGCGCGCCCCGGTATGGACGAAAAGAAATTCCGCGCTATTTTAGAGCGGCAGATGCCGGATGGCGAAAAGCGCGCCCGCGCGGATTACGTGATTCATACGGGGCTTGGCCGTGCGCAGACGATGAAGGAACTGAAAGCCGCGCTGGCGGATATAAGGAAGAAGCATAAATGAAAACCGCGCTGGTAATAACGCATGAAAAACACGAAGGACCGGGGCAGTTCGGTGAAATTCTGCGGGCGCGGGGTTTTGGCATCCGCGTGATCTTCACGCCCGCGGAAAGCATCACCGATTTCGACCCGCTCGTGCCCGATTTCGTGCTTGTCATGGGCGGGCCGATGGGCGTGTACGAGGAGGACATCTATCCCTTCCTGAAAGAGGAGAAAGATTTTCTCGCAAAGCGCATCAAGGCCGACCGCCCGACGCTGGGCGTGTGCCTGGGTGCGCAGATCATCGCCGCCGCGCTCGGCGAGCCTGTGTTCAAGGGCAGGCCGGGGCAGGAGATCGGCTGGAACAAGCTGGAAATCAAGAACAAGAACCATCCCATCCGGCACCTCGCGGGTGATAAAACCAACATGTTCCACTGGCACGGCGATACGTTCGACCTGCCGAAAGGCGCGGAATTGCTGGCTTCCAGCAACATGTACGAAAACCAGGCTTTTGGCGTGGGCCGGAACGTGCTGGCGCTGCAATGCCACCCGGAAATCACGCGGGCACTATCCGTGGAATGGCTGGACACGATGGGGGCGGAAGTAACGCGCTCGAAAATCGTCGGTGATATCGAAGAATTAAAAGAGCAGACGGATAAAAATATCGATACAATGAACACACAGGCGAAATTGTTTTTTGAGGAATGGCTGGGGAGCGTCGGCTTATGAGTGGAAGAGAAATCGTTCTCGATACTGAAACGACGGGCATGTCGCCCGAGAGCGGCGACAAGATTGTTGAAATCGGTTGCCTCGAGCTGATGAATTACATCCCGACCGGCAAGACCTTGCAGATATACTTAAACCCCGAGCGCGAAGTGCCGCCGGAAGCCATCGCGATCCACGGCCTGACGAATGAGTTTTTAAAAGACAAGCCGGTGTTCTCACAGGTTTACACCGACATGCTGGATTTCATCGGCGATGCGAGGCTTGTCATTCACAACGCCGAATTCGACATGAAATTCCTGAATGCAGAACTACGCAATGTCGGCCATCCGCCGCTGCAATGGAACCGCGTGGTCGATACGGTGGCCATGGCGCGGAAGAAATATCCCGGCCAGCCCGCCAATCTCGATGCGTTATGCCGCCGGTTCGGCATCGATAATACGGAGCGGACGCTGCACGGCGCGCTCCTCGACTCAGAATTGCTGGCGGAAGTGTATATGGAACTGCTCGGCGGGCGTCAGCATGGCTTACTGCCTGTGGGTGCCGACGCGACGGGAAAAACGCAGGCGGAACAAAAACTGGCACGCCCGTACCGCGAGCCGCGAACCTTTACTGCCAGCGAAAGTGAAAAAGCCGCGCACGCGGAGATGCTGGAAAAACTGGTGAAGCCTTTATGGCTCAAGGAAACCGGCTAGGAATTACTCAGGCTTGTCTTCTTTTTCTTCTTGCCCGGCACGGGTATTCTCATCGAACACCTTACGGCTTTCAGCCATTTCAGCAGCAAAACGCTGAGTGTAAAGCGCGTGGAAATCGACCGGGTTCAGGAGCAGCGGCGGGTAGCCGCCCTGCATCGTGAGATCGCTCAAAATCTGGCGCACATGCGGGAAAGCCTGGTGCGGGATTTCAATCAGCAGCAGCGGGTGGTGGTTTTCCACCGGGACCTTTTCATTGATGGAAACCGTCACGCCGTAAAGAATCTCGGCGATGAAAACCGGCTGGTCCTTGCGCGCGGCCTCGGCGCGGGCATTTAAAACAACTTCGTATAGATTCGGAATCTGAGAGTCCTCGATCTTGCGGGCGTCCATGCCGATATGGATGTTCATCTCGGGCGCGCCCTGGCCGGCGCGGAGCGAATCCGGCGTGTTGGGATTTTCAAAGGACAGGTCGCGCACATATTGCGCGAGGATGGTTACGGGCATGTCGCTGGGGTTGCCCTCCCCCTTTGCGCCAGGCGGCGATTTGGCACCCTCGGGCTGTTTTTCTTTTTTCTCGGCCATAATCAAGAATCCCTGTTTTTTATTAGATTATGCTGATTATCAACAATTTTGCGGGAGTCTCAAGGAGGATTTGAGGACCGGTCAGTCTCCAGCGCCGGGGGGTCGTCCCTGATGCGTTCGTATTCACCCTCGATGATGCCGGAGTCGCCCCCGGCGAAGCCCTTGCGGCGCGCGAAAGTCCGGAGCAGGGTCCGGACACGGGGCACAAGCAGCGCCACGGCCAGCGCGTCGCTGATAAAACCCGGGAAAATCAGCAGCACGCCCGCCGCAACGATACAGAAACCGTCGAACAGCTCACCCGCGGGCACGCGGCCCCGGTCGAAAGCGTCATGCATGGCCAAAATCGTCTGGAACCCCTGGTAGCGGACCACGGAACCGCCGATGACCGCCGCGAGGATCAAAAGCGCCAGCGCGGACAAAAAACCTATCTCGCCGCAGGCCTCGACGAAAACCCACAATTCGGCCAGCGGAAAAACGATAAAGAGCAGGTAAAACGGCATAAAACCCTTGTCCTTTGCGCTCCGGACATTAATGTAGGAGCAGAATATGGTAGAATAGTTATATAAAGTCAAAAAAGCGGAAAAACAGGAAAAAATGTCTGCAGATCTGCTGGTTTATGCTCTTGTCGCCGCCGGCCTTGTTTTCTGGCTACGCAGCATCCTTGGAACCCGCCACGGCGATGAACGCCAGCGGGAAAATCCACTGGCGCGGGCTGCCCTTGAGCCCGGCCCCGAGGCTGCGAGCCCCTTCGCGGAAGAACAACGCGAAACAACCGGCGAAGACCGTATCAAGAAACTCGCGGCCGAAGAGGGCGGGAAAGTTTCCGTTGCCGAGGCCGAAATAGGATTGGTGGCTATCGCCCGCGTTGACCGCGAATTCGATATCAGCTTTTTCATGGACGGCGCGCAGGAAGCCTTCGCGATGATCGTCGAAAGTTTTGCCGCCGGAGACCGCGAGATGCTGAAGGATTTGCTGGGCCAGGCTGTCTACCACGCCTTTGAAGCCGCGATCACGGCGCGCGAGCAGCGCGGTGAAAAACAGGACACGCAGATCCGCGCCATCCGTAAGGCCGAGGCAATCGAGGCCAAGGTGGATGGCCGCAAGGCATTTGTCACCGTGCGTTTCACCGCCGACGAGGTTTCAGTGACACGGGATTCCACCGGCGAGATCATCGAGGGCCACCCGGAAAAAGTCACATCCATGCGCGACGTCTGGACGTTCAGCCGCGACATCAAATCGCGCGACCCGCGCTGGCTGGTGGTTGAGACGCGCGGCGATTTCGAAGACGACAACAAAATCATTCCCAACACGATTCAATAAAATGACGCGGTTTTTTCTTCTCTCGATGCTGCTCGTTCTTTCTGCCTGCGCGACCAAATCGCCGCCGGAAGAAAAACCGCAGCGCGTGCTGAAGGCTGTAGAGTTTAATGCTTTACCGTCATGGAGCGATTCATCGCTTTATATCCGCGCGGCGGAAGCGTTTGGTAAATCCTGCGTACGCATCGCCAAGGCCGACCCGGCGAAAAACTTCAGCGAAATTCCGGAAGCAAAAACTTACGGCGACTGGCAGCGCATATGCGCGGCGCTTGCTGGCGTGCCGAAAGAAGATGCAACAGCACTGCGGGAGTTTTTTGAATCGAATTTCAGGCCTTACGCGGTTTCGGCGGGACACGAAGCTGAAGGTTTGTTCACGGGCTATTACGAGGCAGCTCTCCGTGGTTCTCTCACAAGCGACGCGGTCAACAATATCCCGCTTTATACAAGGCCTGATGACCTCGTGATGGTCGATCTCGGCCAGTTCCGCGATGAACTGAAAGGCCAGCGCATCGCGGGCCGCGTGATCGAGGGCAATTTAAAACCCTACGAGGACCGCGCGAAAATCGTGGCGGGACAATGGCCGCATAACGACAAGGTGCTGGTCTGGGTAGATGACGCGGTCGATGCGTTCTTCGTGCAGATCCAGGGCTCCGGCGTTGTGCAGCTGAAAGAGGGCGGCGTCATGCGCATCGGCTATGCCGGGCAGAACGGACATATCTATACCGCCATTGGCAAGGAGCTGATCGCGCGCGGCGAACTGACCAAGGAAAACGTTTCCATGCAGGCGATCCGCGATTGGTTATCAGCGCATCCGCAGCAGGCGGATGAAATCATGAACACCAACCGCTCCTACGTGTTTTTCAAGCATCTTGAAAAAGATGGACCTGACGGCGGCGAGGGCGTGACGCTGACGCCGGTTCATTCGCTGGCCGTGGATCATTCGCTGTTTCCCTACGGCGCTCCGGTCTGGGTGGATATTGATTACCCCGTCAACGGCCAGAGCCGCCTGAGAAATTTGATGGTGATGCAGGATACCGGCGGCGCGATCCGCGGACCAGTGCGCGGCGACGTGTTCTGGGGTTACGGCGAGCGGGCCGAAGTTATGGCGGGCCCGATGAAGGCCAAGGGCCGGTACTGGATTTTACTGCCGCGATAATTGCGCCATTTCTTCATGACTGTTCCGGCGATAAGGGGTGAGATTCCTGAATGGGAAAGTTGCCACGACTTCATATTTCGAATCATCATTCGAATTTTCATTTCTTTGGAACAGGGTCAGGTGTGTATAGATATACTCGGGCGTCTTCATTTCCCCGTGCTTCTTGATGAAATCAGCGATATTCCCCTCTTGCTCACTCAGACGTTTGATCCGTGCAAGCGTATTATGCGGCATGAACGGTCCGTATCCATATTCGAATTTATTCGGTTTAAGAATTTGAATAATAAGCTCGCGCCGGAACGCCTGCAATTGAGCGGCGTTGACTGGATCAAGAAATGCGGCCAGTGAGCCCTTCGTTCCCTCCGGGCAAAAAGAGCTTTCGATTACGCGCGGCGCATTCTCGAAAAGATACAAATTCCTGAAACTTAATTTTACCGGGTCAGCGGCGCGGCAAAATTCATCGACGAGATCTGTAAGGTCGCGGCGCCCTTTTTTTCCAAGGGCACCGAGGAACGCCACCGAGATGTGATCATCTACCGGCGCGATTTTTTTCCATGCGCGGTCATCAGGCATATCGTTGCGAATACGGTCGAGGTCCTGAGAGTGGCCAAAACAGGTTTGAAAAGCGAGAAAGAACTCGGTTCGCCCCCCGTTGGAATGTGCACGGTGTTTACTCATAAACTCAGTCCAGCCATATTATTCAACATTATCAATAAAATAGAAGGTTCCTGCCCTGTATATAGCAAGCCCTTAAAGCCTTGTCAAAGATTATGGATATAGGAATCAATATGGGACGGGATTGAGGCGGCGCACCGATTCGATGTCGGCGATCACGTCGTTTGAAAGTTTAAGCTTGATCGAATCGATATTGGTTTTGAGCTGCTCCATCGTCGTCGCGCCGATAAGCGTCGAGGTGACGAACGGTTTCTGGTTCACAAAAGCGAGCGCCATCTGGCAGACGTCTAACCCGTGTTTTTTCGCAACGCCGATATAAGATTTCACCGCGTCATTGGTTTTGGCGCCGTCGCGGTGTTCGTGCCGCGTCTCAAGTGAGAGGCGCGCGCCGGGAGGACGGGCACCGTCCAGATATTTGCCGCTTAAGATTCCGCGGCTGAGCGGTGACCAAGCAAGCAAGCCGCAGTCTTCGTGCATCGCGACTTCTGCGAGATCATGATCGAAGCGGCGGCAGATCAGCGAGTACTCATTCTGGACCGATTGCATGCGCGGCAGGCCGTGTTTCTCTGCGAGCCGCAGATATTGTATCGTACCCCACGCCGTTTCATTCGACACGCCCACGTGACGGATTTTCCCGGATTTGACGAGTTCATCCAATGTTCGGAGAACCTCGAGGAAATTTTCCTCGGTCTGCTTGGTGTCGAAATCTGGCGAGTAATTCCAGTAATTGCCGAAATGATAATCCTCGCGGTTTGGCCAGTGAAGCTGATAGAGGTCGATATAATCCGTCTGCAGGCGTTTCAGGGAATCTTCCACGGCCTGCAGGATATTGTCGCGGTCGATTCTAGCCTTGCCGCCCCGCACCCAGGACAGGCCGGGCCCCGCCACCTTGCTGGCGAGAATAATCTTGTCCCGGCTTTTGCGTGAGTTAAGCCATGTGCCGATTATGGTTTCCGTCGCGCCGTATGTTTTGGCGCTCGGCGGCACGGCGTACATCTCGGCGGTGTCGAAGAAATTGATGCCCTGCGTGAGGGCGTAATCCATCTGCGCGTGGCCGTCGGATTCCGTGTTCTGGTTACCCCATGTCATGGTGCCGAGGCCAATGAGACTGACCTTGAGGCCCGTGCGGCCAAGAGACCTGTATTCCATTAAAGTATCGGCTTCCTGAATTTTTGCGTTTCGAATTGCAGATCCTGCAGGCTGTCGGGCAGAGGCGCTGGGATCGTCAGGTCCATCGGGTAGACCAGGACCGAGGGTAGTGCACGGTTAAAATGATCAATCAGGCCCGGGTCGATTTCGCGGCGGTTGATCGTGACCTTGTCGATGATCGTGCCGAGCTCGGGATCGTTCTTGTAATAGCACTGGATCGGTTCCATGCGGTATTCACCGAATGAATCCACCTGTGTGTACCATATGCGCACCGAGTTATCGAATTCCTCAACCGTGCTGAGGCGCAAATGATCGGGATAGCGCGTTATCCCTTCGAGGAACACGCGGCATATGCCGAACGCAAGCCCGCCTTCGTAGGGCTTCAAAAGCCAGTGCACGCCAAAGGCAAGGAGCAGGATAACGCCGCCGACGATTCCGAGATTGAAACGAAACCTCCGACCGGATTTTCTTTTATTCTCGATGCTGCTGCGGGCGAGGTCGGCGTCGATCTGCTCCTCGACCTGGGTTTTGACAGGTTTTTTCCGCGCGGATTTTTTCTTTTTGCCACTGACCTGCCGGCCCTGGAATTCATTGTCAGGCGGCGGCTTGATGGGCCCCATATTTTTCTGGGATGGCGGTGCGGGCTGGGCGCCTTCGGTTGCGGGTGGCTGCGCGGCGGCAGGCGTCTCCGGCGATCCCGTCAGGGGCGCGGATTTGCCTGGTTCTTTTTCCCCACTCATGCAGCGATCCTGACCCGCCCGGTCCCTTCCTCTTTGGAGGCGGCTTTGCTGGCGACGATGATCTCATCGACGATTTCCTCGATCACGGCGCTGATCATCGCGCCGCGCGTCTCGCCGCTCTCGGTTTTCGCGAGAACACGGCGGCGAAGTTCCGTCCGTGCGCTGCCGCCCGGGAAGGTGACGGCGAGCATCTGCCGCGCGCGGCCTGCGCCGAGCTTGGCGTAAAGGCGGTTGCGGATGGCGACGTCTTCGGTCGAAGTCGAAAGCGCCCACAGCTCGATAGGGCCAAGGGTATTGAACAAATGTTGTTCATAGCGCCCCTCGATGGTGCCGAGCACCAGCAGCGCTGGCGCACCGATCGATTTCGGGCCGGTGAGTTTGTTGCGGATGATGTAGCGGGCGGTCTCGGACAGGCCGAAACGCTCCTGCACGTCGTCGACGGCTTTATCGGAAATCGCGGTGCCGAGAATCCACACGCCGGTGGCAAGGTCGACCATGTCTTTCGAGAAGTCGTCGAGCAATTGCGAGGTCAGGACGATCTGCACGCCGCGCTTACGGCCTTCGCGGACATCGCGCACGACCTGGTTCCGGACGGAGGGAGAGCGGCTGGTGCGGTGGAATTCGTCGTAGCAGAGCCGTTTTGGAATCTCGCTGATCTCCTGCAGGCGAACCTCGTGATAGGGCCGGTATTTTTCCGGGATATGGATGAGCGCTTCCTTGCCCAGCCACCAGCTTCGCACCAGAGCGTGACGCGCCAGCATGTACATGATGGCAGTCTGACGGTCGGCAGATTCATCACCTTGCGGCGCGACATCCATCAGGTCGAGCGAGCAGACGCGGGCATTGGCGATGTCGAACTGCGTGACGGAGGACAGGATCGGGAATTCGCGGATCGCCGAGGTGACCATACGCTCGAACGCGGCGATCACGGTTTCCGAACTAAAGCCGACGGCGGTTTGTTCAAGCAGCGAGCGGATCTGTGGCCTGCGCGAGGCGGTGATCGAATCGTTCAGCGTCGGCACTGCGTGGCGCTGGGCGATATGTGAGACATGGTACTGCTCAAGGTCGAACATCTTGTCGACCACGTCCCACCAGTACGGATCAGCCGGCAAATGCACGTTGAAACGCGCCAGCGCCTCGTCGACTTCGGCATCAAGGCGGGGCAAATAGGGACGCGCTTCAGCGTTGGCGGCGCGGTCGTCGCGCCAGCGGTACATTTCATCCACGACGAGTCCGCAAAGCTGCTGCATGCCGTCATAAGGCTTGTCGAAGCCGGGCGGCGTGCAAAGAAGCGTGAGAAGTTCCACGAGATAGCTGCGCTCGTCCGGCAGCGGCGCGCGGCAGCCCATCTGCGTGTCGAACGGGTTGATCGCGAAGCGGTGCGCCATCTGCAGGCGGTAATAGGCCGCTTCCTGCTGGCGATTGAGCGGCAGGGATTCGCGGATCATGGAGATCAAGCCCGACGAGGACGGGCCGATATCGATGACGGCCACGTAAGGCAGCTTCGAAAGACCGGGGCCGACGCAGGTGCTCAGGTTGAGCGAGTTCAGTAGAACCGATTTACCGGCGCCCGGCTGCGCGAAAATGAGATCGAACCATGTGGTCGTCAGGTTGGTGCCGGTCTGGTACGGCCAGACTTTTCCATCCGGTGTGCGGAAGATCATCGAGCCGGCGCTGAACGGGCTTGAGGGGCGCTGCCACGGCATGAGCTTCATCATTTCGGCCATCGGCGCGATACCGGTAGGCGCGGTGCCGCCGCAATGGATGCCCATGGCCGATGACATGACGCAATCAAGCGGGTCGCCCGAGAATTCGCTGACCTGGCAGTAACCCCAGGATTCGACCGCCTGCAGCAGGATTGAAAGCTGATCCATGATGTCGTTGCGCTGGTCGTAGCTGCACCATGTCGCGAACGACATGCGGACACGCACGACAGGTTCGTTCCGCGACATTGCCTGCAGGCCTTCGAGCGAATATTTGATCTGCTTGTTGTAGGAGTTCGTCGGTCCCATGATCGTGGCGATAAACGCGCGGAAGGATGTCGCGTAAACACCGCCGCCCTCGAGCAGGAAGGAGATTCGGAACGGAATGTCGGCTTCGACCAGGCGGTTGAGCAGGATCGGGAACGCGGTGGCGTCCATGGGGCCGAGCGTCATGTCCGCGCCGGACCAGAACGTGTTGCCGATACGCACCAGCGATTTACCGAGAACGCGCGCGTCGGCGGCGGAAATCTGGTTGGCAAGGCTCGGCCACAGCAGGTCGGAAAGATCGACCTTGTTGGTCGGTGTGCGCGGCGGTATGGGATCACCCGGGAAGCACGCGCGCCATTTATGATGGCCATGGTCGGGGAAAAGATTATTACGTATCGCGCGCGCGGCGTCGTGTACTTCGAGAATATTGCAGCGTATGCCGAGCTCGTCCATCGCCGACGTGACGGCGGTGACGAAGCTTCTGTGACGCGTGCGCAGCGGCTCAAGCGCGGCATGGGGATATTGCGCATAAGGCGCGTTCAGCCATTTCTTGGCTTTACCCTTGGCTTCCTTCGCGGATCGCTGGAATTCGTTCTTGGTTAAAACACTCGCCCGCGTCCAGAGCACGAAATAGGATTCCTCGTGCGTACAGAAACGCTCCAGGTGGCGGACGCGCTCCTCGAACAGATCGTCGAGCTCGATGCCTATGTTGGTGGCGGAGATGCGGCTCGGTCGCAGCAATTCTTCCAGCTCCTCGCGGATGCGGTTAGGGTCGCGCGCGAAATAAACCTGCATGGCATGGCCCTGGCGGTCGAAGCGCGAGCCGATCTTGATGGTGGAGCCCTCGACGAGCTTTTTGAATTCCTCTTCGCCGATGATCTGGCGGCTGCCTTCGACTTTCAGGTAGCTGACGAGCGAGCCGTCGGTGGAGACCATGGTGATCTCGTCGTCCGCGGTTTCAAGCTGTATGAATGATGAAACCGACTGCCTGAAGGCTTTCTGAAACGGCGCCAGTATTTTTGAAAATATGTCCATGCCCGGTCTTGATCAGGTTAATGCAGAAAATCGACACTCTAATATATCGTACCATGCTTGTGGCGCATAGAGCGCGCTAGCGGAATTATCAATATTTTCACGGCTTTGATGCGTTATCCCGCCGCCGGAAATCCTGCGCGGTCAGGCCGCCATGTCTTTGTAGAGGGAAATCCATTGTGGCGGGGCCTTGCCGCCGAACGGCCCGTCCTTGGAGCGCCAGTAGGCCAGGATTTGGGGGAACTGGTTGAATTCCAGCTCGGCCTCCTTGATGATCCGCCGATCCAGCGGGAACAAACGAACACCTTTAAGCTTTTTGCCGCGCATTTCGTAATGCTTGCCGCCCAGATAGTCCCGCAGCACGGTGGCCAGGATGTAGGGGTTGTCGGTGCTGATGCGTTTTTTGGCTTCCTCGCGCCGCGTCATGAGGCTATCGAGGGCCTTGCGGGCCGCATCGGCGATGGGCCCCTGCGAAATGCGGGCGACATAAATGGCCCGCGCGATATTGTGAAGCTCGTGCTGCTCGATTTCGGGCAGCCATAGCAGGACGCCCGAGCGCATGACGCTGACATCGTCCAGGGCAAAACATTGCTGGCAGAAGATACAGGCCGTGACGAGGTTTTTCTCGTTCCAGTCGTCGCCGTTGAGGGCGTGAATTTCCTGGTATTTGCGCGACAGGAAGCCGCAATAGCGGCAGGTGTGATTGTCGCGCTCGAAAATACGGTTGCGCAGGTCCGCGGGCATCTTGCGTTCCACCGCCGGGCTTTCGTCCTGGGACTTGCCCGCTTTCGGCGGCTGGAGCCGCGTCGTGCCCAATGTGATCGGCAGCAATTCCATATTCGATTTTCTCATCTAAGAGGAACACCGGCCGCAGGAAATGCGGCCGGTGTTCGTGACTTAAGAAATTAGTTCGTCGTGAAGGTGACTTTCTTCAGCGTTGCAGCCTGCGACGCATCGCCGGTACCAACGGTTTCGAACATCGCTTCGCTGACGATCGGAATCGCGAACAGCGCACCGCCGGCCAGGAGGCGGATTGCGCCGTCCTTAAGCGGTGTTTGCGAGGGGTTCTCGACGTGGTCTTTGACTTTCATGATGCCGAGAACGGCAAGCAGAATACCAAAGAGGTACGACAAGGCAGCCAGAAGACCAGGCAGGTCTTCGATGGATGTCGCGACGTTTTTCGAGATTTTGCTGAAGTTGTTAGCGGCATGTGCTGCGTCTGGGGCCATCGCCACCAGGCCGAGCGTCATTGCCGCGCCCATTGTGTAATAAGATTTTCTAATAGTCATTTTAGTTCCTTCTCTTGCAAGTAGGGTTGCTCACATTAAACAACACGCACATCCACCGCCATCCGGCGCTAGCTGAACGTGATACCATATTCGTTAATCCCCAGCGTGGTTTGCACGGCGTTGATTAACGGACCTAAGTTCACAGCTAACGCACCCCCTACCATGTGGGTGACGCCTGCCATGAGCGAAGCTTGAGAATTTCCTTCCGCGACACTGCGGATAATGAAAATGCCGCGAACGAAACTGATAAGACCGACGATAATCATGAACTTGATGATGGCGCTGATGACCGTGTGAACGTGTGCCTTCTCGGCGGCGTTCAGGCCCTTGGTATATTCCATGACGGCGTTGGTCGATGTCCGGCCTATGCCCGCGCCCATGCCGAGCGTAACGGTGGCGGTGCGGACCAGCGCGTTATAGGACAGCAGCGCGCCCGCCGCGGCGAAAGTCATCAGCGTGCCGAGGCCGCCCGGGCCGCGTGCGCCATCCTGCGCGCTCTTGGTCAGGCGCGAGATGCCGATCATCGCGAAAACAAACGCCGCACTGGTCGTGAAGAAGTTGATGACGACGTGCATCGGCGTCGTGATATCGTCCATCATGCAGTACAATATGCCGTCGAGGCCGCTGGTGCCGTCGCAGGCCATGGCGGTTTCATTAAAGCCTGTCGCCTGTGAGACCGCGGCGATTACGCCCGTGACAGGTGGGGTAATGGTGTTGCGCGCGACTTCGATGATGAAGGGCAGCGCGAAGAACGCACCGCCGGCGGCGAGGCGTGAGACGCCTTCCCACAGCGAAGTCTGCTGCGGGTTCAGAACATGCGCCTTGATTTTCAGGATGCCCCATACGCCGAGGATAAGACCGAGCAGGTAGGCGATCGCCGTCATGAAAGCGGGGAACGCGCCCGCGTTGAAGAACACGCCGCAGATCGCATCGCCCATCGAGGTACCGCCAAACAACCCGCCGATAAAGCCGCCGACCGGGTTGCAGACTTTCAGCGTGTAGGATGAAAAGATCATACCGATGGCGCCGAACACCGAGGTGATGTTGCCCATGATACTGGTGCCGACCAGCTCGAACATGGCGGAATAAACCATCGGGATCGCGAACAGCGCGCCGCCCGCCAGCAAGCGTATGACGGCTTCGCGCAAAGGAGTCTGTTCCGGGTTTTCGACATGTTCCTTGAGTTTCAGCAGGCCCGAAACACCGAAGAGCAGCGCGAGCATGTACGCAATGGCAGAAACGAGCGCCGGGGTCTGCTCGATGGAATCGATGACCTGTTCCATCACGTTGTTGGCGTTGCTCAGCGGTATATAGCCGGCGAGTCCGCCGAGCAGGTCGCTGAGCATATTGCCGACGGTGGTCGACGGGTCGAATTCAGGATTTTCGCCGCCATTGATGGCAACAGCCATGGCCTGGTACAGCATCGGCAGGGCCAGGAGGGCGCCGCCCACGAGGAAGCGGATGAGCGCAACGCGCAGCGGCACCTGGGTCGGGTTGTTGACGTGCTCCTTGAGCTTCAGAATGCCGGTGACGGCGAAGAGCAAGGCGAGCAAATACGAGAAGGCCGCGATGAGGGCGGGCATCTGGTCGCTGCCCTTGACGATGTTCTCGGCGATTTTGTCGAACTGGGCGTCGGTGTCGGCAGCGAAGGCTGCGAATGGTGCGCCTGCGAATATGGCGAACAATATTGCACCCATGCCATACCGGTATAGGTATGTCATAATACTGATCTTGTTATATTTATTAAGAAACACCGCCATATATAGTATTTAACCACATTTTCAATGGATCGGGCAAATCCAATCGGGCCGTTGTCCGGCCTCTTTCCCCTAATGTATTAATTCTGAAGGGTAACAATTAAATAAAATTTAAGATAAAATTTTATCTTTTAAAATCAATTAGTTATGATTTTCCAGCGCGATTACCGGCTGACCTGTCCGCGTGATCCGAGCACGGTCCAGCGCCCGGTTTCATTGGAAATGGACGCGATCTTGCCGAGCCCCTCAACCGTATCTCCCACTGCGACGTTGCGGGTATCGCCGGTGGCCTTCGAAAAAAGAACGGCCTTGCCCGGCTGGGCGGCCTTGAGCTCCCAGGCAACCGGTTTTGCGGCAGCTTTCGGCTCGGCGGAAGCCTGTTGCGTGGCAGGCGCTTTTGGAGTCGCGGAAGAAGCGGCTTTCGGGGTTTCTGCTTTGGGTTGCGCGGCTTTTTTAGGAGCAGGCGTCGGTTCTTCAGCAGCGGGCGCAGGAGCGCTCTCGGCTTCGACCAGTTTTTGCTCAAGCTCGGCGACTTTTTTCGAGAGCGCTTCGATTTCCGAAGTTTTCGAATCGAGTTCCTGTTGAAGTGCCTGCGCAGATTTCTCGGCTTCGACCGCGCGGGCTGCTTCCGTATCGAGTTTCGATTGCAGCGAGCCGATCTCTGTTTTTTGCGCTTCAAGCTGGGGCGCGAGGTTGGGCGCGGGCTCTTCGGCTGCGAGCTCGGGCGGCTTGGGCCGGTTGTCGGCCAGTACGGGCGCGGGCATCGCCAGCATGTTGCCTTCGCTGTCGATAATGGTTGGCTGGCCCTCGGTAACGGGAGCGACCGCAGGAGCGGTTTCAGCACGGTTGGCAAACTCCGCGTTCAGTTTTTCAGCGGCGTTTTTCGGCGCGGGCTCATCCGAAGCTTCACGCTGATCGTTGGATCTGTAATCGAAAGGCTCTTCACCCTGCGGCGTCGTGCCGCTCGTCGGTTGCGCGGGGACTTCATCGACACTCAGCTCGCCAAGCTCGGCATTTTCGAGGTCAGCCGGAGTCGGCATCGGCGTCAGCGCGCCGTCGGCGTTTTCTTCGCCCGGATTAATGGGCGCGGGCATCGGCGGCATGTCTGCCCCGTCTTCATATTCCGCCTGCAGGGGCGCTTCGGGGAGGGCATCGCCCGGCGCGGCGGCCTGCTCATCAGGCATGGGCGCAGGTGATCCGCCGCCGAGCAGCGAAACGCCGATGACGCCGCCGAATACGACGACGATGGCGCCAACGATAAGCATGAAATTTTTCTGAACGAAGGTTTTTTCTTTCGGCAGCCCGGTTTCAGGGTCGCTGTCGGCCGGCTCGGATGCCTCTGTTCCGCTCAGATCGTCGTCCCAGCCGTCATCGCCCAAATCATCGTCCTCAATAGGATCGAGATCCTCGAAGTCGGCGTCATCAAAAGCGTTGTCGTCCTTGTTGTTGTCAACCATGGTGTCCTGCTGCGGTTTTTGCTGTTAAATAAACTAAATTTCTTCAGCGGGCTTTATGACCGGCTCGAGAAACAATATCCCAATCGGGGTTCCCGCTTCAACACGAACCGTAATTTCGATGTCGTCGGCCGTATTGTCGAGAATTTCACGGAGTTTCTGGCCCGCTTCCTCGATACCCGAGGCCACTTCCTGCTCGCTGTCAGTCTCTTCACTTTCCTCGGCGACCACATCGCCCTCGACGGTGACCGTGGTCAGGCCTGAGCTGCTGATAGCGCCCGCCATACCCTCGACGAACGCCGCGGCCATCGGCAGCGCGACCCGCATCAGGTAATGATGGTCGACATCAGTGGCCATGGCCGGCAGCGTGGTTTTGGGATCGATGGCGACGGCATTGATATCGATGCTGATGCCGTCGACGATGACGGTCTGGAATTCGATCGTCAGCAGTTCATTATTCTCGGTGAATGTGCCGAGCACGCGGCTGCCCGAGAGCGGGCCCGATGCGATCTGCGCCAGTACCGGCCCTTCGACGTCGGAGTTGGCTTCGGTCAGTATCTGCGCGTAGGCGATGCGCCCGGCGGGATAAAGGACGATCTCGATATTTCCTTCATCGTCGTCATTTCCGTCTCCATTCCCGTCTTCGCCTTCTTCCTTGGCACGCATATCTTCCAGCCACTCGGCGCTGGTCATGTCGCGGTATTCAAGCGGTTTGATCTGCGAACGCTTTTCAAGAATGGATTGCATCTGTTCGGACATGGCTTCGGCCAGGGCCTGGATTGCTTCGGCGCGGTTCTTGTCGGGCTCGGTCGATTCAGGCGCGACGGTCTGCGAGCGCAGCATTTCGCGCTGCAGGCGCTCCTCCTGGAGTTTGCGCCAGCGTTGCAGGGGATCTTCCTCGGGCGCCTCGTTTTCGGTGACGGTCAGGCGGCCCACGGGCGGCGCGATCGGCGTCGGCAGAACGCTGCCGCTTTCCTTGATAGCCTGCTCGGTCCGCGCCTCGTTTTCTTCCTCGATGGCGGCGACATAGGCGGGGCTGGTCTCTTCGGTGCCCGGCGGCGCCGAGATGTCCGAGCCGCTCGAAACATAGGATGGATCGATCGGAATATCTTTGCCGCCGAAAAGAATGATGGTGCCGAAAATCGCCACCGCAGCGGCGATAACGACGCCGACCTTTACCATGGCGTTGTCGCGCCATAATTCGCCGAGCGTTCCTTTTTTCTTCTCAAAATCGTCGAAACTTGCTTCGTCGATTTCGAGGCCTTCGTCGTTCATATCATCGGCCATGGATCATATCCCCTATGACATCTTCGCTCTGTGAAAGACGGGCGCGAACCATTTTCCCCTTGTCGGACAATAACAGGACGGGCGCTTCCTTGATGGTGTAGACACGCATCCCGTCGGCGGAAGCGACGGAGGCGGACCACGCGGGCGAAAGCAGCGTCAGCGGTGTGCGGACATAGGTGCCGCCCTTGAAAGCATAAGCAGTCGTGCGCCCATCGACGCCCGCGACGTCGAGTTTTTTCGCGCCCTTGGGCGGGACGCCCTGCAGCACCGAGGCAATGTCCACGTCGCCCGCGACGGTTGTGATTCCCTGGTCGATCAGCGGCGCTTCGGCCATGGGCCCGTATTCGGGGATGATCGCGTCGAAGCGGTAATGAACGATGTCGCGGCTGGTCTCGAGCGAGACGATGACCGGGGTTTTCAGCGTCAGCAGGCGGATCGACATGTTACCGGTGGCGAATTCCGATTGCGGCGAAATCCGCACGATGTGCGAACCCTGCGAAGAGGATGCCTCGATGACTTCGAAATTTCCGGCCCAGCTTATGTCCTGGATCGGCCACGGCGAACCGGTCATGTCGAGCACGTTCAGCGTCGTGACGTGACCATATGCGGTCTTGACCACGACGGGCGCGGCGCCGGGATCGAGCGAAACCGTTTCAACCGTAACCTCGGGCTTGGGCGATGGATATATCGGTAGTTCAACGGATTCCTGTGTGCGGTCGAAATGCTCGAGCAATGTGCGAATCTCATCCGGGCGCAGCGGCAAAATACCCTGCAGGGCGGCGTCAAAGGCTTCTGTGCGGGATTCTTCCTCAAGCTCGCCCTCGGTTTTTTCGAAATTGAAATCCTCGCCGCCATCCAGGTTCGGTTCGGGCGACAACATGCCGTTCCCGCCGAAAAACTCGGGCATTGCGGGCTCTGGAGAGGGTGCTTCCGGTGCGCCGCCGGGCAGCAGGGGCGCAGGGCTTGGCGCTGTGGGCGCTGCTTCGTCAGGGAATTCCTCCGGCGCGCTTGCCGCCGGCAATTGGGGGATGGAATTGATGTCCGGCTGTGCATGGGAAGGCATGGTATAGGCTATGAGGAGCGCGAACGCCCCGAAAGCCATCAGGCCGGGAAAAAAACGTTTTTCAAAATAGCGGTTACACATCGAAAAGCTGCGCGCAAAAAATGGTCGGGTTTCAAAAATACAAAAGGCCGGACAAGGATATATGCTTAAAAAACCAGTGTCACCTGTGAATTAGGCCATATTCGCAAAAAAACACATAATAAATCCGGTTCAAGGCGAGGAGCGGTAATGCAAAGGATCAGCGCGGGACCGCGATCCACTGCTCGATTCCAACACCGTTCGAACTTTCGAGGCGCGGAACGCGGACCACGACGATGGTAACCAGTAATGTGTCGGTTTTCGTGCGTGAACCCGATTGATAAGTCAGCACCAGCGGGAGCTGGATAATCCATTGATAACGACCGGTGACGACGCCCTCGGATTCGAGGATCGGCGCGCCCGCCGGGGCGGCGGTGACAACCTGCTGGTTCGCCTCAACCATTTCTATAATACGGGATTTCTGAAGGGCCTGGGTGAAGCTTTCCCAGCCCCGGCGCGTGAAATTCCGCGAGGATTCCTGCAGTCTGCGACGGTAATCGTTAAATCCGAATGTCATAACTTCGGTAGAGGCCTGCGCCACCCACGACATCAGGGCCGGGGTGCTTAAGTTGGGTTCATGCAGGGCGACCATGGGGATAAGGCGTCCATCCTCGGTCGTGGCGAAATAGCGATCCTGGGGCTGGTGCACGTGAATGACGAAATACATCGCGCCAAGGAGAATAATGATGATCGCCCCTTCGAGCAGGCAGAGCCGGAGCAGGTTGCGGTAACCGTCACGGTAGAATTCATTGCGGATGACAACGGTCCCAAGACCGCTCATGTCTTCCTTCGGCTCGCCGGCGCCAGCCGTTTCATCAACTATTGATTTTTTCAGGACCATCGAATTTTAGGATACCACGCGTTGCAAGGAATGCAAAAACATGACGTTTTGCAGGGGTTTATCTTGGCGCATAATGAGCGGATTCTCAAGCCGTGAAATGCAGGCGGGAAAAATATCCCTGATTTTGGAGCGTGCACATCTGCCCAAGGCTGTGATAAAATAGAATTAATTTGGGCAGGTTGGGGTGATTTCATTGAAATCGCCCCGGGGGGCTTTGAGAATTGATCTTAGCTGGTTTGAAATGCTGACGCGCGACAGCTCCACAAGGCAAGTGAAGAGGAAGGGCTTTTCTTTCGGAAAGGCGCGCCGTTTTTCTCTTATTCTCTTGTTGAGCGCGGTTCTCGCGGGCGCCGTTATCTCGCCGCCCCGGCCTGCGCAGGCGCTTTGCCTGGCCTGTCTTCCCGGCGACGTGCCTGCTGCCCAGGAAATCATCAAGCTTTTCCATGAAATCATGGAAGGCCTCATGCTCCAGTACATTTCGATCGAGTTTGACACCCACCGCAAATGGCTCATCGAAACATTCTTCGTCGCGGAGGTTTTGCCCGCGCTGATGATGTTCACCGAACAAATGTCCGCGGTCGGCATGCACCAGGTTTTCATCTTCGGGACTTTCCTCGACGCCAAACAACAACTGGAAACGCAGCGTCTTTTCCAGGAGCTTCAGTTCGAGGCGCAAAGAGACTATCAGCCCAGCGAGGAATTCTGCTGGTTCGGCACGAACGTGCGCAGCCTGGCCGCGTCGGAATCGCTCGGCAAGTATGCGGGCGCCGCGCTCAACGCGATCGAGATGGAACGCCAGCTTGGCACGGCCGGAAACGGCGCGGCTGAATCCCGCGACCAGGAAAAAGCCAACCGCTGGGAAAAATTCATGCTGGTTTATTGCGATGCCGACGACAATAACCGCATGCTCAACAGGCCCGGCACCGGCCTGCAGCTTGTCTGCGGACCCGGGCCCAAGCGTGTCAATAACGATATCGACTACACACGCATGATCGAGGATCCGCGCACGTTTAACATTACATTTGACGACGGCGCCCTTTCGGAAGATGAAGAAGACATCATCGCCATGAGCAACAATCTTTACGGCCATGACGTCCTGACGCGCCAGGCGGATAACGAGTACCTGAAAGAGGAAAAATACCAGCACCTCTATCTCGCGCTGCGCTCGGTCGCCGCGAAGCGAAGCGTCGCCCAGAACTCGTTCAATTCGATCGTCGCCCTGAAATCTGCAGGCAGCATCGGGACAATTGCAGACCCCCACACACGCGACTTCCTGGCCGCGGTGATGATGGAGCTTGGCATGAATGCGGAGGAGGCGGGCGTATTCATAGGCGAGCGGCCGAGCTATTACGCGCAGCTCGAGATTCTTGCCAAGAAAATATACCAGAACCCGGATTTTTATGCCGGGCTTTACGACTCGCCGGCCAACGTCGCGCGCAAGGGTGTCGCGATGAAGGCGATCGAGCTTATGCTCGACCGCGCCATCTTCGAGAGCCAACTGCGGCAGGAAATGGCGACATCGGTCCTCCTGTCGGCCAAGCTTCGTCCGGCTGTCAGGGAAGTTAACAAAAATCTTTCGGGCTCGGCCGGAAAATGACGAAGAAACTGCGTACATCGCGGTTCTCTCTTATATTATGCTCGGTCCTGACGCTGGCCATTGCCGCACCCGCCGTGCTTCATCCCCGCCCGGCCTATGCCTGCGGCATTTGTATCGAGGGTGTGGTCGAGACCGAGTTGGAGCAATGGATCCAGGATATTGTCGGCGGAACATACTGGCGTGTCTCACGCCACGTGCGCAGCGAATTTGTCGCCCAGAAAGTCTGGCTGGTTTCGGTCTTCTGGGAGGATAATCTTCTTCCCGCGCTGATGCTGATGGCCGACCAGCTGACGGCGGTGGCCATGCAGCAGATGCAGATCGTCGGCTCCTTGATGGATGCCAAACAGCAACTTGAGACGCAGCAGACGCTTCAGAGAATCGCCGCGCGTACGCACAAGGATTACCAGCCGAGTGTCGGGCTTTGCGAATTTGGCTCCAATGTGAAAAGCCTTAGCATGTCCGAGATCAAGGCGGATATGAACACGGCTGTAATGAGCCAGCGCTCGCAAGACCGCCAGCTTGGCGCTATCAACACGGCCGCCGCAATCGGCGAGGATGGCGACAAAAAAAGCCGCCTCAAGCAGTTCCGCGAAAAATACTGCGATCCACGCGACAATAATAATGGCCTCAACTATCTTTGCGACTGGGACCAGCAAGGAACCCCCGGCCCGGACGTCGGCGGCCCGGATCCAAAACGTCTTAACAAGGACATCGACTTTGGCCGCACGGTCGATCAGCCCTGGACACTGGTGGTCGACATGGTCTTTCCGGAGCTGCGCGAAGAGCTGACCGAAGACGAAGAAGATATTTTTGCATTGGCCAGCAATCTGTACGGCCATGAAGTTTTTGTCCGCCCGCCCGCCAGATCGTTGGAGCCGATACCCACCCAGCGCATCACGAACCTGCAGAAGATTTATCTCGACATGCGCTCGATTGTCGCCAAGCAGGCGGTTGCGGAAAATTCTTTCAACGCGGTCACGGGTATGAAAACCGAGGGCACGGCCGGTTCGTACGATTTTCTTCGGGCGATGCTGGAAGAGCTTGGCCTGAGTTCTGGCGAGGCGCATCGTATGCTGAACAGCATCGCGCCCAGCTATTACGCCCAGATGGAAGTGCTGACGAGAAAGATTTATCAGAACCCGGATTTCTACACGAACCTCTATGATAAACCGACCAACGTCGACCGGAAGAGGGTCGCCATGGACGCGATAGGGCTGATGCAGAAATTCGACCTGTTCAAAAGTAATCTGCGCAGCGAGGCAACGCTTTCGGTTCTCCTGGAACAGGCCGTTGTCGAGCTGCAGGGCGAGGTTGAAAACGAAATGAACCAGATGACAGGCGAATGAAGAAGAAACTGCGGACATCGCGGCTCTCGCTTATACTGTGCTCGGTCCTGGCGCTGGCCATTGCCGCGCCTGCCGCGCTTCATCCGCGCCCGGCCTATGCCTGCGGCATTTGTGTCGAGGGTATAATCGAGACCGAGCTGGAGCAGTGGATCACCGATATCGCCGGCGGAACATACTGGCGCGTCACGCGCTTTGTGCGCAGCGAAATGACGGGGCAGAAAATCTGGCTGACTTCGATTTTCTGGGAGGACAATCTTCTTCCTGCGCTGATGCTGATGGCCGACCAGCTGACGGCGGTGGCGATGCAGCAGATGCAGATCGTCGGCTCCTTCATGGACGCCAAACACCAGCTGGAGACGCAGCAGACTCTTCAGAAAATCGCCGCGCGCACGCACAAGGATTACCACCCGAGCATCGGGATTTGCGAATTCGGCTCCGGCGCGAAAAGCCTTGCCTTCTCCGAGAGCAAGTCGGAGTCGACCGCTCTCATTTACAGCCAGCGCTCGCAGGACCGCCAGCTTGGTGCGACTAACACGGTCGCCGCAATCGGCGATGATGGCGACAAGGAAGGCCGCATCAAGCAGTTCCGCGAAAAATTCTGCGACCCTCATGACAATAACAGCGGTCTTGGTTATCTCTGCGACTGGGATCAGCAAGGCCCCCCGGGGCCGGTGGTCGGCGCCGAGGACCCAAAACGGTTTAACAAGGACATCGACTTTGGCCGCACGATCGATCAGCCCTGGACGATGGTGGTCGACATGGTCTTTGCGGAGCTGCGCGAACACCTGACACCAGACGAAGAAGACGTTTTTGCATTAGCCAGCAATCTGTATGGCCATGAAGTTTTTATCCGCCCGCCTGCCAAGTCGCTGGAGCCGATACCCACCCAGCGCATCACGAACATGCAGAAGCTTTATCTCGACATGCGTTCGGTTGTCGCCAAGCGCGCTGTCGCCGAGAATTCTTTCAACGCGATCGCGGGAATGAAAGTCGAGGGCACACCCGGTTCATTCGATTATCTTCTGACGATGCTGGAGGAACTTGGCATGAACTATGACGAAGCGCATAGCATGCTGGGCAGTATCGCGCCCAGCTATTACGCCCAGATGGAAGTGCTGACGAAAAAGATTTATCAGAACCCGGATTTTTATACGAACCTGTACGACAAACCGGCTAACGTCTCCCGGAAAAGGGTTGCGATACAGGCGATGGGGCTGATGCAGAAATTCGACCTGTTCAAAAGTTATCTGCGTAACGAGGCATCGCTTTCGGTTCTTCTGGAGCTGGCCGTTGTCGATCTGCAGGGCGAGGTTGAAAACGAAATGAACCAGATGTCGGGCGAATGACCGGCCCGGCTGAGTGCGATAGAAATTTTAGGTTTACATGAGAGAAATTCGTTTAGGAAAAAAACACATTGCAGTAGCGGCGGGCCTGGCGCTCGTCGGTGCGTTCGCATGGTTTTTTCTTGTCCCGGGAGTGCCATCAGAAGGCGTGGCATCCACGGGCGGCGGCAAGCCGTTGGCGCTCCAGGGAACGCTTGAGGGTTTTGAGCCCGGCGCCAGGGTGAGTTACAGCATCCTGCCCGACGAAGGCCAGCCTGCAAGCGGCGAGTCGTGGGTGGATGCCTCCGGGCGTCTCGCTCTGCCGGCCTATAATCTTTACGCCGCCGCAGGGCGTTATCTCTCTTACACCATCGAGGTGGAGGAAAATAAAAAACCCGTCAACCTGGCCCTGACTCTTGATTCCAAAAACGGTTCGATCGCCGTGCAGGGCAAAGGGCTCGATCCGTCGGCTGAAATCACGCTCGGTGACCAGGTCACCAAATCGGACTGGGCGGGCATGATCCGCGAAGCCATAGCTGGCAGTCTGAACGATCTTGGAAACGAGGAAGGATTTAGGGTCGCGCTTTATGGCGGCGTGGCAAGTGACGCAGTAGAGAAGTCGGATCCGAGGATCATCAAGGTTCTCGCTTCACCGGGCGGTGGCCATTATATTGACCCGCTGACGAACATTTATGCTTTTCCTTACGGTTGCAACGACACCCTCCCCCCCCCGGTGATGTACAGTTTCTGCATCCCCGGCAGCATGCAGGTGCCGGGGATTATCAATAACTACGTCAAGGCGCTGATGCTGATGACCGAACAGCTCTCGGCGGTGATGAACTCGATGATGCTGCAGGTCGGGGCGATGATCGACGCCAAGTTCCAGCTCGAGACGCAGCGCGAGCTTCAGAGGCTGGTGGCCGAAGCGCACAAGGATTATCACCCGAGCGAGCTGATGTGCGAATTCGGCTCGTTCATGCGGAGCCTTTCTTCCTCGGAAGAAAAGGCGCATACGGAAAAAGCGTCGATCAACAGCTTGCTCACCGATTTCTATGTCGGCACGGAGCACGCGAGCAGTTCCGAAAGCAATCAGAGCGAATTCGTTTCGCGTGTCGAGCAGTTCCGCACAGTTTATTGCGACCCGCATGATAACAATAACGGTCTGCGTTTCATGTGCGACCACGATCAGAGATGGGAAACGGCCGGTGCCGGCGGCAACAATCCTGACCGCATGAACAACGACATAGACTATTTCCGCACGATGGATGACGTTCTCACGCTGGATATCGATTTTACCAACTCACACGGCCCCACAAACCCCCGTCCGTCGACGCCCGATGAGCAGGACGTCCTTGCGCTCGCCAAGAACCTGTACTGGCCAAGGCCTTTGCCGCCAGGGGTGCCTGAAGAAATCAAAGACAGGTTTTTCCAGTACATGGATGCGCGCCATATCTACGCCGCGATGAACGTTGCGCACACGTCCTATACCACCATCGCCGGCATGAAAAGCAAGGAGCATCCCACGCTTTTAGATCAAGGTGGCTACAGCTACATGCAGGCCATGCTGCGCAACTTCGGAATGAACAATGGCCAGATTGGAGGGTTTTTGGGTGCGTTCCCCAGCTATTATGCGCAGATGGAAGTGCTGACGAAAAAAATCTACCAGCACCCGGATTTCTATACCAACCTCTACGACAAACCCGCCAACGTGGACCGTATCCGCGCGACGCTGGACGCGATTTCGCTGATGCAGCAACGCGATTTCATGGACTCGATGCTTCGGCGCGAAATGATGACCTCGCTCCTGCTCGAGCAGGCTCTCGACGTCCATGTGAAAAAGCTGAACGCGGCGGTCGTCGAGGATGTTAAAAACCTCCAGCGCCGCTAAAAGCGCCCCCGCCCCGTCAGGCGGAAAAATACCCCTGAAACTGGCACTTTCCTTGCAAGACAACCCTGTAGGACTGAACCAGGCGTCCGCTTTGGCAAATATTGCCCGGGCTGCGCCTTACAGGGATTTTACATGTCGCTTACCGCTTTGAATGCCGCCCTGACGGGCCTTCGGATCGCACAGCAGCAGATCGGGGTTATTTCCAACAACGTCGCCAATGTCGGCACCCCCGGCTATACCCGGAAAATTTTGCCGCAAAGCGCCCAGGTTATTAATGGCGCGGGGGTCGGCGTTCTGGCCGACAAGATCATCCGGAACGTGGACCTTAATCTCTCTCGCGACCTGTGGACCCAGATCAGCACGACATCGTTCCTGGACGTCAAGGAAACATATCTTAACCGCATCCAGCAGTTTCACGGTCCGCCCGATAAGGAGCTTTCGATCGCTGCCGAACTGGCGCGCCTGCATGACAGCTTCTCGGCCCTGGCCGACAGCCCCGAGGACCGCTTCCTGCAATCCAGTACCGTCAGCCAGGCGGTCGACACGGCGAACAAGATCAATGGCCTTTCGCGCCTGATCACCACACTGCGCAACGATGCGCAGGGCCAGCTTCAGGACAGTGTCGCACGCATCAACGACCTGCTGGGGCAGATCGCGGAGCTGAACGTCGACATATCGTACAGCAGCGGCGTCGGCCGCAGCACCGCCGCGCTGGAGGACAAGCGCGACGATGCGATCAAGGAATTGTCCAAGATGATGGATCTCAGCTTTTTCCAGCGCGGCGATGGCGTGGTCGTTGTTCAGACCAGCGAGGGTGTGGAACTGGCTTCCAACCGCGCGACGCTTTTGACCTTCCGCCCCACGCCGCAGGCGGCGACGACTTATTACCCGGCTTCAGCCGCAGGCGTTTATGTCGGCGACCCGCTCACCAATCCGGGCGCGGTGGATATCACGCTGGACGCGCCGGGCGGCAAGCTCGGCGGGCTGCTGGAGCTTCGCGACGAAACATTTCCCAAGCAGATGGCGCAGCTGGATGAGTTGGCGCACAAGATGGCGCTCCGTTTCGAGGCGCAGGGCCTGCGGCTTTTTACCGACGCCTCGGGCAATATTCCCTCCGACACACCGCCCAATTCCGTTACGGGAACGCCCGTGGGTTATGTCGGGTTTTCCGGCGTCATCCGGGTCAACGAGAACATCATCGCGGATAATTCGATTCTGCAAAGCGGCACATACGGCGCGAACATCACTACCGGGTCGAACGAAATCATCCGCCGCGTCCTGCAGTTTTCCTTCACCGGCGTCGATTTCCAGCAGGCCGTCGGCGACATCGACATGCGCGTTTCGGCCAACGCCCCGCCGAACGACACGCTGCAGGAATTCCTCGGCATTTTTTCGGAGAACGAGGTAGAAGGCACGCGCAACCTCAGCAGCTTTCTTTCCGCTGCCGATTTGATCTCTTCCGCCAACGGCGCGCTTGATCCGGGCAGCGACACATTCAGGATGACCTTCGAGGAGGCCTCGCTTGGCCTGGGCCCCGTGAACGTAGATGTATCGCTGGCCGCTATTCCGGACGGCGGCGGCAATTTCGTGCAGGACCTGATCGCCTATATCAACGCCACAGTCATCCCGGCGCTGGGCGCGGGCGACCAGGCAGACCTGACCGCGATGGGCGTGACGTTCGCGCAAGGCGCCAATGGTCAGTTTACGGTTGAATCGACCGGCGATATTACTTTCGACGCTGGCATCGTGAACGGCATGGGCGACGATGGCCTCGCGCTGCTGGGCTTCGCGGAAGGAACGACCGAGGCGACGGACCCTTATTTCGACGTGCAGGTAGGCAACAACGCGCCCGTCCGCATTACCATCGCGCCCGACGACGACGAGGTGGATCTGCAGGCGAAGCTGCTTGCGGTTCCCGGCCTCGCGATGGAAGATCTTGTGGCCTCGGCGGATGGATTTTTACGCCTGCGCCCCGGCAACGATTACGATAACCCCGATTTCGGCGGCGATATCCGCATCATCGCCGGCCCCTTTACTGCGAACGGCGCGGGCGCCAACGCGGTGTTCGGCGCGGGCACGATTCAGAACGGCGTGAATATCGCCTCGGCCCTGTTCGGGAGTTTCTCGACCGGGCCGCTGCAGGATCTCTCGCCGATCACCGATGTTTCCTACGGCTCGCAGACAGATGGATCGATCGCGCCGCCGATACCGACCACGTCCTTCCGCAACCAGTTCCTTGGTCCCGGCGCGAACATTACCGCGAATATCGTGGGCTCCAGCACCATCATCGATTTTTCGCAGAAACTTGTTAACGAACAGACACAGGAGACAATCCTGGTCGAGACGCACAGGGCCGATGAGGAGACGCTGAGAGAAACACTGCAGCGCCAGTTGCTTGATGAATCGGCCGTGAATATCGACGAGGAGCTCGGCACATTGATTCAGGTGCAGACGGCCTATGCGGCCTCCGCGCGCGTGATCACGGCGATTAACCAGTTGTTTGACGAATTATTGAACGCGATTCGCTAGGAATAATGACCAGGAATATTGAAAGGATAAAAACATGACGGGCATTTCAACGCTGGGCCAAGCCCTCGACCAGATCGAGCGCATCAAGGAGCAGCAATCTTTGTTTTCGACGCTCTCGACCCAGCTTACCACGGGGAAAAAAAGCCAGACTTTCACAGGTCTCGGGATCGATGCGATGCTTTCAAAGCGCTCACGCGCGGAATTCAATTCCTTCGACCAGTACATCAAGAACATCACCAACACCGACAGGCGTATAAAACTGATGCTCTCGGCCATCGAGGAATTCAAGGCGCAGGCCGAGAATTTCGCCGACGTGCTGGTGAATTTTTCACAGGAAAGTGAACACCAGAAAGGCGACATCATTTATTACGATGACCCGCTGACGCCGGAGATCGAGAACACGCCCGTCGGCATGACTTCGGGCGATGAGGGCGTGGATTTCGCCACAGTGCGTGAATTCGCGGGCAATATCCTCAGCTTCTTTAAAGATCTTGTGAACGCGAAAGACGGCGACCGTTACCTGCTCGGCGGCGCGGATACGCTGACAAAACCTCTCGAAGACAGCGGCACGCTTGATTCGGCTATCAGCGTCCTGGTCAAATCATGGAAAAACGGAACGATCACGACGGACAATCTGCTGGCCGACATGCGCGACCGCACAGCGACAGGCGGCAACCCGGATGCGCTGACCGATACGGTCGTGGGTTATTCGCCGGCCCTGAGCGCCGGCACGGTGGGCAAGGTTTTCGTGCGCGTCGACGATGTGTCCGAAATCGATTTCACAGTTCTGGGCAACGACAAGGCGTTTCGCGATATCATCGTGGCCGCGAGCGCCGTCATGAACGGCGACCTGCCGCCGATGATCGATGCTTACGAGCCGCCCAACACTTACCCGGGCGTGCCCGATCACCAGGGAGCGCCCGGCAATACGGTGCAGGAGATGAAGGATAATTTCTTCGGGCTCTTTAACAACCTGACAGCGATGGTCAACAACGCGATCGATGATGTCGACAAGCTGCGCTTCAAGCTCGAAGGCGTGCGCGCCCGGATCGACGACGTGAAACAAAGCCACGTGGAGCAGAAGAACCTGCTCCTCAATACCATCGGCGATGTCGAGGATGTCGATATCAACGAAGTCGCGGTGCGCATCCAGCAGCTCCAGATACAGCTCGACGCGTCATACCGCGTCACCGCCAAGCTGCAGGAGCTGACGCTGGCGAACTACCTTCTGGTCTAGGAAAAATTAGGCTCTTTTATCGCGGATGAGAATGCCGCCCGGTGTCTCGTCGCCGGGTTTTTGCACGATCTGGAAATCGGGCGCGGCGTTTTCCTCGAGCCCCGATTTCATGACGGTTTCAACGGCCTCGGAAAAATTCTCCTGCAGCACGACATCGTCTTTCAGCTTGTAATCATAAGACGCCATCCAGATCAGCTCTACGCCGGCCTTTTCGCTCCAGCGCGTAAGAATATCCTTCAGGCTTTCACCGGCTTTCGCTTCCCATGGTCCGGCATTCGTCTTGACCGACAATGTCGGTGTGGCGACGGGCGCGGAGGCGAGAAGCTGTTCGGTTTGCTCCTGCTGCTGCGCTTCGGTCGAGGGCTCAGGCGAAGCGGAAACTTCCTGTGTGCCCAGCTCCGTGGGAGCGGGCAGCGTTTCGATTTCGGCAGCAGGTCCGGCCGTATTTTTCAATGGTTCGAAAGAGTCGATCGCCGGGACGGAAGTGGCTTGGGGTTCGCCCGCTGCCGCCTCTATGCCCGCCAGTTCGCCCGGGTCCTTGATGTTGGCGCGGCGCAGGCCGTTGTTGGCTGCGGGCGCAGCATCGCCCTGGCGCCAGCCGCCCTGTGAGCGGATATAAACGATTTTATCACCGATAACGGCCTGAAGCTGCAGCGGCGTCAGCATGTTGGAAATGACCTGGTCCCACGGCTTGCCGCCGTCCCACGATACGGTCTGCCCGGGATTGACGCCGGGATCGAACGAAGCGGCGTAACCGGCGGGCATGATCTGTTGCAGTGCGAGCGCGAGCGGCATATCGCTGCCGAAGCCTTCGATCACGGGCATGTCGCTTTGGGCTGCGGTGTCCTGGACGATCGTGTTCAGCGTATTTTGAACCGGATCATTCCCGGCTGCGGCCTTGTAGCTTTCGCGCGGACGCGGATCGATGACCAGCTTCTGGCTGTTGGGCGTGTTGTCCATCGCTGTCTGCGGCGCGTCCTGCGGCATGATGACTTTGGGTTGCGCGACCATGGGAGCGGGCGGCTCCATCGCGGCTGGCGGCGAAAGATTTTGCATCGTTACGGATTCAGGCACGGGCTGGCGCGTGTCGGTGATTGAGAGCGGCGCGGAATTAGGTGATGGCGGCGGACTGACTTCCCTGACCTTGATGACTTGATTTTCTTCGGGCGGCAGTAAAGGAAGCGCCTCGTCGCCAGGCGGCATCGCCAGGGCTCGCTGGGCCGGGGAAATATCAGCCGTGTCAGCCGGTTTAAGTTGAGGCGCGGCAGGAATGGGCAGGACAGGCGCCGGAGCGGCAGCTACGGGAGCAGGCGGCACGACTGCGGGATCGTACAGGCCAGAGGCGGGCGCGGCCTGGGGCGTTTCCCCGCCGGGAAGGGGCAGAACGGTTTCGGAAGCAGGCGGGACCGGGGCCGGTGCCAGGGACGCAGCGGGCGGCATGGCGTTGTTTTCAGCCTTGGGAGCCTCCGCCGTCGGGGGAACCCATTGGAACCCTGCGTACGTCACGGTTGCGCTCAGTAATACGGCGCCGCCGGCAAGGACGGTCAGGAGAATGAGGGATTTTCCGCCCGGGGTTCTGGTTATACGCATACGGCCTCTCATGAAATGGGTGATAATCAGGAGTTGACCATAATGCCCCGCTCTCTAAAAGACAAGCGGCGGCAGGCTAAAACCTTAAAAAAGAAGGCGGGAAAGGATGGGATTTTTAACCGTAATCCGTAAACTTTTTATGCTGCGCGCCGATCCAGCCCGGGCGGTCGCTGCCCACGATCCAGGAGCGGAAATTGCGGATGGAGGCCGGAAAAGTAAGGCCTTTGCGCTCCAGGTAGCGGAAGAACAATAGCGAAAGCAGAAGTAAAAGCAGGGTCGACCAGCGGAAATAGACCAGCAGAAGCGGCAGCGGCAGCGCGGCGCGCGCGTCGAAAGCCAGGAATCGCACGGTGCGCATGGAATTGCGCCAGTGCCAGTTCATCTTTTCCTGGAGATTCTCTAGCTGTTCTGCTGCCATGACTTAATCACCCCGTTTAGCCCGTCAATATGACTATCTTACCACAGATTAAGCGCTTGAGGCTTAAGAATTTTTTACGATGAACCGGTGCTGGCCGAGAGCAGGAGGTAATGGCGGCGGTCGATGGAGCCGGCCTCGAACACGATCTCGGCGGAGCGCTGCATGGTGCGACCGTACTGGTTGATCATGCGCTGGATTTCCGGCGGCCATTTCGTGAAGTGCATGTCCATCAGTTTTTCACGCACCTCTTCGGGGAACTTCATCCATTCGCGCACGCCGATCCGGCCACCCTGCACGCGCGGCACCAGCGCCTGCGTCACGATCAGGCGCAGCGTCTCCATCAACGCGACGGCGCGTTCTTCGCGCTCATTCATCTCGTAGGTGGAAAGCATACGCTGGACGGTGTTCGCAACGCCGAGTGTGTGCGTCGTTGTGTAAACGGCGTGGCCGGTTTGCGCGGCTTCGATTGCAGCATTGATCGTTTCGCGGTCGCGTGCTTCGCCGACAAGAATGATTTCGGGCTTGCGGCGCAGCGAGTTCCTGATTCCCGCCGAGAAGCTCGGCAGGTGACGCGGAATTTCTGATTGCGACACAAGCGAGCGCGGGCTGTTGATCGCGTCGTAAACATATTCGATCGGCGATTCATAAGTCAGCATCTTGCCGCAGCCCTGCGGGCGCTCGAGCAAAAGACGGTTCCCGGCCGCGAGCAGCGTGGTTTTACCGGAACCCGTCGGGCCGGTGACGATGACGATGCCCTGGCGCGGCGCCCAGGCATCGATGATCTCGCGCTCGATTTTCAAATCTTTCATTGTCGGCGGTTCGCTCGGCAGGACACGCATCGTGATCTGCGCGGCGTCGCGGCCCTTGGACAGAATGGCCGTGATGTTCACCCTGAACCTGATCCGCGTATAACGGTCCGGGCGGATTTCATAGGAAATGTCGAGGTCTTTGCCCGAGGCGAGGCGGGCGAGCGCTTCCGGCCCGTAAATCCGCGTCAGGAACACGGCCATGTCGGCGGCGTCGACCTTGCGTACCGTGGCGGGATAAAGATGGCCGTGAATTTCGTTATAGGGCTGGCGGTCGGATTGAATTGTAATGTCGGAGGCACCCTGCTTCACACACCACAGCAGGAACGGATCGACCATATCCTCGCCAAAACGCGGGGGCTCGTCCGGCCACGTGAGCGCCGCTGTGTCTTCCTTTTTAATAAGGCTTATCGGTTTGCGGGCTGCCATTGTTCGGATCCGGTTATGAGCTCGGGAACGCCCGTGATTTGCACGGCGCGGTCGCCGACGCGCATTTCATTACCGTCGCCCGTAACGCCCCGGTCGACCTGCAACGCATAGGGCGGCGAGACCATGCCCTGTGTCAGCAGGATGCGGTAGCGAACCATACCCTGGAAATCGGCCTGCAGGAGATTGAGATCATCCTGGAAAATTTCGTCAGCCTGTTTAATGCCTTCATCCCATCCCTTGATGACCAGCTCCTGCCAGAGCTTGCGCTCTTCCTCGTTTTCAGGACGCAGGATATCCGGCGGCGGATCGACCTCGCCCCATTCGCGCTCGAGATAATTGCGCCATGTGCGCGAGGTGGAGACGATCTTGGCGTTGTTGACGATGTTGTACAGCGCGTCGGAAACGGCGGCCTGCTGCCCGTCATCCTCGATCAGCATCGCGTTCAGCGATTCATTGATGATCGGCGGCTCGATCAGGAAACCGGACGGCGCGGGGATCAGGAGCTGGCGGAAATTATAAACCTTGTCCATCGATATGGCGCTTTTTTCAAGGTCGTTGCGGATGAAAAATGTGCGCCACGCCAGCCCGCCGCGTGCGCCATATGAAATCGCAGCTTCTCTCAAGGCATCGCGGCGGATGTCGAATGTCATGCCGGATTCGCCCTCGACGATTGTGTTCTCGCGCTGGAGATTTTTGAGGTCGTCGAGTTGCGGGGGCACTTCGGTGGTGCTGACGGTTTCCTGCTCCAGATCCTCGTACATGACGCGTTTTGTTTTAACTTCTGGCTCCGCAGGCTGTCCGGGCATGCCCGGCATGCCTGGAATTCCCGGGTAATAAGGCGCATACGGTTGCTGGTATTGTCCCGGCTGGCCCGATGTCGGGACGGGCGCGAGTTGCTGGAAGGGATTGATCTGCGCCTGAGCGGCGGTTTGCTGCTGCTGCGCCGCCTGCACGTTGTTGTCCTGCGCGGCTGCCGGCGTTACGGCGAAGGCCAGCAGCGCGGCGAAAACGGCCGGTATTGTTCTGCTGCTTATCTTCATCGTGTTACGCGGCATTTAAAAACATCCAAATCAGGGACAGAAAATTTATTGGCCGATACCGGAATTAGGCGGGTAGTGAAGCTCGACGACGCGGGCAGGTCCGTCGACTTTGATGTCGCCGCGCATTCCAAGCTGGAGGCCGATATTGCGCAGCACGTCAATCACCGGCATGTTATCGGCATTCAGGGAAACCACGACAGGCACGACCGGCGGGCCGCCGACAGTCAGAAAATTATATCCGGCGCGTTCGGCCAACGATTTCGCGATCGGCTCGACAGGGCCGACCCAGTTGACGGTCACGCCGCGGCGAAGTTCGGTCGGCGCGTTGCCCACGGGGCCGACGGCGATGCCGGGCGAGCGGGCGGTTTCAACGGCGGCCAGTGTCTGGAGCGAATTGGCGGCGCGGTCGGCGGCATCGGCCAGCATGGCGGTGACGCTGTCGGGTTCCGCGACAAGCTGCGGGTGCGCGTTACTGAATTCGCGCGCCGGCGTATCGCAGGCAGTCAGCAACGCAAGACTTGCAAAAACCGTGATGAAAGCAGAAATTCGGGCCATTCACTTCGTTACCTTGTAAAAACAGCGCAGTCACTTAAGTCCGGAGAGGATCAGGGCTTAAAATGAAGTGCCAGTATATATAAATCAAGCTTAACGCTTCATTCCTGCGTCCGCAAGATGCCTTTCCAATCTGTCCCTCCCGAAAAAACCGCTATTTTACAGGCAAATAAAAGCGGTTTCAGCGGCCAGTCCGGACCAGGCCGTTTTCATGCAGGACGCCGATGACTTTTTTCTTGTAAGACGTGCCGAAAAGCGCCGTGCGCGAGTGGTAATGCGCTATGGCCTGCGACAGGCTGCCGGTTTCGTCGATATGGCCGCGCAGAATCCAGGCCGCGACGCTGACATTCGTGCAGGCATCATCGCGCACCCATTTACGGGCGGTGCTTTCGCTGACACCCCAGTTGCCCGCAAGCTCGGGCATCCAGATCGTATTGATCTGCATGGGGCCGAGGTCGAACGTGCCGTTGTCGTTCTTCACTTCCTGGCCGACTTTGCCGCCTTCGACCTTGTATATCCCGACCAGCACGGCTGGGGGGACGGAATAGGTCTGCGAGGCGAGCATCAGGCAGGCGGCGAGAACTTTACTCGAAGCGGCGATCATAAAATGTACTCCACAAGAACCCGGTTATTTTAAAGGGAATTTTCGATTCCGTCACTCTTTTTTGCCCGGGCCCTTGAAAAAGGACATGGGGTTGCCCGACCCGGAACCCTGCGGCTGCTGCGGATTTGCAGGCGGCGAAGAGGGGGGCGGAGCGGCCTGCGGCGGCGGTGTAAAAGGCGGCGGTGCAGGAGGAGGAGCGGGCGCCCGACCGCCGCCCGATGAGGCGCTTTCGCGGCCTCCGCCGGGAACCATTTCGCGGGCCAGGGTCTCGAGGATACCCGCGCGTAAGTAAAAGGCTTTCCAGACCGATTCAATACCAACGCCACCCATGGTGCGTTGTTCTTCGGTGAGAGACATCATGCGGGTGGTTTCGGCTTCGTGGCAGGCGGCGTAAATCCCGGCCAGCGCTCCGAGCAGGGAAAGCTCCATGCGTTTTTGTTCTGCCGGGTCCAGCGAAGAAAACAGGGATTCCCGCATTTCCATCGCCTTCTGCACCAGCTTTCCTGCGATATCCATCACCAGTTTTTGTTCGGGTTGGCCGAAGGGAAAGGCCGCCGCCGCGCCGACGACAGGCACGAAAGCGTGGATATATTGAAGGCTGATTTGCTGCGCGTCGCCGCCCTGGCCGAAGGGCTCAAGGTTACTGAGGCGGGCCGTGGCGTCGGCGCCGGGCATGAAATTTTCAGAATAGGCGAGCACCGTCTGCATCGCTGCTGTCATTTTGCGAAGGTCATTGTCGCCGGGCGCCTTGCCGGTCTGGCGGTAATGCGCGCCGACCAGCCCGCCCGCCAGCGCCGCAAGCCCGACGCGGATGGAATCGCCACCGTCCGGCATCGCGCCGAGATCGATGGCCTGCGCCATATCAATGCTGGCCTGCGTGGTTTTCGCCAGCAGCTCGGCCATGCGCTGGGCGTCTTTGTGCGTTTCCTCGGCAGCCGAACGGCCAGGCGCGCGCAGGATCGACGTCATCAGCGGCGTGCCTATCTTTTCAAGAACCCGGAGGAGATATTCGGCGCGTTGATTCATTAACGGACTGGTGGATCAGAGTGAAAAACACATAGCAAAACCCTTGGCCGCAATTATAAGCCGTAACGCGGTCAATTGAAAGCCGCAGAGGTTAAGGTATTAACTGCGCGCGCCGAGGTCGTTAATGAAAGCCTCGATGTCTTTGGGGCGCCCGCGCACCAGTTTCACGGTGTTGTCCTTGGCGCGGTAGACGATCATGGGCGTGACCGTGAACTGCCAGGACTGCATGATGGCGAGGTTACGCTGTACGCCCTGGTCGCTGAGCTCGCTTTTGGCGGGCAGGGCGGTGGTGTCGCCGTCGAGGTGCTTGTACCAGCGCTCCGCCGGGTTCGGCGTCGCCAGCAGGAAAGCGGCCTGGGCGCGCGTCTCCTCCTTGAAGCCAACAGGCACCATGCGAATCTGTACCCGGCCCTTGCCGATATAATCATTGCGCAGCGCCTGGATGAATTCATGGCAGTGCGGGCATTGCGGATCGATAAAGGCGTAAGCGATAGGCGCGCCCTGTTCGCCGAGCGGGATCCAGTTGCTGTTTTCGATGTCGTAATAAAGCTGTTCGGACGGCGCTTTGAATTTGGGGTCGTTGCCCGGTTCGATCGGGCTTGAATTGGCGTCCTCGGCCAGCGAGTCGAGCAGCGTATCGCCCTGTTGCTGCAGACGCTTGACCTGCTGCATGGTGACCAGCTTGCCGTTCGCGTCGAACAGCAGGCCCATCACGAACGCGCTTTTGTCCGGCAGCACATAGAAATACTGTTCCTGTCCACTTTTGACGGTGATCCATGAATCGAAACCATGGTCGCGTCCGAGGTAGCGCACCTGCGCGCCCTGGCTGACAAGCTCCTGTATGGGCTTGGGCATATCAGGCAGCGGTGTGTTGGTAGCCTGCGCGGCGGCTTCCTGCGCATGCGCGGGAGCGGCAAGGGCGAAAACGGCAAACGTGGCGAGCAGGAGGAATTTCTTCATCGGGTTCTCCTTGAAAAGGCCCGGTTTAAAGCACCGGGACGGCCAATATTCAACTATTACGCATGGCCCCGCAAGAGCCTTTGCGCTTCAGGCCGGAAACTGCCGCGATCAAAGTCTTTTGCCAACCCGCCAAGTGTAATAATATAATAGAAGATTATTATACCCACATACGGGAGGCTTTCTATGGAGCTATTGATTTTCCTCGGCGTCGCCGGTTTTGCCGTCTTTCTATTAATCTCGATTTACAACCGGCTGGTGGCGCTGCGCCAGAACCGCAGACAGTCTTTCGCCGATATCGATGTGCAGCTCAAGCAGAGGTTCGATCTCGTCCCGCAGCTCGTGGAGACGGTGAAAGCCTATGCCGCCCATGAAAAATCCGTATTTGAAAAAGTGACGGCGGCCCGCGCCGGGGTCAAGGCGGCGAAGAATATCGACCAGCGTGTCGAGGCTGAGAATGCGCTGACGCGCGCGATGGTGGACCTCTACGCCGTGGCCGAGAATTACCCCGACCTGAAGGCCAATGCGAATTTCCAGCAGCTCATGTCCGAACTTTCGGATATCGAGAACAAGCTCGCAGCCGCGCGGCGCTTCTTCAACAACGCGACCGCCGAACTCAACACGGCGATCGAGCAGTTCCCGGCGGTCCTGTTCACGGCCCTGCTTGGTTTCCACAAAGAGGAATTTTTTGAAATTCCAGACGGTGACCGCGTCGCCCATGACAAGGCGCCGGACGTAAAGTTCGGATCATAAACCGCGATGAAGCCGCTGCTTGTTTTTATCTTATGCTTTTCTTTGGTCATTCCCGCCTTTGCGGCTGAGAAGGAGCCGGAGGTTGCTGTTGAAACCTCGAAACGCACGCGCTTCGCGGTTGAGCTTCTCCGCAAAAGATGCCTGACATATTTTTCGGACCGTACCGGGCTGGTCAAGCTTCTGGATTCACATTACGAGCGCCCTCCGGAAAGCGAGACGCGCGGCATGCTGGATTTTCTCCATGCCGATTCCGGCGACGTATGGTCGGCCGTCATGTCGCCGACAGTCAGCTATACGATCGTTTCCGAAACGGGCGGCAACTGCCACGTCATCACCGAGCAAAGCGACAGCGCGTTGCTGCATAAGCATGTAAAAAATCTCGCGGCTGATGTGCGCGATTCCAGAAGCTTCAATGTCGTCGATTACAAGGGCGTTCCAGAGAACGTAGGCCCAGTGAAAACATCGGAGTTCGTCGTCAAGGCACCGGACGGCGGCATCATCCTGACCGTGCGCGCCACGACGAAAGACGATTCGAAAACCGAACTTGCTGAAGGCGTATTGTCCGTCTTCAAGCCCGTGAAGTAAAATGGCCGCCGGGCTCCAGACATCGATATGGAACAACAATATCCGCAGCGTCCTGTTGCTGGCGGTTTATCCGTTTATCATCGCCGGGCTGGCCTGGGCCTGCGCCTATATCGTCGGCATCTTTCAGGCCAATTATCATGTCGCGGGCTCGTCATATGGCATGACGCCGCAATCATTGATCGGCAATGAAATCCCCGTGCATTTCGCCAACGCCATCATCTTTCAGTTCTGGCCGGCGATCCTGACGATTGTGGCGGTCTGGTTCATCATTGCCTATTTCTGGAACGCGAAGATGGTCCGCGCGCTCAGCCACGCGCACCCGGTGACTCGCAAGGAAGAGCCCGAGCTTTACAATCTGCTTGAAAATCTCTGCATTGCGCAGGGCATAACCATGCCCAGACTCAACATCATAGAGACGCATGCGCGCAATGCCTTCGCCAGCGGTATCGATGACCGCAGCTATTCGGTCACCGTGACGCGCGGGCTGCTAAACAGTTTAAGCAGGGATGAAGTCGAGGGCGTTCTCGCGCATGAATTAACGCATATCATGAACCGCGACGTGCGGCTGCTGGTGATCACCGTAATCTTTACCGGTATGGTCGGTTTTGCCGCACAGATGGCATGGAGCAGCATCCGTCACGGCTTTATCTACTCGCGCCGCCGCCGCAACAGCGGCGGCGGCGTCCTGATTATGTTGGGGATTGCGCTGGTTCTATGGGTCGGGTATCTCGCGACGTTATTTACGCGCTTCGCCATTTCGCGCCGAAGGGAATTCATGGCCGACGCCGGGGCGGTACAGATGACTAAAAACCCGGATGCCATGATGCGTGCCCTCATGCGCATCTCTGGCGCGGCGAATATCCCGCAAACACCCGCAGACATTGACATGATGTGTATCGAAAACGCGCAGCCGTTCCTCGGCCTGTTTGCGACGCATCCCCCGATTGAAAGCCGCATCAGGATTCTATCCGAAATGACCAACACGCCAGTGCCCGCGCTGCCCCATACGGGCCCCGCGCCGCAGGCGCAGAGCTTCGGCGACCGGAAACGACCCAATCCCTGGCTTTCCGCCAGCCGTCGCCGGGGCTGAAACCGCCTCTATTGGCATTTGAAATATGATATAATTAGACTTATATTATAGCCGTTGGAGCAAATACGCTCTTAACCAATTGGAGAAATAAACGAAATGGAAAACCGTTCAACAGTTTCAAGACCCCAGAGCACGACGATGGATGTCGGCCTGCGTGCCCATATGGGCCGGGTCTATAACCGCATGACGCTCGGCGTGCTGGTGACGGCGATTACCGCCGCTCTGGTTGCGTCGTCGCCCGCGCTTATGAAATTTTTCCTCGGCGGCCCGCAGATGTATATCGTGATCTTCGCGCCGCTCGCGGTTGTCTGGTTCGGCTTTAACCCCTCGCGGATGAATTCGAAACAGCTCGCCATGTCGTTCTTCGCCCTCGCGGTGCTGTACGGCATCAGCTTCTCGACGATCGGCATTATCTTCACCAAGGAAAGCATCGCGCAGGTGTTTTTCATCGCCACCGCGATGTTCGCGGGTCTCAGCATCTTTGGCTACACGACCAGGAAAAACCTGGATGGCATGGGTTCGTTCCTCATCATGGGCGTGTGGGGCCTCCTGATCGCTTCGCTGGTGAATATGTTCTTTATGAACCCCGGTGTGTCGCAATTACTGAGCTATGTCGGCGTGGCCGTGTTCGCAGGTCTGACCGCTTGGCAAACGCAGATGACTAAAGAGATGTATCATCCAGGCGCAGGCGACGAAGCTAACAGCCGCATGGCCTGGAGCGCGACGCTGAACCTTTACATCAGCTTCATCGCGATGTTCCAGTACCTGATCCAGATTTTCGGCCAGAGAAATTAATAAGTCGTAACTAGGAGTAAATTCTTTCGTAAAAAGCCGTCCGTTTGGGCGGCTTTTTTTATGTCCGCGCGCGTGCTATTTTTGGCTCCTCAATCAAAAGGAGAAACCAATGCTCAAGGAATTCAAGGAGTTCATTTCGCGCGGTAATGTCATGGACATGGCCGTCGGTATCATCATGGGCGCGGCGTTCACCGCCATCGTCAATTCCATGGTTGGCGACCTGATCATGCCGCTCATCGGCGTGGCGACCAGCGGCGTCGATTTCGCGGACAAGTTCGTGACGCTGAACGGCGAGACTTATGCCAACCTGAAGGCAGCAAAAGATGCGGGCGCACCGGTCATCTCGTACGGCGCATTTATCAACGCCATCATTAATTTCGTCATCGTGTCTTTTGCGATCTTCATGCTGGTCAAGGGCGTCAACAAGCTCAAGCGCCAGAGCGAAAAACCCGGCGCCAAGGACGCGCCGCCCCCGCCGCAGGATATCGTCCTGCTGACGGAAATCCGGGATTTATTGAAGAAATAAGCCCTTTCAGGCCCCTTAAAAAGGACTGGACTTTAGGGGACGCCCCTTTTAATTTCGGGCTTCCTTAAGCTACTTTTTCTTGGGGGCCCATAGCTCAGCTGGGAGAGCGCTTGCATGGCATGCAAGAGGTCGTCGGTTCGATCCCGATTGGGTCCACCATTTCAATCACAGCGTAGATATTAAACTAATTATTTCTGCATCCAGGATAGGAAAGCAAGGCTCATGAGAATTTATAAAATCCTCTTTTTTGTTATCGCGGTTACACCTTTTTTGTCCGCATGTAACGGCTTTGTAGGCAGGGGCCAGGACGGCGCAGTCCAGGAACCGCGTGAAAATCAGGTTACCGAGACTAACGGAGAAAATTTGCCGAAAAAACCGCCGGAATGCGGCAAGACGTTTATTGTTTCAGGGCGCGCGGCCAAGGGCGTGGTCGATTGCGAAAAAGTGAACTACCAGGATGTTTATCAAAGAGCAAAGGATATGACCCAGGCGCAGCTTAATGAGCTGACCTGTCCCGCCAACTGCTCGCCTTTGAAATTCGCTGAAACGGCGCGGATCTGGAATTGCGTGCGGCCCGATGACAATGCTCCGCCAATGGCCACGTCAACCGTTGAGCAGACAGCTTTGTGCCCGCCAGCGGAAGGTGGCCCTGTATTGCCGCCGCCCTTGCCACCGGTGCCGGCCAATGATTTCACGGATGACAAGGGAGTCATTCAGGATCTGACGATGCAGCCCGGCATTATTGAAGATGCCGCCGATGGCGCGCAGGTCAATTGCCCGAGCACCCGGATTGTGCGCGTTGATCACCAGGATATTTCACCGAAAACCTGCCGCAGGACCCGCTTTGATTATGAACCTTATGTGTTACGCGCGACTTCAGTTGCCGAGCAGGAATGGAACAGCTTTACCTGTGCGCCTGGCTGCACCAAGGTTACGCCCTTTTCCACGCTGCGGCGTCGGTGGGGATGCAGCCGCGAAGATAACCATGATAACCTTGTCGAGGTCCAGATCTGGTACAGCGTGCAATGCAAACCGACCGGTGATTAAACCGCTGCTTTATTCTTCCCCGCAAACAGCATAAAGCCGAGCGAGATGATATTCAGCACGAGGAAACCCGTGACCACGGGGATGAGCGTGTTGTCGTAGGCCTGACCTATATATGTGCCGACCGAGAGCGAGATGAGCGACGAGGTCGAGCCGACCACCGCCGCGGCGATGCCCGCGATATGCCCCATCGGCTCCATCGCGATGGCATTCAGATTGCCGAACATCATGCCGAAACAGAAGAACATGATGGCGGCGTAAGCGACGAACATCCAGAGCGAAACCGGGATCATAAGATTGACGGCCAGGAACAGCGCCGACACCGTGATAATGAGCATGGTCGCACGCAGGCATATGTCACGCATGCCGTATTTGCCGACGATGCGCGAATTCAGGAGCGAGGCGACGCCGATGACGAGCGCTAAGCCACCGAAATAAAACGCGAAGGAATCGCCGGTGCCGAACTGTTCCTGGAAAATCTGGCGGCAGGAATTGAGATAGCCGATCAGACTGCCGAAGCAAATTCCCATACAGAACATGTAACAGACCGTGACGCGCGTTTTGAAAACGGTTTTGAACCCGCGCGCGATATCGGCGACGCTGAATTTGATCTTATCCCCGGCGTGCAAGGTTTCGGGCAGGCGCAGGAAAACCCACAGGCCCAGCGCGCTCCCGTATAAAATATAGAACAGGAAAATCTCGCGCCACGTTGCGAGGTACAAAATCCCCTGTCCGAGCATCGGCGCGATGGCGGGCACGAGGATGAAAATCATCATCACCAGGCTCATGATCCGCGCCATGTCACGGCCCGCATAACGGTCGCGCACGATGGCGACGGTGGAAACATATGGCCCCGAAACGCCGAGCCCCTGGATAACGCGCCCCGCCAGCAGGATTTCGATGGAGCCCGCAAAATAGCAGATGAGGCTGCCCACGGCGTAAAGCGCGAGTCCCGCGAACAGAACGGGGCGCCGCCCCAGCGCGTCCGACAGCGGCCCGCAGACAAGCTGGCCCAGCATCATGCCGAGGAAAACGAAACTGATGACAAGCTGCGACGTGTTGGGGTTAATGACGCCAAGGTCAGTCCCGATAATGCCGAGCGCCGGCAGCATCGCATCGATCGAAATCGCTACAACGGACATCAGCGAGGCCATCAATATAATGAATTCGGTCATAGGGAATTTAAGTAGGGGGTTAACGCTGCAAGAGCAAGAGGCTTCCTAAAAATGCAGCCATTTCGTGAAGACTTCAATTAATTTCACCCATGCTTCCGGTATATCGAAGAAATAGGGCAGCAGCGGGATCATCGGGCCGACGGCTGAGCCGATGAGCTGGGCCGCTGAGCGCAGGTCGAACGGGATGACCCGCATCGACTGGATGCGTTCGTAAAAACCCGTCAGCAGGTTCAGTTGCGCCAGCTCGTCGCGGAGTTTGTCCTCGCGCCCCGGCGCGTCGTCATTCATCAGCCAGCCTTGCTCGACGGCTACTGCGCTTGCCATCGCTTTTTCACGGAACTGCGCCATCGCACGCTTTTTCGTGCGCGATAATTGCTTGGTGAACAGCAAAAGCGGCGCGAGGAACATGATCGGCGCGAAAATCACGAAGCCCGCCACCATGCCCCACACGGGCGGCAGGTCGATGGGCGCATTTTCAATCGCGATTTTATAACCGACCGTCGAGAGAATGTTGCTGATCCCGAAGGCGAGAATGACGATGGCGAATTTCGCCTGCACTTCGCTTAGAAACCCGATGCCGCCGGTTTTATCCGGGTGCGAGGCGACGAGCGTGAGTTTGAATTTCGAAATCTGCTTCAGGTACCAGTACCACAGCGTAACCTTCCAGAACGTGCGCAGCCAGACGTAACTCATGATCGGCAGGCCGATGAACATTGCGTACCAGCCCGCGGGCGTCATCCAGCGCGTGAATACCGGGTGATCCTTGAGCCTGTAGCTGTGCCACGTTACCATCTCGTTATTCGTCGTGAACATCTCGACGCCGAGCGCCATAACGCCCATGTAAAGCGCCATCGCTATCAGGAAATATTCCGGCCACATCGCCCTGCGCAGCTCCCCGACGCGCTTTTCCATCCGCGCGAGCTCGGGTTTGTCTTCCTTCGACACGACGCCGCTATTTTCAAAGTCGCGCGCGGCGGAGAGGATATTGTCGGAAATAATCCGCTCGGAAATCAGGAACAGCGGCAGGCCGATGAAATATTGCGTGTAGGCGGCGAAGTCCAGAAAGAAATTCAGCGCCGGATGCGGGTCCGGCGGCAGGTGCATGACCTGCTGGATCGAGAACACCGCCATGCCGCCGTAACTGATGGTCAGGAGGATGAGGTAACGGAAAAGAATATGCGTCGGCTTGCGCGGGCCGAGACCGACCTTCGCGAACGTCCGGTTCATGAGGTCGCCCTCGAACAGCGAGAACTGGCTCAGCCGCTCGTCCGCGTTATCTTCCTGGTAAAGATGCCTGACCAATGTTTAAAACCCCTGCGGCCCCCTTTGTTGAAGCCCCACCTCTAGCACAGCGTGCCATAGCCCTCAATCCGCACTTGAGAAGCCCGGGTCTATCCCTTAAGCTTTTGAAATCGCGGTTCTTCCGCCTAATTTGCCATAAAGTAATCGCTCTGTTATAAGAGGAAAGGAATTTGCATGCACCGGAACGTTTTAACACTGGGTTTGTTGGTTTTGGTAGGGGCAGGCTTGTCGGCCTGTAATACGGCAGAAGGAGTAGGTAAGGACCTGTCCGGTGCCGGTGACGCGATACAAGGCGTCTTTAACTAGGAGATTAGAAAAATGAAACTGTTCGCATCATTTATAATGGGTATGGCGGTCCTGATGGCGGGATCGTTTGTCTACGCAGAAGATGAATTCGGCGAGCGTTTCAGCAACGAGAAACCGGCAGCCCTGAAGGATGACGCCGCGCCCGCCGAGCCGGTCAAGCCTGAGGACATCGAACCCGCAGCGGGCGAGAATACCGATATCGAGGGCGAGCTCGAGCAGAAATTTGACACCGACGTAACCTCCACGACGACCGACAAGGGCGACGGCCAGACCGAGCAGCATGACAGCGTCGGCGAGGGCAAGATCCGCGCTTTCTATAAAAGCGAGCAGGATGGCCGCGTCATGGATACCGACGATGCCGCCGGCGTCGAGGTGAAGGTCATAGAGTTCGAATAAAGCCCCGGCTTTTACTGTCTGCACAAAGCGTGTATCTTTTCAGACTATGAGCGCGGCGCAGCAAGCCAAAGACAATTTGACGGACAATCAATCGACATACGAAAAGTTTTTTTCGGGCGCGCTGTGCATTTTGCCTGTGGCCGCGATGATCATGCCGCGCGCGCTGACGGTTCTGCCTGCCGTTGCTGCTTTGCTCGCACTTGCGCTGTACCGTGTTTACAAGGGCCGCTGGCCGCGCATCGAGGCTCTTCCTTTTATATGGGTCGGGGTTTTGCTGGCGCTGATGGGTGCGAGCGCGCTGTGGTCCGTTGATGCAGAAAGCTCAATCGAAAGAACGATGAAAACCGCGCCGATACTTCTGGGCGGTGCGCTGTTGTTTTCTCTCGCGCGGGGCGAAGACGGCGCATATTTCCGAAGCTGGTTTCCATTCGCATTCCTGTCCGCTTGCGCCGCGATTTTGATTGAATTCTGCGCGGGCGCGCCGTTTTACCATCTCGTGCATGAACGCGCCGCAGAGGGGATGGAACAAAATCTGTTTTACCTCAATCGTTCGGTCGCGTTGCTGATCATTATGGCACCGCTCGCGGTGACATGCGTGTCTGTTTCGGCTTTTGAAAAATCATTTAAATGGATTTTGTACGCTCTGTTCGCCGCATCTGTTGCCGCCGTGCTTTATAAAACCGACAGCCAGAGCGCACAGCTCGCCGTTATTGTGGGCGCGTTTTTCTATGCGCTGTACCCGGCGCGGCGGCGCGGTGCGTGGGTTGCCGCCGCTTCCGTTTTAGGAGCACTGGTTCTGGCCGCGCCGTGGATTGCGCAAGCCATGTTTCATGCGATCCCCGCTTACGCAGAAGGCAGCAGCTTCGTTACGCGCGGTAGCGGCCTGCAACGCCTCGAGGTCTGGGATTTCATCGCGCGCCGCGCGCTGGAGCGCCCATTTCACGGCCACGGCGTCGAGGCCACGCGCGCCATAACCGATTTCGATTCCGCGATGCTGTATCACGGCACGCGCGAAGCCATGCACCCGCACAATTTCGCGCTGCAGCTCTGGATCGAGTTTGGAATCTGGGGGCCTGTATTCGCCGCCGCGTTTTTTGCCGCCGTGCTGCGCGGCACGCAGAAGCTGGAGCCGCTTTATGCGCGCACTTCCGTGACGGTCTTGTTTACGGCGGTGTCCGTGGCGGCAACCGGTTACGGGCTGTGGCAGGGCATGTGGATCGGCGCGTTCGGGATGCTGTTCGCGTTTTGCGTCCTGGCGGCTAATAAAAAACCCGCCGGTTGAGGGCGGGTTTTTTTTAATCGTTCGTCTAACCTTAGAATTTCCGGCTGACGTTGAAATAATATTCAGTGCGGCGGCTGTCTTCCGTGCCGACATCGCGTGTCAGCGGGAAAGCGACTGCGGCGCCGACGTCGGTCGATTCATTGAACACCTGCGCCCGCACACCAAGACCGACAGACGTGATGCTGTCGCGCTTGCCTGCGGAAGTGGTCGCGTCCTTGTTCCAGACAACGCCCGCATCGTAGAAGCTGTAAAGTTGGTAATCGTCAATGTGCTGGATTTCCGTCGGCTCGTTCCATTGCAGCTCGACTTTACCGGCAACACCGTCGTCGCCGACGATTTCGGAAGGGTCATAACCGCGACCGATATGCAGGCCGCCGATGCCGAACTCTTCAGACGAGAGCAGCGGGTTGGCTGCCCACTGGCCGCTGACATTCATCAGGACGTTCACTTTTGAAGTGACGCGCTGCAGACGTTGCAGGTCGGCGTTCAGCTTGGTGAAGGTCGGGTCGCCCAGAAGACGCGTCAGGCGCGGGTCCTGGCGGTTGCTGGCGCCGAGAATGCCGAGGCCCTGCGAAATTTCGAGATCAACCGAGTTGATGCCGACGCCCAGCAGGGTGTCGAGCACTTCGTAACGACCGCCGACGCGCAGCGCGCGGATATGGTCGCGGCGCGAGGGGATTTCGATGTCGTTGCGGCTTTGCTGGTTGCGCAGGTCAAACACCAGGCGGCCCCACAAATTCTGCGAACGTGCTCGCAGGAAAGGATGTTCGACCTTCAGGCGCAGATATTGCGATTGGCCGCTGACGTTGAATTCACGAAGCGTCCAGCCCGGATCGGTATCGGTGAAGCTGGCGAGGAACTCAACCATTGTGCCTTCGTCGCCGACGGGCTGTTCATACGCGCCCATGAAGTAAGCAAGTTCGTAACCGTTGCCGAGTTGCGGCGCCACTACGACCTGGCCGGTGATTTTTTCATTCAGGCCAAGCATCGAGTTCAGCGACGCGGCGGCGGATGCCTGAAGGGGCCCAAGGAAACGGCTGCCGTAATTGTCGAGCGAGAGCAGCGCGTCGAACGGATCGCGGCTCACGATGATGCGAAGATCAGCCGCGCCGCCTTTTGTGCGCGATGGCGAGAGAATGCTGCGCGCTTCGACGCCGGGAAGATCATTGATCAGGAGCAGGTAACGCTCGAGCTCGCGCACATTGAGTGCGCCGCCCGTGCGGATGTTTTTCGCATATTCGCGGACGAACTGGTTTTCGCGGTCGGTACCAGCACCTTCGACGACAACCTGGTCGACATAACCTTCGACGACCTGCAGCTTGACGTTACCGCCATCGATAGTCTGCGGCGGAACGATGACCTGCGTCAGGATGTAGCCGGTGTTGCGGAACTTGTTCGTCATCTGCGCCGCGATCGTGTAGACGTCCGCGAGCGAGATTTCAGAACCGATCCTGTCGGCGTAAAGCGATTGCAGTTGTTGTTCGCTGTAAGCAGTGGCGCCCTGGACGTCGACCGATCTTAAGGTAAAGCGCACGCTCTCGGCGTTCGCGGGAATTTTCTGGCGCAGGAGGTTCTCGACTTCCATGCTGGGCATGACGTCTGGAATTTCCTGTTCATCCAGCATTTGCTGCTGAACGCGGCCGGGGTCAGCGGTGGTGGTGGCCTCGCCGACCTGGGCGAAGGCTGGGGATACGGGCGCTACTATATATATAGTGGCGATAAAAGCGGCGCATAAACCCGCACGCGGGTTTGCGAAAAGCGTCTTGAAATTAATCATTATCAACCTTGCCTTGTAAAAATTCCCAAATGTCTGGAACTTGTGGAGATACGCTATAGCAGAAAACCGCCCAAAAACAAGGGCCTCATATCCACAATTTTTAAGCTATTTCAGGGACGAAAGCAACCGCGGGGCGCAAAAAAATATGAAAAAACCCTCGATTCGCTTGTTTTCGAATCTTCCCGCTATATTAGGATTTTTGCAAGTGGCCTGAAAGCCTTAGCGTTTGACAGAATAACGAGAATTCATTTGACAGAATTTTCATAGCTCGTTAAGGTCGCCTTCATTATTCCTTGAATTTTTTATGGGGTGGTGTAAAACCTTAGGCGGCGAAACTTGGTGCCGCCCATGGATTTAAGACGAAACCTTGAAGTGCGTGGATGCAAAATAAAATAAAAAAATGCCACCTCCGGTTTCAAAAAATATTTTCAGAATTCAATGATGTAGGGATTTAATTTTTTTTAGGGAAGGAAGACCACTATGAGTACATTCATTTCAAAGAGAAATGCTGCGCGCCGCGGAAATATTTCCACCGCGAAACTTTTATCGACATCCGCGCTGACCGCGGTTCTCGCACTGGCGATGAACCCAGCTTACGCAGAGGACGTGGTTCTTCCCGACGTTTCCATGCCAGAGGCTTCCTCGATCGAAACCCCCGCGGCGCCCGAGGCTCCCGCGGCCGAAGCGCCCTGGACCGGCTTCACAGACGAAGACGGCAGCATCACGGTTGAAACCCCGACCACGACATTCACAGACATCACGCAGAACACGCAGCTTTATGTTGGTACAAGCGCTAACCTTGATATCCCTGAAGGTTACCACGTCAACATCAACCAGGCGTCTTCGAACTACCTGTTCGTCGCGAAAGCCGCGCCGGATGCCGACCCGACATTCATCCTCGGTCGCCTGACGGCTGATGGCCGCGTCATTATTATTGACCGCAACGGCGTATTTACGGGCGAGGACTCCGTCATTGACGTCGCCGGCATCATCATGACCACGGGCGACATTAATATTGAACAGCTGCGCTCGAATGAATTCGGCGACTACCAGATTTCAAACATCACCGAAGGCGCAATCAACCTGAACGGCAGCATCAGCGTCGCCGACGCGGGCCTTGCGGCTTTCGTCGCGCCGAGCGTTTCTAACGCGGGCGTCATCAATGCGAAACTGGGCTCTGTCGCGCTCGCTTCCGGCGAAACCGTCACGCTCGACCTTTACGGCGATGACCTGATTGAAGTCGCAGTGCCCGGCAACGTGGCCGATGCGCTCGTCTCCAACACCGGAACCATCAACGCCCATGGCGGCGTGGTCCAGATCACGGCGGCGCAGGCCAAAGACGTCGTCGACAATATTATTAACGTCAGCGGTATCGTTGATGTTTCTTCCGTTACGACGCAGGGCGGCAGAATTGTCCTGAATGGCGGCGACGCTGGCAAAGTCCAGGTTACGGGCATTCTTGATGCATCCGGCGCAACCGGCGGCGACATCGAAGTCACCGGCCAGTTCGTATCAGCCGAGGACAACGCAGTTCTCGACGCTTCCGGCACCAACGGCGGCGGCACGATCCATCTCGGCGGCGACTGGCAGGGCCAGGGCGACACGCCGACTTCCGATTACGCATTCGTAGGCCAGAACGCGATCCTCAACGCCAACGCTGAAGAAGATGGCGACGGCGGCGAAGTGGTCGTCTGGTCTGATAAAGTGACGGGCTTCTTCGGCCTGATCACCGCCAAAGGCGGCGCGAACTCCGGTAACGGCGGACGCGTTGAGACGTCTTCTGCTGGCAATCTTCAAGCATACGGTAATGTCGACGCATCGGCAGCTAACGGCAATGCCGGTGAATGGCTCCTTGACCCCGACAATCTGACAGTTATTGCGCCTGGCGCGAATGCTGACGTTGGAGTTGGCGGCGGTAGTCCGAACATCATTACGGCTTCTGGTAACGCAACCGCTTCGACTGTTACAAACACAACGATTCAAAACTCACTGAACGCAGGTACAAGCGTCACGCTGAGAACGCATGACAATAATAACGCTGAACAAGGCGACATTACTGTTAGCGCCACAATCACAAAATCGGCTGGCACCAACGCTACGCTACGCATGGAATCTCATGACGATGTCGTCATCAATCAGGCAATCACCTCGACCGCTGGCCAGTTGAATGTTCTTCTGCTTGCAGGTTTTGACGATACTAACAACCCTGACAGCGGCAACAACGATGTCAGCATCAACGCTCTCATCAACACTAATGGTGGCTACCTCGAAGCAGGTGCCGACCACGACATTAACGGTAACGGCACGATTCAGACCGAAGGTGGCCGCGTATACTTCGTTGCAGGTAATGGGTTCACGCTTCCGATTGCGAACTACACGCCTGACAACTCGATGACGGATACCAACATCCTGTACAGCGGCTCCATCGACACCGATGGTGGCCAGGTTTACATGAACGCTGGCGATGATATCCGTATTAATGGCGCGATCACGACAGATGGCGGCGCTGCGACATTTATTGCGCGTGGTACGAACACTGATCTCGGTGATGTTGAATTCCAGACTAATGGCTCCGTAAACACCACCAATTCATCCGGTGCAGAAGGCAATGTCTTCATTTCTGCTGAAGAAGTGAAACTCAACTCGACCGGCAATTCGATCATCACCGCTGGTGGTGGTGGCGGTACGGCTGATGACGGCACAGTCACGATCGAGCGTTCGACCGAAGGCGGACTCTTTGTCGGCTCGGCTGCAATTGATCCGGCTGTCGCTCCGCATATGGAACTTCTCACCTCTGAAATCGGCAAAATCACTGCCAGAGAACTCATCCTCGGCGGCGCGAACGTCAACGGTATCACCGTCGGCAGCTTGAATACGCAAGCCAACATCAGCGGCGCAGTCACCTTCACGGCTGGCGGCAATGGTACGCTCGGCGTACTCGACGCTAACAACAACAATGTTTTCTTCACGGGCAGCCAGTTCTTCAACGGCCTGAACGTCAACGCCAATGACAACATTATTGTCAATGGTACGCTCACGTCGAATGGCGCGGTTCTGCTGAACGCTGACACGAACGCTGAAGGCGTTGGTCTGCTGCAGATCAACAACGGCGCCTCGATCGTCACCTCGGATGATGACGTCACCTTCAACGGTAACGAAGTTGCCCTCAACGGTAACGGCTTCATCAACGCTGCCGGCGGCAACATTCTTCTCAACAACAAGAGCATCTTCAAAGGCGGCGCGAACTCGCTCCGTACCACGGGCGACGGCACGATCACGCTGACGCAGTGGGATGCTTCTATTACTGCTGGAGCTCCTCCTACAGTAACCATCGGTTCGGTCCAGAATGCGATTGACGCGCTCGATAATACCGGTACCGGCCAGAACACACTGTTCCTGAAGAACCACGCAGGTTCGACGAGTGGCGGCGTAACGGCTGGCGACAACAACTTCGTTGAAAACGTTGTTATTAACGAGAACAAACTGAAAATCGACGGCGACGTGGGCATTAAAGTCACCGCGGCGACCAACGCCAACAACGCTGTATTCAGCGTCCAGGCTGCTGACTTCCACCTCGACCCCGTCATCGTTGACGGCGCGAACCTCGTGAATTACGGCGTGTCCGCTTCGGGCGCGCCGGCGGCTGGCCTTGATGTTGACGGCAACACGTTCCGCAACATGCTGCAGGCTGGTGTATTTATCGATGGCGCCTTCAACGGCACCGCGATGGTCCGGAACAACACGTTTGAAGGCACCGCGAAACGCGGCGTCCAGCTCGGCGCGCTTTCCGGCGCAACGACGCGCGTCATTATCGAAGACAACAATATGGGCGTCGTCGGCGGCCAGGTCATCAACGGCGTTCTCGGCACAGGCACGATCAATGACGTCGACGCTGTCGCGGTTCAGGGCAACACCATCCGCTCGACTGCTAACGGCGTAGATCTCCAGGGCGCGATCACCAACGCACAGGACATCCAGGTCAACGTCAACGACATCATCGCGACCGCAGGTCACGGTATCCGTTTCGGCGGCAACATCAGCAACTCGCTGGTTATCGTCAATGGCAACACGCAGATCGATGCTGAGCAGGATGGCGTCCGCTTCGATGGCAGCATCTCCGGCGGCAACACGCAGGTCAGCGATAACGCAAACATCAGCGCTGATGACAGCGGTCTCTTCTTCAATGGCAGCATCAACGGCGGTGCGGCTCTGCACATCCATGACAACGTCATCAAGGCGAACCTTGACGGCGGCCTCATCGGCTCGGGTATCTTCTTCAACGGCCTGATCGACAACGCCACCATCAATATCGGTAACGGCAACAACATTCCCGGCCCAACGGACGATGGATCGAACATCATCAATGTCGACCTGAACTTCGACCCCGGCACACCGGGTCCGGATGACGGCCTCGATGGCATCCACTTCGACAAGAACATCGGCACCAACACCAACATCAACATCGATGGCAACCGCATCGGCTTCACCGGCACGCCGGGCATTGGCCCTGTCGTTGCCGACGCGATCACCGATGACGGCATCGAGTTCTCCGGCAACGTAACCGGCAACACGAACATCGTAATCAGCGACAACCGCATCCAGGCGACCGACAACGGCATCCTGTTCAACGGCAACGTTGGCGGCAGCGGCGTAACCAGCGTCACCATCGGCGGCAATGCCGGCGGCGAACACGGCAACACCATCACGGCCGGAACGGACGGCGTCCGTTTCAACGGCAACGTAACCGGTGAAGCCCTGATCGAGGCAAGCAACAACATCGTCAACGCAACCCGCGACGCGATCCGCTTCCAGGGCCCGGTCAGCAGCGCCAAAACCACCGGCGGGCTCAGCGAAGAAGAAATCCACATCTTCAAGAACGAACTGACGGGCGGCCAGAACGGTATCAACTTCGTTGGTACTGTCAGCAATCTTGCGCATGACACCCGCATCCACGACAACCGCAACATCATCGGTACGGCCCAGCACGGTATCAACTTTGGTGGCAACATCGATGACGCCGACGTTCAGATTTACGCCAACGGTAATGCCGGCGGCGCGATCCGCGGCGGCCAGAACGGCGTGCACGTTCAGGGCGCAGTCACGAACAACGCGCTCTTTGAAGTCCGCAACAACGGCACCATAGTTGGTGGCGATGACGCCGTGCACTTTGAGGGCGCTGTCTCGAACTCAGCCGTGAATGTCAACAACAACGCCGCCATTAGATACGGCGCTAACGCTGGTGATCGCGGTATTGAATTTGTATCAGGCATCAACGGTAATTCGATTGTGAATATCAACAGCAACACGATCGACCCGACCACGGCCAATACCGGTGATGACGGCATCCTTATCAATGTCGGCATCAGCGGCAACTCCGCTGTTACGATTTCCGGCAACTTGATCGCACTCGGTGCAGGATTCGCTGGCGCAACCCCGGATGAAGTCGGCGCGGCGATCGATATAGAATCGGTCACCGGCACCTCCACGCTTCTGGTCAGCAACAACTCGTTCGAAGGCCACCATGACGGTCTCCAGGTTGATGGTGTGGTCAACACCACGTCGACAGCCTTGGCTGGCGGCTATGGCGTTCTCGTTACTGGCAATACGTTGCAGGGCCTGAACCGCCACGGCATTGAATTCGCCGGTGCGATCACGGGCGCGAAAGTGGGTATCAACGACAACCCGCTCATTAACGTTTCGGCCAATCCTGCCGCTGGCTTCGGTCTCGACGGCATTCACTTTGCCGGTGCGATCACCGGCGGCGCGCAGGTTGACGTCCTGCGCAACGCCAGCGTCAATGCGCAGAATCATGGCGTCTATTTCGGCGGCACCATCAATGGCGCGACGCTGAACATCCATGACAACAATCTCCAGGCTGACCTCAATAATAGCGGCACCGGCGATGGTATCCGCTTCGACGGCGCGGTTTCCAACGCGACCGTCAATATCGGCGACGGTAGCGGCGCGACGCTGAATGTTGACGCTTCGAACGTCATCTCGGGCGTTGACGGCATACGCTTTGCAGCGAATGTCGGCGATAATGCCGTTATCAATATCGATGGCAACCGCATCGGCTACGATGGCACAGCTGCTGCCCCGACGACGGGTGCAAACAGCCGCGTCTCGGACGACGGCATCGACTTCGGAACCCTGAGCGATGATGCCGACATCAACATCACTGACAACTGGATCCGCTCGAATGATGACGGCATTGTCTTCAACAACAATGTTGACGACTTCGTCAATGTCCTCATCGGCGGCCTGAATGATGGCAACACCATTAATGCTGCGAACGGCGGCAATGGTAACGGTATCGTTTTCGAAGGCACCGTCGAAGACCAGGCGCTTCTCGAAATCAGCTACAACACTGTCAATGCTGACCAGGACGGTATCCTGTTCAGTGGCCAGACGAGCAACGCCCTGAACCCTGTCACGGTTCAGGATGAAATCTGGATCAACGAAAACACGATCACGGGCGGCAACCACGGGGTGCGCTTCACGCAGAACGTCAGCGAAGACCGCCATGATATCCGTATCACCGGCAACACCATCGACGGCCAGTCCGAAGACGGTATCCACTTCGGCGGTACGATCGATGATGAGTCGCAGGTCTGGATCCTGAACAACGACTCCATCATCGGTGATCGCAAAGGTATCTACGTTAATGGCGGCGTATTTGACACGGCGCTGGTCGAAATCATCGGTAATACCTGGATCCAGGGTGAAGATGAAGATGGTATCGACTTCAACGGTAACATCTCCGGCGATGCGACGGTTCGTATCAATGACAATGATGACATCCGCGCCAGCGACAACGGTATCGAGTTCGCAGGTATAAGCGGCAATGCCACGGTTGAAATCCTTGGCAACAACCACGGCATCCACGCGCTGGGTCATGGTATCTACTTCGGCGGCAACGTTAACGGCAACGCTGATATCGACATCCATGACAACATCATCAACGCCGATGACAATAACAACGGCAATGGCGATGGTATCCGCTTCGACGGCGAAGTCTCTGGCTCCGCAACGGTTAACATCGGCGATGGCGACGGCAACACCTTCGGTGCGAACCCGTCCAACATCATCTCCGGCGAAGATGGCATTCACTTCAACAATGACATCTTCAACTCTGCCCAGATCGTTATCGACGGCAACCGTATCGGTTATGACGGTACGACCCTCGCAGGTCCGTACTCGAACAACCGCGTTGGCGATGACGGTATCGAATTCGCTGACAGCATTTACGACGACGCGAACATCACCATCTCCGACAACCACATCCGTTCTGACGATGACGGCGTTCACTTCGACGGCGATGTTTACGGTCGTGCCAACATCCTGATCGGTGGCGTGAACGACAAGAACACGATCGACGCCAACGGCGACGGTATCGAGTTCGATGAAGCCATCTACCAGAACGCGCTTCTCAATATCAGCTACAACGTTATTGAAGCTGATCTGGATGGCGTACGCTTCGAGGACGATACCAGCAACGCTGATACGACCTTCCCGTTCCGCGACGACGAGATCCTGATCACGCATAACGACATCGTTGGCGGCGACAACGGAATCAGCTTCCACGGCCGTATGTCTGGCGACCGCCATGACATCCGCATCGAGGAAAATGACCGTATCATCGGCCAGTCCGAACACGGCATCGTCCACACCGGCGGCATCGACGCTTCCGAGCTCTGGATCCTCGATAACGACGAGATCTATGGCTGGGATGAAGGTATCGAAATCAACGGCAACTTCTTCAACGGTGCCCACATCGAAATCGTAGACAACAGCGATGTTGACAGCGGCTTCGGCGCTGGCATCACCCTGACCGACTTTGGCGGTTCGGGCGGTGCGGATCTGAATATCCTCAGAAACCATGTCCACTACACGGGCGATGACGGCATTTACGTCGAAAACATTGATGGTACACGCATCGCACGCAACTACATCCACAACACGGGTGGCGATGGTATCAATGTCCGCGACAGCAACTTTGTCTCGATTGACGATAACTTCATCCGCTCTGCGGGCGATGACGGCATTGATCTTGAAGACAGCATCTTCAGCGCGATCACGGACAACGATATTCGTTTCGTTAACCACAACGGTATCGAAGTGAATGACAGCGCCTTCATCCTGATCGACGAGAACGAAGTCGCCGATGCAGATGAGGCCGGTATCTTCATTGATCCGTCCGCGGTCATCTTCGTGACGAACAACGATCTTCATGACAATGATATCGGTCTGCACGTCCAGGGCCCGAACAACGGTTACATCAATGTGACGGGTAATACCTTCACCGATAACCGCGTCGGCGCTCGCTTCGAAAGCGGTATCATTGACCTCACCGGTATCAGCTCAGACCCGTCCTTCGGCGGCTATGGCAACAAGTTCATCGGCGGTCAGATCGGTCTCGAGTTTGATGCTTGGGGTGGACGGACCGAACAGCTTTCCCTGGTTCGTACCGGCGGCTTTTTTGCCGGCGGCTACACCTATGACGGTAATCCGTACGACACATTCGACGGCGTCAACGTTCCGGGTAGCGCAGGTCTGAACTTCGGTGGAACGATTGGCTCGCAGTACTTTGAAGGTCAGTCCGACTTCTTCGTAGCTGTCCGCAGCAATACTTTCACCGATAACTCGCGTGTTCCAAAAGCCATATGGCTCGATGCAAGCGACAGCACCTTCTTCATGCCTGGCGAAGGCCTGATCACGGGCGATGTCATGACGCAGGCCCAGCTTGACTTCCTGGAGCTGATGTTCCGCCACTGGCCGGACGTCAACAACCGCGGCATCTTCTGGTTCGGTGCTCTTGCGGCAGACAACGGCCCTGAGAACGACAACCAGTTCTTCGAGGACTTCGACCCCTTCAATGGCGGTTTCGCGGGACTGAACGTTACGATCACCGGCCTGCCGAGACTGTCGGGCGGCGCGTCCGGCCCAACCGGCGCGGCTGGCCTGAATGCGATCAACCCGGCTGCCGGCGATGAAAGCGCGCCTGCGGACCTCGCCAATATCGAGCCCGCTGCAGGAGCAGAGAGCACCAGCCAGAATGTAAGCTGCTGGGGCGATGCGGTCAGCGCAGCCGGAGCAGGCGGCCCCGTGAACTACAGCTACGGCGGCACGTTCGAGGAAAGCATCGCGGCTGCTGCAAGCTGCGGCTCCGAGAGCTTCTAACGATTAACCCTTTTCCTAGGTTGAAAGCCCCGGACCAGTGGACCGGGGCTTTTTACATGGGCGGGCGTGCGCGGATAATGGTGGAAATTCCGCCGCCGGGACGCTATAAAGGCTCTGGAACAAAGGGTTGCGAAGTCTGCCGATTCTGTCAAAATACCCAATCGGCGGCCTTTGGCCTGAAGAGATAACGCTTAAAGACAACAAAGATAATAGAGCCAGGAATTTCCATGTACCACGATAACAACTGGAACCCCGTGCAGGGCGACGAACTGGCAGGGTTCCTCGAGCAGATCAACCCGATCGACGGCAAGTACAAGGTTTCCGCCGAGACGACCGAGGTTCACTGGCGCATGCTGCCCTTCTATGAGACCGTGGCGCTGATCCGCGTCCGCGACCCGAACTGGGTGAACCGCCGCCTGAACATCTATTACCTGACCGACCAGGGCAATTTGTTCCGTCTGAACGGCACCTCGCCCCCCATCCACGAGGTCAACGCCAAGGCCCCCATCAAGGTCAACGAGAAAAACGTCCTCGATTACCTACGTTTCTTCTGTTTCTTCGTTCGCGGTGAAGAAGGCCCGTTCTATATCGCCGAAAGCATGAACGACCCGAACATACCCGCCGATATGGACGACACGACAAGGTCGGTGGTCGAGGGCACGGTGCGACCCGCGACGTTCGCAGGCATGAACGACCAGGGCCATTTCCTGTGCGATGCCGTGGTGTTTTATTCCAACGCCCTGTTTATCGCCAATTTCTCGGTCCAGCCCACCGGTATGATCGAAATGATGGACGATGAGCCCATCGCCGCGGACCTACCCACCAAGGTCGATTGCCCCGTATCCTGATCCGGGCTTTTCATGCTCCCGCGAATTTGATAGGATGGCTCAACGCCTAGTTGAGTTGCTCCTGCGTTTCCCCTTATTCATGTCTCTCGCATCATGATTTTATTACGCAGACGGCTATTGCCTGTTCTCGCCGCTTTCGCGGTCTCTTTCTGCATTCTCCCGTATGCGCAGGCGGCGAAACGTATTTATTTCGCCGGTTACATGGGACTTAACTCCTTCCCGGCCATGGAATTCACCGAAACCACGACGCCCGCGGATGGCGAGCTGTTCATGGAGGACGGCATTTCTTTTGCGGGGGCAATCGGCTTCAAGCTGACGCCGCAGTTCCGGGTCGAGGCCGAGCTTTCGCGCCTGAGCGCCGACATGAACAGCGTCGATATTGTGAATTTGGGAAGCTTTGAGGTAGGCGGCGACCTCGATTCGACCATCGCCATGATCAACCTCTATTACGATTTCGATTTTAACTGGAAAAAAATCAAGCCCTTCATCGGCGCCGGTATCGGTTATGGCTGGCACGAAGGGACGATAGATGATGTCGGCGGCCTTGCCGTGAATACGTCTTCTGAAAGCAGCGGCTATGTCTGGCAGGTCGGTGGCGGCGTGCGCTATCCTATAAGCGAGAGCCTCTCGTTCATATCAGCTTACCGCTATGTGGACGGCGCGGACCTGGCATTCGGCGACTATGAGAAAATAGATACCGGCAGCCATGAGGTGCGTATCGGCCTGAGCTGGGACCTGCCCTTCGAATAGTTTTTCTGTAGCATCTAGAGTAGGAAACGCCCGGCAAAGGAAATTGCCGGGTTTTTCTTTATGGTGTACAAAGGCGCATGGTGAAAATAGCAGCGAAAACATATGACATGGCAATCATTGGCGGCGGCCTCGCAGGCCTGACGCTGGCCTGCCTCGCCGGGCAAGAAAAATCGCTGCAGATCATTTGCCTCGACCAGGCGCCGCCGCAGACGGGCGGCGACCTCCGCACAACGGCGATTTCGTATGGCTCCCGGAAAATTTTGGAAGAGGCGGGCATCTGGAAAAATCTCTCGGGCCTGCCTTGCCCGATTGAGGAGATAAAAATTTTAGATGGCGACTCGCCGCTGCTGCTTGATTTCCTGAAAAAGGAATCTGATGGAAAGATTTTCGGCTGGATCGTTGAAAATCTTGACCTCAAAAACGCGATGATGAAAACGCTTGATACGCTAAAGAACGTCGAACACCGCGCGCCGGTGAAGGTAAGGGATTTTTCGGTCGACGAAAATTTCGCGCAGGCGATTTTAGAAAACGGCGAAACCATAACGGCGAAGCTCATCGTCGGCGCGGACGGGCGCAATTCCTTCACCCGCGAATGGATGGACGTGCCCGTGCGCGAATGGAATTACAAGCAACGCGCGATCATCTGCACGGCTGTTCATGAAAATCCGCATGGTAATGTAGCGGTCGAGCATTTCCATGAAAGCGGCCCGTTCGCGATCCTGCCCATGACGGATGCGGCCGACGGTACGCACCGCTCCTCGGTCGTGTTCACAGAGCACGGTCCCGAAAGGGACTCGTTCATGAAAAAGAACGAGGAGGAATTCAACCGGGCGCTGGCGGAGCGTTTTCCCGCCGCTTACGGGCAGGTCAGGATGATCGGGCGGCGCGCCGTTCATGCCTTGAGCCTCATTCACGCGGCGTCTTACATAGGCCCCCGCATGGCCCTCGTGGCCGATGCGGCGCATGCCATACACCCCGTCGCCGGGCAGGGGCTTAACCTAGGCTTCCGGGACGTAAAAGCCCTGGCTGATCTGGTAAAAGTGGGCAAAACCGACCCTGGCGCGCCGGATATTCTGGAAAACTACCAAAGAGCAAGGCGGTTCGACAATATGAGCATGATAGCGGTCACGGACGGCCTCGTGCGGCTGTTTTCAAACGGCTTCGGCCCGGTCCGGCGCCTGCGGCGTACGGGCCTCAAAATTGTGGCAAAACTGCCCGCCGCCAAGCGGTTTTTCATCCGCCGGGCCATGGGGGACAGGCGTTAACGGGCCTGTTCATAATTGTTTGACAGGGCCCCCAAACCCCGCTATAAAACCCCGACTTTAAAGGAATAAGGCCATGAAACGCACATACCAGCCCAGCAAACTGATCCGCAAGCGCCGCCACGGATTCCGCTCGCGCATGGCCACGAAACAGGGCCGCGCCGTCCTCGCGCGCCGCCGCTCCAAGGGCCGCAAGAAGCTCAGCGCTTAATAAAGGGGCCGCCCATGACCAAGGGGCCGCCGCTCGAAACTCTCAAAAACCGTGCCGATTTTGTCACGCTGAACCGCAAGGGGCGTAAATGGACCGCGCCCGGTATGGTCGTGCAGGCCATTCCCAACGGCCAGGCCGCGCTGCGCGTCGGCTATACCGTCACCAAGAAAACCGAAAGCTCCGCCGTCAAGCGCAACCGTATCAAGCGCCGCCTGCGTGCTGCCGCGACTGCCGTGCTGGCGGAGAGCGCCATGCCCGGCCATGATTACGTCCTGATCGGGCGCTCCTTGTCGGCCACGCGGCCCTATGAATCACTGTGCAAGGACCTGCGCTGGTGCCTCGAAAAACTGGGGTGCCGGAAAGGAGAAGGCCAATGATGAGATATATCGCCGCCCTGCCGGTGCGCTTCTACCGCGCGGCCATCTCGCCCCTGATGCCGCCCGCCTGCCGGTTTCACCCGACCTGCTCGAGCTATGCGCTGGAAGCCATCGAGCGCCACGGTGCCCTGAAGGGCGGGATTCTCGCAGGGTTAAGGCTTGTGAAATGCCACCCATGGTGTCGCGCAGGTTTTACTGATCCTGTACCGGAAGCGTTTGCGTGGGGGGACCTGCTGCGCTATAAACGCGGGCAGGAATAAACGGCGAAAAGATCATGAAAACCAACGATCCGAACAATATCCATCCCGAGGACATGCGCAACATGTTCCTCTTTTTCTTCGCCGCGATCATGGTCTATTTCCTGTACAACCATATGATCATCAAGCCGCAGCAGCAGGAGCTGCGCGAGGCACAGAAAGAATATCTGCAGGTCGAGGCGCAGAAACCCGAAGCGCCGACGAAGATGCTGGCTCGCGCGGATGCGCTGGCCGAGAGCCCGCGCGTAGGTTTGGACAACGGTGTGATCTATGGCTCGATTGCGCTTCGCGGCGCGCGGCTGGACGATATTTCGTTCCATAAATATTACAAGGCTCTCGACAAGAAAGAGAATATGGTCCTGCTTTCGCCCAAGAATGGCGAATTCCCGCGCTACATAGAATATGGATGGGTGCCTGCGGAAAAGGACGTGAAAGTTCCGGACGCTGACACGCTCTGGCACGTCGGTGGCAACGATAAGCTGACGAAGGAAAATCCCGTGAAGCTGTCATGGGACAACGGTCAGGGCCTGCGCTTCGAAAGAATTTACAGCCTCGACGGTACGTACCTCATCACGATCAATCAAAAAGTAACAAATAATTCCGGCCACGCGGTAACGCTGCATCCTTATGGTTTAGTCACGCAGACCGGCCACCCACCTTTCTTTGAAGGGCTCTGGATTTCACACGAGGGGCCCATTGGTTTCATCGGCGACAAGCTGATGGAGATCAAATACCAGAAGCTCTGGAAGGAGCCCGCTCATGAATTCACCGGTAGCCAGGGCTGGGCCGGAATCACGGATAAATACTGGCTGACGGCGCTAATGCCGGAGCAGGGCATCGATACGAAATACCGCGTCAGCCGCACGGGCGATGTGCCCGGCAAGCGCAAGAAAGGCGAAGCGCTGCCCAAGGACTGGGGCCGCTACCAGGTTGATTTCACCGGCGGTCCCGTGACAATTCAATCAGGCCAAAGCGGCGAGAGCACTGGCCACATGTTCACCGGCGCGAAGGAAGTTCTCAAGCTCAACGAGTACGGCAAAAAAACAGGCGTGCCGAACTTCAACCTCGCGGTGGATTTCGGCTGGTTCTGGTTCATGACCAAGCCGTTCTTCTACATCCTGCATTTCTTCGACACGCATATCGGCAATATGGGTATCGCGATCATCCTGCTCACCATCGTCATCCGCTCGGCCGTGTTTCCGCTGACCAATGTTTCATACCGCTCCTTCGCCAAGATGAAGAAGGTCTCGCCGCAGGTGCTGGAGATGCGCAAGACCTATGGCGAGGACAAGAAAAGACTCCAGGAAGAGCTGGTCAAGCTTTACGAGCGCGAGGGCGTCAATCCTCTGGCCGGGTGTTTCCCGATCCTGATCCAGATCCCGATCTTCTTCTCTCTTTACAAGGTGCTGGTCATCACCATCGAAATGCGCCACGCGCCTTTCTTCGGCTGGATTCACGATCTCTCTGCCGCCGACCCCACGAATCTCTTCAACCTGTTCGGGCTGATCCCGTGGGATCCGCCGGGCTTCCTGCATATCGGCATCTGGCCGCTTTTGATGATGGGGCTGATGTATGTGCAAAAACAGCTCAACCCGCCGCCGCAGGACCCGATCCAGCGTGACATGGCGATGTGGATGCCGCTGGTGTTGACCTACATCATGGCCAAATTCGCCGCCGGTCTTGTCGTCTACTGGACGTTCAGCGCATTGATCGGCGTTATCCAGCAGATCATCATCATGCGCTCGCTCGATGTGCCGATCCATTTGTTCGGCGAAACCGAAGAGGAAAAGCAGCTCGACGAGGCCATCAAGGACGGTCCCGCGCTTCACCCGCTGATGGAAATGGCGGAGAAAGACGCGGAAGAAGCGCTTGCGTCCGTTACCGATGGCGGCGACAAGCCGACCGTCTCGATGCCCAAAGGCCGCCGTAAAAAGAAAAAGTAAATCCCATGCTCAGCCCGTCCGAACTTCTTTTTGCCGGTCCCTGCGACTTCATCTGGGGCGCGGCACGCCCGGATAATCTGCCCGATGCCACGCTGTCCGAGATCGCGTTCGCTGGCCGGTCGAATGTCGGAAAATCCTCGCTCATCAACGCGCTGACGAACCGCAAGGACCTCGCACGCACGTCGAACACACCGGGCCGCACGCAGCAGCTCAATTTTTTCAAAATCCGCGAGAAATTCATCCTGGTCGACATGCCGGGCTACGGCTACGCAAAAGTCTCCAAGACGCAGAAGGCGGAATGGGAAGATCTTATTTTCTCTTACCTGCGCGGTCGCCCCACATTGCGCGGCGTGATGCTGCTGATCGACTCGCGCCACGGGCTGAAGGATGTCGACCGCGAACTGATGAAGATGATGGATAAAGCCGCGGTTGCATACCGTATTGTGCTCACTAAAACCGACAAGGCGGAAAATCTCGGCGAAACAATTGAAACAATAAAGACCGAGTTGAAAACAAACACCGCCGCGCACCCCGAGCCCGTGTCCACGAGCGCGCAGGAAAAAGGCGGGATCAAAGAGCTTCAGGAAATAATCGCCGGCCTGATCTAGCGGTCCAGCAATACCGTGTAAAATCCGTAAATATCCCCGGCCTGGTCCTCGACGCAGAGCGCGGAGACCTTGTTGCAGGCGGTGCAGACCGGCGTTCCGGGCAGGGTCGTCAGGTCGGCGTTGATGCCGGTGTGATAGACATCGTCGATCATCAGGTTGCGGATCGTACCGCTCATCTGCGGTATGGCCGTGCTGCCTGTCACTTTCTCGTTGATCCTCGCGCAGACTCTCTCGTCGATGCCGTAGGCGACAAGCATCACATCCGTGCCGGCCGTTTTCGTCCACTCGACATTGTTGAAGCGTCCCATGTACCAACCCACAGCCGGGTCGCTGCCTGTATAAGGAGTTGCCGCGGGCGGCAGACGCGCCGCCAGCAGTCCGCCGCCATCCGGGTGATAGACGCGTTTGATTTTATCAGCCATGGTTCCGGCATTATAAGTACCGCTGCCCGGCAGGGCGAAATCCAGGTCGTCAATAGCGCCGCCCGAGAAAATCATCTGGTCGAGAGCCGATTTCGCCTGGGCGGTATAGGAAATCAGTTGCGTGGCGTAAAGCTCGGCCTTGTCATCGCTTAAATCCGAGGCCTCGCCCGTGTCGCTCTGCCGGCCCAAGGTCATTGAAAGAGCTGCGAACAGGGCAATCGCAATCAGCACATAAATCAGGGCGTTACCGCGTTCTCTATTTGTTTTCATTTTTTGAAAGACCATATATAATCCCGTCTCTGACAGGCTAGCAGAGATGGTCATGAACGCAATGATTTATGCAGTAATTGGTTTGGGAGTGGCGCTTTTCGCGGCGGTGATTCGTGTTGTGCAGCTCAGTGCGCGGATCAGGGCCGAAGAAGCCGCCGCCGCCAGGAGCCGCGACCATTTCGAGGTGACCGCGCAAGAAGTTATCAGGAACGCGCATGAATCGTTCCTGCAACTGGCGGAAGGCCGCCTGAAGGAAGCGCACAAAGACAGCGCCCACGATCTTGAAAAACGCCAGAAGGCTGTGGCTGAACTGGTCGATCCGATCGGCAAGACATTGAAGGAAATGGAAGCCAAGATTGAAAATCTCGGCAAGGCGGGCGTTGGCCTGGAGACGCAACTGAAAACATTCTCGGAAATTCAAAACCGCCTTCATTCCGAAACGACGAATCTCTCCCGCGCGCTGCGCAATCCCGGCCAGGGCGGGCGCTGGGGTGAAATGCACCTGCAGCGCACGCTGGAATTTATGGGTATGGTCGAAAACACGCATTTCCGCCGCCAGGTTTATACGTCTGTCGACGGCGCCGGCCAGCAGCCGGATTTTATCCTGGATATGCCAAGCGGCCTGCATATCGTCGTCGATGTCAAAACGCCGATGGACCCGTATCTTGAATTGACCGGAACGGATCTTGGTGATGAGCAGCGCGCCGCCGCTCTCGGTCGCTTGCAAAAAGCGTTTCGCTCGCACCTTGCCGATCTCAGCCGCAAGGAATACTGGCAACGTTTCAACAGCCCCGATTTTGTTGTGATGTATCTGCCGAGCGAAGGCCTGTTCAGTATGGCCGTCGGGGCCGACCCGACATTGCTTGAAGAAGCAGCTAATAAACGCATCATCATCGCGTCACCGACGACATTCATGGGGCTGGCACGTATCGCGCATTATGGCTGGCAGCAGAAAAACATTGCCGAAGAGGCCCAGAAAATCGCCGATCTTGGGGCTATGCTATATGAACGCGTTGTCAAATTCGGCGAGCACATGCAGAAATTAGGCGGTAGTTTGAATTCCGCCGTCAAAACTTATAATTTCGCCATCGGCTCGCTGGAATCAAAGCTTTTGACCGGTGCTAAAAAATTCAAGGATTTGCACATCGGCACGAGTGGCCGCGAAATTCCGGATCTTGAAGCCATCGAGGAAATGCCGCGTGAAATCGCCGCGCCTGAACTTCTTGAACAGCAGAAGAAACGCGCCTAGATAATTCCCATGCCAAGCCCCTACAAAATCATCATCGTTCCCGATCCTGTTCTCAAGCAGGTGGCGCAACCGATCGCGAAAATCGACGATAAAATCCGCGCGCAGATGGACGGCATGCTCAAGACCATGTATGACGCGCCGGGCATCGGCTTGGCCGCGAACCAGGTCGGCCTGCTCAACCGCGTGCTGGTCATGGATCTTTCCCGCCGCAAAGAAGGTCCCGAAGGCCAGAAGGAAGAGCCGCCCAAGCCCATCTTCATGGCTAATCCAGAAATCGTCTGGGAGTCGGAAGATATTTCCGTGATGGAGGAAGGATGCCTGTCCATTCCCGGCCAGTATGCCGAAGTCGAACGCCCGGCGAAGGTGCGCGTCAAATATTTCGGCTATGACGGCAAGGCCGCTGAGCTGGAAGCGGAAGGGCTGCTTTCGCATTGTGTGCAGCATGAGATCGATCACCTCGACGGTGTGCTGTTTGTCGATCATCTTTCCTCGCTCAAGCGCAACATGATCCTGCGCAGGGTCGAGAAACTGAAAAAGCAGGAAGTGATTTAACATGAGCCTGCGCATCGTTTTCATGGGAACGCCGGATTTCGCGGTTCCGGCATTGAAAGCCCTGCATGAATCGGGCCATGAGATCATTGCCGTCTATTCGCAGCCGCCCCGGCCCAAGGGCCGCGGCCAGCAGGTCCAGAAATCGCCCGTGCATGTTTGCGCGGAAGAAAATGGCATTCCTGTCTTTCATCCCAAATCGCTGAAGAGCGCCGAAGCGCAGGATGAGTTCAAGAAGCTGAACGCGGACGTTGCTGTCGTCGCGGCCTATGGCCTGATCCTGCCGAAAGCCGTTCTGGATGCGCCGAAATATGGCTGCATAAACATTCATGCGTCTTTATTGCCACGTTGGCGCGGCGCGTCGCCCATCCAGCACGCGATCTGGTCGGGCGATTCCGAAACCGGCATAAGCCTGATGCAGATGGATGAAGGCCTCGACACCGGTCCCGTCATCGCGATGGAGCGCGTTGCGATTACGGATAAAACGACATCATCATCGCTGCATGACGAACTTGCCACGCTTGGCGGCAAAATGATTGTAAATACGGTGAACGACCTTGCGAAAACCGGCGCGCTGAAATCAACGAAGCAGGACGATGACAGCACCTATGCCCCGATGTTAAAAAAAGAGAACGGGCGCATCAACTGGACCTTAAGCGCCGCGATGATCGACCGCCAGGTCCGCGCGCTCAACCCGTGGCCGGGCGCCTGGGCGGAGTTCGAAGGAAAACGCATCAGAATTCTTGCGGCAGAACTTTCACCGGCAAAAGGCAATCCCGGCGAAATCCTCGACCGTAAAGGCTATATCGGCCACGGGCTGAAAATTTTAAAAGTCCAGCCCGAAGGCAAGAACGCTATGGATTTCACCGCTGCCGTGAACGGGGGCTACCTTAAGGTCGGCGGGATTTTTACATGAAAGGCACTTTAATCGGCCTGGGAGCCGTGGGCATATGGTGTCTGACAACGGTGCTCGTTGCATATATTTCCACTGTTCCGCCGCTTGAACTGGTGGGCACAGTTTTTCTCCTGGGATATTTTTTTCTGACGCTCATACAGTTTTACAATCGCGAAAATATCGCCGGGTACTGGCGCCAGCCCTTAAAATATTATATTTTCTGGCTCGGCACCGCGGGATTTTACACGATTTTGATTTTCACGTCCTACAGCCTTGTGCCGCTCTTCGAGGCGAATATTTTGAATCATACATGGCCGGTGTTGCTGATCGTTTTTACGGCCATGCTGCATAATGAACGTGTAACGGCGCTGCAGATTTTCGGCGGCATTATCGGGTTCGTGGGAGTCATAGCAGTTTTCATGCCTTCAGGCGATGTGCCGCTGTTTGGTGATTTCCATTTCGGCCACGCGCTGGCCATAGGTTCGGCGGCGCTATGGGCCGTTTATTCCGCTTTTGCGAAGAAAATAAATTACCCGGTGGGTTTTCTCGCGCCGGTTTTCCTGGCGTTCTCTCTCATATGTTTTGTATTGCATGCGGCACTGGAGCCAACTATTTGGCCGCGCAATCTCGAATGGATTGCCATTCTTCTGCTTGGGCTGGGCCGCGTTTCTTATTTGATGTGGGATTACGGCATGAAGCACGGCGATGTCGTGTTCCTCGCCTCGATTTGTTATTTTTTACCGCTGGCGACATCGCTTTTGCTTATCGCGTTCGGTTTCGGCCCGGCCAAGCCGATGATCGGGATCGGTGCCGCGTTGATCGTTGCAAGTTGCCTGATTGTTAATTTTGAAAACATTAAATTGCTGTTCCGAAGGCGTGCATCATGACTCGCTGGAAACTCACCATAGAATATGTCGGGACGAATTATTCCGGCTGGCAGCGTCAGGAGCAAGGCGTGCCGAGCGTGCAGGCAGCAATAGAAGAAGCGATCAGGAAATTTTGCCAACAGGATATTACCGTTCATGTCGCGGGCCGAACCGACGCGGGCGTGCACGCGAAAGGGCAGGTCGCCCATTTCGATCTCGATTACGGCGTACGCAAACTCGAAGGTTTAGATTTGATGAAGGCGCTCAACGCGCATCTTAGACCGCAGCCCGTCGGCATCATCAGGGCAGAAATTGTGCCGGATGATTTTCACGCGCGGTTCAATGCAAAAAATAAATTGTACCAGTACCGGATTTTAAATCGCTCGGCATTCCCGACATTCGAGCAGGGCCTTGTCTGGCATTTCAAGAGACCGCTCGACGTGGCGGCGATGAAAGAGGCGGCAAAACATCTTCTCGGTCACCATGATTTCACAACATTCAGAGATTCGGAATGCCAGGCGAAATCGCCGGAGCGCACGCTGGACCGCCTCGAAATCATGGAGAAGGAATATGACGAAAGCGGCGGCCGCGAGATATTGATCGAGGCCGAAGCGCGCTCATTCCTGCATCACATGATGCGTAACATTGCCGGGACGCTGGTGATGGTCGGCGAGGGGAAGTGGCGCCCCGGAGACGTCAAAACCGCCCTCGAGGCCCGTGACCGCACGCGCGGCGGCCCCACCGCCCCGCCGGACGGCCTGACCCTGGTGCGGGTCGATTATTAACCATTGAATACAATGGTATGAAATTATCGAAAAGTTGAATTAAATCAAAGGGGAACGCAGTGGTGCCCCATGCGTTGGTGTGGTATAATTATTATGAAAAAAGCTTGCGCCGCCGACCGCTTTCCTTTAAAAGAAAACCTGATTTTACAGGAGATAAACATGCGCTTCGCCATTTTCCGGTTTTTCTGTGTTTCAGCCCTTTTCCTGCTGCTGGCCGTCCCGGCCATAGCGGCAGCGCCCGTCTATAACCCGAAGATCCAGGAAATCGCCGCCCTCAACCGCATCGACCCGCTGCAGAACCCGCAATATGAGCAAATCACCGACGTTCTGAAACGCCGCATGCTCGACCGCAAGAGCAAAGTGGTCGGCAGTATCCGCGACCTCGTGTTGAAAGACAGCGGCAGCATCGCTTATATCGATGTCGATTTCGACCGGATGAAACTGGGGCGTCCCGTTTTTGTCAATTACGGCACGTTCAACGTCAGGGCCGTGAGCAACGGTTACGCCATGACATTCGACTCCAAGGAGATCGAGGAACTTTACCCGACGCTGCTGGCCGATATTGAAACCGCCGCCGGCGATGATGCCGCGCTCAGCCTTAAAAAAATGAAAGGCCTGGAAGTCTGGACTGCTTCAGGCCGCAAAATCGGCACCGTCAGCGATGTGCTGTTCGGCGCCGAGGGCCAGCGCGCAGAGCTTCTTTATGTAAGCCTGACGACCGGCAACCTGCGCGGCAAGGGCGTGGGGATTCCCTTCGGCAAAGCCGATTACGATCAAAGTTCTTCGCACCGCCGCGTCATCGTTCCCGACGATTTCGCCGAGGCGATGATCAATTTCGCTAAAGGCGAATAATCAGCTTCTGAAATAAAGTTCCAGCAACCGTACATAGATGCGCGTGAGGTCCTCAAGGACCTGCACGTCGGCGTTCTCATTGATCTGGTGGATGGTGGCGTTGATGGGGCCAAATTCGACAACCGGGCAATAATCCGCGACAAAGCGGGCATCCGACGTTCCGCCATTCGTTGTGTATTCCGCGGTTTTTCCCGTGATGTCTTTCACCGCTTCGCGCACCAGCGCCGACCATGGGCCGGGTTTTGTCATGAAGCTTTTTGAGGAATCACCGCGAAAATCTATTTCGTAAGGTTGCCGGGTTTTATCCAGTACCGAACAGATTTTTTGCTGGATGGAATCTTTCGTCCATTTGTCATTGAAGCGCACATTGAATTGCGCCTTCGCGCTGTGTGGAACAACGTTGGTCGCGCTGTTGCCGACATCGACGGTGGTGATTTCAAGGTTAGTCGGCTGGAAATATTTCGTGCCCTTGTCGAATTTATGCGCGGACAGCGCGTCCAGCAACTTGACGATGCGCGGCACGGGATTGTCAGTGAGATGCGGATAGGCGACATGCCCCTGTTTGCCCTGCACGGTGATCGTGCCGGACAGCGAGCCGCGGCGGCCGATTTTTATTTCCTGCCCGAGATGATCGGGATTTGTCGGCTCGCCAACTAAACAAACATCCGGCGTGTGGCCGTGCTGCGCCATCCATTCAAGGACTTTGACCGTGCCGTGTGTAGCCGGGCCTTCCTCGTCGCCCGTGATCAGCATCGAGATCGAGCCTTTCGGCTTGCCGTGCTGTTGGATATAGGCGGTTGCAGCTGCGGCGAAGGCCGCGACCGAGCCTTTCATGTCGCTAGCGCCGCGCCCGTATAATTTTCCGTCCGCGACCGTCGGCGTGAACGGGCCATAGGTCCATTGCCCCGCCGGGCCCGGCGGCACGACGTCGGTATGGCCCGCGTAGCAGATATGTGGCGCGCCGCTGCCGATCCGTGCGAATAAATTCGGTACGTCGCCGAAAGGAAGATGAAAAATCTCGAAGCCCAGCGATTGCAGATATTTCGCAAGATAATCCTGCGCGCCCGCATCCGTGGGCGTGACCGATGGACACTTGATAAGGGTTTTGGCGAGTTCAATAACGGACATATTCAGTCTCTGAGCAATTCATTAATGCCCGTTTTGCTGCGGGTTTTTTCATCGACCTGCTTGATGATGACGGCGCAGGCTAAACTGGGGCCGGGGCTGTCGTCTTTCAAGAGCCTGCCCGGTAATGTGCCGGGCACGACGACAGAATAAGGCGGCACGCGTCCGAAAATAACTTCACCGCTTTCGCGATTCACAATCTTGGTCGACTGGCCGATGAACACGCCCATCGAGATGACCGATCCTTCGCCGACGATCACGCCTTCGACGATTTCCGAACGCGCGCCGATGAAGCAATTGTCTTCGATAATTACGGGCTCAGCCTGCAAAGGTTCCAGCACGCCGCCAAGTCCGACGCCGCCGGAGATGTGGCAGTTTTTTCCAACCTGCGCGCAGGAGCCAATCGTCACCCATGTATCGATCATCGTACCTTCATCGACATAGGCGCCGACATTGACGAAGCTCGGCATCAGAATCACGTTTTTCGCGACATAGGCGCTGCGGCGTACGATAGCGCCCGGCACAGCGCGGAAACCCGCATGTTTAAATTCATCCTCACCCCAGCCGGAAAATTTGCTCTCGACCTTGTCGTACCAAGGCGAGCTGCGCGGACCGCCCGGAATGAGACGGTTGGGGTGCAGGCGGAAAGAGAGCAGCACGGCTTTTTTCAGCCATTGATTGACCACCCATTTGCCGGAGCTCTTGTCGGCGATCCTGAGCTGCCCGGAATCGAGCTGGTCAAGCGCCGCATCCACCGCGTGGGCGAGAGGATTGCCGCGGGTTTCGGTATTGATATTGGTGCGGTCCTCCCAGCCTGCGTCGATGATTTTCTGCAGATCGGCGGGGGTTTGCTGGGCTGCGGCAGCCATAATCCTGTCTTTCCTGTATTCAAAGGGTTCATGGGCCGGGGCCCGTAAAACATCAAAAGGCACTATAAAGTAAGACGGCTTGTGTGGACAACCGCCCGTTTACTGGTATTTTAAGGGTCTGGAGGCCTGTATGTCCCTGAAATCCTTGATTCCCGTCCTGGCCATGCTCGTGGCGCTGGCCCCTTCGGCGGCGTGGGCGGGAACGCAGACCGCCATCTATGAGGTCTATGCCGGGGGCATCCATGCCCTGCAGGCCAGGCTGGATATCAAAATCGATAAGGCGCATTACGACATCGTGCTGGAAGCCAAGACCCGTGGCTTCCTCGGCAAGATGGCGCCATGGGAGGGAATTTTCGAAAGTCACGGCTGGATTGAGAAAGACGGCACGTTCCGCCCGGAGATACACAAATCCACAGCCATCTGGCGCGGCGAGAAAGAGATCAAGGAATATAAATATGCGCGCAACGGGCATTTTCTCGGCCTGACAGAAACGCTGGACGGCAAGACGCCCGAGGACAAGCCGGACCTCAGCCCGGAAATAACCGAAGGCACGACCGATGCACTTTCTGCTGCATTGAACGTTCTTCAATTGGTGGGTAAAGGCGGCGAATGCGCCGGCACCGAAGAGGTGTTCGATGGCAAGCGGCGCTTCAAACAGATTTTCACCCATGAGGCTTACGCCGAACTGGCGCCGACCAAGTATAATATTTTTAAAGGCGAGGCCGCCGAATGCACGATCGAGGTCGAGCCCGTCGCGGGCGAGTGGCATAAAAAGCCGCGCGGCTGGATGTCGATCCAGGAACAGGGGCGCCTGCGGGGCAAGTTGCCGACCATGTGGGCGGCGCAGCTTAAAGGCGGTGACCCAGCCGTGCCTGTGAAAATCCGCGTCAGCACTTCGTATGGCGTTTTATTCATGCACCTGGCCGAGTTCACGGATGGGCAGCGCACCGTGGTTGCCGACGGCCGCGAGAAAGAGTAAAAATCTTCATGGCTAAAAATCAACTTGCCATTGTTATTCTCGCCGCCGGGCAGGGCACGCGGATGAAATCCGCCAAGCCAAAGGTTATGCACGAACTCGCCGGGCTGCCGATGATGAAATGGCTGATCAAAACGGCGGAAAGCCTGAAGCCGCAGAAAATTATCGTCGTCGCCGGGCCGGGCATGCCGGAATTGCTGGCGGCGGTAAAACCCCATACAGCCGTAATTCAGGAAACCAGGAATGGCACCGCCGGGGCGCTGCGTATGGCGATGCCTGCGCTGAAAAATTTCAAAGGCGATGTTCTGGTTGTTCTCGGCGATGCGCCGCTCGTCAAAAAAGAAACACTGGAAAAACTGGTTACCCTGCGCCGCAGCGAAGACGCCGGGATGAGCGTGCTGGGCGCGGAAGTCTGCTGCGCCGACGGTTTGGGCCGTCTTATTATCGACAGCAGCAATACGCTGAAAAAAATTGTTGAACATAAAGATGCGAATACAAAAGAGCGCGCGGTCAATCTCATCAATACCGGCGCGTTTTGCATCGACGGTGAAAAATTACCCGGCTGGCTGGAGCAGGTGCAGGATAAAAACGCAGCCAAGGAATATTACATCACCGACCTGCCGCAAATCGCGGCGCGGGATGGAATTGAGACGAAAGTCCACACTGCCTGCTGTGCCTCGGAAACGCAGGGCTGCAATTCCCGGGCCGATCTCGCCGCGCTCGAGGCCACGATGCAAAAGCGTTTGCGCAAAGCTGCAATGGAATCCGGCGTCACCATGATCGACCCCGCCACCGTCACATTGCATCACGACACGGTCTTTGGTGCTGACGTCGTGATCGAGCCGAATGTATTTTTTGGCCCCGGCGCGAGCGTGGGCGCTGATTGCATCATTCGCGCCTTTTCGCATATCGAGGGCGCAAAAATCGGCGCAGGCGCAACGATAGGCCCATTTGCGCGGCTGCGTCCCGGCACAGAGATTGGTGCCGACGTACGGGTTGGCAATTTTGTCGAAATCAAGAAATCGAAAATCGGTACGGGCAGCAAGATCAACCACCTCGCTTATGTTGGCGACACCGACATGGGCGCGGACGTGAATTTCAGCGCTGGCGCCATAACGGTGAATTACGACGGTTTCGACAAGCACAAGACAATCATCGGCGCTGGCGTCATGGTGGGATCGAACGTGAATCTCATTGCGCCGGTCACGGTCAGGGATGGGGCATTCGTCGCGGCAGGTTCCACGGTTACTGACGATGTCGCGGCGGATGCGCTGGCGATCGCGCGCGCGGCAACCGAAATCCGCAAGGGTTGGGCGGCGGAATATCGCCGTGGCAAAAAGAAAGACCAAAAAAAGAAAGGGAAGAAGAAATGAAATTGTTTTTGACGCTAATTCTTCTCGGTTTTTTCATCGCTCCGGCCTATGCCGAGGACCGGCCAACGCCCGTCCTGCGTGGCCTCAAGCAGCTCGAGGATGATCCCTGCAGTGCGAATGACCTCAAACAATTCATGCAGGGAAGCTTCGTCATCACCGGTTATAAAAAGAGCGATAAAGCCGTGCCTGCCGCCGAAGATGTGTATGTGGGGACCGCCACCGCGAAACTCTATGAATGCCAATTGATGGTCAAGCGCTGCGTCGGCGGCACCACTGAAACCGGCGAAATGAAAAAGACCGTGGCGCTGGCTGATGCCATACCGGTGTGGGAGTTTGAGACAAAAACACAGGGCGGCGAGACGCGCAAATATATCTTCCAGATGGCGAGCAATACGGACAATTACCCGGTCCTGTTCGGCGGCGGTGAGGATGCCTTTGAATTCTGGCGCCCAGACCCGGATGAAAACGCGACCTGCCCCTGAGCCTGAAATCTGCGCACAATTTTTAAAAAATACGCCCGCGCCCCTGTTTTTTGGCACGGCATTTTGCTATTCAGAAATCATGAAAACCGCGCTGACGATTCTCCTGTTCATCCTCTCCGCCGCGCCGCTTATGGCCTGCGAGGGCTTCGAGCATGATATGGACGCGCTGGAGCGCGCGGTTGGCACTCAAAACGCGTCCTCCGGCCCGCAGACCGCCAGCTTTGGCAGGGAATTTGCCACGCTGGACGAGCTTCAGCGCTGGACCGAAACCTCCACCCTTGGCGGCGGCCGCCTCGCCAAGGCCCGGTTCGAGGGTCGTGACCTCGCTTTCGCCTACCGCTCCTATACCTCCGGCGTCAAAAGCTCCGATGCGGCCGTGTATGCCCGCGATGGCGAGACATGGAAACTGGTCAAGGCCTACCCGGTCGTGATGGGCGACTGGATCGTCGCCGAGCAGCAGGAAGGCACTTACCTGTTCCACCCAGAAAATGGCGGCAAGTCGCTCATGACTTTGAGCAAGGCCGATCTGGCGCAATTCTAGGCCTTGTCCGAAGGCTTTTCCCGTAACATTCCGTAAAACTTCGTGATTTGTTTTTTACCCCGGAATTGCTAGGTTTCAGGCATGAAAAAGCTGCTTTTCGCCCTTGTCATCCTGCTGGTCCCGTCTTTTGCGCTGGCCTGCCGTGCGCAGCCGGTTCCCGGCGACCAGCGGCTGGAGAATATCGGCAAGGCCTATTATGTGGGTGTCGTGAAAATCCTGGATACCGTTTTGGTCGAACCGCCAGCGCCAAAGCCCGGCGAGGACCCGGCAGATCCCGAACTGCTGGTCGACATGAAGGTCCGGCTGTTCAGCGACTACCGCAAGAAAGAAAGCGTGCCGCCCCGCGATATCCAGATCAAACAGACGCTGTCGTCCTGCGACATCTACCCGCACAAGAAAGGCGCAGTGTTCGAAGCCGTGATCTACGAAAAAAAGGACGGCGGTTTTTATTTCGCTTCCAGCCCCATGCATTTCAAGCCGGAGGAAATTGAAGCATACAGGAAAGAGACGCCTTTCCCGGATGAGGTCGCTGATATAAAAACAAAATGCGAAAGCGCTGGAAGCGTCTGGAGCTTCGCTGCGAACGGCGAACCCGAATGCAAAATTCCCGCGCCAGATTCCGGCAAGCAATGCACGATCAGCGAGGAATGCGAAGGCATCTGCCTCGCGCAGTTCAGCAAGGAAGCCATCGAGAAAAATTTCGAACTGATCCTGATCGACAAGGAAGGCATCGAGGCGGAAAAGCTGGAGCAGAAAACAGGCAAATGCAGCCAGTGGATCAACATGACCGGGTGCCAGTATGTGTTCGAAGGCTCCCTCGTCAAACATATATGTGACAGGTTTTAAAATGTGCGGAATAATCGGAATTCTCGGTGAAAAACAGGCGGCCCCGTTACTGGCGGAAGGTCTGCGCCGCCTTGAATATCGCGGCTACGATTCATCGGGCATCGCCACGCTCGACAACGGCCATATCGTCCGCGTCCGCGCCGAAGGAAAACTGGTTAATCTCGACAAGAAACTGAAAGCCGCGCCGCCGAAAGGAACGGTCGGCATCGGCCACACACGCTGGGCGACACATGGCCTGCCCAACGAGAAAAACGCGCACCCGCATGCGACCGACCGCGTCGCCGTCGTTCATAACGGCATCATCGAAAATTACGCCGAGCTGAAAGAGGAACTGGAGCGCTCGCAGGCACGGTTCGAGACCGACACCGACACCGAGGTCATCGTTCACCTCGTCACCCATTACCTGAAGCAGGGCATGGAGCCGCAGGAAGCTGCCAACACTGCATTCGGCAGGCTGAAGGGCGCATTCGCCGTCGTCATGATTTTCGCAGGCGAGCATGATCTGATGATCGGCACGCGTCAGGGCACGCCACTCGCGGTTGGTTATGGCGACGGTGAAATGTTCGTGGCAAGTGATTCATACGCCCTAGCGCCGCTAACGAAAAAAATCTGCTTCCTCGAGGACGGCGACCGCGTGAAGGTTACCCGCGCTGGCGCGACCGTCTATGTGAACGACAACCAGGTCGTGAAACGCGAAATCCGTATTACCGCGCAGAGCGGCGCGAGCACCGGCAAGGGCGAATATTCGCATTTCATGCTGAAGGAAATATATGAACAGCCCGCCGTCATTGGCGATACGCTGAATTCCTTCATCAACCCCGCCACTGGCCGCGTTAATATTCCCGAAGATATCCTGGCGGCAATCGTCGCTGCGCCACGTGTCACGCTGGTTGCCTGCGGCACGGCCTATTATGCCTGCATGGTCGCGAAATACTGGTTCGAGCGCGTCGCGCGCATTCCGTGCGAGATCGATGTGGCATCGGAATTCCGCTACCGCGAAGCACCGCTGCCCGAAAACGGCCTCGCGATTTTCGTCTCACAATCCGGCGAAACGCTGGATACGCTGGAGGCTTTGCGTTACTGCAAGCGCCAGAAGCAGAAAATCCTTTCTATCGTCAATACAATCGAAAGCACCATCGAGCGCGAATCTGATATGGTGTTGCATACGCTGGCGGGACCGGAGATCGGCGTTGCCTCGACAAAAGCATTCTCGACGCAGATCACGACGCTGGCCTGCATGGCCTTCGCCGCCGCACGGGAAAAGAAAACCATCGATGTGGCCACGCTGAAAGAAATCGGCGAGGAGCTTCGCCGCGTGCCGAAAATCGCCTCGAAAATTCTCCACCACGACAAGGATATCGAAACCATCGCCCGGAAAATCGCCGGTGCGCGCGACATGCTTTATTTGGGCCGCGGCGGCATGTACCCGCTGGCGTTAGAGGGCGCGCTGAAGATGAAGGAAATTTCATACATTCACGCGGAAGGCTACGCCGCCGGGGAAATGAAGCACGGGCCCATCGCCCTGATCGACGAGGACGTTCCGGTCATCGCGCTCGCGCCTTCGGACGCATTGTTTGAAAAAACCGCGTCAAATATCCAGGAAACCATCGCCCGCGGCGGCAAAGTATTGTTAATTTCCGACGAGAAGGGAACGAAAGCGCTGAAATCGCAGGCATCGTGGACCATCACGCTGGGCGATGTGCATCCCTTCATCGCGCCGATCGTTTATGCCATCCCCATTCAGTTGCTGGCCTACCATGTCGCGGTGGCCAAGGGCACCGACGTTGACCAGCCGCGAAATCTTGCCAAATCGGTCACGGTGGAGTAGTTTGGCGAAGCCTGAAGGAGTTTTAATATGAAAAATCATCCTCCCCTTTCGACAGATAATGTAACCAAGCTTGAAGACCTCCAGACTATCAGGCTTGATGCCCCCGTAGGCGCCGATAAGGTTTTCGATTCCGACCGCCCCGCCGACGATTTCAAATTCAATAATGAAGTGGCAAAAGTTTTCGACGACATGGTTAACCGCTCCGTTCCTTTTTATGGCGAGATGCAGCGGATGACGGCCGAACTGGCGCGGGATTTTGTCCAGGATCACACGAATGTTTACGACATTGGCTGCTCAACCGGTACGACGATTGAATTGCTTGACCGCGCCATCGAGCCGAAAAAAGTTAATCTCATCGGTATCGACAATTCGCAGGAAATGCTTGATAAGGCAGCGCAGAAATTAAAGACATCGAAGCTTGCACATCCATATACGCTTTCTTTGGGTGATGCGCACAAAGGTTTTCCCATTCACAATGCATCGTTAGTGACAATGATTTTGACGCTGCAATTCATTCGCCCGCTGCACCGCGAACGTTTGGTAAAAGATATCTGTAATGGCATGGTCGACAATGGCGCGCTGATTATTTTTGAAAAAGTCACCAGCCGCGATTCCATGTTTAACCGCCTGTTTATCGATCATTACTATGATTATAAGCGCCGAAACGGCTATTCCGAAATGGAAATCAGCCAGAAACGAGAAGCACTGGAAAACGTCCTCATTCCCTATCGCATGGAAGAGAATTTTGATCTACTTAAAGCGTCCGGTTTTAAATATATGGAAGTATTCTTCCGTTGGTATAATTTCTGCGGAATCGTGGCGGTGAAATAATGACTCAGGACAATAAAAACTGGCTCGTGAAGACCGGCGATTTTTTCTTTAAGTGGCGCAATTATGTGTTTCCTCTGATTATCACCATTCTTTTCATTTCATTCCCTGTGCCTGGTGAATATTTCGGTTATCTGAAGCTGGAAGAGTGGAAGGACGCGCTCGCTATTGCCTTTATTCTTGGCGGCCTTGCCTTTCGCTCACTGACAATCGGCTGGGCCTATATTAAGCGCGGCGGCATGAACAAGGAAGTTTATGCCGACACACTGGTGCGTTCGGGTTTGTTCGGTGTTTGCCGTAACCCGCTTTATGTCGGCAACATGCTGGTTTACATCGGCGTATTCGTACAACACGGCCATCCGGTTGTCGTAGTGACCGGTATTGCAATCTATACATTTATTTATATCGCCATTATCGCTGCCGAAGAACATTATCTACAAAATAAATTCGGCGCGGAATATGACCGTTATTGCGTCGAAGTGCCGCGCTGGTTGCCGCGCTTCAGCAAATATAGAGAGTCTATCCTCGGCATGAATTTCAGTTTCCGCCGCTCGATCTTCAAGGATTACAGCACGATATTTAATGCAATATTCGCCATGGCCCTGGTGGAGGTTCTTGAGCATTACCATTTCCAACCCGAGACATATGAAGCAACTTTGAAGTTTACGGTCGGCCTTCTGACTTGGGCCGCCGCCATGCTTATTATTGTCAAATACGTTAAAAAAACGAACAATGTCAAAGTCTGACCAGCTTCCGGCATTCGCTTGGTTATGGTTTCCGCTGGTGCTCCTGGCTGGACAGATCGCTTTGGAAATAACGGTTCCTGAAAAAACACTTTCCGTTCTCTTATCGGAGGGGGGGCCCCACGAAGCATTTGAATTTATTTTCACCGCCGCCGGATTTTTCGTGGCGCTTTTTACTTTGCAATCTGTCGACTGGAAAACCCAGAGATGGTTGGGCCTGTGGGTGTTGCTCTCAACGGCCTGCTGTTTTTATGTTTCAGGTGAGGAAATCAGCTGGGGCCAGCATTTGGTGCACTGGACGACGCCGGAATTCTGGAGCGGCATCAACGATCAGAATGAAACCAACTTGCATAACACGTCGTCCTGGCTCGATCAAAAACCGCGCCTTATTTTAGAACTGGGCGTTTTATTCGGCGGCATCATAATGCCGTTGGCTCGCCGCTTTAAGCCCGCAATACTGCCGCAGAAATTCAAGGCGATTTATCCTCCAGACATATTGAGTGTTACCGCTTTAATCGCATTGTTTATCAATTGCGCAGACCACGTTGGCAATCATTTTCAGGATCTGTTTTTATTTGAGCGGGCCAGCGAAATGGAAGAGCTTTATCTTTATTACTTTGTGTTGCTGTATCTAATTATTTTACGTGGCCGTATTCTGCAACACCAGCGTTGACCATTCGCCGATTTCGTGCCTGCCGCGCAGTTTGAACCCAAGAGGCTCATAGGCACCCAGAACGTCCTGCGCCTGCTTGTTCAGGATTCCCGATAAAATCAGAAAGCCGTTTTTGTCGCTGCATTCTTTCAGCTCGTCCGCCATTTCACGCAACGTTACGGCCAGGATATTGGCGATGATGAGGTCGAATGGCTTCTTCTCCTGTACGGCTTTTGTGTTAAACCCATCTCCCGCCTTGCAGATCATACCATTTTCACCGGAAGGAACATTGTTAAGCTCGCGGTGCCGCCAGGCGACGCGCACGGCTTCTTCGTCATTGTCGACGGCCAGCACGGGAGTCTTCCAGAGTTTCCACGCCGCGATGCCAAGAATGCCGGAGCCCGTTCCCATGTCGAGCACGTTCCAGGGACACACGCCGGAATCTTTCAGCTCCAGCATTGCGAGGAGACATCCCTTTGTCGTGCCGTGTTCGCCGGAGCCGAATGCTGTTGCGGCGTCGATCTGCAACCCGGTTTTATCTTCGGGAATGTTACGTTCATGGTGCGAGCCGTAAATAAAAAATGGTCCGACCTCAAAAGCAGGAAATTGTTTATAGCTGGCAGCAAGCCAGTCGGTACGCGGGATTCTTTCAAAAGCCCAGTCGCCGGGATAAACAGCCGCAAGTTCAGCCGCCGAAATATCACGTCCCGCCATGCATTGTAAAAGCCACTCGCCGCCGTCATGGTCGCGGTGCACGCTGAGTGAAACACTCAGTGGCTCGAAAAGGCCTGCAATATTCTGAATTTCAGCTTCGCTGACGGAACCGGGCAGAATAAGGCGCGCCGCAAAAATGCCGGGCACGCCGTATTCGTCCTATTCTTTTTTCTTGTCGACGGGAACATCGAGAGCGGCGTCTTCCTCGATTTCCTCGAGGCTGCCGATATCGTCGTCTTCAACTTCGATTTCATCACCGTCTTCGTCGGCGCCTGCATTTTCCAGGGCTTCGACATCTTCAAGGCTGACGATTCCTTCTTCGCGGGCTTCGACATCGGTGCTTTGATCGTCGTTGGCAACAGGAACAACTTTTGCCTTGATAACTTCTTCAACTTCCACGGCGGCAACACGTCCACGACGGCCCTTCAGCTTGATCTCGCCGCTGAACTCCGTTTGGCAGTTCGGGCAATGAATCGGGCGTTTGTTCAGGTCGTAAAAACGAATTCCACAACTGACACATACGCGTTTCAGTCCTCTAACGTCTAATGCTGCGCTCACGGGCTTTTCTCCTTACAATGAATCGCTTGAAATATGGTTATTTCGTAAGGGTTCATGCCTATCCTGTCAAATAGAATATGCGGAGCGGAAGCCCTTGAGCCGGGGCAAAACCCTCTCGAAACCGATAGACCCCCGGCTTATATCATTATAAACTACTGGAAATTACTGATTATCCCCCCTGGAGGCCCCGCCCTATGCAAAAACCTGTCGTCATCTGCGCTTTTAAACGCTCCCCCATGCATCTCGCGAATAAGGGCGATCTCGCAAAAGTCCGGCCCGATGACATGGCCGCCGCCGTGATCAGGGCACTGGTCAAGGAAACAGGCGTCAAGGCAGACGATATCGAAGACCTCATCATGGGCTGCGCCTTCCCGGAGGCCGAGCAGGGCTTCAACATCGCCCGGATCGTGGTGAATTTAGCCGGGCTGCCCGTGAGCATAGGCGGCCAGACGATTAACCGCTTCTGCGGCTCCTCCATGACTGCCATCCACGCAGCCGCTGGCCAGATCCAGATGGGCGCGGGCGAGGTCTTTATCTGCGCCGGGGTCGAATCCATGACCCGTATTCCCATGGGCGGCTTCAACCCGATGCCGAACCCGGAATTGGGTAAGATTTACCCGCAGGCCTATATCTCGATGGGCGAAACGGCGGAGAACCTCGCCAAGCAATACAAGATCAGCCGCGCCGACCAGGAGAAATTCGCGGTTGGTTCGCAGCAGAAAGCAGCGAAAGCAGCAGCGGACGGCAAGTTTAACGATGAAATCGTGCCCATCGGCGACGTCAAAACCGACGGCACCATCCGTCCCGAAACGACGCTGGAAGCTTTGGCCGCGCTGAAACTCGCCTTCGATGAGAAGGGGACGGTGACGGCGGGTACGGCTTCGCCCCTGACGGACGGCGCTGCGGCTGTGTTGGTTGCCAGCGAGGAATACGCGAAGAAAAACAAACTGCCCATCCTGGCGCGGATCAAATCGATTGCCACCGCCGGGTGCGCCGCCGAAATCATGGGCATCGGCCCAGTTCCCGCAGTCAAAAAAGCGCTGGAGCGCGCAGGGCTGAAATTGTCCGACATTGATATTGCGGAATTAAACGAGGCCTTCGCCGCGCAGAGTCTCGCGGTGCTGAAAGAACTCGGCCTCGATGAGAAAAAAGTGAATCTCGACGGCGGCGCCATCGCCATGGGCCACCCGCTGGGAACATCCGGTGCGCGCATCACCGGCAAGGCCGCTTCGCTCTTGAAGCGCGAGAGGAAAAAATACGCTCTCGCCACCATGTGCATCGGCGGCGGCCAGGGCGTCGCGACGATTTTGGAGTCCGCTGAATGACCATCAAGAAAGTAGCCGTCATCGGTTCCGGCGTGATGGGCAGCGGCATCGCCGCGCAGGTGGCGAATGCCGGCCTTCCGGTGCTTCTCCTCGATATTGTGCCGAAAGACGCGAAAGACCGCTCCATGCTTGCCAAGGGTGCGATCGAGAAAATGCTGAAGGCCGATCCTGCGCCATTCATGCGCAAATCGAATGCGAAACTGATTACACCGGGCAATCTCGAGGACGATCTCGATCAATTGAAAGATGTCGATTGGATCATTGAGGTCGTGCTGGAAGATTTGAAAGTAAAACATGCGACCTACGAAAAACTGAACAAGGTTCGCAAAAAAGGCTCGATCATTTCCTCTAATACCTCGACCATCCCGCTGCATAAGCTTGCGGAAGGAATCGGCAAGGATTTCGAAAAGGATTTCATGATCACGCACTTCTTCAATCCGCCGCGTTATATGCGCCTGCTGGAGCTGGTGGTCGGCAAGAACACGCGGCCCGATGCCGTGGAGACAATCCGTGAAATCTGCGATGTGAAACTCGGCAAGGGTGTCGTGGTATGCAACGATACGCCGGGCTTCATCGCGAACCGTCTCGGCGTCTTCTGGCTGACGGCGGGCGTCAACGAAGCCATCAAGCAGGGTATCTCGATTGAAACGGCTGACGCCATCATGTCGAAACCTGTCGGCATTCCGAAGACAGGCGTATTCGGCCTGATTGACCTCGTCGGCATTGATTTGATGCCGAAGCTTTCGGCCTCGCTGCTCTCGACACTGGAAAAAGATGATCCCTACCGCAAAATTTTTGTCGATCACCCGTTCGTGCACGGCATGATCAAGGAAGGCTATACGGGCCGCAAGGGCAAGGGTGGTTTCTATCGTCTGAATCCCGATCCTGCGGTAAAAAAGGAAAAGCAGGCGCTCAAAATAAACGCCGCGTCTTTCAGTGAATCGCAGTACGTGAAATCGGACAAGGTAAAACTCGGCTCGATGGATGCGGGCAAGCAGGGACTTAAAGCGGTTTTGACGCACGAGGATATCGGCGGCAAATATGCATGGAAAGTGCTGAGCCAGACGCTTGCTTACGCCGCGTTCCTGGTTCCCGAAGTTGCCGATACGATTGTCGAGGTCGATGACGGCATGAAGCTCGGTTATAACTGGAAATCCGGTCCGTTCGAGATGATCGACGCGTTGGGTCCAGCCTGGCTTGCCGCAAAACTCAAGGAAGAAAAAATCCCGGTTCCGGCGCTGCTTGAAAAAGTCGGGCAAGGCACGTTCTACCGTATCGAAAACGGCAAGCGCCAGTATTTCGGCACCGACGGCAAATACCACGATGTAATGCGCCCAGATGGCGTGCTGCTGCTGAGTGATATCAAACTCTCGGCCAAGCCTGTCCTTAAAAACGGCTCGGCGAAAGTCTGGGATATCGGCGACGGCGTGCTGTGCTTCGAAAAAACCTCGAAGATGAACACGTTCGACGAGCAGATTTTCGACCTGCTTGAGGAAACGATCAAGTTCATTGGTGACGGCAAAAAACAATACAAGGCACTGGTCGTTTATAATGAATCATCGAACTTCTCCGCTGGGGCCAACCTCGGCATCGCCGCCTTCATGATCAATATCGCCATGTGGCCGCAGGTTGAGGAATTTATCGCGCGCGGCCAGCGTGTATTCATGAATTTGAAATTCGCGCCATTCCCTGTCGTGAGCGCGCCTTCCGGGCTTGCGCTCGGCGGCGGCTGCGAAATTTTGCTGGCGTCCGACGCGGTTCAGCCGCACGCAGAAACCTATACGGGCCTCGTCGAAGTCGGCGTCGGTATCATCCCCGGCTGGGGCGGCTGCAAGGAAATGATCCTGCGGAGCCGTGAGCGCGAGAAACAGCAATTCGCAAAAAGCCTCGGCAAAATCGGCAAGAAAAATCTCTGGTTCTCGCCCGACGTCACGCCGATGGGTGCTGTGCGCAAGGCTTTTGAAACTATCGGCACGGCGCAGGTTGGGAAATCGGCATTCGAAGCAATTGATCTTGGTTATTTCCGCGAAAGCGATAACGTGACGATGAACCGCGATCGTTTGTTATACGACGCGAAGCAACGCGCGATGGGCCTCGCGAAGGATTACAAGCCGCCTGTGAAAGCCGATGATATCCGCTTGCCCGGCGTTGGCGGAAAAATGGCCCTCGATCTTGCGGTATCGGATTTGAAAAAATCCGGCAAGGCGACGCCTTATGACGTCGTTGTCTCATCCGCGCTGGCGTCGGTCCTGACCGGCGGAAAAAAAGGCGACTGGACCGTGAAGCTGACGGAAGCCGATCTGCTCAAGCTCGAGCTGAGCGAATTCATGAAACTCCTGCATAATGACGGCACGCTTGCACGGATCGAATACATGCTTGATAACGGCAAGCCGCTAAGAAATTAATTTCCACGCATGAACAATTTCATAGATATTTACTGCGAACGCCTCGGGCCCGGTTTCTGGGCCGAGCCGTTCAACGCCGCGACCAACATCGCGTTTTTCATTGCCGCATTTTTTGCGTTTCAGCTTGCGAAGAAATCCGGCAGCCTGAACTGGGCCAATCTTTTGCTCGTCGGGTTGCTGGCCGCCATCGGCGCGGGAAGCTTTCTGTTTCATACGCTGGCGACCGAATGGGCGCAACTCGCCGACGTCATCCCGATCCTGCTGTACCAACTCGCATTTCTTGGACTTTATTCGCGCCATGTGATGAATTCATCGCAGAAATCGGTGCAGTCCCTGTTCTTCATTTTCCTGCTCATGATCGCCGCCGTGCACCAGGTGCCGGATGATGTACTGAATGGCTCGGTCGCCTATCTGCCCGCATTGTTCTTCCTGGTACGATTCGCACTCTGGCATTTCCGCAGCGCAGCGCATGAAAAATGGCTCCTCCCGGCGGCGGCAGGGCTGTTTGTCCTGTCGTTAACCTTTAGGTCCTTGGACATGCAATTCTGCCCGCAAATGCCGCTGGGGCTGCATTTCCTGTGGCATATGCTCAACGGCCTGCTCTTGTACCTGACAGCCCGGGCTTATATGCTGAATACCCGAAGGTTGTAATTGTCATATTTATTGACTTAAGAGCGGTTTTTCCTATATTATCGCCCACATAAGAAAAAGATTAATAGCTGCGTGTACAGGGATTCCCAGGGATAATAAAAAAAAGAAGAAAGTCTAATGGGAACGTTAGTTACTGAGTCAACACCGCCAATTTTGGAGCGGTATCGCACATTAAGGGAAGAATTTCGTCACGCTCATGATGGCGGCGAACACCCGTACAGACCTCTCAGCCTCGCCAAACATCTCCTTCACAGTCCTACATATGCCGAAGATTCCAAGGCGCTTATAGATGCGCTTGAAGCGCCCGCGGAAGCAGCGCGCATTGATTTTCTCGTGAATTACAGAGGCGATTCCAACATAAAACGTCTTCTGGACCAATATAAGGGTTCATTGGAAAGCACCATACAGGAAGGAAAAAGCCTAATCCCTTTTGAAGTGGTTCCTCAAAAAATCAATAGAATATATATCAAGGTCTTTACTGGGCATCCTGTATACGGCGACACGCCGGAACGCGACAATGCCATTTCTGCCGTAGTCTCATATAAAACTGGCGCCGAAGATTATGGTCCTGAAACCCTGGAGAATCTGGAAGAGTCAAATAAAATTCCCTTTACAGTTCCGACCTTTGATGAAGAAGGCGACCAGATGTTTCAGAAGTTGCCGAATTCTCATTACGTCAGAAAACTTCTGCAGGATGTCCAAATGGATTTGGTGCGGGAGTGCTATGGTGATAAATGGACCACAATTGATTACGATCCGACCCGCGATGGCAGTTGGCATCGCGTCGACTGGGACGGCCGACTGGATAATAAATGGAATTTGACCCTGGCGACATTGATCGAGTTGCAGCAAATGATGCTGGAGGATTATGTTCCGCAATTGCGCGAGCTCGCTGAAAAAATGCATGGTCCAGAACATGACGCTCTAGTAGAAATTGCCCATAAGTTAGATCGAACATGCACAATTTTGGGTGAGGATATAGAGTATTTCAAAAAATTCGATAAGGATAACGACAGGGATTGGGAGAGCTTGGATGAATGGGAGAAAATGGTTCCCAATAAAGCCGAGCGCGTCACTGATCTGGGAGAGGCAATCAAAGTCGTGCAAGCCGTTATCGATAAAAATGAAGATTTAGATATTCTCAAACTTGCTGTCAGATTGCGCTCAGATTTTAGAAGTTTGGGCATGAGCTATGCAGAACCCCATTTCCGGATTAATTCGGAATCAGTATTGCCGGTCATGCACGCCAAAGAAGGTATAACAATAGAAGACAGAGGCACAACGGATAAGCACCACTTCAGCAAAATAGAAAGATCGGCGGCTGCTACAAAAGAAGCGCCTTCGGATATGGTCACTGTTGCGGCATCAGAAACCATGCTTTTCACACAAGAGGGATTGAAATCCCTGATTAAGAAAATATGGAATCCAAACGCTTCGTTCCGAACCTTATTGGCCAATGGCCGTAATGCAACAACAGTAGGAATCGCGATGCAGGCCGGTAAAGAAGAAGGCGTGCTCGAAAACAGCGACTATTGCCTCCTTATCGAGGACAAAGTTGCAAGCCGTCAGGCGATAGAAGCTATGGAGTATCTGTATTATAAAAGCCCCACCTTCCTGGAGAATGTAAAAAAGCGTGGGGTGGTATCAATTCAACTAGGTTATTCTGATTACGCTGTTGCAGCGGGTCAGTTTGCAGCAGGCGGTTTCCATGATGACACGGTACGAAAACTCATCAATCTGCATGCGGACTCTGGCTTGGCAAAGCAAGGCGTAAAATTGCTCATCTTTCACACGGGAGGAAATAATATAGGTCGTGGCAATCACCCCGGCGGAATCGCAGAAAGGCAGGCCTATTATATGTCTCCTGACAACCTCAGGCTGGCCAAAGAGAGAGGCGTAGAACTCATCATTGAAACGAGTTATCAGGGCGGTTTCGGGCAAACGGCTCTCGCCACCAAGGAAGGTTGTCTAGCCGAAGTCGTTCAATCCACGGCCTATCTTCTTACAGGCCATGAAAAAGCAGGAGATATTTATTACGGTCCGAACCACGAGCATTGGCAGGGAATTTTCATGGCGGCCCGTAATGGACATGAAAAATATGCAGGAAAGACGGATGATGAAGATACAAAATTTAAAAGGGTAGTCGAGCATTTTGAAAATCTTCCTCCACCCTCTGGTAGCCGCAAGGCCAAGCGCCAGCGTCAAAACGGGAAAAAGAAAAATCCGCGCGCCATCACGGTAAATAAAACAATCAACAATTTTGGTTATTCCATGACGACCCTAGGGGGTCTTCGCGATGCAATTGAGCGAGATCCGGATGAATTTCTGGAATTGGCGTTAAATTCAAAATTTGTGCGCAGACATCTCGCATTATCAGTGTGCGGCATGCATTATTCCGATCCCGCTATTCTTGCGTCGTATGTAGAGCTATACAACCCTCTTTTCTGGACTAACCTCGCACAATCTGCGAAAGGCGATGAAAAGAAAAAATGTTACGCAGTTGCGAGAGATCTTCGGAACTTCGATTATCACACCATAATGGCTGATGTTGTGGGGGAGATCACGGAAGATTACGATTATATAAAAAGTTTTTTCGATGAAACGGGGCTTATAAATCATCCAGATTTCCAAGGGCCAAACATCAGGCCTGCCGCCGATCAGATTGCAAACATAGAAATTGCGCATTGCATTCGCCTTGCATCCTTTGCGAAGCTTTTCATGCACAGCGAAGAGATCCCGGAAATTCCAGGACGGCACGACATTACGAAATCAGATTTTGTGCGCGGAGTAACAAAATACGAATCAGAAATGCTGGATACGGTGACGGAAATATTCCGCAGGGCAAAACTTGGTCCTGTCAAAGACACGGTTAGAAAACACAAAAAGCCGCTGGATTACGAGAAGCTTACCAGAGAAACTATCGATCCTATGAGGCAGTGTTTGGAAGTTAAAGATCGCGTTAGCCACGTTATTGCCGATAACCGCTGCACTATCGGTTGATTTTACCGAAATTTAATCCTTTTTTTCACCCCTCCTTAATCTTTTGCGGCCATGATGGCCCCATGTTTTGGTCTAAAAAAAATAACCCGGACAAAAAAACGGACAAACGGTCGAAGGCCCCGAAAGGCGGCCCGAAGGCGAGTTGCGGGAGTGTGGGGACTAATAACAAAGGCCAGCGTCTGAGCAGCGAAGAAATTCGTGCCCAGGCGCTGGCTAATGCCCGTGCAGCGCGTGAAAGACTGGGCGAGGAAACCATCCAGAAAATCGCTGATGCGCTGGTCCGCAAGCAAATGTCCCTGACCGAACAGGCCAAAAGACAGATCGCGCGTGAAAATTCAGAGCGCGTTGCGGGCGAAATCCGCCTTCTCCTCGGCGAAAACGAAACACGGCATTAATCCGCTTTTATCCCTGAAAAATTAACGATTTTGGGCTATATTTAAGACAAGTACGTCCAGAAGAGGATTCCGCCCATGCCCGTTTACACCCCGCCGTTAGAGAATATCCGCTTTGTCCTGCATGACGTGCTGAAGGCCGAAAGCCTCTCCAGCCTGCCGGGTTACGGCGAGGTCTCGAAAGACCTTATTGATCAAATTCTCGAAGAGGGCGCAAAACTTTGCGCCGAAGTTTTATTTCCACTGAACCAGAGCGGCGATAAGGAAGGTTGTGTTCTTGAAAACGGCACCGTGCGCACGCCATCAGGTTTCAAGGAAGCGTACGATACATTCGCCGCCGGTGGCTGGTGCGGCCTTTCATCCGACCCGGAATTCGGCGGCATGGGCATGCCGACGGTCGTCAACACCGTGATGCAGGAAATGATCTGCTCGGCCAACATGTCGTTCGGCATGTATCCTGGTTTGAGCCAGGGTGCGTACGAGGCGCTCCATGCGCTCGGAACAGACGTGCAGAAAAAAATATACCTTCCCAAACTGATTACCGGCGAATGGTCCGGCACCATGTGCCTGACCGAGCCGCATTGCGGCACCGACCTCGGCCTGATCAAGGCGAAGGCGATCCCGAACAAGGATGATTCCTTTAACATCACCGGCACCAAGATTTTTATTTCCGCCGGCGAGCATGATTTAACAACAAACATTATTCACCTCGTCCTCGCGAAGCTTCCCGATGCACCGGAAGGCGTGAAGGGAATCTCGCTCTTTGTCGTGCCAAAATTTCTGCCGAAAGATGACGGCAGCCCCGGTGAACGCAACGGCGTCACTTGCGGCTCCATAGAACACAAGATGGGAATCAAGGGCTCCGCCACCTGCGTGATCAATCTCGATGACGCCAAAGGTTGGCTGGTCGGTGAAAAGCACAAGGGCCTGAAGGCCATGTTCATCATGATGAATAATGCACGTCTCGGCGTGGCGATGCAGGGCCTTGGCATTGCCGAAGTCGCATACCAGAACGCAGTGAATTACGCGAAGGAAAGATTGCAGATGCGGGCGCTGGATGGCGCCAAAGAACCGGATAAACCAGCCGATCCGATTATCGTCCATCCGGACGTACGCCGGATGCTGATGATTTCCAAGGCTTTTACGGAGGGCTCGCGCGCGCTGTCTTACTGGTGCGGCATGAATCTCGACATCGCGCACAGGCATGAAGATGCAGGCGTAAGGCAGGCGGCGGATGATCTCGTCGCGCTATTGACGCCCATATTAAAAGCCTACCAGACCGACATGGGCTCTGAAGTCGCCAACCTGGCCGTACAGACTTACGGCGGCCACGGCTATATCTGGGAGCATGGCGTCGAACAATATGTCCGCGACGCGCGCATTGCGCAGATTTACGAAGGCACCAACGGTATCCAGGCGCTTGATTTAGTTGGGCGCAAGATGGGTCAGGGTTATGGCCGCCTGCTGCGCCGCTTCTTCCACCCGGTACAGGATTTTATCGAAAAAGAATCGATGAACGCGAACATGGCTGAATATGTTTTCCCGGTGGCCAAGGCTTTCGCGAAGCTGCAGCAATCGACCGCCATGATCGCGCAGAAGGGCATGAAAGACCCGAACGAGGCGGGCGCGGCAAGCTCCGATTATCTGCGCCAGTTCGCGCTGGTCGCGCTAGGCTATATGTGGTGCCTGATGGTGAAAACCGCGCAGGAAAAACTGGCCGAAGGCGGCGGGAACAAGGAATTTTATGAATCGAAACTGAGAACGGCAAAATTCTTCATGCAGCGCATGCTGCCCGAAACCGACGCACGTTTCAAAATGGTGCTGGCCGGGGCGGAAACGATTATGAGCCCTGCGGTTTCTGAATTTTAAACAAAACAACTCTCCCAAAAAAAATCCCGCGCAAAGCGGGATTTTTTGTTTGTTCTTGTGAACTTTACTGCGTGGCGCGAGCGCCGGGCGCCTGCCCGCTACGCAGACGCTCTTCATAGCGAATACGCTGCTGCTCCAGCTTGCCCTCGGCCTCGTCCAGTTTTTGTTCAAGCTCGGCAAGGCGCGCCAGTTGCTGTTGCTCGGTGATCTGGGGATCGAAAAGCTGGGATTCCAGGTCTTTCTTCTCCGAAGCACGCAAGGCTCTTTCGCGCTGGAGCTGCTCGCCCAGACGCTTGATCTGGCGCTCAGCCTCGTTATAACGCGCGGTTGCACGTTCAAGGTTCCAGTTCTCGGTTTCAATAGATACGGCTTCCTGTTTGGAGCTGCTCATATTGCCCTGCAACGCGCTGTTCTCGTTTTCCAGGTCGTTGATTTTCCTTTCGAGCTGCGAAATTTTCATCAGCATTTCCGGGTCGGCCTTGCGGCGCATCTTGGGCTCGCCGCCTTGCAGAACAGGGGGAAGTTCTTCGCCGCCGGTCATATCAGCGGTCATTTCGTAACTCTCCTTGTTCACTTGTATCTGCGGAGATTCATAGCGCTCGGTTTTAGCGTGCGACACTGGAGGTACAAAAGGCGTTGCCGCCCTCGGCGCTTTGTCGGTTTTTATGATTTCACCCTTGCCGGAGAAAGGCTCATCCGGTGAAGGCAGGGACGGAATCGGCGCGAGGTCGGCCTGCTCCAGCGTGTCTTCCTGGGGGATGGGCTGCGGAATAGGCTGCAGGTCAGCAGGCTGCGGTTTCGCAGGCGCGGCTTCAGCTATGGGTTTCAGTGACGGTGCGGGCTGCGCTGTGTCCTGGACAAGGCCAAGAGGCTGTCCGGCATGCTGGGCGGCGGCCATGGCGCGTGCCTGCTCGGGCGTGATCGAAGGCGATGCCTTGTACGATAACACGGCGGCAGGAGCCGGAATCGACGCTTCAGCCACAGGCGTGGGCGCCGGTTTTGGCGTTTCAGCAAATGAAGGCGGCGGCGAGGGTGGCGGCGATGCCCGCGTTTCTTCAATCGTTGGCGGCACGGCCATAGGCTCGGGTGCGGCCGTCGTCTCGATGGGTTGCTGATGAACAGGCTCAGGTGATATGGATTCCGCCGTATCCACGGGAACGGGCATGACAGGGTCTGCCTGTGCCTCCTCGAAGAGAGCAGCCGTCGAGCGGTTGGTCGCCATTTCCTCCGCCAGCTGTTCTGACATGCGCTTGCGGTAGGGTGCCGCGGTCGGTGCAGGCGATTTATTATCGTCCGTTACGACCTGGTCGCCCAGTTTCACGGTTTCGGTATAAGGAATTCTCTGCACTGTGGGCTTGGGGTCTTCGGGCAGGATTTCCGTGACCGGCACATTCCCGCCGGCCGTTTCCCGCTCTTCCATCGCAATTGATTCATTCAGACTTGCGATGAGCTCAATATTTGAGGCATTCGGCGGTGGCGGTGCGGCGGCTCCCTGCGGGATCGCATCGCTCACTTCGCGCTCCGGCGGGAGTTGCAGCCGCTCAGGCGCAGCGGCGGGTTGTTGCTGGGGAATTGTGTTGCTGGCTTCACGTTGCGGCGGCGGCGGCTCCAGCGGCTCGGGCGCGGAAACCGGCTGCGGTTCTGCGGCTGCGGCGGGAGCTGTCGTTCCGGCGCCCATATCGCCGCCCGCCATGCAGGTTTCGAATTTGCTTGCGGCTGTCGCGAAATTGACCAGGAAGAAGCGGAAATTATTGTCTTCGATCTTGACGTCGAGAACCGAACTGCTGCGGGCGTTGTTGTAAATATCCTTGTCGTTTTTCAGCGGGATCGAAAGTGTCATCGCGCTCGCCGCGCCTGCCGCGACCTGTCTGCTGAGCTTGCCGGGAATGTTCAACGTGACATTGTAGGATTTACCCGGCGTAAAAATATTCTGGCGGAAATTGATCGTGAGGGTCTGGACCCAGTCTTTCGTACCGTCGAATTGCAGCACGAAGCCGTTATTGAACTCGCTCTGCACGACGCAGTCAGCCGGTGTCGCCCCATTGCCGACGATCCAGGATTTCGCCGGGTAGAAATGAATTTCCGGTTCTTTCGGCGCGGCGGCGTTTGCCTGCAGCGCGGCGGCGGACAAGATTGTCGTGGCGAGTAACATCAGCGTTGTGTTTTTCATGATTCCTGATCCCGTAATGGCCTGTAGAAAACCAATTTTTGAAAATTGAAAGCCTGAGAAAAAACTCAGCTTTAACTGTGGCTTAAACGATCCATGCGTAGAGTAGCACCCGTTTTTGGGCCATACAACCATTTTTGGAAAGTGGCTGCACAGTGGACAGAGTGCTTTTGCGCCGTGCATTTCCCTGTCAAATCAGGATATTATGAATCTTATGAGCTTGGACGACATCACGACGAAAATCAGGGGTAAGCTTGCCGCCGCCGGTCATATCAGGGCACGGGTCAAATTCGATTTCGGCGACGACGGCATCGTGTTTGTGGACTCCACCCAGAACCCCCCGGCTGTTTCGAACGAGGACGCCGAATCCGACGTGACGCTGGCATGCTCGGCCGATACGTTCAGGGGCTTCCTCGCCGGGACCCAGGACCCCAATATCGCTTTCATGATGGGCAAGCTTAAGGTGAAGGGCTCCATGGGCCTTGCCATGAAGCTCAATGGTATCCTCGAGGATTAGGCACCGCCGTTTATTTTCTTTTTGATATCTTCAGCCATAAATTCCGCCGTGTCGGAATCGCGGTAGAGCGCGAGCAACTCTCCGCCCGGCCCCATCAGGTAGGTAAAGCTCGAATGATCCATTGTATATTCGGTCATCGACTCGTCCTGTGTCTTGCTGGCGAACACGCGGTATGATTTTTCGGCGCTTTCGATCTGTTCCTTGCTGCCAGTCAGGCCGACGAGGCGCGGGTGAAACTGCTTCACGTATTCCTTCATCACCGGCGGTGTGTCGCGCTCGGGGTCGACCGTGATCAGGATCGGCGTGATGCTCTCGCTATCCTTGCCCATCAGGTCCAACGTTTTTGAAATTTTCTGCAGACCCGTCGGGCAGATCATCGGGCACATCGTGAAACCGAAATAAACCAGCTTGTAGCCAGGATAATTTTTCTCGGTGACGGCGTTGTTATCCTGATCGATCAGGCTGAACGGCCCGCCGACCTGCACGCCGGGCATGGCCGTCGGGGTTGAGCCCTTGTCGATGACGGTCGCATTTTCATAGGGCGTGGGCCTTAGAAAACCAACCATGATGCCGACAGCGAATGCAATGACCGCAATTATTGCCGTGCGCTTCAGGTGCCTTTTAAATTGTTCGTTCATGGGGCGGAGATTACAGCCTGGAAGAGGGCGTTTCAATAGAGACGTCTGATAATGCCCGCTTCTTTAATGTGGCATCGATGTTTTGCAGGATTTCCAACCCGCGACGCCTTACATCAAGATCATATTTGTAAGTAATAACTTTTCTTCCGGCATCAATAAATTCAGCCGCTTTTGCAAAATGATTGAGTATGGCGCATCCTCTTAAAACATCATCGTTAGAACACACCTCGACCTGGACATACTGATATTCTGTCTCTTTGCGTAGATATTTTAGGGCCGCTGCGTAAAGCACCCGGCCTGTTTCTTCTGTCAGTCCGGGCGCCATGTCGAAATCGGCGAGATAAGGGAACGCGCTTCTGCCCTCGTTAATACGCACGGAAACTTTGCCTATTTTCTGATCAGGCTGGCCCTTGATTTTCCGGTACATATGAAGAGTGGCAAGCGGTTGGTCGGGGCCATCGGCCACAGGGGCCAGCACGCAAAAAATGCTGCCGCTTTTGCCTGAAGCATAATATTTGACACCGTTTTTGCTCATGCCGGAAATATAGCAAATATAGTTGCCATAACACAAACATTTTCTCGAAAACATTGACAAATAACGCATTTATGCAAGGGTATGGCCCATACAAACCTTAGGGGTGCCGGGAATGTTCCCGGCTGAGATCAAACCCTTCGAACCTGTCGGTTAAGCCCGGCGCAGGGAAAGGAAATCACCATGAGCAATTGCTCCTCCAACTCCAATGAAAAAACGGGCACATGCCCCAGCACGAAAGACGTAACGCGCGGTCCGCTACCAGCGTCGAAGAAAGTTTACGTCAGTGATTTAAAAGTTCCCATGCGCGAGATCGCGCTGGAAGGCGGAAAAACTTTTACCGTCTACGATCCCTCCGGCCCGTTCACCGACAATGTCGAACTCGATATCATGCGCGGCATTCCAAAGACGCGCACGCAATGGGTTGTTGAGCGCGGTGACGTTGAATATATCGAAGGGCGTAAAGTCCAGGCCGTTGATAACGGCCTTAAGGGCAACGCCCAGCACCAGCCATTCCCCGCCTCGCCTGAAAAAGTCTTGCGCGCGAAACCTGGCGCAAACGTCACGCAAATGCATTACGCGCGGAAAAACATCATCACGCCAGAGATGGAATATATCGCCATCCGCGAAAACCAGCGGCGCGAGGAAGCGCACGCTGAATCCAAACACGGCGAACATTTCGGTGCGAATTTACCTGCGCTCATCACGCCTGAATTCGTGCGCAAGGAAGTCGCCGAAGGCCGCGCCATCATCCCCGCTAACATCAACCACACGGAACTCGAGCCGATGATCATCGGCCGTAATTTCCTTGTCAAAATCAACGCCAATATCGGCAACAGCGCGGTGACGTCGTCAATCGGTGAGGAAGTCGATAAAATGGTCTGGGCGATCCGCTGGGGCGCTGACACGGTCATGGACCTCTCCACCGGCAAAAACATCCACGACACGCGCGAATGGATCATCCGCAACGCCCCCGTGCCCATCGGCACTGTGCCTATCTATCAGGCGCTGGAAAAAACCGGCGGTATCGCCGAAGACCTGACATGGGACATCTTCCGCGACACGCTCATCGAACAGGCCGAGCAGGGCGTCGATTACTTCACCATCCATGCTGGCGTGCGCCTGCCATACATCAGATATACAGCCGACCGCGTCACCGGAATCGTTTCACGCGGTGGCTCGATCATGGCGAAATGGTGCATGGCGCATCACCGCGAAAGCTTCCTCTACACAAAATTCGATGAAATCTGCGAAATCATGAAAGCGTATGATGTGTCCTTCTCGCTTGGCGACGGCCTCCGCCCGGGTTCGATCAAAGACGCCAACGACCGCGCGCAGTTCGCCGAGTTAGAGACGTTGGGCGAGCTCACGAAACGTGCCTGGGCGCAGGATTGCCAGGTCATGATCGAGGGGCCGGGCCACGTGCCCATGCACCTCATCAAGATCAACATGGAAAAGCAATTGAAAGAATGCCACGAGGCGCCGTTCTACACGCTCGGGCCCCTCACCACCGACATCGCGCCGGGTTACGACCACATCACGAGCGGAATCGGCGCGGCGATGATCGGCTGGTTCGGCACGGCGATGCTGTGCTACGTGACGCCGAAGGAGCATCTCGGCCTGCCAAACCGCGACGACGTGAAGACGGGGGTCATTACATATAAGATCGCTGCGCATGCCGCCGACCTTGCGAAAGGCCACCCGGGCGCGCAGTTCCGTGACGATGCGCTCTCGCAGGCGCGTTTCGATTTCCGCTGGCAGGACCAGTTCAACCTCTCGCTCGACCCCGACACTGCCCGCGAATTCCACGACGAAACTTTACCCGCCGAGGGAGCAAAACACGCGCATTTCTGTTCGATGTGTGGGCCCAAATTCTGCTCGATGAAAATCACGCAGGATGTAAGGGAATTTGTAGCGAATGAAGACGCACAAAATAGAAAAACAGGAACAGACGCATGAAACAGTTATTTATGATTTTGGTTATGGTTTTGGTAATCGCTCCCACCGCCCACGCGCAAGGCAACGATGCGCTCGGCACGCAATATTACGGCCACCTGCGCGATATGTGCAAAAAGAACAATGTCGAGCGCGTCTGGAACCGCTGGTTCGGCGACAAGCAGAAAAACCTGAGCGAAGACACGTGCTGCATGGAATCCATCGCGGCCATGGAAAAAATCAGCGCGTTCGCGGCCGAGGACGGCGTCTGCCCCGAAGGCTCTCAGAAAAAATCCCTCGAATGCACGACGTCAAAAGAGTGGTGCGAGAAGACGGCGCTGGAATAGGGATTTCAGGGCGAGTGAAAAAGGAATACGGCTTCAATGGAAATAAAAGATGGAATTATTTTAGAACCACCATCCGATAAAGCATTGTTAGCAGCTGTTGGAAGAGTTGCGCGTAATGGTGGATTGCTTGATTTGGTATTAGGCATGACCATTAAAACTCTCACAGGAGTAACAGTTGATGAGGCCCTTTTAGCTACTCAAATGATGTCTTCCAAAGATCTAAGAAAACGCATTAAAAAATTAGCAAAAGAAAGATTGGGTGATGGTCCAGCCCTTGTTGAACTGGAAGCAATTTTGCAGAGAGCGCAAGGGGTAATGAAACAACGCAATGAATTAATTCATGGCGCTTGGGTAAAAAAAAATGGAAAATCCGTTGTGCAAGTTCCAGGAAAAGGGCATTTTCCTTTGCCAACTACGAAGGAAGTAGAAAGATTGGCGCAAGAAATAAGGCAAGTATATTTAGAGCTAAATGATTCTCGACTACGTGGTTCATTGCTAAAAGCTCTTGATGAAAAAAAGAAAAAAGGATGGGGTTAAATAGATTTGCGAAGTAGCGTTAGCTTTTTCAAGTCCTTTCAAGTTTTTCCCCTTGAAACCCCATGCCACGTCTAAACGACGGGAACGCTGGGAGATCTCAAAATTGCTTTCAAGATAACCTCACTTTTCACCAGCGCTTTTGCTGATATTGTTAATATAGTTAAACATACACAGATGAGCAAGCAATGACCCCCCTACCCGCACCATGCCCCGCTTGCCAATCACCCCACGCTTATGAAGATCGCGGGCTGTGGAATTGCCCGGAATGCGGCCATGAATGGTCGGTCGGCGAGGGAAAGAGCGGTGAGGAAGACAGCGCCGCGAAAATCATCCGCGACTCCAACGGCGTTGAACTGAAAGACGGCGACACGGTCACCGTCATCAAGGATTTAAAATTTCAAGGTGGCGTTGTGAAGGTGGGTACGAAAGTCAAAAATATCCGCCTGATCCCGGATGCAGGTGACGGGCATGACATCGATTGCAAAATTCCCGGCATCGGCCCGATGGGCCTGAAATCGGAATTCGTAAAGAAAATAGCGGAGTGAATGAAATGAAAAAATGGATTATTTTTCCGCTCGTACTCCTCACCGCATGCTCCGGCTACAAAAGCCCGAGCATGAGCAGCGATCCGTCGAAGATGAGCGCCGACACGCTCTGCTACCGCTACGCCTATGCGAAATCCGACCGCGCTCTGAAAGATGAAATCCGCGCCCGCGGTCTCGAATGCGAGGAAATCCTGCGCGCCCAGCCTCAATCCGGCCAGAACCCGAGTAATGCAGTCGGTTGGTGAAACCTTAATAAATTCTTGCTAGTATGATTTCAGGTCTTTTATGCAGACACTCCTTGCCAACAAGCACGCCGTCGCCCTCATCGATTCCACCAGCCACCGCGGCGAGGTGGAAAAGGCACTGACATCTTTTTACGAGGTGGCCTCTTACAGCGACGGCAGGGAGGCGCTGAAAAAACTGGCCGCCCAGCCGCCCGCCATCATTCTCGTCGGCGAGGAGGTCACCCCCGGCAGCAGCCTGAGTTTCATCCGCGCCGCGCGCGGCGAACGCGCGCTGAGTGAAATCCCGGTCCTCTATATTATTGATAAGAAAAATTTCGGCCTGATCGCCGAGGGTAAGGCCGCGGGCACCAGCGATTTTATCACCAAGCCCTACCGCCGCAGCGAACTGATCAAGGCCATCTCGCGCCAGCTCAACGCCAGCATCGAGCATGAATGGGAGGCGCTGCCTGTATTGCAGCGCTCAGCCCTCAAGGGCACGGCCGATGTGTTTGGCAACCTGGCCGACGTGCTTTCGACCGGCGAAACGCTTCCTCTCAACGCGGTTAAGGACGCGGTCCAGCCGCTCGTCACCGCCATCGAGAACAACGATTTCAAAGCCATCCTGGAAGGCGTGCGCAACCACGACGACTACACCTATGCGCATTCGATGCGCGTCGCCACCATGCTCTCCCTGCTCGGCCACGCGGCCGGTTTCAAGAACGACGAGCAGTTGATGCTGGCTTCTGGCGGCTTGCTGCATGACGTCGGCAAGATGACGATTCCCCATCATATTCTCAACAAGCCGGGCAGGCTCGATGCTGCCGAATTCGAAATCATGAAATCGCACGTGCCGGAGACGATCAAATATCTCAAGGCCGCGGGGAACATGCCGAACGCGATTTTCATCATTGCCGAGCAGCATCACGAAAAAATAGACGGCACTGGCTATCCGAACGGGTTGAAGGGCGCTGAGCTGAACGAGCTTGCCCGCATGGCCGCCGTGGTCGACGTGTTCAGCGCCCTGACCGACAGGCGCGTCTATAAGCCGCCGATGGAGTCTAGCAAGGCGATTGAGATCATGAAAAACGAGATGACGACGCACCTCGACCAGAATTTCGTGAAAATGTTTTCTTCCATTCTCACCGACGCGGATATATTATCCTGACATGTTCCGTATTTTTTTGATAACGCTCGCGGGCCTGTGCCTCGCGGCGCCCGCATCCGCCGCGTTCAAGGAAACCGCCGATAGCTATTACGGGCGGCTGATGAAAAGCTGCGAATACACCGTGCGCGAAACCTGGCGCGATTATTTATTGTACGTGCCGCATAAGCGCATCGATGAATGCTGCGCCGAAAGCGTGCGGGAAATGGCGAAAGAAGGCGCGAAAGAAACGCGCAATGGCCAATGCCCTTCAGGCTACCAGCCCAACGCCCTCAAATGCACCAGCAGCAAACGCTGGTGCGAGGAAGTAAAAGCTAAATAAAATTTAGATGCGGAATTTCGGCGGGGCTGTCGTTGCCGGTTCGTCAACGCCCTTCCTTGCAGCATCATCTATGCGCTTGCCGATATCAGTCTTGTCGCTTTCATCCATGCGACCGGGCGCATCAATTTGAAGAAGGCCGCTTTCAGGTTTCATATAGGATTTATAGTTAGGGCTATTACGGTCATCAGAATTGATGATAAGCGGCAATCCGTATACGTTCTCATATGGATTGAGCACATTATCTTGATAATCCGGGTTTTCGCCGTATTTCATGCCTATGAGAACAGGTAAATGGCGCATGTCTGTAATATGAACGACCGCGCCTGTTTTCACTGTGCCCATCATGTTGAGTGCATTTCTTTCAGTTTCATATCTTTGTTCATCCCGGTCCGCTTTGTAAATGTCATTATTCTTGTTTGCACGCTCGATCGCTGATTCTTTGCCCACGTCCGAGCCAACGATCTGATAACCGTTTTCGTGGGCGTAACGGAAGGCATGGGCCATGGGATTATCACCGGGAAAAACTTTTCCAAGCGTTTCCCCCAGCTTCCCGTCTTTTGTATCTTTCAGAATTTTCTTTACGTCTTCCGGACTGCACTGGAAACTGACGAGTACGTTTTTCTTATCGAACAATTGTTCCGCTGCTTTGATAGCAGCGACATGCGCATAGGCGCTGGCCATCGCAGGTTCTTCTTTTGCTGCCTCTTCTGCCGCGTCTGCTTTTTTCTTAAAAAGATCATTGAATGCACTTCTGCCGGTTTCCAAAACACTATCAGTGGCGGACCCTGCGCTGATAATAAGAACTGGTTTGCCGTCATTCCCCACCCGGCGATCAGCAGCAGCCAGCTCTATCCTGGTGTAGGTTTCCTTGGCAAATTCTTTGTATTGTTCGCTCATGCGGCACTCCTTTAATGCGCATGGCCAGTTTAAACGTTAATTAATAATGAAAGATTAAAGGCCAAGAGCTGGCCTTAACGATTTACCACTGCATATTCGAGTGGTCCCAGTATTTATCGCGTATTTCCTGGGCATGGTGGCTGTCCAGCCCATGACAGAGCGCGCAGGCATTCAGGGCGCCCGCCGAGGCCAGCAGCATCATAAGAACAAGCAGGTTTTTTGCCGTTTTTGTTGTCATGGCGCTTACTTATCATAATTCACCAGCCGCTTGCAAATTCAAGCGGCTGGTGCGCCCTAAAGCCGCTTAATTATACTGGTTCTGCATTTCCTCGCCGACTTCTTCCGTGTCGCGGCCCATGCCGTGCCAGGTGTTTTCACAGGCCGTCATACCCATCGTGCAGAGCAGGGCACCCAAAACAAGCATTGTTCTTTTCTTCAGCATTTTAAATTCCTCGTGTTATTGGTTCATGGAAAGGAATCGATTCCTTCCCGGTTCACGAATGCTTGATGCGTATGGAAGGTTCCGCGAGGGCGAAAGCCTATATTTCATCAGCCTTGACGCTCATCTGCCGGAACGATCTCGACCGCGCCGCTGCCGCGACGACGCTTAAGGTCGCGATGCCGCCGAACACGATCGAGGGCACAAGGCCGAGCAGCTTGGCCGCCACGCCTGATTCAAACGCGCCAATTTCGTTGCTAGAGATGATGAACATCGAATTCACGGCGGAAACGCGGCCCCGCATGCTCTCCGGGGTCAGGAGCTGCATCAGGGTGCCGCGAATAATCATCGAGACGGAATCGAACGCGCCCGAGATCGCGAGGAATGCCATCGACAGCCAGAAATATTGCGAGAGGCCGAAACCGATCATGCAAAATCCAAACCCCGCAATGACGAACAGCAATCTGCGCGCCGAAATAACTTTCATTGGCCGCAGCGCGAAAACTAGCGCCGTCAAAACCGCCCCGATCGCCGGCGCGGCGCGTAAGGCTCCCAGTCCTTCCGCACCGATATGCAGAACCTGGTCGGCGAACATGGGCAGCATCGCCACTGCCCCGCCGAACAGAACGGCGAACATATCGAGCGTCATGACGGTGAGAAGAGTTTTGTTACCGAGAATAAACACCCAGCCTTCGCGGATGCTCTCGAATGCTTTGGGCTTTGTCGCGGCGCGCTCCCACGTCGGCAGCTTGATGAAACCGATCATCAGGAACGAAACACAAAGCATCGTCACCGGCATCCACCACGCGCCGTGGGGGCCGTAGCCGCCATAGACCAGCCCCGCAACCGCCGGGCCCGTAATCGCGCCGATCTGGAACACGCTGGTCTGCCACGACAGCGCCCCGGCCATATCTCTTCGTGGAATGATGCGCGGCAGGATCGAAAACGCCGCAGGCATGGCAAAGCTGCGGGCCAACCCCGAGATGAACACGCCTGCGAACAGGGACATGACGATATGCTGCTCATGCAGGGGCGTGTACCCGCCAGCGATGACCAGCAGGATCAGCGTGTTGACCGAAAGCGTGCCGAGGCACCAGAGATAGATTTTTTTGGGATGGCCGATATCCACGAAATACCCGGCGAACAGGGCGCAGAAAATCGCCGACACGGCTTCGGCCAGGCCGGCCAGACCGAGCAGCAGCGGGTCTTTCGTCAGGGAATAGATCTGCCAGCCGACAATGACCGATTGCGCCTGCAGCGCAACGACCGTACAAAACCGCGCCGCCAGCAAAAGCCGGAAATCGCGCAGGCGCAGGACATTAAAGGAAAGGCCGCTCATATATCCCTTGAGGATGTATGCGCGGCCTGAACTTAGTCAAGGGAAGTTCTAGAGAACCGTCAGCATTTCGGCGACCAGCGGGTGCCGGACGATGTCCGCCTGGCCGAGACGCACCACCGCGATATTCGGCAGGGCCTCCAGCCTGTTGGCCGTCTCCGAAAGTCCGGAAATCCCGTCCAGCAAATCCGACTGGTCCGGGTCACCTGTCACGACCATCGTCGAGTGCCAGCCAAGGCGCGAGAGCAGCATTTTCAGTTGGGCATAGGTGCAGTTCTGCGCCTCGTCGATGACGACGAAGGAGTTGTTGAGAGTGCGCCCGCGCATGAAACCTACGGGGGCGATCTCGATTGTGCCTTCCTCTATATATTGCCGCACGCGCTTGCCGCCCATCCTGTCTCCCAGGGCGTCGTAGAGCGGGCGCAGGTATGGCGCCATTTTCTCATGCATGTCGCCGGGCAGGTAGCCGAGTGACTCACCGGCCTCCATGGCGGGCCGCGAAAGAACGATGCGCTCGATTTTACCGGATGTGAGTGCTTCGGCGGCCTTGGCAATGGCGAGGTAGGTCTTGCCGGTGCCGGCCGGGCCGATCGCGAGGGTGAGGTTGTGCTTGTCTATGGCTTCCAGCAACTCGGTCTGCCCTGCGGTGCGGGGGCGGACATTCTTGACGTATTTCTTGTCACGGTTGCGGTCTATCTCGTCGTCGAGGGGGTGCCAGTCTTTGGTCTTGGGGAGGTGTTCGAAATCAGGGTGAACGATGTTGGCCTGGTTTTTTACGGCATGGAGATTACGGTTACGACGGGACTTTTTAGCCATGCAGAGGCTCCTTCTCGGGGCTTGGGGTTAAGAGAGAAGTGTGTACAGTCGGAGGGGGTTTTAACAATGTCGGCGAGTGAGCAGGACAGGTATTTCGACAAGGACCGAAGGGGGGAGTGGTTCGAGGTGTGAGGGAATGAATCCAACGCGGGAAGCCTCTGTTACCTGTATACTGCACTTGAAATCAGCCTATCAGAAAATACCCTCACCCGCCATGGGATTAAGGGGTTTTCCGCCGATTTAAAGAATTTTACCGCCGGGCAAAAACACGATAGACTGGTAAATGTAGTCATTTTTCCAGGGAAGACACATACCGTGCATAAAAAGGCGCTCCTGGCAGTTCTTGTTTTGCTGATGGCGCAGACCGCTGTCCCGGCCGACGCCGCATCGGTTTTCATCAAGAAGAATAAAGACTCTGCAACGCAGGCGGTGCCGCAACAGGCCGCGCCCACCGGCAATCAACAGCAGGGCACGTCGCAATCCCAGGCGAACCCGCTGGCGGCTAATCCCGGGTCGATCATTCCCGGACAGCCAGCCTGCAGCGAGGAAGACGCAAAGCTCGTCACCGCGCTCGACAAAAAACTTCTCGATCGCTCCAGCGATGATGCCAGCCCCGAGGATAGATCCGAGGAAGCGAAGCGCTGGCAGGAAAATTTCAGCACGCCAGAGAGCATGAAAAATTTCATCTATCTTTATGTGCGTTGCGCCCATGTTGTCGCCGCGAAACGCGAAGCCATGGGCATGGGCCCGGGCAAGGTTCCCCTGCAGCCATAATGGCTGGCTGAAAAGGCTTGGTCACGGCCCTTTTCCGGGGACAATTGCCTTTTTTGTAGGTTTTCTATAGCCTCCCCCGCCATGACCCTTGAATTCAAAGACATCCAGAAAGCCAACAAGGCGATCAAGGATTACATCATCCGCACGCCGACGATCCGCGCGGCGCGCCTGAGCGTGCACTTGGGCATCGAACTTTATCTCAAGCTTGAGAACCTGCAGTACACCAACGCGTTCAAGGCGCGCGGTGCGCTGAACAAACTTCTGACGCTCGATCCATCGCAGCGGCGTAACGGCGTCATCGCCTGCAGCGCGGGCAACCACGCGCAGGGCGTCGCCTTTCATGCGCAGCGCCTCGGCATCCCGGCGATCATCATCATGCCGGAAGGAACACCCTTCAATAAAATCGCCAAGACCCAGGATTTCGGCGCAAAAGTTGTTTTGCACGGAAAGACATTGCCTGAATCCATGGCTGAGACCGAGCGCCGCGCGAAAGCCGACAATCTCGCTTTCATTCATCCTTACGACGATGCGGTCGTTGCAGCCGGGCAGGGCACAATTGGTCTGGAAATGATGGAACAGCGCCCCGATCTCGACGTTGTTGTGGTACCCGTCGGCGGCGGCGGCCTGATGGCGGGTGTGGCGACGGCGGTGCATGCGATCAATCCCAAGGTGGAAATCATCGGCGCGCAGGCGAAGAATTATGCCGCCGTCAAAAACATGATCGACGGCGAGAACCACAAAATCGGCGGCTCCACCGTTGCCGAAGGCATCGCGGTCAAGCATCCGGGTGAAGAGAACGTCGCAATCATGAAGAAAATTGTCTCGCGCATCGAGACGGCAACTGAAAATGAGATCGAGGAAGCAATTTTCGACTTTATTTCAGCAGAAAAAATCGTGGCAGAAGGCGCGGCCGGAGCAGGCCTCGCAGTTGTGAAAAACAACCTTAAGGATTTCAAGGGCAAGAAGGTCGGCCTCATCGTCTGCGGCGGTAATATCGACTCCCGCATGCTCTCGACGCTCATCATGCGCGGCCTTGTGCGCGACGGAAGAATTACGCGCCTGCGTTTTGAAATCGACGATACGCCCGGCCAGCTAGCCGACATTGCGCGCATCATCGGTGAATCCCAGGCCAACGTCATCGAGGTCATCCACCAGCGCATGATGCAGGCCGTGCCGCTGAAACGCGCCGAGCTCGACGTCGTGATCGAGGCGCAGGACCGCGACCACGTCAATCGCATTATCAAGGCCCTGCGCAAGCACGGTTTTACCGTCAGCGCCAAGAGCGAAGTTTAAAAAACTTAAGCCGCTTCTTTCTTGCTGTCGTCGCCGTCATCCGGGTCCGGCTTCTTGCCGTAGTTGCCGGTGAAGATATCGCCGGCGAATACCTCTTCCCACGACCCTTGAGTCGAGGCTTTTGAATATTCCGTCGCGCGGTTTTCGAAGAAGTTGGTATGCTCAGCGCCGTTCAGCATCTCGTCCATCCACGGCAGCGGGTTTTTCTCGATGTGGAAGATCGGCTGAAGATTCAGCTGCTGCAGGCGGCGGTCGCCGATATAGCGGATATAGTTTTTGACGTCTTTAGGCTCGAGGCCTTCGATAGGTCCGCCTTCAAAGGCCAGGTCGATGAACGCATCCTCGAAGCCGACGATGGTGCGGCAGCTCTCGGTGATTTCACTGCGCAGTTCGTCATCCCAGATGTCGCGGTTTTCATCAATAAACGCGTTGAACAATTTGATCATCGACAGGCAGTGCAACGTTTCATCGCGCACCGACCATGTGATGATCTGTCCCATGCCTTTCATCTTGTTGAAGCGCGGGAAGTTCATCAGGATCGCGAAGGACGCGAACAATTGCAGCCCTTCGGTGAACGCGCCGAACATGGCCATCGTTTTCGCGATGTCGCGGCGTGATTTCATCGACACGTTCTGCATGTAGTCGAATTTGTCTTTCATTTCCTTGTATTTCAGGAACGCGGAATATTCCACCTCGGGCATGCCGATGGTGTCCAGCAGGTGCGCGTAAGCGGCGATGTGAACGGTTTCAATGTTCGAGAAAGCGGAGAGCATCATCTGCACTTCGACGGGGCCGAACACCTGCGAATAATGTTTCATGTAGCAATTGTTCACTTCGACGTCGCTCTGCGTGAAAAAGCGGAAAATCTGCATCACCAGGTTTTTTTCGGACGGGGTGAGTTTTTTCTTCCAGTCGCGCACGTCCTCGGCGAGGGGCACTTCCTCGGGCAGCCAGTGGATGCGCTGCTGCGTCAGCCACGCTTCGTAGCACCAGGGATAGAGGAAAGGCTTGTAAACATGGCGCTCCTGCAGCAGCCGGGAAGGGGAATTGGTGACGTCGTCGATTACTTTTTTGGCCATGGGTACGCTCTCCTCGTTTTTGTTCTTGTAAGAATCGGTTGGATGGGTGGGATTTTAGACTTTCCCGGTCCCCGCGCAGAGTCATTTCTGACTGAAAATGCGCGGAGAACGGGGATAAAGGCGGGAAATCAGTTACGCAGTCATGTCCATATATAGCGTTATTTTTTCCGCGATACCACTATATCTTGTGGTTTTCCACATCCTAATAGTCCGTTCGTACAAAAGAGCCAGGGGGGTGGGGGTGGCCTTTGATTTTAAAAGCTTTTCCATTAGTTCGTTCGTATTCCCTTCCGCCATAACGGCCCGTATACGCGCCCGCGCAACGCGGGCAGCAAAAGAGCCCCGGCGCACCTGAGCCTAGCTAAAACACCATTATCAACTTAGTTTTCTGGTTGCCTTCTATCACTTTTTGAAGGCTTGAAAATTAAACCGGCGGTTCCTTGACCGATTTCGGTATATCGCGGGTTTTATAGAGCGAGAACAGCACGCCGCCCGCCAGCAGGCCAAGCGTCACCCCGAGCGAAACGCTGGCCGGGAATTTCTCCCAGTTGAAGATCTCGATCAGGAAAACTTTCGAGCCGATGAAAATCAGGATCAGCGCGAGCGCGTATTTGAGATAGGCGAAACGCTCGATCATCGCCGAGAGCGCGAAGAACAAAGCCCGGAGGCCCAGGATCGCGAACACGTTGCTGGTATAGACGATATAGGTGTCGGTGGTGATGGCGAAAATCGCCGGCACGGAATCGACCGCGAAAATCAAATCGGCGAATTCGATTGTCACCAGCGCGAGGAACAGCGGCGTCATGAACAGCACCATTTTCCCGGTTTTCGGGTCGGGCAGGCGGATGAAGAATTTCTGGCCGTGCAGGCTTTCAGCGATGTGGAAATTCTTTTTCAGGAACTTGATGATCGGGTTGTTTTCGACCGCTTTGCCGTGATCGCCCTCGTCCTTCATGAACAGCAGCTTGATGCCGGTGATCAGCAGGAAACCCGCGAAGACATAAAGAACCCATTCGAAATTATGAACCAGCGCCGCGCCGAGGCCGATCATGAGGCCGCGCATGACGATGACGCCGAGGATTCCCCAGAACAGCACCCGGTGCTGGAATTTTCGCGGGATATAAAGCGCGCTGAAAATAATCGCCATGACGAAGATGTTGTCGATGGAGAGGCTCTTCTCGATGATATAGCCGGTGTAATATTCAAGGGCGCTTTCCTGCCCCATCTGGTGCCAGACCCACAGGCCGAACAGAAGGCTGACGCTGATATAGCTGGCGGAAAGTTTCAGGCTCTCCTTGACGCCGATTTCATGCTGGTCGCGGTGCAGGACGCCGAGATCAATAATCAGGAGGATGAGAATGATGGCCAGGAAGACAAGCCAGGTCCAGAGCGGCTTGTCGAGGAAATCAATCAGAAAAAATGCGTCCATGCGGCGGGAATCCTTTGAATTTACTCATATAAGTATAAGGCCTGAAGGCTGTGCATTCAAACGGTGATTTTAGCCCCGCGTGAAAAGCCCGGTGATTTCGACATGCGCCGACCACACGAACTGGTCGACGAGCGTGAGGGAGGCGAGGCTGTAGCCGCCGTCCTGCAGCGCTCTCGCATCGCGCGCGAAACTGGCCGGGTTGCAGGAAACGCCAATGATCCTGCGGGTTGCAGAGGAGGCGAGGAAAGGGGCTTGCGCCGCGGCACCGGCGCGCGGCGGGTCGAAAATGACGGTATCGAAGGCCTCAAGCTCGCTTTCCTTCAGCGGATTTTTAAAAAGGTCGCGGCGGATGGCGCTGAGGCCGGGGTGTTTGGTTTGCGTGAGGGTGCTGATTGCAGGCGCATCGCCGTCGATGGCGGTGACCGGACCGAGGGCGAGCAGGTGGCCGCTGAACGTGCCGCAACCGGAGAAGAGGTCGAGGAATTTGGTACCGCCAACCGCGTATTCCATGACGAGTTTGCTAAGGGCCTGCTCGCCCACATCGCTGGCCTGCAGGAAGGTGCCGGGCGGCAGGGCGACGTTGAGTTCGCCGAATTTTTTCATGACCGGCTGGCGCTCGAGGATAATTTCGGGCGGGCGGAAATCTTTCTCGCGGAAGGAAATACGGGCGATGCCGAGTTTCTCGGCGATCTCACCCATGGCTTCATCCTGCCCGAAGCTGAACCGCCCGCGCTTTTGAAGGCGACCGGTCAGCACCATGTCGAACGCGCCGCCAGCATATTGGAGCGTAACGTCGCAGGTTTTCGCGTCGCCCATCAGGCGCGGCAGGTATGGCCGCAGCGCCAGTATTTTTTCCTCAAGCGCCGGGTCGAGCACGAGGCAGCGCGAGATATTCAGAACATTATGGCTGCGCCCCTCGTTATAGCCGAAGACCATGCCGTTATTTGTTTTGAGGGCGGTCATCGTCGTGCGGCGGCGTGTCGCGGCGGGCAGGAAAACCGGTTCGTTCCAGACGGCAGGCTCGACACCTGCGCGGGCAAGCGCGTTTTTCACCTTGGTGATTTTCCATTCGCGGTAGAATTCTGAGCTAACATGCTGCAGCGAACAGCCGCCGCATTTTTCAAAATGGGGGCAGGGGGCGGGGGCACGTTGCGGCGAGGGCGTAACGATTTTCTGCAGCATCCCGCGCTCGCCCTTGATCGCGGCCTCGATCACATCCCCCGGCGCTGTTTTGGGAATATAGATCTGCGCGCTATCATGCAGGGCAACGCCGTCGCCTTTGCTGCCGATTTCAGTAATCGTTAAGGGAACAATTTTATTTTTCATGCGTTATTATTCATTAGCCGAAAAAGGAGATTTATCATGGTCCAGAAGCAACCACAGGGTAGCAATAGTGTCACGCCTTATTTCACGCTGAAAGGCGCGGATAAGGCAATCGAGTTCTATAAATACGTGCTTGGCGCGAAAGAGGTTTTCCGCATGGACGGGCCGGACGGCAAGCTGATGCATGCTGCGCTTAAAATCGGCGATTCCCAGATCATGATGACGGAAGAGCGCCCCGAATGGACCAAGGGCAAAAAAGGCATGGGACCGACACAATCATCGACTTATGTTTATGTCGATGATCCCGATGCCGCGCTGAAACGCGCGAAAGAAAAAGGCGGGGAAGTCGTGATGGAGCCTGCCGATATGTTCTACGGCGACCGCACGGCCTGTTTCATCGACCCGTTCGGACAGGTCTGGACCGTCGCGCTGCATGTCGAGGATGTTTCCGACGAGGAAGTCCGCCGCCGCGGCAAGGAAATGTTCAGCAAGGCTGCCTGATTTATTTATAAACCGGCAGCAGCATATAGCTGATGACGACCAGCATCGCCGCCAGTATGAGCGCGATCAATTTACGGAGCCTGTCTGCCTTGCTGTCGTCCATGGCCGGATCGTAGCATGCCGCGCTTTTTACAACCAAATTGTCATTGCGAGGAGGCCTTTTGGCCGACGAAGCAATCCAGCTCTTAGCTTTCTGGATTGCTTCGCTCACGACGTTTCACTCGCAATGACGGTTGGTCTTGGTGTCATGCCCGCTTCAGGCGGGCATCCGGCTTTTTGTCTTTGCCAGACCCCCGCCTTCGTGGGGGTGACAATGTGGAAATAAAAAAGGCCCCAAGCCGGGGCCTTTTTTGTCTAAGGACTGCCACTTACTGGCAGGCCAAACACTCTTCATATTTTTTCTCGCCCTGCGCCTCTGAAAGCTCCGGCTGGCGGTTGTCTTTCGGCGCTTCGGACATCGTGCGCTTCCATGACGCGTCGGACTCGGCGCGCTGGATGGATTTGCTGCGGCAGTAGTAAAGCGATTTGACGCCTTTTTTCCACGCTTCGAAATGCACGCGGTGAAGCTCGGCCTTGTGCACATTGGCGGGCAGGAAGACGTTGAGCGACTGTGCCTGGCAGACGAACGGTGTTCTGTCGCCCGCATGCTCGATCAGCCAGCGCTGGTCGATTTCAAAGGCGGTCTTGAATACGTCCTTTTCTTCCTGGCTGAGGAAGTCGAGATGCAGAACCGAGCCTTCGTTGGTGAAGATCGAACTCCAGACATCGTCGGTGTTCTTGCCTTTTTCTTCGAGAAGCTTGGCCAGGAACGCGTTCTTGACCGGGAATGAACCGGAAAGCGTCTTGTGCGTGTAGGCGTTGGCCGCGTTCGGCTCGATGCCGGGCGACGCGCCGCCGGTGATGATGGAGATCGACGCGGTAGGCGCAATTGCCATCTTGTTCGAGAAACGCTCCTGGATGCCGTAGTCGGCGGCATCGGGGCACGCGCCGCGCTCGCCGGCGAGTTTCACGGAGGCGTCATCGGCCTGGCGCTTGATGTGCTGGAATATGCGGCGGTTCCAGACTTTCGCCATCACGCCTTCCATCGGGATCATTTTCGATTGCAGGAACGAGTGGAAGCCCATGACGCCGAGACCGACGGAACGCTCGCGCATCGCGGAATATTTCGCGCGCTTCATGGAGTCCGGCGCCTTGTCGATGAAATCGGTCAGCACGTTGTCGAGGAAACGCATGATGTCCTCGATGAAGGTCGGGTGATCCTGGTATTCCTCGAATTTCTCGAGGTTTAACGAGGACAGGCAACAGACCGCCGTTCGGTCGTTGCCGAGATGGTCGATGCCGGTTGGTAATGTGATCTCGGAGCAGAGGTTCGACATTTTCACCGTGAGGCCCGCCATCTTGTGGTGGTCGGGGATCTGGTCGTTCACATGGTCGATATAAATGATGTAGGGCTCGCCGGTTTCGATACGGGCGGTGAGAAGGCGGATCCAAAGGTCGCGCGCCGAGACTTTATCGACGACATGATTGTCCTTGGGTGATTTCAGCGCCCAAGGTTCGTCATTTTCTACAGCGATCATGAAGGCGTTGTTGACGAGGACGCCGTGATGAAGGTTCAGGGCTTTTCTGTTGGGGTCGCCTCCCGTCGGGCGGCGGATCTCGATGAATTCCTCGATCTCGGGGTGCCAGATGGGGAGGTAAATTGCTGCGCTTCCGCGGCGGAGCGAGCCTTGCGAAATCGCGAGGGTGAGGCTGTCCATGACGCGGATGAAAGGCACGATGCCGGAGGTCTTGCCGTTGCGACCGACTTTCTCGCCGATGGAGCGGACATTGCCCCAGTAGGAGCCGATGCCGCCGCCGAGCGAGGCCAGCCATACGTTTTCGTTCCAGAGCTCGACGATGTCTTTGAGGTCGTCCTTGGTTTCATTGAGGAAGCAGGAAATCGGCAGGCCGCGGTTGGTGCCGCCGTTGGAAAGAATGGGCGTGGCGGGCATGAACCAGAGCTTGGAAATATAATCATAAAGGCGCTGGGCGTGGGCGCTGTCATCGCCGTAGAACATGGCCACGCGGGCGAACAGATCCTGGTAGGACTCTTCAGGCAGCAAATAACGGTCGGTCAGCGTCGCCTTCCCGAAATTGGTCAGATAAGCATCACGCGATCTGTCGATCTGTACGCGGTTGCCTCTCTCCATTTGCGCGACGTCAAACATGAGCATTACTCCCCAAAGGTTGGTTTTTTATCTATATAGGTCGGTAGCCGATTGGATGAAGGACAGCGGGAAACCACTATCCGTTGTGTTATTTCCTCATTCAAAGTACTACATATCGTGGTTATTCAACAATGAAATTTTCGTGCGCGATACAGGAAATTATTCCCAAAATTCTTATTCACCATACCAAAAGATTTTGAATTGGTTCAAAAATTTCCTGTTATCCAATGGCCTTATCCCCAAAGCCGAAGGCTGAAATTCGCAACAAAATTTCCGGCTGCCTATTCATAACGAAGGTTTCCGCCGTTCAAAAGCCCTGCGCGTATGACATAAGAAATACGAATCGTCCCGCGACTCGGGCAATATCCGGGCCGTATTTTGTATGTTATGATTTTTCCCGCGTAATCACTTCCCCCGAGACCAAATGTCCCAGAAAAGAAACACCAAAATCGTCGCTACCATTGGCCCCGCCAGCAATAGCCCGGAGGTGATCAAAGAGCTGTTCGAAGCGGGCGTGAATATGTTCCGGCTGAATTTCAGCCACGGCACGCATGAGGATCATAAGGCTGCGCTCGGCCATATTCGCGCGCTCGAGAAGAAAACCGGGCGGCCTATCGCGGTGCTGGCTGACCTGCAAGGGCCCAAGCTCAGGATCGGGACGTTTAAAGACGGCAAGATCGCGCTGAAAAAAAACCAGACGATGCGCTTTGATCTTGATCCGGCGCCCGGCGACGAAACGCGCGTGAACCTGCCGCACCCGGAAATTCTCGCCGTGCTCGACAAGGGCAGCCAGATTTTTCTCGACGACGGCAAGGTGCGCGCCGAAGTCACCAAGAAGGGCAAGGATTTCGTCGAGGCGATAGTAAAGTCGGGCAGCGCGCTTTCGGATAAAAAAGGCCTGAATGTTCCCGGCGCTGTGATTCCTATTCCCGCGCTGACTGATAAAGACAAAAAAGATTTAAAGGCCGCGCTGGAGATGGGCGTCGACTGGGTCGCGCAAAGCTTCGTGCAGAAACCCGAGGACGCGGCAGAAGCCAAGAAACTCATCGGTGGAAAAGCGGCACTGATGGTGAAGCTGGAAAAACCCTCGGCGATTGAAACGCTTGAAGAAATTCTGAAAATCGCAGACGGTGTGATGCTCGCGCGCGGCGATCTCGGCGTCGAGATTCCACCCGAAGATGTGCCAAGCGTGCAAAAGCGCGTTGTGCGCCAGGTGCGCGCCGCCGGCAAGCCTGTCGTGGTGGCCACGCAGATGCTGGAGTCGATGATAACGAATGCAAGGCCGACGCGCGCAGAAGCCTCCGACGTTGCCACGGCCGTTTATGATGGCGCGGACGCGGTCATGCTCTCGGCCGAAACCGCGAGCGGCGCGTACCCGCAAAAATCCGTCGAATTCATGGATAAAATTTGCCGCCGTACGGAAACGGACGAAACCTACTTACAGATGATGGCGGGCGCGCATCCCGGCACGCTGGGCGATCCGTCGGACGCGATCACAACGGCGGCTTATTACGTCGCGCAGGATGTCGAGGCCGTTTGCATCGTCACCTATACGATGTCGGGCTCGACGGCTTTGAGGATGTCGAGGCAAAGACCGGAAATTCCCGTGCTCTGCCTGACGCCGAAGATGGAAGTCGCACGCCGCATGGCGGTATCCTACGCCGTGCATGCCGTGCACGCGCCGGAAATCCAGGGCGAATTCAGCGGCCCCGTGCCGCATGCAAATAGAATTCTCAAAAATGAAGGCATCGCGAAAAAAGGCGAGCGCTTCGTCATGACAGCGGGCGTACCTTTCGGCACGCCCGGCTCTACGAATTTACTGAGAATTGCGGAAGTCGAATAACTATTCCGCGCTCGCAACCACGGTCGCGCCGGGGTCGCTGTGCAGCCACCAGCCTTCGCGGTTGATCGAGAAGATGGGGCGGTAGCGCCCTTCGGCATTCGCGTCGACCAGCGTTTTAATCTGGTTGTCGAGCGCGTAAATTCCATCATCCGTGTAAACGGCAAGAACAGCGTGCGGTATGTTTTTCACGTTATCATGGAGGATAACAACACGCAGGCGCTCTTCAGGAACACCGAGTGCACGCAGGGCCGTATATTTGGCAATCGCGAAATCTTCGCAGTCGCCGCCCTTTTGCAGGAACTCGACCGGCGTCGCCCAGTAATCGGACTGGCCCCAGTTACGGTTGTCGCTGATGTAAGGTTTCGAATTCGCGAGGTCATTTACGCGGCGCGCCATTTCTTTCAGCGGCAGGCCTTCAAAATCTTTGAGGTTCTCGCGCCACGCGGCGATGATCTCGCTGGAGCTCTCGCGCTTGATGTCGCGCTCGAAGCGGGAGAACATGCCCGTCCATTTCGTGAAAGGCTTGAGATTGCCTGATTGTTTTTCAGCCGAGCCGAAAAGTCCCTGCTGTACATTCAGTTTGCCGATGCCGGGCGCCGAAATCTGCAGCGCGATCGATGCCGGTACATCCTTGATCGAATCCGCGCGGGCTTTTTTGACGCCGCCGGGGATCGAGGCGAAGAAGAACATGAAAGCCGTGATCGTCCGCAGTGCCCACTGGCGCAGCAGGATCGCCGCAAGCTGGCGGCGCGAGATCATCGCGTGCTTCAGGAAGATTTTCCCGAGCGGAAGTCTCGTGTCTTTTTGCTGTTTAAGGGCAAAGCGCAGATCGCCCGAAGAGATAAGGCCCTTGATAACCAGGAGTTCGCCCAGTTTATTGCGGCCCAGAAACGCTTTGAATTCCCTGAAGATACCCGAGTTACCCAAGTTATTCCCCTCTATAACACACTCTAATATTGCCCTTTATTCAGTGCCCGGCTTGTATCGCCAGGTCAGGAGCCCCGCCGTTTATCCGGATTTCCACCCCTTTATTACACCTTAGAAAGATTGACGAATCCCTAACAAAAGCGCATAAAATCGCGAAATCATTAATTTTTCGGCATTTTTATATGAAAAAGACTGAAAACACGCCTTTTCCGGCACCCCAAGGGGGGGATCTCGAGGCCCTTATAAGGGCCATGGAAGGCGTTCCCGTGCTGGTGGCCGGGGACGTCATGCTGGACCGTTTCGTCTATGGGCATGTCGAGCGCATATCTCCCGAAAGCCCGGTCCCGGTGCTGTCTGTTTCAAGGGAAGAGGCCATGCCGGGGGGAGCGGGCAATACACTGGCCAACCTGAAAGGCCTTGGCGCGAAAGGCATGATTCTCTCGGTCGCGGGCGAGGATGAGGACGGCAAGACGTTGCGCCGCATGATCCGCGAGATGGGCTGTGACGATTCCGGGCTGCTGAGCGATGGCGCGCGGCCGACGATTGTGAAAACGCGTTATCTTGCCGGGCACCAGCAGTTACTCCGCACCGATCATGAAACGAAACTTCCCGTCAGCGACAAGGTCGCGGGCGAGCTGCTGAAACGCGCCGAAGGCCTGATGAAAAAAGCGCGCGCGCTGGTGCTGTCCGACTACGGCAAAGGATTACTACGCCGGGACATCATTGCCGCGCTGATCGCGATGGCGAAAAAAGAAAATATTCCCGTGATCGTCGATCCGAAGGGCCGCGACTTCAGCCTGTATGCTGGCGCGGATATCATCACGCCGAACCGCAAGGAATTGTCAGGCGCAGCGCGCGGCGCTGCAACCGAAACGGATGAAGATATTGTCCGCGCGGCGAAAGAAATTATCGCGGGCTGCAATATCGGCGCGGTGATCGCGACGCGCTCGAAAGATGGCGTGAGCGTTGTGCGCAAAACAGGTGAGCCGGTTCACCTGCGCGGCGCGAAAGACATCGAGGTATTCGACGTCTCCGGCGCGGGCGACAGTGTGATTGCTACCGTGTCGGCGGCGCTGGCCGCTGGCGGAAAACTCGAACAGGCAGCAGAGCTTGCAAATATCGCGGGCAGCATCGTTGTCACCAAGGTGGGCACCGCGCCGATCCGCGGCAATGAATTGATCGACGCAGTTCGCAATGATGAAGGCGTATTCGCCTACGCCGACAAGAAAGCACCGCTGGCGGAATGGGATGAAAGCGCCGAGCAGCTACGCCGCTGGCGCGCGAAAGGATTGAAGATCGGATTTACAAATGGCTGCTTCGATATTTTGCATGCGGGCCATGTGAGTTATCTGAACGCGGCGCGCGGGCAATGCGACCGCCTGGTCGTCGGCCTCAACCGCGATGATTCTGTGCGCCTGCTGAAAGGCGAGGATCGCCCCGTGCATGACGAGAACGCGCGCGCCGCCGTTCTTGCTGCGCTGGCCTGCGTCGATATGGTCGTGCTGTTCGGCGCGGAGAAAAAGAACGACGACAACACCGCGATTGAACTGGTCTCGCTGCTGAAGCCCGACCTTTATTTCAAAGGCGGCGATTACACGCTCGACCAGATCCCGGAAGCCGCCGCAGTAGCAGCGGGAGGCGGGCGCGTTGCCATCATGGCGGCTGTCGAGGGGCAGAGCACCACGCGCTCCATCAAGAAAATCCGCACTGAAGCTGCATAAAACGGCGCATATAAGGGCTGTACGGGCCACGCCGGAATTGGTAGAATCCTTGTCTGATTTTAACCAACCAGGGTCCTCTGACATGCGCGCTTTATATCTCCTGCCGGTTCTTATGCTTACAGCCTGCGGCTATGCCAGCCCGACCTGGATGCCGGCGGGTTACGCCTATCACAACGACGTGTACAAGGCGCAGCCCGGCCCCGCCGCCGACAGTCTCGGCTATGCGTACACGCCCGAGCGCAACGACCAGATGATAGGAATGTGGGCCGAAGTCGCCGCCGGGCTCGTCAACGACCTGGAATCACAGACCGGCATATCGCCGCAGCCCGTCTATCTCGAGAAACTGGCCCACAGCAACGCCTTCAACCTGAGCCTTGATAACGCGCTGCGCGATGAACTGCGCGCGCGCGGATATATGCTGAAGGACACAGCCCAAGACGCGACGCAGATCAAGTACCAGGCATTCGAGGTGGGCGATGAGAACAAGGGCCCGCCCGTTCTTTATAACGGCGATGAGGAAGTCGACAACAGAGCGTGGAAGCCCGCGAAATCACGCGAGTTCGTATTCGTCCTGACATTGTTTAAAAATGGCGCCGCGCTCAGCGAAGCGCGCAGCATACGCCCGTTGCCCGCTTACGGTTACGTGCATGGTGAAGGGACAATTGTTCCCTCGCCGCGTGTGATGGAAGCGGCGCCCGTTGCCGAAGCGCCTGCCGGAGAAGAGATATCGGCCGTTCCGGGTCCCGTAGAGATCGTGCCGCAGGAATGATAAAACGCCGCGCCATACCGCTGATGCTTTTGGTCCCCGCCGTTTTGCTGGCGGGCTGTAACCAGGTGGTGACGACGGGCGCAGCCGCCGGGGTCAATTATATTTTCGACCGTCCTGAAGTGAACCTCGCGGAAAAAAGTTACGCCGCGACGGATTACCTGATGCAGCAGGGCGCAAATTTCATCAACAAGCGCGACCAGGTCAAGGTGATGCCGCTGCGCAATTATGCCGCGCCGGACCTCAGCACCCGTATCGGCCGCGTGATTTCGAAACATGTCGGCGAACGTTTGCAACAGCTCGGCTACCAGGTCGATGTCGTGCATGTCTCGCAGAATATCGAGAACGATTTTCCTTACGTCGATATCCAGCCCACCGACAATCCCGATTTCGTCATGTCAGGAACATATTACAACGACCATCATGAGCTGGACGTGAAGCTGCGCCTCATGAACGCGCACACGGGCGAGCTGGTCGGCCAGTTTGACTACAGCATGCCGATGAACTGGGAAATCCAGCGCATGTCACGACCCAAGCCGAAGATCATCCGCACGACCGGACAACAACCGCAGCCCGTAAACCGCTAATCAAATTTTCCTGAAGCTAAGTGTGTTGTAGATTAACGCGCCAGAAGCACGTGGTAGAAATGCATCGCCGGGCCGAGGCTGCAGCGCACGCAGGCCTGGAGTGCGGGCCGCGCCGCGCTGGTGTTTGAATCCTGTGCGAAGGTCGTTTCATCGACCGTGTTCGGCGTGCCGTAGAATTGCTGCGCGTCATCAAAGCGGCCCAGCGCGCCGATATTCAGGCAATCGCCCGGGCTTGCGCCTGCCGCAGCGCCTGTGCCGGTATCTTCCGGGATGGGCGTAACGGGCTGGCCGTTCAACTCGTTGATCCTGTCGCAGAATTGCTGCGTGACGTTCGGCAGCACGGCGATTAAATCCGCTTTGTTTGTGCCGACGCCCGGAATGGCGGTGCCGCCGTAAAATTCCCACGCGCTGCCATTGTTGATGTCATCGGGCGCATCGCGGTAGGCCGCGCCGCCGCCGCGCGGCGAGAAAACCTGGTCGGCGGGATCGGTGTCTGCGGAAAGGTCGCCGTAATCCGGGTCGGCGGAGGCATGCGCGAAACGGATATCCTCCTCGCTCTTGCCGTTGCTGAGGATGAACAGCACCGCGCGTTCATATTCGCTGGCGGCGCGCTGCACTTCGGAGGCGCGTATGACAAGCGTCTCATCATCGATGTTCGATCCCTCGGTGGTGCTGGTGGACATGATCGCCGCCGTGAGTAGGCCTATCAAAACCACAGCGATCAGGATCATAAAAAACACGTTGCCGCGTTCGCTGCGCCGCGCTGTATTTGGAATGTCTGGAGAAAAATTCATCAGTTATTTTGCGGCGCGACCGGCATGCAGTCCTTGATGTAGGTGCAGGCCTTGAATGCCTGCGCGCGCGTGTAACCCGCGAGCCGGGCGCGGAACATCCAGCCTTCTTTCACCTTCAGCGGGGCGATCACGGGATTGCCGCCGCCGATCCCTGCGGGAAGTTTGCGTGCGGCGGTGTGCAGCGCCTGATCGGTCGCGGCGCGGCTGGAATAGGCGCCGATCTGGATGGCCCAGCTGTCGTCTGCCGCAGGTGCGCTTAAGGTGCGCGGCGCAGCAGCCCGGGCTTCCTTGCCCTTGATCGCCGAGACGGCGACGAGGCCTGTTTCGATGCGGCGCGATTCCGCCGGGTCGAGGTCGCCCTCGCCCACCAGTTCGCCGAATTTAACAGGATCAAGAACAGGGCCCATCGAGGCGAGCTTCACGCTCTGTGCGGGCACGGCCTTGTTAAGGGTATTGAGCGCCACGAGAAGGGCGGGCTTGCGCGCGGGCACCGGCGGCGGGTTTGTGCTGACGGAAGCGATGCGCACGTCATCGACGCGGCGGCCGAAGCCGCTGTCGAGAAGGCTGGCCATATGGGCGTTGCGGCTGGCGGCGCTCTTGCCGCCGAACACGACGCCGATCAGGCGGCGGTCATTACGCACGGCCGAAGCCACGAGATTGAATCCCGATGCGCCGACATAGCCGGTTTTCATGCCGTCCATGCCCTTGTAGGTTTCCATCAGCCGGTTGTGATTGTGATAGCTGTGGCCCTGGTAAGTGAAATTGGCCTTCGAGAAATAGCGGTAATAAGGGGCATGCTGATTGATCACAACGCGCGCGAGCGTCGCCATGTCGCGCGCCGATGAGTACTGGCGCGGGTTGTGCAGGCCCGAGGCGTTGGTGAAGGTCGTGTTGCTCATGCCGAGTTGAAGCGCCCGGTTGGTCATCATGCGGGCGAAATTGCTCTCGGTGCCGCCGAGATGCTCGGCGATGGCGACGGCCACATCATTGGCCGATTTGGTGACGACCGCGTAAATCGCGTCCTGGACCCTGATGCTGGAGCCGGCGGAAAGGCCGAGCTTGCTGGGCACCATGCCGGCGGCGTGCTTGGAAATGCGGATGCGGTCGCGGGGCGAAAGCCGACCCTGTTCCATGGCTTCGAAAAGCATCAGGAGGGTCATGACCTTGGTCAGCGATGCCGGGTGAAGGCGTTTATCAGCGTTGCTCTGGGAAAGCACCATCCCGGTATCGGCGTCCAGCACGATGGAGGCGTAGCGCCTGTTTTCCTTGGCGGCTGCCGGAGCCGGGCCCGCAGCAGCAAAGACGGCGAAAACCGTCAAAAATAAAAATAACCGATTTGCCCTGAGACGAGGAAAAATGGTCAAAGGTTACTCCCGATAGCTGGACCGAACTTTTTTCAGTTAATTAATCGCTAGAAACTGGAACTTCTGCGAACGCCTGAATGTTATCATTCTTATGGCGCCTCTGTTCAAGCTATCATAAATATATTAACAAAGTTTGTCCACCATTACGGGCATTTAACCCACTTTTGTGCAGTGCAAAAAAACCGTTGACGCTAGGGGCCGGAAATGGTAAATATATAGCTATTCTGCGGTTTGCGGCCCGGCCTTATGGCCCCCGCTGCCAGGCGTAAAAAGCCATATTATCTCGCGTTTCTGGCGTAAGCCCCGGCTGAGTATCCCTGGTTTTAACCGGTTTTTGACCACGAAAGGAATGCCTTTATGGCTGAATCGAAGAAACGCTCTAGCGGGAAATCCGCCAGCCGCCGTTCCAAGGGAGCCCGCAAACCGGCCGGTTCCCCGGATAACATACTGGAGGGATTTTTCCCCCAGCAAAGCAACCAAGCAATGGAGAAGATCATGTCACAGAGCAAATCAAAGATGGATAAAATGGCGCAGGACGCGTCGAATTTCGGTCGCGAAGGCTTTGAAGCCTTCATGCAGTCCAGCACGATTTTTACGAAAGGTTTCGAGGAAATCGCCCGCACGGCGATTGCCCTGGGCCAGAGCGCTGCCGAGAAGCAGGCCCAGTTCATCAACCAGGCCATGAGCAGCAAGACGCTCAACGAATGGGCCGAGACGCAGAACAAGATCGCCCAGGCCAGCCTCGACGACCTGATGAGCGCCGCCACGAAGCTGTCGGAGATGAGCGTGAAGCTCATGACCGAAAGCGCCCAGCCGATCAACGAGCAGATGGGTAAATCCATCCGCAAGGCGAGCGAAGCAGTAGCCGCTTAAAATTATTTACATAATTTAAAAAGGCCTTTGGACCGGCAATGGTTTAAGGGCCTTTTTATTGGGTTTTTAGAGGATTTTTACGGGACAGTGGAGATTTCTGGTATAATCATTATATTATCCTGCATTGGATTATGAGCCGGATTTTACCGAGTGGGAGGAGCACGCAAGTGTTCGTTTTTGAAGAGATTGTTATGGATGATGGCGAGATGGAGGGCCCGGGGGATGACTCGCCCGGCCACGGCCCTGACCATGGCGATAATCCTGCGCGCGAGGAACGCCCCGACACCGGCGTGCTGCTCAAGTCGCGCCCGAAAACAAAGAAGCCGTCCCTCTATAAAGTTCTGCTCCTCAATGATGATTACACGCCGATGGAATTCGTCGTTCATGTCGTCGAGCGTTTCTTCAACAAGAACCGCCAGGAAGCAACTGATGTCATGCTGCATGTCCACCGCCGCGGCGTGGGTGTATGCGGCGTGTTCACCTTCGAAGTCGCGGAAACAAAAGTCGCGCAGGTCATGGATTTCGCCCGGGCCAACGAACAACCTCTTCAGTGCACACTGGAAAAGGAGTAGCCTTTTCTCAGCACAGATCACACCTTACGCCTTGCCTTGAAACTCGTCCTCCAACAACCTAGTTTTTAATCATGCTGTCTCGTAATCTCGAACAAACTCTGCACCGCGCTTTGGCCGTCGCTAATGAACGCAGCCATGAATACGCGACGTTAGAGCATCTTTTATATGCGCTGATTGAAGATCAGGACGCGATGGCAGTGCTGCGCTCGTGCGGCATTTCTCTGCCCGACCTGAAAGACCAGCTTGGCACCTATATCGAGAACGAGCTTGTCTATCTTGTGAACAAGGACGCCGAAGAGGCGAAGCCCACCACGGCGTTCCAGCGCGTTTTGCAGCGCGCCGCGATTCACGTCCAGTCATCGGGGCGCGAGGAAGTCACAGGTGCGAACGTTCTTGTGGCGCTGTTCTCCGAGCGCGAAAGCCACGCTGTGTTCTTCCTGCAGGAGCAGGACATGACGCGCTTCGACGCGGTGAATTACATTTCACATGGCATCGCGAAAATTCCGACGCAGAACAACACGGCGAAAGCGCCGCGCGGCACGGAAGAAACTCCGGGCGGCCCGAGTAAGACCGGCGCCGAGGCGCTGGACGCTTATTGCGTCAACCTCAATGAGAAGGCCAAGAAGGGCAAGATCGACGTGCTGATCGGCCGCCACAAGGAAGTCGACCGCACAATTCAAATTCTCTGCCGCCGCAGCAAGAACAACCCGCTTTATGTCGGCGACCCCGGCGTCGGTAAAACCGCGATTGCCGAAGGCCTCGCGAAAAAGATCATCGACGGTGACGTGCCGGATGTTTTGAAGGGTGCGGTCATTTTCTCGCTCGATATGGGCAGCCTGCTCGCCGGTACGCGCTATCGCGGCGATTTCGAGGAACGCATCAAGGCGGTCCTGAGCGAATTGCAGAATATCGAGGATTCCATACTTTTCATTGATGAAATCCACACTGTCATCGGTGCGGGCGCAACAAGCGGCGGCGCGATGGACGCATCCAACCTTCTGAAGCCCGCATTGTCGAACGGCACGCTCCGCTGCATCGGCTCGACCACGTACAAGGAATACCGGAATTATTTCGAGAAAGACCGTGCGCTTGTAAGGCGCTTCCAGAAGATTGACGTTTATGAGCCGACGATTGAGGATTCCATCGAAATCCTCAAAGGCCTCAAGCCTTATTACGAGGAGCACCACAAGGTGAAATACACAGCCGAGGCGATCAAGGCCGCGGTGGAGCTTTCGGCGAAATATATCGGCGACCGCAAGCTTCCGGACAAGGCCATCGATTTGATCGACGAGGTTGGCGCGGCGCAGATGCTGGTGCCCGCGAACAAGCGCAAGAAAACCATCACCGAAAAGGATATTGAGGCCGTCGTCGCGCTCATCGCACGCATCCCTGCGGCATCCATGACCAAAGACGACAAGGAAGCGCTGCAGACGCTGGACCGCGACCTGAAAACCATGGTCTATGACCAGGACAAGGCGATCTCCGTGCTGGTGGATTCCATCAAGATGGCACGCGCCGGGCTTCGCGATTCCGAAAAGCCGATTGGCTCGTATTTATTCTCAGGCCCGACCGGCGTCGGCAAAACCGAAGTCGCAAGGCAGCTTGCAAAAACCATGGGCATCGAGCTCGTGCGCTTCGACATGTCGGAATATATGGAGCGCCACACGATTTCGAGATTGATCGGCGCGCCGCCGGGCTATGTCGGCTTCGAACAGGGCGGGCTGATGACGGACAAGATCGACCAGCACCCGCACTGCGTGCTGCTGCTCGACGAAATCGAGAAGGCGCACCCGGATTTGTTCAACATCCTGCTGCAGGTGATGGACTACGGCAAGCTCACCGATAATAACGGCAAGGCGGTTGATTTCAGGAACGTGATCCTGATCATGACCACGAACGCCGGCGCTGCCGAAATGGCGAAATCTCCTGTTGGTTTTGAGCGCGAGGTCCGCGTCGAGGAAGACATGGAGGCGATCACGAAAATGTTCTCGCCGGAATTCCGGAACCGCCTCGATGCGATTGTGCCGTTCCAGAACCTCAAACCCGTGACGGTCGAGAAGGTCGTCGATAAATTCGTCACGCAGCTCGAAGGCCAGCTCGCGGATAAAAACGTTACGATTGAATTGTCTTCCGAAGCCCGCGCTTACCTCGCGAAAGCAGGCTACGACCCGGCAATGGGCGCAAGGCCGCTCGCCCGCGTCATCCAGGAGAAAGTCAAACGTCCTCTCGCGGAAGAAATCCTGTTCGGCAAGCTCACGAAGGGCGGCCTCGTGACCGTCGATTATGACGGCAGCAAGCTCACTTTCGAATTTGAAGAGGAAGAGGGCGGCGGTAAATCGTCAAAAGACGAAGACGCCGAGGAAGAAACAGCCGATTCAGATTAAATTTCGGAATTAATCCGAAATCCGCCCTTTCAGGCTTTCCCAGTTTTTGAACATCGCCATCGCCTCGTCATGGCCGAGCTGGGCGTATACCGTTTTGGGCGCGGCGTCCTTCGGGTCGCGCACCGATGAAATCTCCTGGTGGCTCAGCCCGTAATAAACTTTTTTAATACCGACGCTGGCGATCAGCGCCTGTCCCATCATCGTCGGCTGGCTTGAACAATAAAGAATGCATTCCGATAAATCCGCTTTGCCGAGCTTGTCGGCGGCCTTGCGGATCGCCATGACTTCTGCGTGCGCGGTCGGATCGACGCGGGACGTAATGCCGTTCATCCCTTCGCCGAGGATTTTTCCGTCCGCATCGGTAACGACCGCGCCAAACGGCCCGCCGCGTTTCGATTTTGCGTTCTTGTCAGCGAGGTCGATCGCTTTTTTCATCAGCTCTTCGGGCGTGTGCCTCGCGCCCTGGCCGCTGACAGCGATGGGGCGGGGGTTCAGGCCTCTTTTTTTCAGTAGTCGCAACGCAATCTGAATAAGAAGATCCGGCTCGACGGGTTTCTGGATCACGCGCTTGACGCCGAGCGACGTGGCTTCCATCAGCGTGTCGCTGGAATCGCTGGCAGTGACAAGCACAACCGGAATGTCGATACTTTTGACGACAAGATACTTGATGAATTCGAAGCCGCCGCGCGGGCTCATGCTCACATCGACGAAGGCGAGGTCGATCTGGCGGTCCTCGACCACTTTAATCGCGGATTCGCCGTCGATTGCGCCGTAAATGCGGTAACCCTGCGTACGCAGGACGCCCGCCATCATCTCCCGGCTGACATCGTTGTCTTCGGCGATCAGGATATTGATAAAACGCTCATCTTTCACGTCTTCGCTCATGCCCGTCATTACACCACACCCGCCATGTCCGCGAAAGCCGGAATTATACCCTGAAACGGGAAATCACAGCTTCCGCAGGGAAAAAGTTGTTTGTATAATGCGGAAATGAAATACGGTTCCCAGCGGGGCAGCGCCCTGTTTATCATACTTGTCGCGGTTGTGCTGTTCGCCGCGCTGGCCTTCGCTGTCGGGGAGATGATGCGCGGCGGGAATCCCAATACGATCACGATTGAAAAAGCCCGTCTCGCTGGCAGCGAGATCATGGCCTACTCCCAGGCGATGCGCCGCGCGGCGCAGAACATCAAGATATCGAATGGCTGCGCCGATATGGATATCAGCGTCGAGAACACCACGGTCGCGGGTTACGTGCATACGCCGGTAGCATCGGATGCCTGCAAGCTTTTTCACAGCGACGGTGGCGGGTTGGTTTACCAGGCGCCGGTCGATGACTGGCTGGATACCGCGACGCCCGCGCCCGCATTGCGCGGCCAGTGGTATTTCCCCGCCAACACCTGTATTCCCGGCACTGGCTCCGCGCCCGCAGGGTGTGGCAGTGACAGCGCTGACAACGAAGCGATCATCGCTATCCTGCCCTTTATTAACGAGCAGCTTTGCCTTCAGCTGAACGATCTGCTCGGTGTCGACAATCCGGGCGGCAACCCGCCGGTTGAAACCGGGGACGCGTGGCCTGTCGCAGCCACGAAATATGCTGGGGCGCAGGACGACGGCACAAAACTGGACCAAAGCGGGAAAATGGCGGGCTGCTTCGAGGGCGACGCGGCCAGCACACCGCCTTCGGATACGTATCATTTCTTCCAGGTGCTGGTCCCGCGCTAGGGAATCATTCAGCGGATTATTTCAGCTCGAACAACGCTTCGATTTCGACGGCAACGCCAAAGGGCAGGGCGTTCGCGCCGACCGCAAACCTTACATGCTTGCCGCTTTCACCCATGACTTCGCCGATCAGGTTCGATGCGCCGTTGATGACGGCGGGATGGTCGGTGAATTCCGGCGTGCAGTTCACGAAGCCGCCGAGCTTGATGCAGCGCTTTATCTTTTTCCAGTCACCACCGACGGCTTCATTGGCCCAGGCAAGGATATTGAGCGCGCAGGCCTTCGCGGCCTCGACGCCCTGCTCGGTGGTGAAATTGTCGCCCACGCGGCCGATATGCATTTTCTGGCCGTTCAGAAAGGGGATCTGTCCCGCGATATACAGAAAATCGTCGTCTGCTATCAGGTACGGGACATAATTGGCCGCAGGGGGGGCGACCTTCGGCAGCTCGTAACCAAGCTCTTTCAATTTTGCGCGAATATCCATGACATACTCCTTTGTGCGGGGTCATTAAAGGGTCGCAAAAGCCCGTTGTAAAGTCCCTTGGTAAAGCCCTGCCTGTCTGCCATAATGCCGCTCCGGACAAGCTGAAGGACCATGCATGGGACTTTTCAAAATGCTGGGGGTGCTCTCCCCGACTTACATGACTTTTTTCAAGATGACCGCCCGTGGTGAAAAAGTCGGCCAGGACCAGCTTGGGAACGTCTATTACCGCTCCGCCCCGCGTAAGGGCACGAAACGCGAGCGCCGCTGGGTGATCTACAAGGGCGCGCCCGAGGCCAGTTCCATACCCCCCGAATGGCATGGCTGGATGCATCACCAGACCGACGCCGTCCCGGCCAACGACACCGGTTTCCGCCGCGAATGGCAAAAACCCCATCAGCCTAATATGACCGGCACGACAGGCGCTTACCGCCCGCCCGGCCACGTCCTGGAAGGCGGGGAGCGGGATAAGGCCACTGGCGATTACGAACCGTGGCGCCCGGAATAGATAACCGAATAGATAAACCCCATTTACAGGGCCACGGGTTTCAGGCTAAATCCCTCAGTTAAGTCCCTCATGGGAAAAGGATAAACGATGAAGCGCAGCGCGATTGAAACACTTCTCGGGGCATTCGTCCTGGCCGTGGCCGGGTTCTTCCTCGTATTCAGTTATCAAACCGCAAATGTCGGCAGCATGAACGGCTACACCGTGACGGCGGATTTCTCCGGCATCGGCGGCCTCAAGGCGGGCGACGATGTCGTGATCAGCGGCGTCAAGGTCGGCACGGTGACGTCCGTCGAACTGATGCCCGAGAATTTCCTCGCGCGCGTTTACATGGACGTAGCCTCGGGTGTTGAACTGCCCGGTGACACGGCGGCGTTGATCAGCAGCGAAAGCCTGCTTGGCGGGCGCTATCTCGCGCTCGAGCCCGGCTCGGATGAAAACATGATCAAGGACGGCGGCCATATCCAGTTCACGCAGGCGCCGCAAAATCTTGAGCAGCTTCTCGGCCAGTTTATTTTCAGCGCCGGCAACAAGGATAAGGGCGGCACTTCCGCGTCGGAAGTGCCCGCGCCCATTTCACCACGCGTGGAAGACGCGCCGGAACGCGAAGAGGAGGAAGTTGAAATCCCGCACACGACTGTTCCCGAAGTGATGGAAGAGAATCCTGCTCCCGAGGTCGCGCCGCAGGAAGCCGCACCGCAAGACTCTCAACCTGAACCCGCAGCCGAATCCGAACCGGCTCACCCGTAAGGCGAAATGTGTTTCGCGAAATTTTTCTTTGCAGTTTTTTTATTGCTCCTGATTCCGGGCGGCGCGTCCGCGCGCGAGATGGAGAATTATCCTGTCGTGAAACTGCAATCGCTCGACAAGGTGACGGCGCGCACCATGACCTTCGAAGCGAATGTCGGCAATACCGTAAAATTCGGCTCGCTCTTCATCAAAATCCAGGCCTGCGCCAAGGCACCGCCGGTTGAGCAGCCGGAATCTGCGGCTTTTCTGCAGATATGGGAGATGAAATCAACAAGCGAGAGCGACAGCGTTTCTGTGAAAGAGCAGCCGCCCAAGGAAGAAGCACAATGGATTTTCAGCGGCTGGATGTTCGCATCTTCACCTGCGTTGTCGCACATGGACCACCCGATTTACGACGTGTGGGTGCTCGATTGCCTGAGCGCGAAGGGCGGCCAGAAGAAGGAAGATAAGAAAGAAGAGCCGAAAAAGGAAACGGAAGAACCCAAAGCGGGAGAGGATGCAGCCGCGCCTGCCGCTGAGAGTGAAGCGCCCGCTGCTGAAGCGCCTGCCCCTGAAGTACCTGAAGGCGAAACAGCCCCCGCTTCTGACGCGCCAATCGAAAGCGAACAATTAAGCCCGCTGGGTGACTAGTTATTCCCGTGCATTGCGAGATAATCTTCCATGATTATTTTCTGAGAAACGCCGGGCAGCAGGAAATCAGCTTCCTTCGCGAGCGCTTCATCCAGTTCTTTTTTATAAGCCTCGTGCGGCAATTCATACGCGCCAAACTGTTTCAGGTGCTCATTCACGAACTGCGTGTCGAACATCGCAAACCCGCCTTTCCACAGCCGTGCGGTCAGGTGCAGGAGCGCGACCTTGCTCGCATCCCGCGTGCGCGCGAACATGCTCTCGCCGAAAAATGCGCCGCCGATGGCAAGGCCGTAAATGCCGCCGACCATTTTGTCATCTTTCCAGCATTCAAGGCTGTGCGCGTGGCCGCGACGGTGCAGTTCACAAAAGACTTTGAAGATGGGCGCGTTTATCCATGTCTCGGGCCGCTTGGGCGTCGACTCGCCGCAGCCGTGCAGCACACCTTCAAAATCGGTATTGATCCGGATTTCAAAGGGTGCTTTTTCAATGGTTTTTTGCAGGCGGCGCGGAATATGGATGTTTTCAATCGAAAGCTGCCCGCGCATCTCGGGGCATATCCAGTGGATATACGGGCTGCCGGAATTATACGCCATGGGAAACAATCCCTGGCGGTAAGCCTCCATCAACAATTCGGGCGTCAGGATAAGCTGCATATATTGATTATAGAGCAAAAATCCAGTGAAGCGAAATGGCCCGAAATAATTATGATTTCAGCTTTTCTTTCAGCTTTTTCTCGAGCCAGTGGATCGTGTAATCGCCCGAGATGAATTCGGGCTGCTCGGTGATCCAGTAATGAAGCGGCAAAGTCGTTTTCACGCCTTCTACAACAGTTTCGCGGATCGCGCGGCGCAGGCGGCGAATACATTCCTCACGGTCGCGGCCATGCACGATCAGCTTGCCGATCATGGAATCGTAATGCGGCGGGATTGTATAGCCGGTATAGACGGCGGAATCGAAGCGCACGCCGAGGCCGCCCGCCGCGTGGAACTGCGTGATCTTGCCGGGCGAGGGCGCGAAAGTGTCGGGGTCTTCGGCGTTGATGCGTATTTCAATCGCGTGACCTCTAAAACGAATCCGGTCGGTCTGGATGCTTAAGGGCTGGCCCGCGGCGACGCGGATCTGTTCGGCGATGAGGTCGATACCCGTGATCATTTCCGTGACCGGGTGCTCGACCTGGATACGCGTATTCATTTCCATGAAATAGAATTCACCGTTTTCATACAGGAATTCGATGGTGCCCGCGCCGCGATAGCCAAGTTTACGGATGGTTTCAGCGGCGAGGCTGCCGATTTTGTTACGTAATTCTTCGTTCAGAGCCGGTGAGGGGCCTTCCTCGATTAATTTTTGATGGCGGCGCTGGATCGAGCAGTCGCGCTCCCCTAAATGGATGGCGTTGCCATGCGTGTCGCCGAAAACCTGGATTTCAATATGGCGTGGGTTGGTCAGGTATTTTTCAAGATAGACAGTGTCATCGCCGAAATTCGCTTTCGCTTCCGCGCTGGCGCGGGCGAGGCACTCTTTAAAATCTTTTTCCTCATGCACGACCTGCATGCCTTTGCCGCCGCCGCCGCTGGCCGCCTTGATCAGAACCGGGAAGCCCATTTTTTTCGCGATCACCAATCCTTCATCGGCGTTTTTGACCGCGCCGTCGGAGCCGGGAACGACGGGGAGGCCAAGCTCCTTAACCGTTTTTTTGGCCTGGACTTTGTCGCCCATCATCTCGATGTGTTCGGGCGCGGGACCGATGAAGGTGAAACCGTGCTCCTCGACGATGCGCGCGAACTGAGCGTTTTCCGAGAGAAAGCCGTAGCCGGGATGGATGGCGTCGGCGCCGGTCAGCGCGGCGGCGCTCAGGATGGCAGGAATATTCAGGTAACTGTCGCGCGCGGCGGGCGGGCCGATGCAGACGGTTTCGTCGGCAAGGCGCACGGCCATCGCATTGGCGTCGGCGGTGGAATGCACGACGACGCTCTGAATGTTCATCTCGCGGCAGGCGCGAATGATACGCAGGGCTATTTCACCGCGGTTCGCTATGAGAACTTTTTTAAACATTGGAATGGTTACTCGATGACCATGAGAACGTCGCCGTATTCAACCGGCTTGGCGTTATCGATCATGATGTGGGTGATGGTTCCGCCTTTTTCAGCCTTGATCGGGTTCATGACTTTCATGGCCTCGATGATCAGCAGCGTATCGCCAGCTTTTACCGTATCACCTTTTTTGACGAACGGCGCGGCGTCGGGGCTCGACTTGAGATAGGCGGTGCCGACCATTGGTGAAGTCACGGCGCCAGGGTGCGTATGGGCGATCGTGTCCGGCGCACTCATGTTCGCGGCCTGCGGCAGGGTCGGGTCCGAAGGCATGCTATGTGCGGACGCACCACCGGAAGAAACCACGGCTGTGGCTCCCTTGCTGACGCGGATGACCTTGTCGCCTTCCGCCACTTCGATTTCGGTGAGACCTGTCTGCTCCAGCAGCTTGGCCAGTTCCTTGATAGTCTTGGGATCGATTTTCATGAAGCTCTTTTTGCCAATTCTTTTTTGGGGACCCTCTAAAACAGACCCCATTGCTTACAGGACTTGACAGAAAAAGTCAAAGCTCAAGCAAAATCAACGGCTTAGGAGAGAGGATATTTTTTCAAGGGCCATTTCGTAACCCTTTTCCTTATGGCCCGCGATGATATGTTTCGTCACCAGGCCGACATAGGAAAAGCGGCGGAATTTTTCGCGCTTCCGGGGGTTCGACAGGTGGACCTCGATGATCGGGATGGAAAGCAACCGCAGTGCATCATGAATGGCGATGGATGTATGCGTATAAGCCGCGGCGTTAATGATAAGACCGTCGAAAATCTTTCCCTTTGTTTGTCCTTGGGCCGCTTCCTGGATCCAGTCGACCAGTTCGCCTTCATGGTTCGACTGGCGGAAATCGACCGCCATACCGAGCGCGCGGACCTTTTGCTCGCACAGCGTTTTGATGTCATCAAGCGTCGCGCGACCGTAGATTTCGGGCTCACGCGTGCCGAGCATGTTGAGATTGGGACCATTGAGGATCAGGATTTTTTTCATGGGCCGCGCGCCTCCGCAAAAAGTTTCAGAAAATCATCGACGCTCGGAGCGGTTTCCGGCTCGTACCTGATGCTATGCCCGATTAAAAACGTGGGCACGGATTTTCCGCCGAGGATCGAAAAGGTCCGGTAGCTTTTGTCGATGAGCTTGGCGGTGAGCGGTTCTTCGAGCCCCGCCCGCAATGTGGCCTCGTCAATGCCGAGCGCAAGGCCGACATCGGCGATATCCTTTTCTTCGACCTTGTAATCGTTCGTCATGAAATAACGGTAGGCCTCTTTGTATTTACCCTGCAGGCCGGCGGAATAAGTGAGCTTCATGGCGAATTCCGCGGGCGTTTCCGAAGAGATCGGCAGCGGGGAATAGCGCACGCCGCCGTCCTTTTCCATCGCCTGCATCATCGCCGCGTCCGCGGCCCGGCAGGGCGCACAGTCATAATCCACGAAAGCGACCACATGCAGCCCGGCATCCGCAGGGCCGAATGTGAAGCTGGCCGGCGCCTGATCGAGACTGCCGCGGATCATGGCGAGTGAGTATATCGCGTAAATAAGAAGCGCGACGGAAACGAAAAGAACGAAGTAAAACAGCCGCCAGACGATCATGTGTCCTCAACAATTACCTTTCGGCTGCTTTGACGCGTCAGCTTTTCTTGGCTGCGCGCGCTTCGTCGATGGCTTTCTTCAGGCCGTCCTCGCCGAGATAACCGGGGAAGAGCTGGCCCTCGATGACGAAGCCCGGAGTGCCTTGGACACCGATTTCACGGGCGACCGTGATACCTTTGTCGATTTCCCGACCGATCTCTTCAGACTGAATGTCTTTCTTAGCTTTTTCGAGGTCGAGGCCTGCCTTTTTAGCGGCATCTTCCAGCACGGCGTCTTCGATGGCGCCGTTATGCTCCATCAGGATTTTGTGGAACTCGAAATATTTTCCCTGCTTGTGCGCGGCATGCGCCCATAACGCCGCTGTCAGCGACGTAGGGCCGAGGATCGGCATCTCGATGAAAACGAAACGCACGTTCTTGTCGGTTTCGAGAATATGGTTGATATCGGTGATCGCTTTTTTGCAGTAGCCGCAATTATAGTCGAAAAATTCAACGACCGTGATATCGCCATTCGGATTGCCCGCGCTCGGCATGTCTTTGCCTGCGAGGTAATCTTTGTACTGCACGATTTTTTCCTGCGCGGCCAGCAGGGACTCGCGCTGCTGTTTCTCCTGGAACATTTTGAAGGATTCAACGACGACCTCGGGGTTCTCGCGCATATAGTCCTTGATGAGCTGGCGGACTTCGGCTTTTTCCGTTTCGTTCAGGCCCGGGCCGCTTTCGGCGCGTGCGAACGCGGTGAAGTTCATGATCAGCGCGGCCATGACAAGCGCTATGGCAGGCAGGGCGCAGAGAAGTTTCTTGGTCGTTGAAAGCACGGGGACGGCTCCTTGGTTAAGATTTCACCACACAACTATAATCATGTTAGCATTTTTGGCTAGTCATCTTCATCATCTATTGTCTCAATGTGGGCCAGAATATCCTTGGCCTTGAGCCATTCACGGCTGTTTGCGGGCGCATTTTTCAGAACAGATTCCGCCTGGTTGCGAGCATAGGGTATCTCCCTCTGCAAAACCGCTTCCTCGGAGAGGTTGAGCCGCGCCATATTCTCGTTGCCCAGCTTGCCGTAAGCAGTGGCCAGCAACCTGAATATACGGCTCGAGCGCGGCTCGTCCTGCTGGGCCCGCTCGAGATTTTCAATGGCTTCCTGCTCATGGCCGGATTCAAGCAGGGCATGCCCGAGGGCAAGCCGGATCAGCCCGGCATCAGGTAGCTTGGTGGCGGCCGCGCGGTAATAGGGAATGGCCTCCTTGACCCGACCGAAATCCATCAGCATCTGGCCTTTGAGTTCCTGGAAATAAGGGTTGCCGGGTTCCGCGGCGATGAGCTTGTCCGCGCCTTTAAGGGCAAGATCCACCTCGCGGTTGCGGTAGGCGGCGATGGCCTTGGCATAAAGGGCAGGAACGGAAACGTCGCGGTCGCCGTAAATCCACGGAATTTTCGTCGGCGAGATGAATCCGGTCAGCTTCGCCAGCATTCTTTTGTGCTGCTCCGTCCATGCGGCGGGCAGCGGCGCATCAATATATGGCGATTGTTCCGCGCGCTGGCGCACGGCGTCGATCCGGTCGCGCGTGAGCGGGTGGGTGCGCATATATTCGCTCTGCTGGTCCATCGGCAAAAGCTCTTCCGATTCAAGCTTCTCGAAGAATGTCTCGATGCCCCGGGGATTGAGATGCGCGGTTTCAAAAAAGCGCAGCGCTGCCTGGTCGGCGCTGGATTCCTGCACACGGGTATGTGCGAGATAACCGCGCAGCGCCATGCTGCTGCTGCCCGCGGAAATGGTCGAGGCCGCGCCGCTTTCCCCCGTCGCCACAGCGATGCCGACGCCCAGCACCATGCCGAGAATGCTCTCGTACGATGCGCGCTCCATCGCCGTGCGCGCCGCGATCAGGTGTCCGCCGGAAATGTGGCCGAGCTCGTGCCCCATCACGCCGATGATCTCGCCCGCATTCTCGGTTCTCTCGATGAGGCCGGTATAAAGGAAGATGTTCGCGCCGCCAGCGACGAAGGCGTTGATCTCGGGACTCTGGACGATGATGAGGTTGACGCTGTTTTTATCCATGCCTGCCGCCTGTAGCAGCGGCGCCAGCCATTCCTTGAGCGTATCCTCGATCTCGGTGTCGCGGATGATGATGGGAGGCGGGGCCGCCCGGGCGAAATCAGCCAGCCCCGTGCACAAGGCCAGCGAAAGAAAGAGACTATGCAAAAACAGTTTCAGGCGCGGTCTTTTATATGCCATTATTTCCCTGTATTCATTGCTAGTTTTCCGGGATATTCCGGTCCACAGCATAGCCTCAAAGAATGAAATAGCATATGAAATTCGTTCTTCAATGGATCGACGTCGCCTGGCTGGTTCTCGCGCTTGTAGCAGCGCGCAAGGACCAGCGGCTCTGGGTTCTCGCTTTTTTCGCCGCCAGCATGGTGATGATGCGCATGCTGGTGGAACTGATGGGGTATATTGGCTATCCCGGCGGTATTACAGGCCTGATCGATATGCCGGTTCAGACGCGCGCGATGCTGATCTACGGTTTGTTTTATATCGCCTACATTGCATTTTTTTATTATTCGCCGAGCGCGAAAGGAACATTACTTATGGCCGGGTCGATCGGATTTTTCTTCGCGGCGTTTTTCACAACAGCGGTTATCATGATCCCCTGACATGTCCAGAAACAAAAAAAAATCGCGGGTCAAGACGGCAAAGAAGAGAAAAACCTCTTCGACGCGCTGGCTTGAGCGGCAACTGAATGACCCTTACGTCGACAAGGCGAAGACGGATGGCTACCGCAGCAGGGCCGCGTATAAAATTCTGGAGATCGACGACAGAATCAAATTGCTGAAACGCGGAATGAAAGTGGTCGATCTCGGCTCGGCACCCGGCGGCTGGTCGCAGGTTGCCGCGCATAAGGGATGCACCGTCATCGCCATTGATCTGCTGGAGGTCGGTGAGATTCCCGGCGTCGATTTCCTGCAGATGGATTTCATGGATGACGCCGCGCCGGATAAATTAAAGGCGATGCTCGGCGGCCCTGCGGATGCTGTGCTCTCGGATATGGCACCCAACACGATGGGTCATAAATCGACGGATCATATCCGCATCATGGCGGTGGTCGAGGCGGCCTATTATTTCGCGAAAGAGGTTTTGAAACCGGGCGGCACGTTTGTCGCCAAAGTGTTCCAGGGCGGCGCGCAGAATACGATACTGGCCGAGATGAAAAAGGATTTCAAAACCGTGAAGCACATCAAGCCGCCCGCCAGCCGGAAAGAAAGCTCGGAACAATATCTCGTGGCTATCGGATTTAGAGGCGACAATTAGCTGGGAATATTCTCCGGCGCTTCAGGAGCATTGCCGCTTTTTCTGGCTTGCTGATGTGCTGCGGTTTTACCGATTTGCTGCCGGGCCGTATTTACGAGAGGCTGTTTCTCAGAGCTCAGTGCGATGTAAAGATCATGGCATCCGTCTCTGGTCGGGTCAGTCAAAGAAATTTGCGATATAATTTGTGTCGGGCTCAGGATGGCATGCAGTTTTTTCCATGCCGGCAGCTGATGCAGGAAATCGTAATACCATAGAGGGTGGCGTTTATCGATTGTGAAATCGATTGTCGCGTTGGGGTCCTTCCTGAGAAGTTCCAGGCCCTCCTCACCGAACATGTATTTTATGCATTCTTTAAATTCGTCTGGTTTATGTTGGCGGATATAATCTATGTAATCGTTCCCTATATCGTGCAAAAACGCCGTCGTGGGCCGGGGACCGAGGAGAACGCCGATTTGCAGCGTAAACGGATCATACCGCGTTCCTTGGACAATGCAGCCGATCGGGTCTTTGACAATGTCCATCAAGCCGGCGTTCATGTTTGATAAAAACTTGAAATGTCCTTTGGCCGGTATTTTTTTTCCGGCTCGTATTACATCGAATGATAAACGCAGTGGCAGCACGTTTTTTTCCTATGACAGCTTAAGATTTCCATATATAGACATTAAAACAATTGATTACCAATGATTTCTTGCTTTTTTTTCAAAAAAGCATATAACTGGCCTGCAAATTTCATAGAGCGCCCCAAGGGGCAGGAGATTTGCGTCATGCCGTTCAAGAAAATCCGAAATTCCGCAGAAATCCGCGAAGGTCTGACCTTCGATGACGTTTTGCTCGTTCCCGGCGCCTCCGAGGTCCAGCCCCACGAGGTCAAGACCAAAACCCACCTCACCAAAGAGATCACCCTGAATATCCCCATCATGTCGGCGGCCATGGATACGGTGACCGAGGCGGACATGGCCATCGCCATGGCCCAGAACGGCGGCATCGGCATTCTTCACCGCAACATGGATATCGACACGCAGGCCGGGCATGTGCGCCGGGTAAAGCGCTTTGAATCCGGCATGGTCGCCGACCCGATCACCATTCAACCTGAAGCGACGCTGGCCGAGGCGCTGGAGCTGATGCGCCGCTTTAAAATCTCGGGAATTCCCGTGACGGAAAATTCCGGACGTCTCGTGGGCATTCTCACCAACCGCGACGTGCGCTTTGCCGAAAATCCCAACCAGCCAATCCGCGAACTGATGACGTCGGAAAACCTGGTCAAGTTGTACAACAAGGTCGATAAGGAAGAGGCGCGCAAATTATTGCACAAGTTCCGCATCGAAAAACTCCTGATCGTCGACGACAACGAAAAATGCATTGGCCTCGTCACCGTGAAGGACATTGAAAAATCGCAGCTTCACCCGGCAGCGACCAAGGATTCCAAGGACAGGCTGCGCGTCGGCGCGGCTGTCGGCACCGGTGATATCAACGGCGTCGACCGCGCGCTGGTTCTTGCCGAGGCAGGATTGGATGTCGTTGTCGTCGATACCGCGCACGGTCACTCCCGCGCCGTTCTCGACACCGTTGCCAAAATCCGCAAGCAGGGAAAAAATTCGCTCCAGATCATGGCGGGCAATGTCGCGACAGCTGACGCAGCCAAGGCACTGATCGACGCAGGTGCGGACGCGATCAAGGTGGGCATCGGCCCCGGCTCGATCTGCACGACAAGAATCGTGGCGGGCGTCGGTGTGCCCCAGCTCACCGCGATTATGGATGTCTCGGATGCCTGCCGGAAGCGCGGCATCCCCGTTATCGCCGACGGCGGCATCAAATATTCGGGCGACCTGGCCAAGGCGGTTGCGGCGGGCGCGGACGTTGCTATGATGGGCTCACTCTTCGCCGGGACCGACGAGGCGCCAGGCGAGGTGATTCTCTATCAGGGCCGCTCTTATAAATCCTACCGCGGCATGGGGTCGGTCGGGGCGATGTCCCAGGGCTCTGCTGACCGCTATTTCCAGGCCGGGATCACTTCATCCAATAAACTGGTCCCCGAAGGGATCGAAGGGCGGGTCCCGTATAAAGGCCCCATTTCGAATGTTCTTCATCAAATGGTCGGGGGTCTGAGGGCCGCCATGGGCTATACCGGCTGCCGTACAATCGCGGAAATGCAGGATAAAACGGAGTTTATGCGCATGACCACGGCCGGCTACCGCGAGAGCCATGTCCACGATGTCACTATCACGAGGGAAGCCCCTAACTACCGGACCGAGAGCTAGTTCCCATAAATCGTACGTAAATCCCAAAAATATTTTCAATTCGACATCTTGCGAAACGTACAGGAAATGAATAATGATTCAGGTCGTGCGGCAATGGTGCTGCATTTTATTTTCAAGGACAGAAAAACTATGAAACGCATTCTCGCTCTCTTTGCAGCTGCTTTTATCGCAGCCGCACCGTTCGCCGCTATGGCGGAAGACGCCCACGCTCCAGCAGCCGACGCTCCGGCAGCTGAAGCCGTTGCTCCGGTCGAACACACGCTTGCCGACGGCACGAAAATTGTTGTCGAAGGCGATGCAGTGTCTGTCGTTGCCGCTGACGGCACGAAGACGCCTGCTCCGGACGGCGAACACACCCTGGCCGATGGCACGAAGCTGACGACGGCTGCTGGTAAAGTTGTTCCCGGCACCCCTGCCGAACAAGACGTCGAAGTAAAGACGGAAGAAACCGCTCACTAATCTGAGCAGTTCCAGATTAAAATCCCTGCCTGCGTGATGCGGCAGGGATTTTTCTTTGGTTAAACGTACTCCCCGTGATAGACCAACCCCCATGAGACCATCTTCCCGCATACAGGCCGTGATCGAGATATACGAAAAGATCGACGCCGCTAAAATTCCGATGGATGCCGTCGTCGGCGATTACATGCGCCATCGTCGTTATATTGGCTCGAAAGACCGCGCCGACATTGCCGAGCGCACCTATAACGTCATGCGCGCATGGGGCCGCCTGAACTGGTGGCTGGAACGCGCAGGCGCCGAAGCGACGCCCCGCAACGCCCTGATTGCCAACACTGTGCTGGCTGAAAATGCCGACGAAAACAAGATAAAGGATTTTTTTGACGGCTCGAAATTCGCGCCCGCCCCGCTGAACGGCGAGGAAATCGCGTTGTTCGAGCGCTTCAAGGGTAAATCGCTCGATCATCCTGACATGCCCGAAGCCGTGCGCGTTGAATGCCCGCCTTATTACGAAGAGGCGCTGCGCGGCTATTTCGGCGCCGATTTTGCCGATGAACTGAAGGCCATGCAAAAATCCGCGACGCTGGATATGCGCGCGAATGTTTTCGTCGCGCCGCGCGACAAGGTGAAGGCATTGCTCGCCAAGGACGGTGTTGAAACAGACGACACGCCTTTTTCTCCGTGGGGCCTGCGCGCGCGTGACAAGGCTTATCTTTCAAAGACCAAGGCTTTTGCCAAGGGCCTCGTTGAAATCCAGGATGAAGGCTCGCAGATGATCGCCCATGTCTGCGGGGCGAAACGCGGCATGCAGGTGCTGGATTTCTGCGCCGGCGGCGGCGGGAAAACGCTGGCGCTGGCGGCGGCGATGGAACGCAAGGGCCGCATCGTCGCGATGGACATGGACGAGCGCCGTCTGCAAAAGGGCAAAGAAAGATTCAGGAAGGCGCAGGTCGCCGATATCGTCGAGGTACGGCCCCTGTCAGAAGAGCGCCACCGCAAATGGCTGCGCCGTCAGAAGGAGACGTTCGACATTGTCCTGTGCGATGTGCCGTGCACGGGAACGGGAACGTGGCGCCGCAACCCTGACAAGCGCTGGAAGCTTTACGGACCGGGCCTTGAGGAACTGACCAAAACGCAGGGCGAAATCCTGGATAAGGTCGCGGGCTGTGTAAAGCCGGGCGGGCGCCTGGTCTATGCTACATGCTCGCTGCTTCCGGTCGAAAACGAAAATCAGGTCGAAGAATTTCTGAAACGCCACCCGCAATTTTCGGTTTCGCCCGTCGATGAAAGACTGGGCGCGCCTTTCATGCGCCTGACGCCCCGCCGTCATAACACCGACGGTTTTTTTGCGGCTGTCCTCGTGAAAAACGCAACGCAGGCATGAGCAGGCCACTTCTCAGTGGATGATCCTCGAAGCCCGCAAAATTTGACAGGTTTATGTTTTCATAATATAAAACCGTTCATGTTCTCACTGAAAACATTGACGGACAAGTTTATGGCGGAGGCGACCAAATTGTTGGATGCCGTAAGCTACCGGCCGAAACAGGAATCGCGGGCTTCTGAACCCGAAATCACATACCCGAACCCCGATAAAGGCAAGCCGCTATCTGAGACGACCCATATCGAGATATGCGAAGTGGGCGCGAACAGGGGAAAAATTACGATTAAACCTCTACGTGAATTTTAACCGGTAACTTCGGCGGTGGGTCTAAGCCGCCGCGCTGGACTTCGCCTTGGCGCGCATCTGCTTCGCCGCTGCCACCATATTTTTCAGCGCCGGTTTCACTTCCTTCCAGCCGCGTGTTTTCAGACCGCAATCAGGGTTCACCCAGAGTTGCCGCGCATCGATCACCCTAGCCGCTTTTTCGAGCAGGCCGGTCATCTCGCTCACATCCGGTACGCGCGGGGAGTGGATGTCGTAAACGCCGGGGCCGATCTCGTTCGGGTATTTGAATTCCGCGAACGCGTCCAGCAGGCGCATTTGCGAGCGCGACGTTTCAATTGAAATCACGTCGGCGTCCATCGCCGCGACCGATTCAATGATCGTATTGAAATCGCTGTAGCACATATGCGTGTGGATCTGCGTCTTGTCCTCGACGCCGCTCGCCGATATGCGGAAATTCTCGACGGCCTTGTCGAGGTAATCCTTGTAATCCGCCTTACGCAGGGGAAGGCCCTCGCGTATGGCCGCTTCATCGATCTGGATCATGCGGATGCCGGCCTTTTCAAGGTCCGTGACCTCGTCGCGGATGGCGAGCGCGATCTGCCGCGCCGTAATATAGCGCGGCTGGTCGTCGCGCACGAACGACCACTGGAGAATGGTAATCGGGCCGGTGAGCATGCCTTTCATGACCTTGTCCGTGAGGCTCTGCGCGTATTTCGACCACTCGACGGTCATGGGTTTGGGGCGTGACACATCGCCGAAAATAATCGGCGGCTTCACGCAGCGCGAGCCGTAGGACTGCACCCAGCCGTTTGATGAAAACACGAAACCGGCGAGCTGCTCACCGAAATATTCGACCATGTCGTTGCGCTCGGGCTCGCCATGCACAAGCACGTCGATATCGATTTCATGCTGGAAATCGACGACCGATTTGATTTCATCCTGCATGGCGCGCTTATAGGCGGGCTCGTCGATTTTTCCGGCCTTGAATTCAGCGCGGGCTTTGCGGATATTTTCCGTCTGCGGGAACGAACCGATCGACGTCGTCGGGAACAGCGGCAGACCGAGCGCGGCATGCTGGATCTTCTGGCGCTCCTTGAACGATGATTTGCGTTTCATCATGCCGGGCGTAATCGCGTTCATGCGTTCCTGCACTTTTTTGTCGTGGATGCGCGGGGATGTTTTGCGTTCATTCACGATTCCGTCGCTCACCTGCAATGCCAGCGAAACGGATTCCCGACCGTTATTGACGGCCTTGGCGATGGTGACGATCTCGGCAACTTTCTGCGTCGCGAACGCCATCCAGTTTTTCACCTGCGGGTCGAGCGCGGTTTCATTATCGAGATCGACCGGCGTGTGCAGCAATGAGCAGCTCGGTGCTACGAAAACCTTGTCGGTGCCGAGTTTCTGCATGGCCCTCTCGATTTTCTGAATCGAGCCGGATAGGTCGTTTTTCCAGATGTTCCGCCCGTCGATAACGCCGAGCGAGAGCGTTTTGTCCCCGGCCTTTGCAAGAATTTTATCCAGTTGATCGGCCCCGCGCACGAGATCAACATGGATGCCAGCGACGGGAAGAGCGAATGCGGTGTCGGTATTATCGCGCAAGGACTCGAAATAAGTGGCGACAAGAATTTTGAGGCCCGGAACCGCCGCGGCGATCATTTTATAGGCGGTTTTGTAAGCGTCCCTGTAACGGTCCTCGAGGTCGAGCGCGAGTGCTGGCTCGTCGATCTGCACCCATTCCGCACCAAGATTTTGCAGGTTTTTCAGGATATGAATGTAAGCCTTGACGATGCCGGGCACGAGCGTGCAACGGCATTCATCGAAACCTTCAATCTTGCTTCCCGCCAGCAAATAAGTGAGGGGGCCGACGAGCACGGGACGCGTCTGGATACCGAGCGCCTTGGCTTCGGAATATTCATCGAAGATTTTCGTCGAGGAAATCTGGAAGTTCATGTCCGGCGACAGTTCCGGCACGAGATAGTGATAGTTGGTATCCAGCCACTTGGTCATTGTCATCGCCGTGACGTCGACGCCGCCTTGCTGACGCCCGCGCGCCATGGCGAAATATGTGTCGAGATCGACATTGCCGCCCTTCCAGTTGTAACGCTTCGGCACTGCCCCGAGCAGCGCGGTCATGTCGAGAACATGGTCGTAGAAAGAGAAATCGTTGGAGGGGATATGATCGATCCCGGCGTCTTTCTGGAGTTTCCAGTGCCTTGCCCGCAATTCCTTGCCTGCTTTAAGCAGATCTTGCTCGGAACTTTTACCCGCCCAGAAACTTTCGACGGCTTTTTTTAGTTCGCGGTGAGCGCCGATGCGTGGGAAGCCAAGATTTGTTGCGAGGACCATGTATATCTCCTTTGGTCTAGTTTTTTACTGAATTATTGAGGGCATCACAAGCCTGCGCCGTGATGTCCGCTTTGTTGAGCGTATAGAAATGGATATGAGATACGCCGTTTTTGGCGAGGTCTAACGCCTGCGTGATGAGCAGTTCCCCGGCGTATTTGCGCGCATCTTCCGGCTTGCCTTCGAATTTTGAAAAGCCGTCGGCCAGCCATTGCGGCACGCCTGCCTGGCACCGCCCGGCAAAACGCGTCATGGCCTTGAAATCGTGGACCGGCAGCAGACCGGGGCAGATGGGAGTCGTGATGCCGGCTTTCCGGCATTTCTCGACAAAGCTGTAGAATTTATCGTTCTCGAAAAAGAACTGCGTAATCGCGCGCGTGGCCCCGGCGTCGCATTTTTTCTTAAGCGCTTGGATATCATCGTCCAGGGATTTTGAGTCGGGGTGTTTTTCAGGATAGGCGGCCACGGAAATTTCAAACTGGTGGCGTTTGCACAGGGCCTCGATGAAATCACTCGTATACTGGAAATAATTTTTATCATGCGCCAGCGGCCATGACAGGTCGGGCGGTAAATCGCCGCGCAGTGCGATAACATGGCGCGTGCCGTTTTTCCACAGCGCGTCGGTCACAGCAAAAACATCGTCCCGCGTCGTGTTGATGAAGGTCAGGTGCGCCGCTACGGGCAGGTTGGTTTTCTTCCGCAGTTCCGCAACAATGCCGAGGGTTTTATCACGCGTCGAGCCGCCTGCGCCGTAGGTCACCGTCATAAAGGCTGGGTTCAGAGCCGCCAGCGCAGGAATAGCGTCCCAGAACGCCGCTTCGGCGGCCTCGGTTTTCGGCGGAAAAAATTCAAAGCTGTAGGTGGTCACAATGTTTTCTCCCTTTTAGCCTTGGTGACGCGGTGCAAGCTGGCCCGGATAAATCAGGATTCAAATGCCGCGGCTGTATCACACAGCCTTATTTTTATAGGTTAATTCAGGCGGCGCGGCAATTGCATTTTTAAGGCCCGTATTGTAGAAGTGCTCATGACAAACAAAGCCCCGCAGACAGCTCCCAAAACAACAGCCAACATCCAGCGCCACGACCGCATCCTGATCCTCGATTTCGGCTCGCAGGTCACACAGCTCATTGCCAGGCGCCTCCGCGAAAACGGGGTTTACTGCGAAATCTGGCCTTTCAACCAGGCGCCCGAGGAACGGGTAAAAGGCTTCGCGCCGAAAGGCATCATCCTCTCCGGCGGCCCGGCCAGCGTGACGAAATCCGATTCCCCCCGCGCGCCGGACTACGTATTCAATCTCGGCCTGCCGCTTTTGGGAATTTGCTACGGCCAGCAGACGATGGTCCAGCAGCTCGGCGGCAAGGTCGAAGGCTCCGACCATCAGGAATTCGGTCGCGCCTACGTCAAGGTGCAAAAACCCTGCGCGATTTTCGAAGGCATCTGGAGCCCCGGCGCCAGCGAACAGGTCTGGATGAGCCACGGCGACCGTGTCACGAAACTCCCCTCCGGGTTCGAGGTTGTCGGAATTTCAGAGGGCGCGCCCTTCGCCGCCGTCGCCGACGACAAGCGCCATTTCTACGGCGTGCAGTTCCACCCCGAGGTGATGCACACGCCGCACGGCACGCAGCTTCTCAAAAATTTCACGCATTTAGTGTGCGGCTGCAAGGGCGACTGGACCATGGCGGCGTTCCGCGAAGAAGCCGTCGCGAAAATCCGCAAGCAGGTCGGCAAGGGCAAAGTGATCTGCGGCCTGTCGGGCGGCGTGGACTCGAGCGTTACCGCCGTGCTGCTGCACGAGGCGATCGGCGACCAGCTGACATGCATTTATGTCGATACCGGCCTGATGCGCGCGAATGAAAGCAAACAGGTCGTCGACATGTTCCGCGGCGCTTACAACATTCCCCTCGTCCATGAGGACGCGAGCGAGCGGTTCCTGAACGGCCTCGAGGGCATCTCCGAGCCGGAAATGAAACGCAAACTCATCGGCGCGATGTTCATCGACGTGTTCGAAAAACTCACCAAAGAAGCCGGGCAGGCGGAATTCCTCGCGCAGGGCACGCTGTACCCGGATGTGATCGAAAGCGTGTCGTTCACGGGTGGCCCGAGCGTCACGATCAAAAGCCACCACAATGTCGGCGGCCTGCCCGAGACGATGAAACTGAAACTGGTTGAGCCGCTCCGCGAACTGTTCAAGGACGAAGTGAGGGCGCTGGGCCGCGAGCTTGGCATGCCCGAGGAATTCATCAAGCGCCACCCGTTCCCCGGCCCCGGCCTCGCGATCCGCATTCCCGGCGAAATCACGCGTGAGAAGCTCGAAATTTTGCGCAAGGCCGACACGGTCTATCTCGAGGAAATCCGCAACGCCGGTCTGTACGACGCGATCTGGCAGGCCTTCGCCGTGCTGCTCCCGGTCAAAACCGTCGGCGTCATGGGCGATGACAGGACGTATGATTTCGTCTGCGCGCTCCGCGCCGTGACCAGCACCGACGGCATGACGGCGGATTCATACCCGTTCAGCCACGATTTCCTCTCCCGCGTCGCCACGCGCATCATCAACGAAGTGCGCGGCATCAACCGCGTCGTCTATGACGTGACGTCCAAGCCCCCGGGGACGATTGAGTGGGAATAGTTATTTTCCAAAAAATAACTAATAACTAGTTGATATTAAACAAAACTAGCAATAATCTGTTCACTACAAACTAACTGTAAACTCTGATATAATTCGGGCAGTTAGCTTTTGGGCCGAGTGAACATGCAGTCAAAAAAACGGATTATTGTGAACAATCAAAGCCTCAGCATTCAAAAACCTGCCGTCAGCCGCAAGAAGCGTATGAAAAAAGACAACTCCCATCGAATTGTTGATGAGGTCGAAATATTGGATGGCGAGGTTAAAGTAATCCGTACGACCAAAAGTGGACAATTTTGGTCCATGTCTTGTTGGCTACGTGAAGAAGGCAAGTGCTATCGGCGTTCATTAAGAACAAGAAATCTTGACGAAGCTAAGCAGTTAGCCCGCGACCAATATATTCAAATTAAAGGCGATCTTAAATCAGGTAACAGGATTTTTACGAAGACAGCCGAAGAACTTGTTCAGGATTTTATCAACCATAAAACTGAAGAGGCAAAAGCAGGTCTTATTACTGAAGGACGTGTTCAAACCATCAGTATATCTTTAAATCGTTGGTTTTTAAAATATGTCGGTCATACAAAAAAACTCGACAAAATTACGCGACATGATTTTAAAGAATATTTTATATGGCGCAGGAAGCATGCTCCTGATGTACGAAATTCAACGCTAACCAATGATCGTGCGCTTATCTCCTCGTTATTTAAATACGGCATTTCACATGGCTATTTAAAGTTTGAGCAGGCCCCGATCTTCCCTAAATTATCGATTAAAAAGGCTGATGTTGAACGTCGTGATGACCTTACTTTGGCAGAATGGCAACAGATGTTTCGGGCATTTCCAAGTTGGATCAAAAAATCAAAAGATGAAAAAGAGAAAGAACAGCGTCTCTTTATAAAAGATTTCTTGGTAATAGCCGCTAATACAGGCTTAAGGTTTGGCGAACTAAGAAAATTAAAATGGAATATGATTAGAACGTATCAAGCAAAGCGCACAGGCCATCATATACACGTAGAAATTTCGGTTCCTCCCGATACAAAGACAGGGCCAAGAACAGCAATCGGGCAAAGAGGAGATGTCTTTGACCGTATTAAAAAACTTTCAAAATTTACTAAGCCTAATGATTGGGTTTTCGTGGATAATGAAACTGGAGATCAAATACATAAGAAGGTCTATTACAAGCAATGGCCGCTGCTTTTAAAAGAAAGCAAGCTATCGGATAGTAATAAAAATCTGACGTATTATTCCTTAAGACACACCTACATCACATTCAGATTAATCGCTGAAACTAATATATTTTTCCTCGCTAAAAACGTAGGAACAAGTGTCCGGATGATCGAAAATCACTATGAACATGTGAAAACAGATGAGATGAGGCGCGAACTTACAAAATCTAAAAAACGTGATGAAGCTACAAAAATTTTGATAGGGGACTAAAATTTAGTTTTAGTTATAGGATAAGATGACGTTAGAAATAGTCCCACAAAATGCTCGCTTTACACCTATCAATTTATCTAATTTCATTGAGCATTTAAGAAGACATCAGCAAAAATCTATAATAAGTAGTGGTTCGTACTTATGTTGGGAAGCGTTTAGAAATCCAGAATTTAAATCTAAGTTGTCATCGCAGCTTCAGCTTATAGAATCTTATGCACCCAAAATAATACTCCTAGCTTTAGCAACTGCAAATAATCAGAGAAATCTGACTGTAAATAATGAAGAATTCTATAATTTGTGTAGCAGTTTTCTTCATATACGCACTCCTATTTCCGATAAACCTTTTTTGGATTTAGAAGCTAAAAAAATTACTGAAGAGTTAAATGCTGTATGCACAAAAAAGGGCAATATTCCTGTTGAAAGAATTCATGAAGAATTAATAAGAGCTAGCTGTTCGATAATGTTTATATCTCGAGGGGTCACTGCGCAGCATCGTAATTTTAAAATGAGTTTGGAGGAAATGTTTAGAGATTATCTCATTATTAAGCACATTGATTCTCAAACTTCTAATGAAGCATCTCGAATTTTAAAGAATATATTTGGTATCGATACACTACAGATATTTCGCTCAGCTTTTGGTCTGTTTTCTGTAGCTAATGATACTAATCGAAATGGTTCTCTGAATTTCGGAACGTTAACTTGTGATGTTGCTTTAACTGACCGTTTGAAAATAGATCTAACAACATGTCTTTCAGTGGCCACAAACACTTCCTATAAAGAAAGCGATTTGCGCGAGAACTGGCTTAATAAGGAAGTTCTTTCGGAACATGAGCTTTATCAGTCTTATGCTCCCGATCCCTTATCCTATAATCCTATCATTCACAGAGATAGATCAGTATTAGAGAATCAATTCTTAATTCCATCGCCTGGCTTATTCTTTCGAGGCTTTCGGCAATCCCTATTCTCCATTCTTTATCAAAATGCTTCGAATAAAGGAGATATGGGAAGACAAATAGGCAATGCAATAGAAACTCACATTGAAGTAGCCTTAAAAAGCATTTTTTCGAAAGATCGAGTAACAAAAATTCAAAGCGATGAAAGACAAGCAGATTTTTTAATTCAGCTCGAAAAAATCGATCTAATAATCGAGATCAAATCAATGATTGGAGGTATTTCAGATAAATTTGTTATGCGACCAGATCACACTGCTAAAATGTGGAATCGTCTTTATAGTGCATGTACACAATGTGCATCTTCATTAAAAACGGACGGCACAAAAAATAAACCAATCATTCCTATTATTTTAATCGCAGACCATATCACAGCGGAACATTTACCCTTTGATCATTATGCATTCCATGCGGGCCTATATAAAGACTCAGGCATCAATGCGATTGAATATATTTCATGGAATTCTTTAGAGGATATTCTTTCGAAAACATCTATTGCCGAATTTGAAAAGGCATTATTGAAAAAATGGAAGGATCCAGCAAGAGTTACAGTCGGTACTTCAATGGCTTTAGACTTAAACAGAGATACACCTGCACATGAATATCAATATCTAAAAGATGCAGAAGTAGAAATTTTTATGAGAGAAATATAATGTTTAATAAAGCAGATATTGATGCAGCAGAATTAGATTGGAAAGACGCAGACGAATTTAACGAATCGTTATCAAAGTTAAAAAAAGGCCAAGTTAAGTTCATAAAGGTTGAAGGTGATCTTGCTCGATCAAAACTCGCTTGGAAAATAGCAACTTATTCTGAGGCTATACGCTATCGATTAATAGAGGTAACGGAGGCATGTATTGATGAATGGCAAAAAGAACGTTTTGTCGCATGTTTTATCATGGCGAGAGTAATAATAGAAACTGTTGCGGCATTATATGAATTGGAACATCAATTACAAAAACTATTAGCTAATAAAGATCTGGATGCGATCGACGCAATGATAATGAAGAGAACATTCGGCACAAGACTAGCTGACTTGTTCGGCGGTAAAAAAGCTTATGAAGCTGTAAGTGTTCTCACTACTATTGATAAATTAGATAAATTTCTTAAAGGGCATGTAAGAGAAGCTTATGATCGTCTCTCTGAATATACGCACACAAATTATATGGGTGTTTGTAGTTCGTACGAAAAAATTGATTACAAATACGGAGACGTGACGTATGGTAATCAGAATACTAAGCACAATGTGTTCATGCGACTGCAGGGTGAGTTTGGTCTTCTAGAGCTGGCTAATATCACATTTGAGAAAATTAAGTCGCATGTTAAGGCAACTGCTGATCTTCAGCATGAACTAGATTAGATAATCAAATCTTTCAATTCACAATCTAAAGCATCTGCAATCGAAACTAACGACTTGATTGTGACATTCATTTTTCCATTTTCAATTTCCGAGAGATAGCTTCGATCAATCTGCGCTAACCCACATAAGTCTTCTTGCGTAAGATTCTGCTTCTTTCGCAGTTTTACGATATTTTTCCCTATGATCTTTAGCTCTTTCATAGAGAAATTATGTTGTTTTTAACCCACAAAGACCGTAGGTTATAACCAACATAATGAAGGAGTTAGCATGTTCAAAAGAGTAGGGATAGCAACAATAGCTGTGACATTGTGCCTTTTGTCTAATCCAATTAAAGCCCAGGATTATCAAAGTGCTTTGGAATTAGTGGAAGGGGATGAATACGCTAGCTATTTCATAGCGCCAACATTTAAAGACAAAATAAAACAAGCTCTCCAAATATCTGATCAAAGCATATCACCAGAAGCTCTAAGTGTTTTGCAAAGTCTCGATGTTCGTGGCCTTAAGTTGATGGCGACATACGAAGAAGCTCTAAGCTTCGCTAAATCCGAAAACAGCGTCTGCCAATCCATTCTAAGCAATTTTCACAGCCTATGGCATGTCATGAACATGGATAGGAATGTAAGTGGGAAAACGACACAAGCGGATTCAAAAACAAAAGTGTCACAAAGTGCAATGTATTGTAATGGAAAAGTGACATATTTGTCATTTACACCATTAGGCCGTTTAAATGATGTGACAATGACATTGGTTTCAGAAGAAAATAATGACGAAATTCTAAAAACATTTGAACAGAAGTTATCTGGTAAAAAAATAGATACGAAATGCACAAGACGAAATCTTGGTAAATGTGAAGCCGGAATATATTTTTATAAAGACCAATTCTCTAAATTCAATTTACTATTCGAGGATAAAGCTACTTTTAAAGATGGGAAATATTTCTATGTTTATGAGATGGAGCTTTCATCTGATTACCTTAAAAAAACAGATAACGATGCTTTAAAACAAATCTTGGAATCTAATCAATCTAAACAAAAGACGAAGCTTTAAAACGGCCATAAAAAAAGCTGCAATAATTAACATTGCAGCTTTTCTCTTAATTCATATTTCAGATCACTTATTTTTCATTTTCTGTTTTTGTAACTTTCAATTAAAAATTATTTTTTCAAATTTACATTTCCTATCTCTTATTCTATGTTCCTATTCATCTTTCTCTTTTCATTAAGCAATAATAAAATATTGCAGAACTCATAACGAATTCGGCACATCTTAATTTTTACGATGTGAGGAACGGTGCTCGGTTACTTGAAGTTTTCAGCGTAAATTGGCAGCGTTACTTGGAACAAAATTCACGGCTAATGATAAAAGCTCGATAATTTTGATCTTTATATTGTTCCTTTAAACAGTAATCCAAACGTCCAGTAAAAGGTTGAATATCGATTGAACCACTTTTAACCAGCGTCTCCCATACATCAGGCGCATGCTGTTCGAAGCGTTCGATATGTTCTCGATTAACCCTTGTTAATAGATGATAGTGAAGGTTCGACTGGATATGCTCAGGGAACGCGATGAAAAACGTTCGTTCTTCAGGTGGTTTTTTATACCAATTCGTCCCTAAAATTCTTCGGTCGATATTTGCATGAAATTTTTTAAGTTTGTCGCGGGCAGAATCCAATGTTTCGGGTCTATTAAAAACGAGCGTCATGAAATGGGTAAAGTTTTGGCTGTCTAGCCAAACTTTGAATTTGGGGAGTAATTTTGATGGAAATATAGTGGTGGTGGTCATCAACCTATTTATGCATTGAGCCACTTATCGCGTTAAGTTATTGATTGTCCAATAAAAAATGGCTTCTATTGTAATAATAGAAGCCATTTTATGTTTGTTGCTAAACGCTCCGAATCCATGGAAACGAGTCGTATTCTTCATATTCTTCAAGTGTCCGTGGATTTTGACGAATAAATTGATTTAGAGACCGCTGCATCTTCTCGTTACGCTGTTCGTCAAAAATTGCCTCTAAAAGTGGATCGTAGATAGTAAGACGCGCAGGACAATTTTGGACTACATCATTCACTGTAAATTCAGTATTTTTCAATTCACTGATGTCTGTGGCAATTTTAGCATCGCGTTCCATCAGCTCATGAAGATGAAAGGCAATATACAGCTTCATACTTTTATAAAGCTTTTTGTTGGATTTTTTACACCCATTATTTGCCAACTGAACAAGTTTAATGGAAGATTTTTTATCATAATCTGAGAATTCTTGACGAGTTACATAGCGACCTGTAGTTACAATTAGCTGGTGCAGGGACTGGGTGTAATCTGCTACTTGTTTATCAGAGAGTTTACGGATGGACTTCAGCGCATAATAAATTTCGCTGCCAAAGAAAGTTCTTACCATGCCATCGTCTAGAGTCTCGGGATTCCACACGTAGTGAATGGAATATTTGCGATTGAAGTAAATAGGTAGATTGGCCTTCATTTTCATTTTTTCCTTATTTTAATTAATTTTTGCAATCGCCTTATGCGTTTGCTTCATGTCCAAATCCAAACTTCCATAACCACATGCAAAATGGTTCTCTGGTATAAAGAGAATTGGTTTGAAGTGGGAAATGTGGTGTTGGGGGGACATGAACCTATTTATTCACGCGGCACTTAATTTTTACGTTTTTTTACGTAATAATATGTCGTTCTTTAGACTGATTATGATACTTTGTTATCATAATCAGTGGTATATAACCCATTGATTTATAATATAATTTTAGCTCATGTGTTGCGTTGACCTTATCCCAATACATTAGGAAATTGCCTGTACTTAACGTTTTCTAATGAAAGGACAGACAATGGGACTAGGTAAGCAGGCCAAGATCTTATCGAGGCATCAGCAAGCGGCTTTAATTTCGTTTTTAACGACCACTAGACACGCCAAACGAAACCAAGTGATTTTCCTGTTATCGATTAGAGCCGGTCTTAGAGCGAAAGAAATCGCGTTTATCACCTGGTCTATGGTTTCAGATGCCGAAGGCAATATATCCGATGTTATTAATCTTCGAAATTCCGCGTCTAAAGGTAATTCTGGCGGCATAATCTGGATGAACAGCGATTTAAGGCAGGCTCTAATTGAATACCGGGCTACTCAAAACTTAATGAGTGGTAATGACAGGATCATTAAAACAGAACGCGGTGAAAACACATCAGCCCAAGTTATCGTGAATATGTTCAAGGGTTGGTACAAGAAACTGGGTTTCGAGGGGTGTTCATCACACAGCGGCCGTCGAACCTTCATTACAAACGCAGCTCGTAAAATATCGACGGTCGGTGGTTCGATTCGAGATGTTCAAGTCCTAGCCAGACATTCATCCCTTCAAATGACCCAGAGATATATTGAATGTGATGTCGAAGCACAGAAAAAAGTGGTTCAGCTAATATAGCAAAAAATTCATTATTATTCTGAATTTATGCTATAAATTCGAAATGTCAGAACAACCGAAACTTCTACCATTAATTCAAAAGAAAATAGATGAAGAAAGACAAGTTCTACTTCAACTCATAACTTCTTGGATCATGCACTTTGCTAGTGGCAAGGGCACTATAAAAACTTTCAGCGGGAAAACCTGTTCTTGGTCAGGCACATTGTTCGAGGGGAGTTCACGAGACGTATTTTGGGGCAGATATATTGAACCATTTTTAGAAGATTGTACCGAACGTCTAATTGATTTGGTGGTGCAAGAATCTGACAGCAATAAACTCAATCTGAAATTGGAATTATATACCTTATCAAACCATATGCGTGGTTTGTTTGCCCGAATATACAATGAAATGGCTGAGGCTGATCAACGGATGTTGGGTATGGGACATCCTAATCAAATAGACAGAAAAGACGTTACTCAGGAAATCATAAGCATGAACCACTATTTGGATCAGCACATTGTCATGGCTCTTAATAAACATAAGTCACGCACTTCTTTGAAAACAAAATTTATTGAAAATTTTAAAGAGCAGGCTGTTCAAAAGCTCGTAGAATATTCGATCGTAGCAATTATTTCTATTTTAGGATGGATATTTGCAAGCGAACATATCGCGGCAATCATCAACTCTCTAAGAAATAACGGGTGACAGAAGAAAATGAATTCAAAAGTTGATTTTAAAGCTCGCGCAAAGCAGCATCTTGCTGCTGCAAAAGAAGAATTATCGTCAGGAGATGAAAGACGTTTAAAATATGCGGCTCTTGAAATTCGTATGGCAATGGAAGCCGTAACTTACGAACGTGCTCAGGCATATATCAAGGATATCCCGCCAGAAGTTTATGAAACTTGGCAACCTAAAAAACTGATGTTGTTTCTACTTGAGGCCGATCCTTATGCAGACCAATCTTCAACACTTTCAGTAGGAATAGAAAAAGAATATGGAGTCGAAGCCAAGGAAATGAAAACCCTTGGCACTGAGCATATTTTGTCGTTGGCAGAAATAAAAAAGAATTATGATGCGATTGGTAGCTATCTTCATATGCCAACGTATAAACAACTTCAGGAGGCTAAACAAAACCTTTCAAGTCTCAAAGATAGATGTGAAAAAATAATTGAAAAACTAGAGAAAGTTATCAATTCCAAAATTCATAACATAAAATTTACAGTTTTTTCCGAAGTACATTGTGTTCGATGTGAGCATCTGATTAAAAAGAATATAGCTCATCTAAAAAAGCTTGATACAATCGAAGCCAAATGTTTGGGATGTGGTGCAACTTATTTGGTTGAGAACGCAGACAACGATCAAATTAAATGGAAACCAAAAAAATCTTTATTTAATTGCATTAACAAAGAATGTAACGAAGAAAATTCAATTTGGAACGATGAGTTAAAGCCTGGCACAATTATTCAATGTAAAGCGTGCAATGCTAATAACGAAATTGCATTGTCTGTTGTTTTAAGAAGCACAGTATAAAGCCATAAAAATTAGATACCGCGAATATCTAATGCAACATCTTGTATTGAAGATAAGCTCGAAAATCAGGCATAGGCTTGTTATTAGCAAAAAATATCAGTCCGATATCAAACGAAAAAATATTTTTATATCTGTTATTGGCTATGTCTGAGTATTCGATTGTCAGTTTTAAGCTGGGAATAGGGCAGTCCAAATTCTTTGAAAGCACTGCAAAATTTATATAAAAATAATTTGAAACAAGCCAAGTATAAGCTGCAGGTACAGGTATCTTAAGGCCAGTTTGTTCGATGGAAGCTGGAAGCAGATAATCTTCGCTCCGCTCTAAGCTTGGGTTCAAATTAACTAATGCTTCGGATTTATCGCCATCTTTAAATTCTAAAAAACTGTCTAATTTTTTTATTGTGACCCTTGTCTCATTTTCTTGATTCAACTGGTTCAATTTTTGAATGAATGTGTCGAAATCAAAATCCCAAGTTAACTGTATATCTTTGGCAGCTCCATTTCCCAGATTAAATAACGATATTTCTAAATCAGGCGATTTTAGCTCTTCCAGTTCTTCGTTTTTTGAGTCGTTTAATACCCAATCACAAAAAATAGCGGACTGAAAGTAACCACTGAAAACTTGTTTGATGGGTACAATGTCAGGCTTATAGCTATGCTTCCTTTGCCTGTGCATTTCGAGCAGTGTTAACAAAGCAGCAATTGCTGCAAAAAAAGTCGCCCAATCAGCAACAAATGACGATAAATTTTCGAATGAAATAGGCATTTAAAGATGATACTTTTTATAGGGTAAGCTATCCATTCAAATTTTCTGGCAGGATAAGCTGCAAACTTACTACAAACAAAAATATTATGATTATAAATCAAATAATTAGACGCATAAGGACTATTGAGTGGGAATAAACGATGGAAATCAAAATTATTAATATAAAAACAGATGAAATAAAAGATTGGGATAGCTTCCATGCTGTATTTCAAAAGGCATTTGGATTTCCTGATTTTTACGGACGTAATATGAATGCATGGATTGATTGTATGTCTTATCTTGATGAATCGGATAATGAGATGACCAACATAACAGTTAAATCAGGCGGCATAATTATATTGAATATAGAAAACTCTGCGGAATTCAAAAAACGCTGCGCAGAGCAATATGAAGCATTGATAGAATGCTCTGCATTTGTAAATTATAGACGCATTGAAGCCGGGGAGACCCCCGTTCTTTCTCTAATTTTTTCTGGACATTATTAAAGCAATCCAACTGTAAACTTACTACAAACAAAAATTTTTTGAAGTTAGATCAAATGTTTATAAGTGCAGAGACGATTGAGTGGGAGTGATGAAATGCAGAATGTTGATGTGAATCAAATTGCAATTTCTATTGCAGATAAAATCACATCAGAGCTGGATGTAAGAATTGCCTTAATTGGTGTTTTTGGTGTTGCTGTTGGTGCTTTAATTCCCGGAATTTTATCTCTTTTTGAGAAAAAAATTGGATACGCTAATGATTACTACAAAAGCATTGTCCAGCGCCGTATTGCTGCCTATGAAGAATTGGAAAATTTAATAATCGCTTTGAAAACATCCGTAATCGACACAGATAATAAGCCATATCATCTATTATTCGCTCAAGAGGATGAAGGTAAGGCAGTTTATTTCAGAACTCAAAGTATTATGCGCCAATCTCTCTGGCTTAGTAATAAGGCTTTAAGAAAATTAATATCTTTTGGTGACCGCATGTTTAATGCTGACCGGAAAGATATGGTTGCGTTTGCAAAAGAACATTACAAGGAGATTGCAGATTGGCGCCATGAGATTGAAAAAATTCTTGCCGCTGATATGTTAGAGCTTCACAACGTTAAAAAATTTCTGAAACAAAAAAATAAGGGCAATTCAAAATATCGTGCTCTTCATATAAAAAGCTCTAAACAAGAGTTAGAAAGTTTAGAATAATCTCATGTCCCTCAAAGCAAAATGGCAGGATTGGTTCGATAAGACGGTCGAGGAGTGCCTCGTCCAGAGCGAGGGCGAGCGTATCCGCGCGCAGGGAATCATCCGCGGCAAAAATCCCGACTTCACCGTCCAGTATAAAATCACGATGAACGATCAATGGGTGTTCCGCGAGGCGGAAATCCAGAGCAAGGACGCGGACGACAAGGGCAAGCAGATTTTCCTCAGCTCCGACGGCAACGGCAGATGGACCGATTACAAGAACCAGCGCATCGAGGGGCTGGAAGAAGCGCGCGACATCGATTTCATCCTGACGCCCTTGACCAACACCCTGCCGATCAAGCGCCTTCACCTGACACGCGGCGAGAGTGCCGACATCACCATCGCCAGCATTTCATTTCCCGCGCTTGAAGTGACACCTGACACGCAGCGCTACACCTGCATCGAGCCTGGCAGGCTGTACCGTTTTGAGTCACTGTCCTCGGATTTCACGCAGGATATCGAGTTCGACGAGGGCGGCCTCGTTTCCAATTACCCGCAGATGTTCAAGCGAGTGAAATTGGGCAGGGATTAAATTTCCTCGTTCACCACGCCGCCGGCATGAGCCTCGGCAAGGAAAAAATCGAAAACATATTGTTCGCCTTCGGCCGGGAATTTTCCCGCCGCGTTTTCGTAGCTTTCAAGCTCGCGCGCTTCATGGCCTTTTCCGAATTCCTCGGCCTGCGCCTGCGCGAGGATGAGAATGCCTTCCGTGCTCATCAGCGGCACGGGATAGGGCACGCTCCCGCCACGCACACCGTCATTGGCCTGCTCTGAATCGGCAAGCCAGTGCGCAAACCTGAAATCATCCTCCTCTATCCCGTCGCGGTGCTTTCGCGCGCGCATGCGGGGCAGGCTGACCGGGTTTAATGCCGGGATCATATCGGGCACGGTTAGTCTCCTTATGACAGCTATACGTTCCGCCAACGCCGCACCTACGGGGAAGTTCGGTAATTTATCTAAAATTATTGCCGTATTATCCTTTTATTATTGTCATAATTCTTAAAATGTTAAGCCGTGTCGATTAGGCTGGAAGGAGTGGTTTTGCACGTAAATCCTGCGTGGAACCATGGTCTCTGCCGGTCTCGCAAGGCAGTGAAGCGATAAACCGACAGACTGCGCCCTGAAAGGAGGGGCCTGATCATGATGGAAGAGCAAAAAGAAATGCTGAAGGCGGCGCTTGGCGCCATGAAGCAGCAATCATTCCTGAGCGCCTACCGCAAGACGTTCAGCCTGTTCCGCGCCGACACCGACGCCTGGAAGGAACATGTATTCCGCCTGCGTTACGACGTGTATTGCGAGGAAAATCTTTTCATCAACCCGGACTCGCACCCGGACAAACTCGAAAGTGATTCCTATGACGACCGCGCCGAGCACTACGTTCTTCTGCACCGCCCGACCGCCAAGGCTGTGGGCACGCTCCGCATCGTGCTGCCCAATGACGAGCAGCCCGGCCAGAGCTTCGCTGCGCAGGAAGTCTGCGATCATCAACTGCTGAAGCAGGATTCACGGGCCCTGACGCTGTGCGAAATTTCCCGCTTCTGCATGTCCAAAAACTTCCGCAAGCGCGAGCTCGACGGCTTTCTGCTGCCCGCATACTACGACCAGGACATGGTCGAGACGAAAAAGAACGGCCATGTGAAACTCATACGCAGGAAAATCCCTTATGCGCCGCTGGCCCTGCTGGCGGGCGCGTTTGAATCGGCGCTGAACGCGCGCATTACCGACTGCGTCTGGATGGTCGAGCCGCGCCAGCTCTGGAGCCTGAAAAAAATAGGGCTGAACTACCGCGTCCTTGGCCCTCATATCGACCATCATGGCGGCCTGCAGCCCGTGATCTTCAATATCAAGAACGTGCTGGACAGCATGCACACCCAGAAACCCCATTGCTGGGAGATCGTCTCGGACGAGGGCCGCCTCCAGAAACTGGCCGACGAACTGGTCCAGAATGACTGGCAGGACGCGCTTATCGACGATTCCGCCAGGAGCCAGACCGCGGACCGGACGGTACTCTAAAGCCCCTATAATTCTTTGCATTTCCGTGCCGGATATGTATAAATACGGCGCTTCCACAGCCTTTGAGCGGAGAATGCAAGGATATGAGCCAGAAATCTAAATCGGGCAACGTTATCAATATTAAAACCGGCCTCGCAGAAATGCTGAAGGGCGGCGTCATCATGGACGTCGTCACGGCTGATCAGGCGAAAATCGCCGAGGATGCCGGCGCGGTGGCGGTCATGGCGCTGGAGCGCGTACCATCCGATATCCGCAAGGCCGGCGGCGTGGCGCGTATGAGCCCGCCTGAACTCGTCCAGCAGATCATGGAAAGCGTTTCCATTCCCGTCATGGCGAAATGCCGCATCGGCCATTTCGCCGAGGCGCAGATTCTTGAGGCCATCGGCGTCGATTACATCGACGAGTCCGAGGTGCTGACGCCCGCTGACGAAGACTTCCACATCAACAAGCATGATTTTAAAATCCCGTTCGTCTGCGGCGCGAAGAATCTTGGCGAAGCGCTGCGCAGAATTGGCGAAGGCGCAGCATTGATGCGCACCAAGGGCGAACCCGGCACCGGCAATATCGTCGAGGCGGTGCGTCACCTGCGCGAGATCAACCAGGAGATCAAGAAACTCACCGTCACCGATGACGCTGAGCTCATGACCGCAGCAAAAAATCTTGCCGCGCCGTATGAACTGGTGAAACTGGTGAAAGAACTCGGCCGCCTGCCTGTGCCGAATTTCGCGGCTGGCGGCATTGCCACGCCCGCGGACGCGGCGCTGTGCATGCAGCTCGGCGCGGAAACGGTATTTGTCGGCTCCGGCATTTTCAAATCCGAAAACCCGGCGCTGTTTGCAAAAGCCATCGTTAAGGCAACGACGCATTTCGACAATCCGAAAATCGTTCTCGAAGCCTCCAAGGGCCTTGGCACCGCGATGCCCGGCATCGAAATCGGCACTATCGAAACCACGATGCGGATGGCTAATCGGGGCTGGTAATGGCCAAACCTGTTATTGGCGTGCTGGCCCTTCAGGGCGCGGTCGAACCCCACAGAAAACATATCGAGGCGGCGGGCGGTGAATTCCGCGCGGTGAAAACGCCTGAGCAATTTGAGACTGTTGACGCTTTCATTCTCCCCGGCGGCGAAAGCACGACAATGTTGAAGCTGATCGAAGCTTTCGATTTGTGGGACGCGCTTGCGGCGCAGTTCAAAGCTAAGCCGGTATGGGGCATCTGCGCCGGATCGATTTTGATCGCCGAGAATGTTACCAGCCCTGCACAAAAATCTTTCGGCCTGATCCCTATGACGGTTGAAAGAAACGCCTATGGCCGTCAGCTTGAAAGCCATCACGCCGACATTAATGGCTATGACGTCTCGCTCATCCGCGCGCCGGTGATTTCAAAAACTGGCGACGGCGTTGAAGTGGAAGCTACGCATGAAGGCAAGCCCGTATGGGTCGAAAAAGGGCGCTATATGGCCACGACATTCCACCCTGAACTGACACTCGATTACCCCTCGCCGATGCACAGGGAATTTGTTAATCTCGTGCGCGAATACGGCAAAAAAGCGGCCTGAAAATGATCAGATACATCTCCACGCGCGGCGGGGGTTCGCCTCAAAATTTCGAGCAGGTTCTGCTGGCCGGTCTTGCGCCGGATGGCGGCCTTTATGTGCCGGAAACGTGGCCGAAACTGGACCTGCATAAGCTCAAGGGAAAATCTTACGTCGAAGTGGCGGAAGAGGTGATCTTTCCCTTCGTCGAAGGCAGCATCGGGCGCGAAACGCTGTGCGGGATTTTGAAGGAAACATACGGTGAGGATGTTTTTCGGCATAAGGATGTCGTGCCGCTTCATAAACTCTACGATAATATTTACGCGCTTGAGCTGTTTCACGGCCCGACAATCGCCTTCAAAGACATTGCGTTGCAATTTCTCGGCCGCCTGTTCGATCACGTCCTGAAGAAAAATGACCGTCATGTCACCATCGTCGGCGCGACGTCCGGCGATACGGGTTCGGCCGCGATCGAGGGCTGCCGCCATTCGGACAACGTAAAGATTTTCATTCTTCACCCGCAGGGCCGCGTCTCCGACGTGCAACGCCGCCAGATGACCACGGTGAATGCGCCGAATGTTCATAACATTGCGCTGCAGGGCACGTTCGACGACTGCCAGAACGCGGTCAAGGATATGTTCAACGACGTGGAATTCCGCACTGAAATGAATTTGTCCGCGGTGAATTCCATCAACTGGGCGCGTATTGTCGCGCAGATCGTTTATTACGTGACGGCGTCTCTGGAACTCGGCGAGGGCACGACCTTCGTCGTTCCGACCGGAAATTTCGGCAACGTGTTCGCTGGTTATTACGCACGGAAAATGGGTGTCCCGCTCAACCTCGCGATTGCCACCAACCGCAACGATATCCTGACGCGCTTTTTCGAAAACGGGACGATGAAGGCGGAAGAGACGCATGCATCCTTAAGCCCGTCGATGGATATCCAGATATCCAGCAATTTTGAGCGCTACTTGTTCGATCTCCTGGATCGCGATGCCAAAAAACTTTCGGCGGTCATGACCGAATTCAAAAACACCGGAAAATTTTCCCTTCCAGAAGAACTTCATGAAAAAGCGCGAAGGGAATTTTCAGCCCACCGCGTGAACGATACAGAAACGCTTGAGACTATCAAAAAAATTCACGATGAAACCGGCTATGTGCTCGACCCTCACACGGCTGTAGGAACTAATGCCGCGCTCAAAATTGCAAAAACCGCAACCGGCCCTGTCGTCATCCTCGCCACCGCCCACCCGGCCAAGTTTCCTGATGCAGTAGAACGCGCCACGGGCACCCGCCCCCCACTGCCCTCGCATTTGGCGGATCTTCTGAGCCGCCCTGAAAAACTCGAGGTTATGGCCAATAATTTGCAAAAACTGCAGGATTTTATCCGCAAAAATGCCTGATTATACAGTATCTTGGGCTTGCCTTTGAGTAGCCGGTGCCTTATTTATAACCCCCATGTCTCATATTCAGTTTACAACCCTCGATAACGGCCTGCGTGTCATCACCGACACGGTTCCCGATGTGCACAGCGTCGCCCTCGGCATTTGGGTGAATGTCGGCACCCGCAACGAGGCGCCGGAATATAATGGCGCGGCGCACATGGTCGAGCACATGCTGTTCAAGGGCACACCGACACGCACCACGCAGCAGATTGCCGAAATTGTCGAGGATGTCGGCGGCAATATGAACGCCTATACCAGCCGCGAGTTGACCAGCTATCATATCCATCTGCTGAAGAATGACTCAGGTCTCGCGCTCGACATTCTGGCCGATATCTACCAGAACGCGGTCATGCCTGAGGAAGAGATGGAGCGCGAGCGTCATGTCATCCTGCAGGAAATCGGCATGTGCAACGACACGCCCGACGAACTGGTGTTCGATAATTATTACGAAGCCGCCTATCCGGGCCAGACGGTGGGCGCGCCGATCCTCGGCAAGGCTGCGGATATATCCGGCATGAAGCGCAGCGCGCTGAGCGATTATATCCGGCGCTATTACACGCCGCCGCGCACGGTGATTTCCGCCGCCGGTAATCTCGATCACCAGGATTTCGTCGCGAAAGTCGAAAGCATGTTTCGCAATCTGCCGCCCGCACAGGCGGACAGCCAGCCCGCCGCGAATTACAAGGGCGGTGAAGTTCGCGCCGACAAGGAGCTGGAGCAGAGCCATATCGTTCTCGGCTTTGAGGGCGTATCGCGCCTCAGCCCGGATTACTACACCGCCCAGGTTCTTTCGACCTTGCTCGGCGGCGGCATGTCGTCAAGATTATTTCAGGAAGTGCGTGAAAAACGTGGGCTGGTTTATTCAATCTATTCGTTCCACTCCGGCTACATCGACAGCGGCCAGTTCGCGATCTATGCCGGAACCGGCCCCGATGATCTGAAAAAGCTGGTGCCGGTCGTTTGCGACGAGGTGAGGAATGTTTGTGAAAACGTCACGGTCGCAGAACTTGAACGCGCCAAGGCGCAGATCAGGTCGGGAATTCTGATCGGCCAGGAATCCATGATGACCCGCGCCGACCAGCAGGCGAAATATCTGATTTATCGCCACCAGCCGGTCGATATCGGCGGCATCATTCACGCGATCGACAGCGTTGATACGGCTTCTGTGTGTGAAGTGGCGCAGAAAATCTTTTCATCCCGCCCGACGATTTCGGCGCTCGGACCTCTGAAAAATCTCGAAAGCTACGAAAAAATCGAAAAAAGACTGCGCGCCTAGGCGCGACCCGCAACGGAAGAAAGCATGCCGGGGTCGAACCCGAGCTTCTGCACGGCCATCGTCCATTTTTCATCCGGCGCGGCATGGAAGATAATGTTCGGATCAGGGTCGGCGACCAGCCATGAATTCTCCTGGATTTCGCGGTCGAGTTGGCCCGGGCCCCAGCCGGCATAACCCAGCAGGAACAACAGGCGGTCGGGCCCGCCGCCGCCGGCGATCACTTTCAGGGCCTCGACCGTGCCGGTAATGCCGTATGCATCGCCGACGGTGACTGTATCCTTCTGGCTGAAATCGCGGGAATGAAGGATGAAACCACGCGCGGCTTCCACGGGGCCGCCGCACAGGACGGGCATGTCCAGATTCGCCAGGTCGATTCGGATATCCGAGGACATTCTGAGTTGTTCCAGCAGGCTTTTGAATTCGATTCCCGGCAGGACATGATTGATGACAAGGCCCATCGCGCCTTTTTCATCATGCGCGCACATGAAAATGACGGCGCGGTAAAAGCGCGGATCACCCAGCCCCGGCATGGCGAGCAGTAATTTCCCGGTCAGGCTGTGTTCCGAATTTTTGTTCATTGCAAAAGTAAGCCAGAAGAAAAAAGGAAAGTCAAAGCCTGTAAATTTTTATCGTTTTTTCCACGATATGCGCGGTTGCGAATTCGCGCTCGGCCCGGGCGCGGGCGGAAATTTCCATTTTTTTTTGCAAGGCAGAATCGGTCAGGATTTTTTCAACCGCATCCGCCGTGGCCTCGGCATCTTTGACCGGGACAAGTAAACCATTCTCATTATGCGCCACCGCTTCACGGCAGCCCGGATGATCGGTGGTAACGCAAGCCTTGCCCATCGCGGCGGCTTCAAGAAGAACGCGCGGGATTCCCTCGCGGTACCAAGATGGGTAAGCGATCAAGGCCGCCTGGGCATACAGCGCCGGCATGTCGTCGACACGGCCTATCCATTCAACCGGCGTGCCCGCCACCATCCGCTGCATTTCTTCTTTTGAGATAGCCAGTGGGTTGTGATCCGTGACGCCTCCGGCCACCTGAAAACGTGCGGGAATCTGCCGTTTTTCAAGGATTTTGGCCATCTCGATAAAGACTGATACGCCCTTGTCGCGCACCAGCCGCGTGGGCATGAGAACGAGAGGAGGCAGGGAATTATCCGTACCGGCGCGCGGCGAAAATTTTTCTATATCCACGCCGGAACCCGGAATCAAAACGCAGTTTTCTTCAGCAACAAAATTTTTGCGGACGAGAATATTCATGTCGTCTGAGTTTTGAAACGTGACAACGGCGTCCGGGTTGCGCAGGACATGTTTCAGAAACGGCGCGGCTAAACAAAGCATGATTTTTGATTTCAGGTCATGACCGGAAAAAAGATAACCAAGCCCGGCAATTGTGTAGACGGTTTTTAACCCGCGCATGCCCCGCATTGCGATACCGGTAAGAAGGGAATATTTCAGCGTAATCGTGTGAACGAGGTCAGGATTTAAATCCTGTAATATTTTTCGAAGAGCGAAAATTGTTTTGAGGGCGGATAATGGCGAAAACCCGTTTTGCATCAGCGGCAAATCATGACCAGTAAAACCCTGCGCCTTTAATTTCGAATCCGACGAAGCGCCCGGTGCGGCGAGGTGGATTTCGCAACCCCGTGCCTGCGCGGCAAGAGCCAGCGGCAGGCGTGAGGACCAGAAATCCCCGGTTTCAGCCAGTACATACAGAATTTTTTGCGTCATGCTGCGACCTCAATTAATCCAGCGTTCATGCCAGGCCTGGAACATCAATGCGCCCCAGAGCTTTTGCGCGTTCGAGCCACGGTTTTCAAGGTGATCCTGCCACGCGGCGCGGATGACGCCTGCATCGAGCCCGGATTGCTCGAGCCTGTCCGTCGACAGCAGATTTTCCGCCCAGTCTTTGAGCGGCCCGCGCAGCCATGCGCCGACAGGAACGGCAAATCCTTGTTTCGGTCGCTCGAACAATTCTTCTGGTACGTGCCGTTTAAGAACCTGCCGCAGCAGCCACTTACCCTGGCCGCCCCGCATTTTGAAACGCTCAGGCAGTCGCCATGCATATTCATAGATGCGGCGATCAAGCAGCGGCGCGCGCGCCTCGAGCGACACCGCCATGCTGGCCCGGTCGACCTTGGTGAGAATATCGCCGGGAAGATAAAACAGCGCGTCCCAGTACATCATTTTTTCGGCGAATGAAAAATCATGCGGCGGCTGGAAATCGCTGTCGCTCAGCAGCGTTTTTACGGCAACGTTATTGGCGACTGGCGGCGTCGGCCATTGGCCGAGAAGGCTTTGGTAAATCTCCTCCTGCGTGTTAAGGCCGAAAAGATCCGCCGCTTTGTGCATCAGGATTCCAGCCTGCGGACGGTTTTTGATCAATGTGTTCCAGCGCTCCGGCGGCAACGTTTTAATGGCGCTGCCAACCGCGCGGCGCAAGGGTTTCGGCAGGAATTTGATGCGGTTCCAGAGTTTCGCGCCTGTCACATGGCGGTTATAACCGCCCAGCATTTCATCGCCGCCATCGCCCGAAAGTGCGACAGTGACATCACGTCGCGCGAACTGTGAAACCAGGTAAGTGGGAATGGCCGACATATCGGCGAACGGCTCATCGTAAATCTCGGGAAGGCGGGGGATGACATTCAGCGCATCCTGCGCGCTTAAATAAATCTCATGGTGATCGGTCCCCAGATGCGCGGCAATTTTTTTCGCATGCGCGGCTTCATCGAAACCTTCTTCATGAAAGCCAATCGTATAAGTTTTCACCTTCTGGCCGGAAATTCTTTGCATCAATGCGACGACGCTGGAGCTGTCTATGCCACCGGAAAAAAACGCGCCGAGCGGGACATCGGAAATTAAACGATCACGCACGCATTCGGTCAGCAGTTCTTCAAATTCATTGATGACGGCTTCATCACCGCCACCGATTTTTTTTGAACGGGCGTCTTCCACCACGCGCGTATGGTGCCAGTACGGCTCCATGCGGCTTTCCAGGTCTGCGTTCTGTTGAAGTCCTTCAATGCCGAGCGCGAGGCGGTGTCCGGCGGGCAGGCTCCAGACATTTTTATAGATGCAGGAGGGCGAGGGGACATAACCGTATTGCAGGAACAGCGAGAGCGCCTCGGGATTGATCGCCGCCTTAAACCCTGGGTGCGCGCGGAGTGCCTTAAGCTCCGACGCGAACACGAGTGCGCCCTCTGCCCATCCAACATAAAGAGGTTTTTTGCCCAAACGGTCGCGCGCGAAATGAAGTTTGCGCTCTTTAGCGTCCCAGATGACGAAAGCGAACATGCCGTTGATTTTCTGCAAGGTCTGGTTGAGGCCCCACGCTTCCACAGCGGCAAGAATGGTTTCGGTATCGCTGCGTCCGCGGAACTGCACGCCCGAACGTTCGAGTTCCTTGCGCAAGTTCAGAAAATTGTAAATCTCGCCGTTAAAAACAATTGTGTACCGGCCCGAAGCCGAGCGCATGGGCTGTCGCCCCTCGGGTGAAAGGTCGATAATGGACAAGCGGCGGAAGGCAAAAACCAGCGGAACGTTATCGTCTATCCAGACCTGCCCGTCATCCGGGCCGCGATGACGCAGCGTGTCGGCCATGGCCCGACCGCGCGCCTGCATGTCGGATCGGCGCGCCTCGTTTGCTAGGTTGAGAAAGCCTGTAAAACCGCACATAGTGATCTATATTTATTCCGTTGGTTATCTGGTAAAATGTTATATCAGGACCAAAGCGGCCCGCCTACGGGCAAATGAGGGTGTAAATCCGCATGGATATTGATCTTTTATTTACAAGCGAGGGTGAGGCAGGGCTCATCGCCAATGGCAATTTCGTCAAGAAAGCCATCGGCGTGGTGCTCGACAACAAGACCGGCATCCTGACTCTTGAATATGCCGATTCTGATTACATGGAATTCAATATCCCGGTTGAAGGCGACTTTTTCGCGGCGCTCGATGCCAACGCGCAAATCCATGTCGGCGCCATCAAGAACGGGAATATCGCGCAGGCCTACCAGGTGCCGCTGATGTTTCTCGACGATCCTTACCGGGGTGAAATGCTGCGTGGTAACCGCGAACAGGGGAATCCGCTGCAGGCTTTCAATCATTTCGTCAAGCGCTGCACGACAGGCCAGCCCGTTCACCGTAACGACCTCGGCGATGAAAAATCCATGGGTTGCGTATTAGGCGAAGCCAGCCCGGCGAACCTGCAGTTCGCGCCGCATCTCGCAAGGCGTCATGCGCTTGAGGCCGGGCACAAAATTATTCCCACGCTCAATGTGCCGCATATTCATGGACCGGGTCTCGGAACAACCAGTCCCGGTGGTCGCTCGATGTACCAGCAGCCGACGAAAAAGGACGACGACGAGTAATCAATTACCCGGCGCGGCCTCGGCAGCCTTTTCCTCTTTCACTTCTTTTTGAGCCTCAGCTTTGGATTGTTTTTCTTTTTCACGGCGGATGATGCGCCATTCGGAAACGTTTTTCTGATGCTCGGAATGCGTTTCCGAGAAAATATGCCCGCCGGTTCCATCAGCGACGAAATAAATGAAATTATGCTCTTCGGGATGCAGCACGGCTTCGAGCGATGCCTTGCCCGGGTTTGCAATGGGGCCGGGCGGCAGACCGGGATGCAGGTACGTGTTATAAGGTGAATCGAATTCAAGGTCTTTTTTTAGCAGGCGGCGGCCCAGTGGTCCGGTGCCTTCGCTTTTCGGTTTTCCCTTCGTAAGCGCGTAAATGACGGTGGGGTCGGTCTGTAATGCGATGTTTTTTCTCAGGCGGTTGATGAACACCCCCGCGACGCGTTTTCTTTCTGAAGCTACGCCCGTTTCCTTCTCCACGATGGAGGCGAGTGTAACGGCTTCTTCCTTGGTGCTGAAGGGAAGATTCTGCGCACGGGTCGGCCATAATTCCTCGATCGCCTTGGTCATCCCTTCCTGCATGCGGGTGATAATATCCTGCTTGTTTTCTTTCAGGCGGTAATCGTAAGTCTCGGGCAGCAGCGAACCCTCGGATGGCATATTCGCGACATTACCTTCCATGTCACCGAGTTTGTTCACGAGCTTCACAATTTCAAAGCTCGTCAGCCCCTCGGGGATCGTAATGCGGCGACCGTAAATGCGCCCGTCGCGGATCATGCGCATGATGCTGCTGGCGCTGGCGAGGGGCTGGATTTCATACTCGCCCGCTTTCAGGTCACCCTGCGCGCTGAGGATCGTCGTGCCGAACAGGAAAATCAATTCGCTTTCGATCGCACCCGCGCCGTCCAGTTTTCCTGCAATGGCTCGCAGGCCAGAGCCGGTGGGAATTTCAACCAGGGTTGTTTCCAGCAGGGGGCCGGGTTTCTGGAACTGCCATGCCGCCCACCAGAAAGCGATTGCCGATAAAACGACGCACAGCGTGGCGGTGAAAACCAGCCCGCCCAGAAACCATTGATCGGATTTTTTCATCTCTAGATCGCCCTGACGATCAGGCTGGCGTTCGTGCCGCCAAAACCGAAAGAATTGGAAAGAGCGACTTTAACTTTTTTCTGCTTCGCCGTTTTCGGCACAAGATCGATACCCTTGCAGGCTTCAGAAACATTCTCAAGGTTCAGCGTCGGCGGCAGTGCGCCGCTTTCAATCGCCTTGATGGAGTAAATTGCCTCCACCGCGCCCGCCGCGCCGAGCAAATGGCCGATCGCCGATTTGGTCGAAGACATGGAGACTTTATTGAGCGCGTTCGCGAATAATCTTTTGACCGCCGTGCATTCGATGCCATCGCCCAGCGGCGTCGATGTGCCGTGCGCGTTGATGTAATCGATATCTTCGGGGTTCAGCTTCGCGCGTTTCAGCGCGGCCTGCATGGCGCGGAAGCCGCCATTTCCGTCTTCGGATGGGGATGTGATGTGATAGGCGTCACCCGACATGCCGTAGCCGATGACTTCCGCGTAAATTTTCGCGCCGCGTTTTTTCGCGTGCTCGTATTCTTCAAGAACGACAACGCCTGCGCCCTCGGCGATGACGAATCCGTCGCGGCCTTCATCGAAGGGGCGTGAGGCCTCGGTCGGTCGGTCGTTGTAACCGGTTGAGAGAGCGCGCGCGGCGGCAAAGCTCGCGACGCCGAAACGGTTAACGGCGGCTTCGGCTCCGCCCGCGATCATGACATCGGCGTCGTCGAACGCGATCATGCGCGCGGCATCGCCGATGGCATGGGTGCCGGTGGCGCAGGCCGTCACGACGGAATGATTGGGGCCCTTGAAGCCGTAACGGATGGAAACAAGCCCGGAAGCGAGGTTGATCAATTGTGCGGGCACTGTGAAGGGCGAGAGACGGCGCGGCCCGCGTTCGGCCATTGTAATGACCGCGTCATGCGTGGTTCCCAGGCCGCCGATGCCCGAGCCGATTAGAACGCCAGTGCGGTATAAATCTTCATCGTCCGTAGGTTTCCAGCCGGAATCCTCGATGGCTTCCTGCGCGGCAGCCATGCCGAATGTGATGAAAGTGTCGGTCTTGCGCTGCTCCTTCGGCTCCATGAACAAATTCACGTTGAATGCGCCGTCCTTGGGATTTTCATCCTCGGTGCGCGGTACGACGCCCGCGATATGCGAGGAGATATCCGTGAGATCAAAAGACTCGATTTTCTTGATACCGCTTTTGCCCGCGGTAAGGGTAGCCCAGTTATGCGCGACGCCGAAACCCAGCGGCGACACCATTCCCATGCCTGTGACTACAACGCGTCTCATGGTCATAAAATATATGTCCGGAAGGCATAATAAAAGCCCCGATTTCTAAAGAAAAAAGGGGCTTTTGAATGGAACTTATTCGGCAGCGTTATCTTTGATGAACTTGATCGCATCGCCAACCGTCTGGATTTTCTCGGCGGCGTCATCGGGAATCTCAACGCTGAATTCCTCTTCGAAAGCCATGACCAGTTCAACTGTGTCGAGCGAATCCGCGCCCAGGTCGTCGATGAAACTCGCGCCCTCTGACACTTTGTCCGCATCCACCCCGAGATGTTCGACAACAATCTTCTTCACGCGTTCTGCAATGTCACTCATCACAATTCCCTATGTTTTATTATGCTAATTGTTTGACAAGACCCGGACTTTACCAGCCTTAAAACTCTTTGCAAGTCTTTTATGGAAGTATCATATTCCGTAAATATTACAAGGGTTTTTCAGGCAAAAAGACGCTCGCGTATGTGGATAAGCGACGTGAAAATCTCAGCCGCTCCGGCCCTTCTCAACTTCTCCGCGTAACTCTTTTGATCGGTGTGTGTGCCGACGAATCCGAACGTCTTCATTCCCGCCGCAACCGCACCCGTCACGCCTGCAACGCTGTCCTCGATGACGAGGCATTTATTGGTTTGTGCGTTCAGCCGCTCCGCCGCCAGCAGGAATAAATCCGGCGCGGGCTTGGGGTTTGGTGCCATCAGGCCTGTGAAAATATAACTCTCCTCGAAATATTTTTTCACACCCGCCACCTCCAGCGAAGAAATCACGTTGTCGCGCTGACCGTTCGAAACCACGCAGATTTTAACTCTTTTCGAAGCTTCGGCTACCAGTTCCAGAGCGCCGGGAATGGTTTTCATCTGCCCGGGCGCAAGTTTTTCCACCAGCGCGATATAACGCTCTATGATGTCAGCGGGAAAAATATGGCCCGTCTCTTTCGATATGCCATCCAGAATATGCTTGAGGCGAAGTCCGACGAAATGCTCGAAAGCGTAATCCATATCGTACTGCGCGAGGCCTTCGCCGTGTAGCAGCTGAATGGTTGCGAAATTGTTCAGATATTCTGAATCGACCAGCGTGCCGTCGCAGTCGAAAATGAGAAGGTCGAAATCATTCATTAAATCATCGCCAGTCCGCCATTCACATGAATGGTCTGGCCGGTGACGTAGGCGGCTTCCTCGCTCGCGAGATAAACGGCCGCGGCGGCGATGTCTTCCGAACTTCCCATCTTGCCCGCCGGGATGTTGGCGGTGATGCGGCCCTTCTGATCGTCGTTCAGCGTGTCCGTCATGGCTGTGGCGATGAAGCCGGGGGCTATGCAATTCACGGTGATGTTGCGCGATGCGATTTCCTGCGCCATCGCCTTGCTCCAGCCGATCATGCCGGCTTTGCTTGCAACGTAATTGCACTGGCCGGGATTGCCGGTAACCCCGACGACCGAGGCCACGTTGATGATACGGCCCCAGCGGCGCTTCATCATTCCTCTTTGTAGAGCCTGCGCGAGTTTGAACGTCGAGGTCATGTTGACGTTGATCACTTCATTCCATTCATCGTCCTTCATGCGCATCGAAAGATTATCGCGCGTCAGGCCCGCATTGTTCACAAGGATATCGACCTGGCCCATAGCCTCTTCGGCGCGCTTGGCGAGATCCACTGCGGCTTCTCCCGACGACAGGTCTGCGGCAAGAATAGAAACCCGCTCGCCGAGTTCGGCGGCGAGGGCTTTGAGCTTCTCTTCATTCCGGCCCGATATGCCGACATGCGCGCCCTGCGCGTGCAATGCCTTGGCGACTGCCCCGCCAATGCCGCCCGTGGCGCCTGTGACGAGTGCTTTTTTGCCGGTCAGATTGAACATGAAGTCGCCCTTTCGAAAAACTGATCCCTAGGACTTAAAAAACGCCTGCCTATAAAGCAAGGCTTATCGCTGTTGACATAACAATATTAAGGGATTATAGCCCCTTTTTACGCGATTTTAAGCCTTTTGGGCGACACTGGGTACGAGGCCAAACGGCCGGGAATAAGGGGTTAATAACGATGGCAAAAGCCACGCAGACTAATAAAGCAGCAAAAACGAACCTAGGCGATTTCCGCTCGGTGGACTCGCTGGTGCTCAGCAATATCGTCAGCGCCTTCAGGCCGGACGAAATCGGGCTGAGCAAAGCGTGGGAAGAATTCTACATCGCCTGCCAGGCTGCAAATGCCAGCCACGAATTCCTGCGTGCGATCCATGACATCAAGGAATCAATAGAGGATGCCGAGCGATGCGCGTGATGTTTTCACTTCCTTCGCAACTTGTCGCCGAATTCAAGGCCGGGGCCGGGAATGAACTTCCCAAATTAAAGGCATTTCATGAAAAGCATGGCCATGCCGAAGTCGCGCTTGCTATGCAGGTTGCCGCCAACGCAACGAACAATCTTTAATCATCAGCCTTTAAGTTTCGCGATCAGGGCTTCGATCTGTTCGGGGCTTGAGACGCTGTCGACGGCGATATCCTTATCGATGCGCTTCACTAATCCATTCAGAACTTTCCCTGCGCCAAGCTCAATCATTTCCGTCACGCCCTGCGCTTTCATCCAGAGAACGGACTCGCGCCAGCGCACCATGCCGGTGATCTGCTGAACCAATAGTTTCTTAATCTGCGTGGGGTCTGTAACGGATTGCGCCGTCACGTTCGAAACAATAGCAGGCGAGGGCGTTTTCAGATTTGTCTCGTTGAGCGCGCCTTCCATGATCCTTGCAGCTGGTTCCATTAATGAACAATGAAACGGCGCGGAGACCGGAAGCAGGATCGCGCGTTTCGCCCCGCGCTCGGTTGCGAGTTGAATGGCTTTTTCGACAGCATCTTTTTTGCCGCTGATCACGACCTGCCCGGTGGAATTGTCATTCGCAACTTCGCTGCCGGAATCTTTTGCGACCTGCTGCACGTCTTCAAAGCTGAGACCGAGAACCGCGGTCATCGCGCCCACGCCGACCGGCACGGCCTTTTGCATCGATTGCCCGCGCAACGATAAAAGTTTCGCGGTGACAGGGATTTCAAGGGAACCCGCCGCCGTCAGTGCCGAATATTCCCCCAGAGAATGACCCGCCACGAACTTTGCGGCTTTGGCCAAATCGACGCCGCCCTGTTTCTGCAGCACGCGTACGACGGCCATCGAAACCGCCATCAGGGCGGGCTGGGTGTTCTCGGTCAGGTTGAGGTCGGTATCCGGGCCCTCGAAGATGATTTTACTTAATTTCTTGCCCAGCGATTCGTCGATTTCGTCAAAAACGTCCCGCGCTTCGGCAAAAGCGTCATATAAATCTTTGCCCATGCCCACAGCCTGTGAACCCTGCCCCGGGAAGATGAAAGCGCGTGTCATATTTACCTCAAGTTATTGTCCTAAAACGAATTATTTTGTAATAAAATTACCGAAAACATGCGGTTGCAGGTCATTTAATTTCGCACCGCACCATAATTCCTTTAGAAAAACTTTGTGATTTTCAGGTGCCTGTGAAACTATAAATCATCAAACTATGGCTGATTTAGCAGAAGGATTGCTGCTTTCAAAGAGGGGAATTTCCGGATCGGCCTCTAGGGACTGCGTCATAAATAAAAAAGCGGCATCAACCGCCGAACAGATTACCTGAACAGGGGATTTATTGTGAGCCTATCCGTCCATCAAAGGATTCGTATTCTTATTGAACAAACGACTGACGCATTCGCCTGCTATGACGCGGTTAATGCCGATTATGCTGAATTTGCAACCCTGGCCCTGTCGGACTTCAAGGATGCCCTGGACAAGCCCAACCTGACCCGCGGCCAGCTTACCCATATGCTGCGCCGGGGCATGATCAAGCATAGCGACAAGGCGCCCGGCTCATGGTCCGCCTTCATGGCCGCCCATATCGCCCGGGCCGCCAATCTCGATCCGTCGCCCGATGGGGGCTTTTATCGCTCCATCCGGGACGAATAGGCCCATACCGGCCCATAAAATCCCACAAAAACCCTTGCTTTCTCCCCCAGAAAGGGGCTAAAACCCCTCATCTTTTGAACCATAACCTCGCTGGCATTTGATATGTCAGCTTTCCCCCGAAGATTAGCGGGGGTCATAAACCGAGAGGAGCATTGAAAAATGCCTGTCTATGAAACCGTGTTTATCGCACGCCAGGATTTGACCGAAGCACAGGTCAAGGATCTGACCGATAAATTCTCCAAGATCGTCACCGACCTGAAGGGCAAGATTTTGAAGACCGAATACTGGGGTCTTCGTACGCTGGCCTACAGAATTAAAAAAGCCCGCAAGGCGCATTACGTTCTCATTGAGACGGATGCGCCCGGCGAAGCCGTCATCGAGCTCGAGCGTAACCTGCGCCTGCACGAGGACATCATGCGCAGCCTGACTGTTCGCCGCAATGAACCGTCGAAAGCGCAATCCGCGATCCTCGATAAAGAGAAGCGCTACGATGAAGAGAAGGAAGCTGCATAATGAGCACCGAACAATCCAACGTAAAACGTCCGTTTTTCCGCCGCAGGAAAACCTGCCCGTTCTCCGGCCCGAATGCGCCACAGATCGACTGGAAGGATCTGCGCATGCTGGGACGTTACATCTCCGAGCGCGGCAAGATCATACCGAGCCGCATCACCGCCGTTTCGCAAAAGAAACAGCGTGAACTGGCTGTGGCGATCAAGCAGGCACGCTTCATGGCGATCCTGCCCTATGTTCGCACCGAACAGGAAGGCGGCGGACGCCCATACAATAAAGGCCCGAAAGAGTACGGCTCACGCGACTACGGTTCGCGCGATCGCGACTCCGGATCCCGTGAAAGAAGCGCCGGTCCCCGTGAACGCACACCGCGCGAATAAAGGTAAAGGAACAAGATCATGGCTACACAAGTAATTTTACTGGAGCGCGTTGAAAATCTCGGGCAGATGGGCGATGTTGTCGCCGTCCGTCCCGGTTACGCGCGCAATTACCTTCTGCCGCAGAAAAAAGCTCTGCGCGCCAGCAAGGAAAATATCGCGTATTTCGAGGCCCAGAAAAAAGTCCTGGCCTCCGAGAACGACAAGCGCCGCGTTGCCGCCGAGAAGGTTGCCAAGAACTTGGAAGGCACCAAGGCCCCGCTCATCCGCCAAGCGTCCGAAGCCGGACAGCTTTACGGATCGGTCACATCGCGCGACATAGCCGAGCAGGTTTCGGCCGCTTCGGGCGAGAAGATCGAGCGTTCGATGGTTCAGATGAACCAGAACTTCAAATCGGTCGGCCTGTTCAATGTCGATATCATGCTTCACCCCGAGGTGAAAATATCGGTCGTAGTGAACATTGCACGCAGCCCGGAAGAAGCTGAAACCCAGGCTAAAACCGGCAAAGCCCTTATCGCTGAGGACAGCCGCAGAAAACAGGCAGCCGAGGAGCCTTCGGAAGAAGAAGCCCTGGCCGCCGTTCTGGAAGCTGACGCTCTTGAAGCGACGAAGGAACGCGAAGCTGTTGAAAGCGCTGAAAGTGCCGAAGAAGCTGCCGAGCTTGCCGCCAAAGCCAAAGCCCGCGCCGAGCGTAAAAAAGCCAAAAAAGCAGACGAGCCGGAAGAAGCTGGTGAGGCTGAAGAAAACACGGAAGAATAAGGGTTTATCCCCCTTATTCACAGGCGTTGTGAATATAAGGCTGGCATGAGGGATTCATCCTCTGCTAGCCTTTTTTCATGGTTCAATACGCCACACTGAAAAAGCCGCTGGTCGAAAGCGAAGGCAAGCCCGTTTCCTATCGTGTTCTGCCGCATAACCAGGATGCGGAGCAGGGATTGCTCGGCGCGCTGCTGGTCGATAACCGCGCCTATGAAAAAGTCGGTGACTTCCTGCGCGGCGAGCATCTTTTCCTCCCCGCCCATCAGCGCATTTTCGATGCCATTGTAAAGATGATTGATCGCGGGCAGACAGCCTCGCCGGTTACGCTCAAGAATTATTTCGAGAAAGATGACGATTTGAAAGAGGTCGGCGGCGCGGAGTACCTGGCCGATCTTGCCGCCAGCGTCGTCAGCGTCATCAACGCACACGATTACGCGCGTACAATCTATGATCTTCATTTGCGGCGCTCGCTGATTTCCATCGGCGAGGAAGTCGTCAATGAAGCGTTCGACCACGATATTGAACGCGGCGCCACCGACACGATTGAAATGGCCGAGGCGCGGCTCTACGAACTGGCGGAAACGGGAGAGGTAAAAGGCAGCTTCGTCACGCTGCGCACGTCCGTTCTCGCCGCGATCGAACATGCGGAAAAAGCCTATAAATCCGATGGAAACGTCACGGGAGTGACGACGGGCCTCATTGATATGGATAAAATCCTCGGCGGCCTGCAGAATTCCGACCTCGTCATTCTCGCCGGGCGACCCTCAATGGGTAAAACCGCGCTTGCAACCAACATTGCTTTCGCCGCCGCGAACAAATACGCCGAGACTGGCGGCGCGCAAGGCGCGATTGTCGGCTTCTTCAGCCTCGAGATGTCTTCCGACCAGCTGGCGTCGCGTATTCTCGCCGACCAGTCGAACATCGCCAGCGATGCCATCCGCAAGGGCACGATCAAGCAGGAAGATTTCCGCGCCTTCGCCGAAGCATCACAACGCCTCAGCCAGGTTCCGCTTTATATCGACGATACGCCGTCGCTTTCCATCAGTGCGATCAGAACGCGCGCACGCCGTCTAAAACGCCAGCACGGGCTCGGCCTTCTCGTGGTCGACTATTTGCAGCTCTTGCGCGGCACGGGATCGAAGCAGGGGCTCGACAACCGCGTGCAGGAAGTCTCCGAGATTACGCGCGGCCTCAAGGCGATTGCCAAGGAATTGCAAATTCCGGTTCTTGCGCTCTCGCAGTTATCAAGACAAGTCGAACAGCGCGAGGACAAACGCCCGCAACTCTCCGACCTCAGGGAATCCGGCTCCATCGAACAGGACGCCGACGTCGTCATGTTCGTCTACCGCGAGGAATATTACCTGAGCCGCGCCGAGCCCGAGCCCGGCACAGAAAAACATTTGAAATGGCAGGAACGCTGCGACAAGGCGCTCAATGTCGGCGAATGTATCGTCGCCAAGGCGCGTCACGGTCCTATCGGCACGGTCAGATTACAATTTAACCCGACCTTCACGCGCTTTTCGGATCTTGCGCAAAGCGCATACGAAGACCGCTATTGATCGCAATAAAAAAGGGGCCGCGAAGGCCCCTTTTCTTCATGGCGATTTCTATTTTCGCCTAGGCTCTATTTTTATACCACCCGGAACCACCGTAGGATCAGGCGGCAGGATTTGTGACGCAGTTTGAAATTGCTCTTTGGCCAGTCCGAGCGTGCCGTCAAGACCGCGTCTCAGTTCGTCATTCGTAAGCCCGTCCGTGTTTGTGTCCATGTCGCGCAACGCTTCGATGCCGTTTTGCCTAAGCGCTTCCTTGATTTCGTCGAGATCCAGTTTGTTATCGTGGGTGCGGTCGTAACGTTTGACAAGCTCGGGGCTGAAACCAGCCTCGGCAGCTTTCTTCAATTCATCATCAATACCAAGCCAGCTTGAGAATCTGCTGGTCAGCGTCATGCGGGCGATTTTATCGCCTATGTAACCGCCGCCCAGGGCGCCGATCGTTCCGCCTGCGATTGCGCCGATAGTCGCGCCGCCGACTGTTCCCAGCCCCGGCACTACAAAACTTCCCGCCAGTCCGCCCAGTTTGGCGCCGAGAATGGCAAGGCCTGTGGCAGTGGCCAGCCCGCCTGTCGCTGCGCCTGCTGCGCCTGCCGCCCGGCCGGCATCGCCTCTGCGTCGGCCAAGCTCGAAATCAACGCCGCTGGAAACGACGGTGGCGCCTATGGCGACAGGTGTCAGCAGCTTGCTCCCGGTTTTAACCTTGCTTGCGATCTGCGCTGTTTTTTCAAGGGTTTCCTCGGCCACGAGAGCGGCGCGTGCAGCGGCTTTTGCAACCGGCTGTTGCGCCTGGGCTGCGCTTGCGATCTTGCCGGCGCGGTGAATTTCCACGGCGTCGGCGCCGATAGCGGTTGAGTCCGCGAAAATTCCTGTCAGGGCCGTGCCTCTTTCGTCTTTCAAATCCTGTTGACCGGCCTCCCCAAAAAGGCGGTGTCCCAGACTCCACGCGCCAAATCCCATACCAACGCCGCGGCCAAGCTTGATATCCGTATGCTGCGGCGCTTGCCAGGGGCGCAGGGTTTCCGCTGGGCCGTCATGCATTGTGTTTCGCGCGTCAAGATTGAGACGCTCGATGCCCAGGTTTTCTCTTTCTCCATCCAGAATTTTGGCTTTTTGTTCGTGCCTTGCTGTTTCTTCAGGTGTGGGGTTGTCCATGCTGAGCGATTCTTGCATATGCTTTTCGATGCGATGGCCCAGATCTTCCCTTTTCAGGCGCAGGCTTTCGTAATCGGCCTCCAGCACGCGGCCGCGCTCTTCATGTTTTGCGCGCGCGCGATTGTGGCTCTCAAGATTATTTTCGTGTTTCTTCTCTTTAAGATGGAGTTCAGCGTCCCGGATAATAAAATTTTCTTCCAGTCTGTCGACGGTCTTCTTCAGTTTTTTTTGCTCGCGGGACAGAGGTTGATCGCTTGTCTCCGGTAACGCCTCGCGTGCCTCTTTGAGCTTCGCTTCAAGTTCTGCTACTTTTTTGCGTTCTTTTACGATCGCCTCGTATTCTTTTATAAGCCGCTCCGACTCTTCCTTCAGGTATTTCGTAGTGTCTGCATGAAACTCGGGTTCCACGAGTTGCGCTCGCTCGGGCATAACATGCTCGTCGTGCACGGTTATCGCCGCGGGTTTCTCAGCTATTACTGCGGTGGTCGCTTTCGCCTCTACTGCCGGGCTATTGGTTTTCGATACCTGTTCAGGGTTAGGCGCCACCGGCTTAGATTCTTCTTTATATGTAGCTTCGAGATCGAAGCCTATCTTCCTGCGCTCTGGCAGGGTCTCATTGGCGACTTCCTGCAGGATGCGGGCATTCTCAGCAGCTTGTGCTTCTGTTTCCGCGACGATTTGTTTCGATTTGTTTATACGCCCGCGAATTAGTTCGGCACCCAGTGCCGCTGATATTAACATTGTAGCCGGATCAACAACCGTTTCGATCAGGCTGTTATCATCCGGCGCGGAAACAGGGCTGTCTTCCGGCGTTTCGGATTGATCTGGTTCCTGCAGTCCGCTTTCGCTGACTGCTCTGATCGCGGCAACTTCGACCTGCATGCCCTGCAAAGCGCCGCCAAAGCTGCTCCGCACCGAAGCGAGTAATTCGGCCTCCGGCGTATTTTCGTCCTTGGACGCTTCGAGGGCGGCCTTCATTTTTTCCGGGTCGCCCTTGAAGACATCGTAAAGCTTCGCGGCAATTGCAAGGCTCTGCATTTTTTCAGTATTGTCCCGGTCGGTTGGATCGATATCGTTTTCGAGATCGATTCCGAAATTGTCTTTGATAAATGGCCCCAGAATGTCGCGCGCGCTGTCGGCATCATAATTTCCATCATGTCCCCGGCCCAGAATGTCCAGCATATCCCCGGTCGTCAGGTAGCCGTTTTTCTCATAGTCATCTTTAATATTTATGGCGATGTCGGAATAATCTATTTCCCTGTGTGCATCAGCAGGCGCGGATTCTTCGAAATTTTCCTGCGTTTTTTCTTGTCCGTTTTCGTCCGTGTTTGTGGAAGATTCTGTGCCGCTGGTCGCGCCTCCATCCTGAGACGGCGTTGTAGCGGTTTCTTCCGGCACTATAGTTTGCGTTTGCGGCGATTGTCCGTCCGTTTTTCCGTCGCTATTTTGCGGTTCGGCAGGGGCTCCGGGCGTTATTTCGGGCTGAGTTACCGTTGTATCTGTTTTCTCCTGAGTAGGGGTCGCCGGCTGTGATGTTGGTGCAGGAGGAACTGGCCGCGGCCCGATCGTCGGGCTCTCGATCAGCTTCGCCCAGATCAGTGATTCCCCGCGGCTGCGCTCGCCATTAATGACCTGGCTTCTGAACAGTTCACGAAATTCTCGTCCAATTTTTTTCTCAAGCCCGTTGCGCGCGCTGCTGGCTTCTGTTGCAAGATTCAATTGGCCATTGCGGTTGTAATCATTTGCCATCGCAGCCTGGCGGTTAAATTCCGCGATGTCTCTCGGGATGGGGCCCGGCCCGCCCTGAGCGGTTTCCATGTCGACGATATTTTGTATCGTCTGACGCTGCATGCCATTGTTGAAATCCTGACGGTCGCTGTAATCGAAGCGGACGATCTTGTCGACAATCGTCCAGCGAAATGTATGGCGCAGTTCGTCGTCGGGAATATCCATGCTCGCGAAAAGATCCCCGCCGTTCAGAAGCTCGGCGGTTTTTGCGGCTGCCTCACTGCCAGGCTGGCCCAGCGCGACACCCAGCGCCCTGTATTCCGCTAAATCCGCGCCCATTTTCATCGCGGTATCGATCAGTTTTTTGGTGCTTTTATAAAGATCTTCACGGTCTTTAGCGGACAACGGCTCAGACCCGGCATCTTTAAAACTGTGGAATTTCAGACGCATCACGGTAATCTGCAAATCCAGATCGACGTTTCCGTCAGTCAGAGTCCGTTCGAGCGCAGCGCGGCTCTTTTTATAGTCACGCGTGTCGTCGTCAGTAAGATATGTGCGGTGAAAATTAGCGGTCTCGGCGTACAGGTCCCCTGCACGGGATAAAACGTTTTGACCAGCAGGATTATCTGCCATGATCGATCACACCCTTCTCTCTATGCTTTGCGGCGCTTTTTCTTATGTAAACGCTTTCGCAACTATTACCGGAATTCTATTTTTTTATATATTTTTCAAGTTAAACCCATGGTAAATCAAAACAGGCTTTCATCGCAAGAAATTAATGTTTAAAAATTCATTAAAATGCTGAAAAACAAGGGAATTTTGACCATCGACCTCGACGCGGTGGTCCATAATTATAACGTGCTCAGGCAGCAGGCCGCGCCGGGTGCGCGGGTGGCCGCCGTGGTCAAGGCGAACGGCTATGGGCTGGGATCGGTTGAGATAGGCAAGGTTTTGGCCCGGGCAGGGTGCCGGGATTTTTTCGTCTCCTCTTTCGAGGAGGGATTGGTGCTCCGCGCTTCGTTGAAGGAGCCCCGCATTTTTGTTCTGAACGGTTTCTACGGCAGCGTCGCCGAAGCGTACCCCGAGCATAATCTGATTCCCGCGCTGGGAAGTTTTCTGGAGATCGAGGATTACCGCAAGCTGGCGGCGAAACTCGGCCGGAAGCTGGACACGTATTTAAGTTTCAACATCCGTATGAACCGCCTCGGCCTCGGCAAGGTCGAAACCGAAAAGCTGGTCAGCGATAAAGGCCTGCTGGAAGGATTGAACATCGTTGGCATTCTAAGCCACTTCGCCAGCGCCGATGAAAAGGACAACCCGCTGAGCGACGAACAGCATGAAATTTTTGAGAAAATCGCGCGGCATTTTCCGGGAGCCGAGAAATCCCTTGCGAATTCTTTCGGCACATTCAGGAGCAAAAAATATCATTACGATCTCCTGCGCCCCGGCATGGCGCTTTACGGACTCAACCCCACGCCCGGAGCGCCAAACCCCATGCGGCGTGTCGTCAGCCTGAATCTTCCGGTCATGCAGCTGCGTACAATTTATGCGGGAGCGGGCGTGGGCTACGGCATGACATGGACCGCCGAAAAAGACACATTGCTGGCCACCGTTGCGGCTGGCTACGCCGACGGCATTTTCCGCTCTCTCAGCAACAAGGGCGCACTGTACTGGAATGGCATACGCTGTCCTATCCGTGGCCGTGTCTCGATGGACCTGACGACGGTTGATATTTCCGGTGTGCCGGAAAAAAAAAGGCCGAGGCCGGGTGACATGATGGAACTGATCGGAGAACACCAGAGCGTAGACGAACTTGCGCACGATGCGGGTACGATCGGATATGAAGTGCTCACCGATCTTGGTCACCGCTATGAAAGAATCTATGTGGGTGACACCATGCGCATGTCAGGCGGCAGATCAGCATCCGCGAGCGGCGCATAAGAATTGAAATAATCCGGCATCAGGCGGAAATCCCACCATTCCTGCGGCAGGGGAAGCAGGGGCGTTTTCAGCTTCTTCGCTGCGCCGAGCATGGAACTCGTTAGCGCCGCGCGGTTTTTTCGTATTTCCTGCGAAAGGTTTTTGTAATCGCGGTGCGCTGGATTTTTCTCCGGCGAGGAATCCAGCGCAAGAAAATCGAAATCCGTCCCCATCTCCACAAGCTCGCCTTTTTCATTCTCAAGGCCGATATCCACCGCCATTCCGCGCGGGTGTCCGCCCATGCCGGGGCGGGAGAGAAGATTTTCACTCAGCCATTCCGGGTTGCCCCGCACGCGGGCGGTGCGCAGCATGGCTTCCTGCGCGTCGGTGGTGCGGAGGCCGTCATAAAGAACGAAATGCAGTCCGTAATTTTCAAAACAGGCAAGGGCGGCCATCGCGACGACCCCGGCCAGTTCCTCATGCAACCACAGCCGGGCATCCCGGCGGTAGATACGCTCGGCAAATAAAAGATTGTCGTCTTTGGCATAGGCAAGCTCGACCCGGAAGGCGTTTTCCTCTGCCAGCCTGTTCATGGGAATAAGGGATTTTGGGTCAATTTTGCGCATGTTTTTCAGTCATTTCAGCCTGTTTCGCTCTGGACGGAAAGCCCTGTTTCCTTTAATCTTCGAGCCCGGACACCACTCAAACATTAAAACAAAGCCCGATGACCGCAAAGTCTGAAAAAATCGCGATTGACGTTCATCACACGGCGTCGTTCCTGACTGATCTTCTGCCAGATACGTGCCAGGCGCTGGGGCGTACCATCCTCGCTTTCCTCCAGCGCGTTGGCCAACTTTCGATTTTTGTCGGCAAGTCGGTTATGCATTGTTTTACGCCGCCCTTTTTCCCGAGCCAGATATGGCGCCAGCTTGTCGATATCGGTTATTACTCGCTTCCCGTTGTCGGCATGACCGCGCTATTCACCGGCATGGTGCTCGCGCTCCAGAGCTATACCGGTTTCACGCGTTTCAACGCTGAGAGCGCGATTGCAGCCGTGGTGGTTCTCTCCGTTACGCGCGAGCTTGCACCGGTTCTTGCTGGTCTTATGGTTGCGGGAAGGGTGGGCGCCGCCATCGCCGCTGAAATCGGCACCATGCGCGTGACCGAGCAGATTGACGCTATGAGTACGCTCTCCGTCAACCCGTTTAAATATCTGATCGCGCCGCGCGTTATTGCGGGCACGCTGATGCTGCCGATTTTGGTGCTGGTCGGCGATATCATCGGCGTTTATGGCGGCTATGTCATTGCCATCTACCGCCTCGATTTTTCCGAAGGAAATTATCTGGCGCAGACATGGGATATTCTTGAAACCATGGACGTCGTTTCCGGTTTGGTTAAAGCAGCCGTATTCGGTTTCATTGTCTCCATCCTCGGTTGCTATAACGGCTTTAATTCCCAGCGCGGCGCGCAGGGGGTGGGCGCGGCAACGACAAACGCGGTCGTTTCCGCCTCCATTGTTATCCTGCTCTTCAACTATCTCCTGACGCAGGTGTTCTTCTCATGAGCACAAATGGGCAGCAGCCGAAACTGAAACTTTCCGGCGTCAAAAAACATTTCGGCAAAAAAGTCGTTCTCGACGGCATCGATCTTGAAATCGAACAGGGCAAGTCGCTCGTCGTCATCGGCGCCAGCGGTACGGGAAAATCCGTCATGCTGAAATGCGTGCTCGGCCTCCTGAAGCCTGACGAAGGCTCAATCATGGTCGACGGTGAGGAAACGACGCACCTGCGCGGCAGCGAACGCGACGCGGTCATGGAAAAATTCGGCATGCTGTTCCAGGGCGGCGCATTGTTCGATTCCATGAAAGTCTGGGAAAACGTGGCTTTCGGCCTTATTCACGGCGGCGGCATGGACCGGAAAAAAGCATGGGAAGTCGCAATAGAAAAAATCGTCGCGGTAGGCCTGAAGCCCGAGGTTGGCAATCTCTACCCGGCCGAGCTTTCCGGCGGCATGCAAAAACGCGTCAGCCTCGCGCGCGCGGTGGCGAAAAATCCGGAAATCATTTTCTTCGACGAGCCCACGACCGGCCTCGACCCGATCATGGCCGACGTCATCAACGACCTTATCATTCGCTCGGTGAAGGGCCTCGGCGCAACCGCGCTCTCCATCACTCACGACATGGCATCCGCACGCAAGATTGCCGATTATGTGGCGATGATCCACCAGGGCAAGATCATCTGGCATGGCTCGGTGAAGGATCTCGACAATTCCGGCAGCGAATATGTCGACCAGTTCATTCATGGTCGCGCGACCGGCCCGATCACAAGGCGCGTAGCATAATAAATTATGAAATACCTGAAGCAGGCTTTCCTCGGACTTATTTCCCTCGGTTTTCTCGGTTTGATCGCCGGGATTTTCGGCTTTGCCTACATTCTCAATTACTATAGCAAGGAACTGCCGGATTATCGCGCGCTAAAGGAATACAAGCCGCCGATCATCACCCGCATCTATGCAGGCGATGGCCGCTTGATGGCCGAGTTCGCGCAGGAACGCCGGGTTTTCGTGCCGATCGAGGAAATCCCGCCGCGCGTCAAAAATGCGTTCATCGCCGCTGAGGACCAGAATTTCTATAGCCATGAAGGATTTGACCTCACGGCAATCGCCCGCGCGGTCTGGCTGAACTTCAAAGGTGAAAGCCTGAGCGGCGCGTCCACCATCACGCAGCAGGTCGCGAAGAACCTGCTCCTGACCAAGGACCGCACCTATACGCGTAAAATCCGCGAGCTGATCCTTGCCTACCGCATGGAGCAGACGATGAACAAGGACCGCATCCTTGAAATCTATCTCAACGAAATTTTCCTGGGCGCGCGCGCTTATGGTGTTGCTGCTGCCGCCCAGCAATATTTTAATAAATCGCTCGACGAACTCACTATTGCCGAGGTTGCCTATCTCGCGGCATTACCCAAGGCCCCGAACAATTATCACCCCGTGCGCAAGCATGAAAAAGCAGTCAGCCGCCGCAACTGGGTCATCGGCAGGATGCTGGCCGACGGTTTCATCACCGAGGCCGAAGCCGATCTCGCAAAAGTCGCGCCGCTGGAAACAGTGCCGCGTGATGAATCCCGCATTGTGAATGCACCATATTTCGCAGAGGAAGTCCGCCGCGACCTCGGCACAAAATACGGGCAGAATTCTCTATACCAAGAGGGCATGGTTGTACGCACGACCATCGATCCGCGCCTGCAGGATATAGCGGTCAGGTCGCTCCGCGCGGGATTGATGGACTACGACAAGCGCCATGGTTATCGCGGCGCGCTGAAAAACATCCCCGTCGGTGTCGAGTGGGAAAACGAAGTTGCGAATTTCCCGGTGCCGGAAGGCATGCTGCCTGAATGGGATATTGCGCTGGTTCTCGATGTCGGTGCGAACGAGGCGAAAATCGGGTTTTCCGGCGGCGGCAAAGGCACGATCAAACTCGACGGCGTCAAATGGGCGCGCGAATGCCTGAATGAATGCTACGCGCAGGGACCGGAAGTCACGGCCGTCAGCCAGGTATTGCAAAAGGGCGATATCATTCTCACCGAACCCATCAACGACACCAAGAGTGAATATATCCTGCGGCAGATTCCGCTGATCCAGGGCGCAATCCTTGCCATGGACCCGCACACGGGCCGCATTCTCGCCATGCAGGGCGGCTGGACATACGGCACCAGCGAATATAACCGCGCCACGCAGGCCAACCGCCAGCCGGGTTCGAGCTTCAAGCCTTTCGTCTATCTCGCCGCGCTGGACAAGGGCTTTACGCCCGCCACGCTCGTTCTCGACGCGCCCTTTGTTATTGAAGATCGCCCCGGTCATTACTGGAGTCCGCAGAACTACAGCGACGATTTTCTTGGGCCCACCACGATCCGGCAGGGCGTGGAAAAATCCCGTAACCTGATGACGGTGCGCCTCGCCGATCATGTCGGCATGGAAACAATTGCCGAATATGCGAAACGTTTCGGTATCATGGACGATATGTTGCCGCGCCTGTCTTATGCGCTGGGCGCGGGCGAAACGACGCTTTTGAAAATGACAGGCGCATACGGTGAACTCGTGAACGGCGGAAAGAAGATAACGCCCAGCATCATCGACCGCATCCAGGACCGCCGGGGTGCGACGATCTTTCAGCACGACAACCGCCCCTGCGTCGGCTGCGGCCAGCTTATTCGCTGGGACGGGCAGGGCATACCCGACGTTCCCGACAACCGCGAACAGATCGGCGATCCGCGCACTGCTTACCAGATGGTTTCGATTCTTGAAGGCGTCGCGCAGCGCGGCACGGCGGCAAAACTGAAAGCTTTGGGCCGCCCGCTCGGCGGCAAGACGGGAACGACGAACGAATCCAAGGACACATGGTTCGTCGGCTTTTCTCCGGACCTTGTTGTCGGTGTGTTTATGGGCTTCGACGACCCCCGCTCGCTCGGCAAGCGCGAGACGGGCTCATCCGTCGCGCTGCCTGTGTTTAAATCCTTTATGGAAGAGGCACTGAAGGACGTACCCGCAATGCCGTTCCGCACACCGCCCGGCATTAAAAACATTCGCATCAATGCTCACACTGGCGCACGCGCGCAGCCGGGCGACACCAATGTAATCTGGGAAGCCTTCGTTCAGGGCACCGAGCCAACAGACGCGCCGGTTGCGCTTGAGGAAAACGGCGTGAACATGATCCCGTCGGCAGGCGGCACCGATATAAGCCCGCTTCCGCCATCCGCCAATCCCGGCGAGGAAGCGACGACCGGAACCGGCGGCCTGTATTAAGGATATATATTAAGGATTTAGGCCCTTTCGTCTGCTTCTGAAATCCGTTAGCCTTGAAACAACGAGATAAAGGGCAGGGGATTTTAATGAAACAGCTTTTCCGCAAAAAAGACGTTGCCAATAACGACAACGGCCCTTGCCTTAAACGGGTTCTCAGCGCGTTCGACCTGACTCTGCTCGGCATCGGCGCCATCATCGGCACGGGAATTTTCGTACTCACCGGCGTTGCAGCGGCGACGCAGGCAGGGCCCGCAGTCGTGCTCTCCTTTATCGTCTCCGGTGCGGCCTGCACCTTCGCGGCGCTGGCTTACTCCGAGCTTGCCGCCAGTGTCGGCGGCTGCGGCAGCGCCTATGGTTATTCCTACGCTGCTTTCGGCGAGTTGATCGCCTGGATCATCGGCTGGGATCTTATCCTTGAATACGGCGTCGCGGTCGCGGCGGTGGCCAATGGCTGGTCGGGATATTTCAACAATGCGCTGGTCGCCATCGGCTATGGCTTGCCGGAATATCTGACCAAGGGGCCGTGGGCTATCGACCCGGTGACGAAACTGCCCGATGGCGGTCTCATGAATCTCCCCGCCATTGCCATTATCCTGATCCTGATGGTGCTTCTAATCGTTGGCATCAAGGAAGCATCGCGCATTAACGCCGCGATGGTGTTCGTGAAGCTGCTGACAATCACGGTCTTTATCGCCGTCGCCATCTTCCACATCAACCCGGAAAACTGGTCGCCCTTCATGCCATTCGGATGGTTCGGGCATGATGCGAACGGTCATCCTATCGGCGTCCTCGCCGGCGCATCGCTCGTGTTCTTCGCCTATGTCGGGTTCGATGCGGTCTCGACGGCTGTTGAGGAATCAAAAGACCCGCAGCGCGACGTGCCCATTGGCATTATCGCCTCGCTCGTCTTCTGCACCATCATATATATAGTCGTCTCTGGCCTGCTGACCGGCATTCTTCCTTACCCTGAACTCAATGTGTCCTTCCCTGTTGCGCACGCGCTGATGGAAGTGGGCGTGACCTGGGCCTCGGCGCTGGTCGCCACCGGCGTTATCACCGGCCTGACGACCGTGATGCTCGTGCTGTATTACGGCCTGACACGTATCATTCTCGCCATCTCGCGCGACGGCCTTATCTCTCCGTTCTTCGCGCGCATCAGCGAGAAAACTCACACGCCCATCCGCACGACGGTTTTATGCGGCGTGCTGATGGCGCTCATGGCGGGTTTTTTGCCGTTCCAGGCGCTGGCTGAACTGGTGAATATCGGCACGCTCGCCGCGTTCGTCCTTGTCTGCTTCGGGGTGATTATCCTGCGCGTTACACGTCCCGACATGCCGCGTCCGTTCAAGATGCCGTTCGGTCTCGTGCTGCCGATTCTGGGTGTGCTCTCTTGCGGCGCATTAATCGCCTTCCTGCCGTGGCACACGCATGTTCGATTCGTTGTCTGGCTCGCGGTCGGGATTGTGCTGTATTTCGCTTACTCCTACCGCCACAGCAAACTCGCGAAAAGCTAGCGCAAAACATTCGATTTGACTGATTTCCCAATATTGTGTAAAACGCAACGTTAACATAATAACGTCTGGGAAATGAGAAAATGATCCATCCGGTCATCGAAGAAGTTACGCGTGATATCAGAATAAGAAGCACAGTAAAGCGGGCCTGGTACCTCGACCAGACCAATGAACAAAGACGGAAGTTCGAATCGAATGAACTCGGCCCGCGCGGCCGGGCGGATGGCTGCAGCAACTGCGCGCATTCTTTTGCCGCCGCAGCCAATGATGAAAAAAAGATGATCATGTCCGGCGCGTGCACTCTGGCGATGATCGATTCCGGCAACGAAGAGATTTCCTCGGGCCAGCCTTACGAAGCATATCGCGCAATCATCAGGGATGAGGCGAAGATATACGGCGCGGTGGCGAAGGTTGCCGGCGGCGTTCCCGCCATGTGCGATGGCGTGACGCAAGGCTTCGACGGCATGGAATTATCCTTGTTCAGCCGCAATACCGTGGCGCAGTCGACTGTGGTTTCTCTCGCGGTCAACACGCATGACGGTGTTTTTATTCTGGGCGAATGCGACAAGATTTTCCCGGGCCTGGTGATGGGTGTGACGGCTTTCGGTCATCTGCCTGTCATCTCGATCCCCAGCGGCCCCATGAAAACCGGCATTTCCAACGCGAAAAAAAACGAGGTGCGGCAAAAATTCAAGAAAAACGAGGTCGGCGAGAGAGAATTGCAGATGTCCGAAAATCAATCCTACCATTCGCCTGGCGTCTGTACTTTTTTTGGCACGGCCAACACCAACAAGGCGGTGGCCGAGGCGATGGGGCTGGTGCTTCCCGGCTCGTCTTTTGTTAATCCCACCAATCCATTGCGCGATGCGCTGACGCGCGACTCGGTCAGAAGAATGGCGCAAGGCGAGATCGACCCGCTGATGGACATCATTGACGAGCGCAGCTTCGTCAATGCCATGGTCGTGCTGATGGCCATGGGCGGCTCCACTAACCACACGATGCATATCCCGGCCATGGCTGCGCAATTCGGCATCGATATAAATTGGGATGACATGGACCGGATTTCTTCCGTGGTTCCGCTGATCGCAAAAATCTATCCCAACGGCAAGGCAGACATTAATGACTTCCGCGAGGCGGGCGGCATGGCCGTTATCATCAGAAACCTGCTCGATGCCGGTTTGCTGCATGAAGATGTGAACACCGTGGCCGGTCATGGGCTGGAACGTTATACGCAAACGCCGGTTCTTGATGTCGATACTGTGAAATGGACTTCGGATATCCCGGAACGCCTCGACACGGAAAACCCCGACACGGATATTATCCGCAAAGTGGATTCTCCCTTTGCTCCCGACGGCGGCATTAAACTGGTCCAAGGCACTTTAGGGCGTGCTGTTATTAAAACCTCGGCGGTCAAGGATGAGCACCGCGTCATTAAGGGATTTGCGAGCATATTCGATACACAAAAACAATTTCACCGCGCCTTTGAGGCATGGCAAAAGAAAACTTCCGGCGCAGAATTGAACGAAGAAGAAAAAATCCTTGCCGCAAAGCTGGATAAGGAAAGCGTCGTCGTCGTCCTGCGTGGCCAGAGCGCAAGGCACAACGGCATGCCTGAACTGCACGGCCTGATCAATCCGCTTGATATTATGCAGAAGACGGGAAAGAGAGTCGCGCTGATTACCGACGGTCGGCTCTCCGGTGCGTCGGGGGCTGTTCTGGCCGCCATCAATTTACACGACCAGAATCTATTCAGGATCCACGACAATGATGAACTCATAATAGACAGTATTACCGGAAAAATCGACATTGATCTGGACGAAGTCAACTGGCTTGGACGCGAACCGACGAACAAAAATAGAATTAGGGATGCCGATCAATACGGCATCGGTCGCCAGTTCTTTTTTGCGGAACGCACATATATAAGCTCACCCGAAAAAGGATGCATCATGCCGCTGCCGCCGATTCCGGAATATTTCCAGCTAAGATTTAAACCATACATTTTTGAATCACCTGAGCCAGTAGGGGTAACTCAATGAAAATTCCTTTTAACGACGTAGTTAAATTTACTGAAACCGAAAAGCGGACGGCTGATATTCTACGCCAGTCGCCCATTGTGCCCCTAATTGGCATCGATGAAGAGGACCGGTTCGAAGATTTGATCGAAGCCGCGATCGCGGCAAGCCCGGAAGGCTTGGTCCCCGCGATTGAAGTGCTGCTTCGCAATGAAAAGGCAATTGATCAGGGCCTTGCCAGGCTTGCCGAACTGAAAAAACAATTTGGCGACCGGGTTCACATCCTTGCCGGCAGCATCATTAAGCCTGAAGATGTCGAAAGAGTTGCGGCTGCCAGTCTCGACGGTCTTGTGTCCGGCGGTTACAGCAAGCGCGTGGCAGACGCCGCCTTGCAGAAGGGCATGCCTTATCTTCCGGGCTTCATGACGCTGGATGAAGTTAAAATGGCCCATGAAAAAGGCCTGACACTGATCAAGCTGTTCCCCGCGCGCAGCCCGGACGTCAAGTCTATTACAGCGCCTTTATCAAGGACGGGCGTTCAGTTTGTCGAAAATACATCGGAGAATGCCGCGGTAAGAGTTTGCGGTACGGCGACGGAAGTTCTTGCTGCATGGGAAGAGGGCGCGGAAAAAGTGATACTCATTCCCGCTGAAACGGAGTGGCCCGAGACTATGGCTTATCTGTTGGCAAACGGCATGCAGGCCTGCTGCACCGGCGGCGTCACGGCTGAAAACTTGGCGGAATTTTCAAAAGAGCCTGCAATTACTGGCGTCGGTGCAAGCTTTATTACCGGCAAGGCCGACAAGAAGAATTTCCGGGAGTCGGTAAGGCAGAATCTTTCTGCTGCGATTTCCAACTGGTCAAATACCCCGGCTCCTGAAGCGCCAAGATTAGAAAAATAAAAGACAGTTTTTCCGGAAGCAATGGAGCGAGTGAAGGGATTCGAACCCTCGACCCCGACCTTGGCAAGGTCGTGCTCTACCCCTGAGCTACACTCGCTTATTCCTTGGGTGAGACCGCAAAATATAGTGATTTCGCCGCCTGATGCAAGCGTAAAGTAGGCCTGAATTTAAAGGGTTTTCCTAGAAAAGCTCGCCGACTTTGACCAGCGGGACGCTGTAGCCGAGGGGTTCCTGGTTCGGGAACAGGGAGTAGATGATGACGTTCGGGCTCTTCTCGACCGGGTAGGTCATGTTCTCCGGTACTTCATAGTGCATCAGTTCGTTCGTCTCTTCGTCGCCGCCATAGATCAGCATGAACAGGCGCTGGTCGCGATAAAACTCCACGCGCTTGACAACATGCGGCAGGGGCTTGTCACTGACAAGCATCACACCTCCATCATGTAATATGCCAAGCTCGATATTCATGTTTATACTTTGGGTCCGTTGTTGCCCGTTTTAGGTGCGCCTGGTTTCGGGTGGTCCGGCGCCGACAGATTAAATTCTCTCGTGATACGCGGGCCGAGTTCCTTCTTCAGCATGTCACAAGGGCTGCCGTCCGCGATCACCCACTTGTCGTAGCCCTCAGGCGTCATACCGGTCTTGTTGTCAAAACCGGAAGCCAGTCTTTCTCCCATCTGTTGGTTCGAGAGGACGGAGTTGTCGCCGTGAGTCTCGACGATCTCAGCCTTGCAGGCTTCCCAGCTCGTAATGTTATTATTGTCGTCAGCCATAAATTCCCCACACACATAACGCAGTCTTTTTTCGCCTCCAATGGTAAGTTAAAAAGGTTAAAAAAAGCTTAGGCTTCCCACCAGCAATCCTTGATTTTATTGCGTTTTCTTGCCATAACGGGGTATGGAAAAATCGTTAAAACCATTGCAGGCAAGGGACTTGCCGACCACGCCTGCGGCATTGCTGGCGCTGCTGGATGATTTGGGCATTTCCTGTAAAACCTACAGCCATCCGCCCATTTTCACGGTCGCCGAGGGGGCCCACCTGAAAGAGGCGATTCCCGGCCTTCACTGCCGCAACCTTTTCCTCCGCGATAAAAAAGGCGTCATGTATCTCGTGGTTGTCGCCAACGAAACCAAGGTCGATTTAAAGAATCTGGAGAAACTGCTGGGCGCGGCGCGGCTCTCGTTTGGCTCGCCTGAACGGCTCTGGACGCATCTCGGTATCACGCCGGGCTCCGTCTGCCCCTTCGCCGCGCTCAACGACAAAAACCACGAGGTCACGGTGATCCTGGACGAATACATGATGCGGGCCGACACGGTCTGCTACCACCCGCTGGACAACGCCCAGACCATCGGCCTGACGCCCGCGGACCTTTTGAAGTTCTTTGCCCATACTGGCCATGTCCCGAAAATCCTTGATCTTTCGGGTGATGCCCCTACATAGTGAAGCGGATTTAAACGCAAAGGACCATGAATGCTTTTTGGCAAGAATAAAGCGGAAAACCCGCCGCAACCCGCGCCCCAGCAGGCTGGTGGCCCGCACGTATTCGACGCCGGCTCCGCCGATTTCGAACAAAAAGTCCTCGCGGCCTCTATGGAGCGCCCGGTCATTGTCGATTTCTGGGCGCCGTGGTGCGGGCCGTGCAAGCAGCTTGGTCCCATCCTTGAAAAAGTGGTCAACGCCGCGAATGGCGCGGTTCTCATGGCAAAAATCGATATAGACCAGAACCAGGAACTTGCCGCCGCGCTCCGCATTCAATCCATCCCGACCGTCTACGCATTTTTCCAGGGCCGCCCGGTGGATGCATTCCAGGGCGCGGTGCCCGAGAGCCAGATCAAGGCATTCATCGATAAACTTCTGCAATTGGCAAAACAGAATGCGCCGGATGCGATCGATATCCCCGAGGCGCTGAAAGGCGCGGCGCTGGAAATCGCGAACGGCGATTTCCAGACCGCGCAGGCGATCTACGCGCATATCCTCACGCAGGACCCGCAGAACGTTCAGGCCTATGTCGGATTGGTGCGCGCAGTCATCGCGGGCGGCGATTTGAAACAGGCGGAGCAGCTCGTGCAGAACGCGCCGCCGGAAATTGTAAAACACCCGACATTCGGCGAGGCAAAAACCGCGCTCGAGCTTGCACAGAAAAAACCGGCCGGGCCGCTTGATGGTCTTAAGAAAAAACTGGAATCCGATCCAAACGACCATCAGCTCCGCTTCGATCTGGCATCGGCGCAATTCGCCGACGGCAGCCGCGAAGAGGCCATCGAAAACCTTCTCGAAATCGTCCGCCGAAACAGGGGCTGGGACGAAGAAGCGGCAAGGAAACAGCTGGTGCGGTTCTTCGAGGCCATGGGCCACGCCGACCCGCTGACCGTGGAGAGCCGTAAAAAGCTTTCCTCCATACTTTTTTCCTGAAAAATATGGCTTAGATTGTTCAGCATGGAACAGAACCCTTACGCCCCGGACTTTAAAGGCCTGCCGGAAACCCTCCCGGTTTTCCCGCTTTCGGGCGTTCTGCTCCTGCCCATGGGCAACCTTCCCTTGAATATCTTCGAAAAGCGCTACCTGAAAATGGTCGGGGATGCCCTGGGCGGCAACCGGCTGATCGGCATGATCCAGCCCCGGGCCGAGGGCGAAACAGCGCTCTACGATATCGGCTGTGCCGGGAAGATCACTGAATTCCGCGAGACGGGCGACGGGCGCTATGTGATCACGCTCACAGGCATCAGCCGTTTTAAAATCGCCGAGGAATTAAAAACAGCCACACCCTACAGGCAGGTGCGCCCGGACTGGGAAGCTTATAAAAATGACCTCGAGCCTTCATCCTGCCTCGACCTCGACCGCGCGAAACTGAACATTCTGTTGCAATCTTATTTTTCCGCGCAGGAAATGAAATGCGACTGGAAAGCGGTAGAGAAAGCGCCCGACGGCCGGCTGGTGACATGCCTTGCTATGGTCTGTCCCTTCGAGCCTAAGGAAAAACAGGCCCTGCTGGAGGCCCCGTGTTGCAAAACCCGCGCTGAGGCCTTCATGACCATGCTGGAAATGGCGGTCAAGGCGCGCAAGGAATGCGGTAGTTGCCATTAATTTCAAAACCCCTTAAAACTACCCACCTATGGATATAGACCCGAAATTGCTGGAAGTATTGGTCTGCCCGCTGACCAAATCGCCCCTGCGTTATGACCGCGCGGCGCAGGAACTTGTCTCCGACCAGGCGAAACTGGCTTACCCGGTCCGGGACGGTATTCCGATCATGCTGGTCGATGAGGCAAGACAGATATGAGCAACGATCGCGTCATCATTTTCGACACAACTTTGCGTGACGGCGAGCAATCGCCCGGCTGCTCGATGAATCTCGAGGAAAAGCTGCGCATGGCGAAGCTGCTTGATGAAATGGGCGTGGATATTATCGAGGCGGGATTTCCCATTGCCTCGCCCGGCGATTTCGAAGCCGTGAATGAAATCGCGAAAGTAACAAAAAATGCCGTTATCGCGGGCCTGAGCCGCGCAAAAAAAGCCGACATCGAGGCGAGCGCCGAAGCGCTGAAACCTGCGAAGCGCAAACGTATTCACACTTTCATCGGTACCAGCCCGCTGCACCGCCAATACCAGTTGCAGATGCCGCCGGAAGAGGTTTTGAATTCCGTGAAAGAAAGCGTTACCTTCGCCCGTACGTTTACGGACGATGTCGAATGGTCGGCGATGGATGCCACGCGCACGGAAGATGACTTCCTCTGCCAGTGTGTCGAGCTTGCGATCAAGAGCGGCGCGACGACTATCAATATCCCGGACACGGTCGGTTATGCGGTTCCCGATGAATTCGGCAAGCAGATCAAGATGCTGTTCGACCGTGTGCCCAACATCGACAAGGCCATCATTTCCGTCCATTGCCACAACGATTTGGGTTTGGCTGTGGCGAACTCGCTCGCCGGTGTGAAAAACGGCGCACGCCAGATCGAGTGCACCATTAACGGCATCGGTGAACGCGCAGGAAATGCATCACTGGAAGAAATCGTCATGGCGCTCCGCGTTCGTAAGGATCAGTTGCCGTATGAAAACAAGATCGATACGACGAAAATCACGAAGATTTCACGCACGCTTTCGACAATCACGGGTTTCAATGTCCAGCCCAACAAGGCCATCGTCGGCGCAAACGCTTTCGCGCATGAAAGCGGCATCCATCAGGACGGCGTGCTGAAAAACGCCTCCACCTATGAAATCATGACGCCGGAATCAGTGGGCCTGACGAAATCCAATCTCGTGATCGGCAAGCATTCCGGCCGCCACGCTTTCAGAAAAAAGCTGGAGGAGCTTGGATTTGAACTTGGCGACAATGCGCTGAATGATGCCTTCGCTCGTTTCAAAATCCTCGCGGACAAAAAGAAGAATGTTTACGAGGAAGACCTTATTGCGCTTATTGAAGATGAGGTTGTCAGCGAGAACGAGGAAATTCGTTTCGTCTCGCTACAGGTGCAGGCAGGCTCCAAGGGCCCACAGGTCGCGGAACTTGTGCTGAGCGTCGAGGGCGAGGAAAAAGAAGTCCGCGTCGAAGGCAACGGGCCCGTGGATGCCATCTTCAAGGCCATTCGCGCCGTGATCCCGCACCCGGATGCGCGCCTCAAACTCTACCAGGTCCACGCGATCACCGGCGGCACCGACGCGCAGGCCGAAGTCACCGTCCGCCTCGAGGAAAACGGCAGGACGGTCAACGGGCAGGGCACCGACGCCGATACGCTGGTCGCCTCCGCCCGCGCCTATATCCATGCGTTGAACAAGCTGATGCTCAAGCGCGGCAAGATCAATCCGCAGGCCGCTGCAGCAACTCCGTAATTGTTTCAAATACGTTGTGAAACATCGCCGGTGTCAGGCGCTTCGTCTGCGTGTTGTAACGCGAGCAGTGATAACTATCAACCAGCTTGACCTTGCCGAGATCATGCACCGCGTTATGCGCGAATTTATGTGCCGAGATTTTCCGGTCCAGAGCTTTCAATACTGAATTGTGCGAAATCAGCCCGAGCGACAAAATCACTTTGACGTTCTTTAACGCCGCCATCTCCATCTGCAGGAACCCGAGACATTGCCGCATTTCCTCCGGCGTCGGCTTGTTCTCCGGCGGCACGCATCGCACCGCATTCGTGATCCGGCAGTTTTTAAGGGTCAAACCGTCATCGGGCCTTGCTTCATATTTTCCTTCCGCGAACCCGAATTTGATCAGGGAGGAATAAAGCAGTTCCCCGGCATAATCTCCCGTAAAGGGTCGCCCGGAAAAGTTCGCTCCCTTGAGGCCGGGGGCCAGCCCGACCACCAGCAACTGGCCGTTTTCGGGACCAAAAGAAGGGACGGGGGCATTCCATTTATCGGGGAATTTAACCCGGTTTTTAGCCCGGAATTCCACCAGTCTGGGGCATAAGGGACAGTCTTTTCCGGGGTCTGGACAGGGCATCGAAAAACTTGCTTTCCTAAGGGAAACCCACTATAAACCGGGTCTCATACCGTTTAAAGAGGATTCAGAAATGGCCCGCGTAACAGTTGAAGACTGCATCGAGAAAATCCAGAACCGTTTTGAACTCGTCATGGTGGCCGCCCAGCGCGCCCGCAAGATCGGCTCCGGCGCATCGCTGACCATCGACCGCGACAACGACAAGAACCCGGTTGTTTCCCTGCGTGAAATCGCCGCTGAAAGCGTTCCGCTGGATGGTCTGAAAGAAGACCTGATTCGCAACCACCAGCGCATGGTCGTTTACGAGGAAGATGAAACCATCGACCTCATGGACGGCGAAGCTGAGTGGGAGAAAATCGCCAATCGCTCCGAGAGCGAGGACATGTACGGCGATGAAGAAATCGACGAAGCCGAAGAAGAAGATGCCAAAGAGGGCGAGCCTTCACTCGAGGACGTTGCCGGCGCCCCCGCCGAAAAGGAATAATTCCTGTAGATTTAAGCCAAGGGGCCGGGTTTTCCGGCCCTTTTCTTTTGCGCTTCTTTTATCCCTTTTCCTTGTTTTTCATGGTATTCTTAACATCTTAATAACTGAAGACTAAAACCATGCATCCCGGTCAGGAACTCGTCAATCGCATCAGCGCCTACAATCCCGATTTCGATCTCAAAACGGTCGAAAACGCCTGCGAGTACGCCAAAAAAATGCATGACGGCCAGACCCGCGCCAGCGGCGAGCCTTATTACACCCATCCCATAGAGGTCGCCAGCATCCTCGCCGGCATGAAGATGGATTCCGGCACCATCATCACCGCGATCCTTCATGACACGCTGGAAGACACCAAGGCCACTTATGAGGACCTCAAGAAAAAATTCGGCCAGGAAGTCGCCGATCTGGTGAATGGCGTCAGCAAACTCACCCGGATCGAAAGCCAGACCATCGAGGGCAAGCAGGCCGAGAATTTCAGGAAGCTCCTGCTAGCCATGTCCGAGGATATCCGCGTGCTACTGGTCAAGCTGGCCGACCGCCTGCACAATATGCGCACCATCGATGCCATCCAGAGCCCGGAAAAGCGCCGCCGTATCGCGTTGGAGACGCTTGAAATTTACGCGCCGCTCGCCGAGCGCGTCGGCGTACACAGCATCAAGGAAGAGCTGGAAGACCTCGCCTTCGGCGTGATCAGCACCGAAGCACGCAAATCTATTTCAAACCGCCTGTCCTTCCTGCGCGAAGAAGGCACCGACGTCGTCCGCAACATCATCGATGAATTGCAAAAACTTCTCGACGATTCCGGCATCGCCGCCGACATTTCCGGGCGCGAAAAAACGAAATACTCGATCTGGAAAAAGATGCAGCGCAAAAACGTTGCGTTCGAACAGCTCTCGGACATCATGGCATTCCGCATCCTGGTGGAAAAGGTCGAGGATTGCTACATCGTGCTCGGTATCATTCACGGAAAATACCCAAGCATTCCCGGCCGCTTCAAGGACTACATTTCGACGCCCAAGCCGAACGGTTACCGCTCGATCCATACCACCGTCATGGGCCCGTCGCGCCACCGTATTGAAATCCAGATCCGCACGGCCCAGATGAATTTCGAGGCCGACATGGGCGTTGCTGCGCATTGGTCCTACAAAACCGGCAAAAAACCCGAGATGCAGGATCTCAAAAAATACCGCTGGCTGCGCGAGCTTCTCGAAATCCTCGAGCAGGAACAGCGGCCCGAGGATTTCTGGGAGAATACGAAGCTCGAACTTTTCCAGGACCAAGTCTACGTGTTCTCGCCGCGTGGCGATTTGATCGAATTGCCGAACGGCGCAACGCCCATCGATTTCGCCTACGCCATTCACTCGGACATCGGCGATAAATGCGTTGGCGCAAAAATAAACAGCCGCATAGCGCCGCTGAACTCAAAGCTCGCCAATGGCGACCAGGTCGAGATCATCACGTCCAAGACGCAGAACCCGTCCCCGACATGGGAGCGTTTCGTGGTCACCGGCAAGGCCAGGTCCCATATCCGCAAATATATCCGCGACCAGCAACGCAACGAATATGTAACGCTGGGCAAGGCAATGCTGCAGAAAATCTTCCGCCAGGAAGATTACGAATTCACCGAAAAAGCCGTCACTGGCGTAATCGAACGTTTCAAGCTGCATGAGAACGACGATATTTACGCCAAGATCGGCTCAGGCCTTCTCGTCGCGCGCGAGGTTTTCAAGGCCATATTCCCCGGGCACAAGACAGAAATCGTCAAGCGTCCCTCCGCCGACATGGACCAGGCGACCATGATGCGTGGAACCACCACGGGCAAGCAGGATGCGCCCATGCCGATCAAGGGTCTCATCCCGGGCATGGCGATGCATTTCGCGCGCTGCTGCCACCCGCTGCCGGGCGACCGGATTGTGGGCATCGTGACGACCGGAAAGGGCGTCACCATTCACACCATCGATTGCGAAACGTTAGAGAGCTTCGCCGACACACCGGAGCGCTGGCTGGATGTTTCATGGGGCGAGGGGAAAGATTCACCCGAGGCGCATGTTGGCCGTCTCAAGGTCACGTTCCAGAATATCCCGGGCTCGCTGGCCACGTTCTCAACTGTCATCGCCAAGAACGGTGGAAACATTCTGAATTTGAGGATTACGGGTAGGTCGCTCGATTTCTGGGATTTGGTTGTCGATATCTACGTCAACGACAACAAGCACCTGAACAATATCATCGCCGCGCTGCGTGCCACGCCGATAATCACAGCGGTTGAGCGCGCGCGCGGGCGCTAGGCTTTACGCTCTTTTTCTTCCTCTAAAACATCCTTGCGCGAAAGCTTGCCGATCATGGTTTTTGGCAACGGTATCAGGCGGAACTCCACGATTTTCGGAATTTCCATTTTTGAAATTTTATCGGTGAGAAAGGTTTTTAGTTCTTCTTCGCTCAAAGCGGTGCCGGGCTTTAATTTGATCCAAACTTTCACAATCTCGCCGCGCTGTTCGTCGGGCAGGCCCGCAACGATGCATTCCTCGACGCAAGGGTGCAGGTAAATCGCTTCCTCGACGTTGCGCGGATAAACGTTATATCCATTGGTGATGATCATGTCCTTGATGCGGTCGACGATATAGACATAGCCGCGTCCGTCCATGATCGCGATGTCACCGGTATGCAGCCGCCCGTCTTTGAGAACTTCCGACGTTTCCAAAGGTTTATTGTAATAGCCTTTCATCACCTGCGGCCCGCGCACGCACAATTCGCCGCGCTCACCCGGCGGCATGACGGTGGCTTTGTCAGCCGGGTTGATAATCTCGACGATCGTCCCGGGCAACGGCATGCCGATCGATCCCGCCTTGTTTTCGCCCTTCAGCGGGTTGGCGCAGACCACGGGCGAGGATTCCGTCAGGCCGTATCCTTCGACAACGACGCAGCCCGTAATGCGCTCGAACGTTCTTTTGACCTCGGCGGGCAGGGGCGCGCCGCCCGAAATGCAATAACGCAATGAGGAAAGATTATATTTTTTTAAATCCGGGTGATTGTTGATACCGCTATAGATCGCGGGCACCGCCGGGAACAGATGCGGTTTCTTTTTATGAATGGTTTTCAGGGCCTCGTTCAAATTAAAGCGCGGGAGCGCGATAATCTCCAGCGCCGCCGCGACGCTGAAATTCATCACCGCCGTCATCGCGAAAACATGGAAGAACGGCAGAACGCCCAGCATTTTCTCCTCGCCCGGCTTGATATCCGGCATCCAGGCGCGGCTCTGCAGCGTATTGGCGTAAACATTGTAATGTGTCAGCATCGCGCCCTTCGGCACGCCGGTGGTGCCGCCGGTATATTGCAGGACCGCAATATCGTTCATGGCGTCGATTTGGGGCGTTTTGACTGCGCCGTCATTTTCAACCAGATCGTGAAACCACGCGATTTTCTCAGAAGGAGTAACTTTCGCGCATTCGCTGCGCTTGAAAATCTGGAACAATGTATTCTTCGGAAACGGCAGGACATCGGTAAATCGGCACAGGATCAGCTTCTGTAACCGCGTCTGGCCCAGCATTTTTTCCATCTTGCCATACAGCATCGCGAGGTCCGCCGTGACCATCATATCTGTTTCGCTGTCGGCGATCTGGTGGCTGAGTTCCCGGTCGGCATATAACGGGTTGAAATTGACGACGCTCGCGCCGGTCTTGAGAATACCGTAATAGGCAATCAGGAAATAAGGCGAGTTCGGCAGAAACAAACCGATTTTCCGGCCCTTTCCCACACCGAGTTTTTGCAGGCCTACAGCAAAGCGGTTCACGAGACTCGAAATTTCCGCCCATGTGTATTTTTTCCCGAGAAAATCGAACGCGGGACGATGACCGTATTTTTCCGCTGTCTCATCCAGCAGTGCGAACGCCGGTCGCGGTGCAAGCGGCATGTCCCACGCAATGCCGCTGTCATAATTTTCAATCCAGGGATGGTTTTTGGCGCTCATAAAATTTTGTCAGAGAGGGATCATATATTCATAAACAATCATAAACAGAATTGGTCTGGATTCAGAGCGAAAATTGATGCAATATATCCAAAGGCAATTTCTTTTTTGCTGCAGATTTTTTCTGCGTCCAGAGGATTAAACCTTGTCTATTGCTGAAAACCTTCCTCTTTCCGAGGAACAGTCAGAACCGGTAAAATTAATCTTGAAATGGTTTAACGGGACCAAGGGCTTCGGCTTTGTCGTTCCGGAGGACCAGAGTTTTGACGCCTTTATCCATATTACAACCCTGCAGCAGGCGGGCCTGAACGCTATCGGCGAGGGCGCAGTCCTGATGTGCCGCGTTTTCAACGGTCCGAAAGGCAAGCAGGTCAAGGAAGTGCTCGAAGTCATCGAGGCCGGGGACGTCAACCTCATGCCCCAGAGCGCGGGTGAGGACGGCACCACAAGCATGGGCGGACTGGTCAAATGGTATAAGCCGGAAAAGGGCTTCGGCTTCATTATCCCGGATGATGGCATGAAGGATGTTTTTATACATAAGACATTGCTCGACAAGCTGCAGGTCGAAACCCTCGAGGCCGGCCAGCGCGTCCGCGTGACGCTGAAGGCCGTTGATAAGGGCCGTGAAGCTGTCGATATCAAGATTATCCGGTGATTTTTAGCGTTTTTTGCATGAAAAAAGCCGCTCTTTAGACGGCTTTTCCATTACATATCAATATCTTATTTCTTTTTTGCGGCTGTCTTGGTTTCGCGTATTTCGTCGGCCTCATCCGATTTGGCTGGCCCTTCGAAATCCTCGGCCTGGAGGGTGCGTGCTCTTCCGGCAGCCTGGTAAGCGGCCTTGGAATGGCTTTCACAATAAGGCAAACCAGGAATAGCGCCGTCGCCGCAGAAACCGAATTTTTCATCACGCGGGTCGCCCAGCGGCCAGCGGCATGAACGGGCGTCGAGATCCATCAGCGGCACACCCGTGCGATTATTATCCTGCTCCAGTGTCTGGCGGACTTTTTTCTCAGGCGCAGCAGGTTTAGCTGCGGGTACAGGCTTTTTATTCTGCTGGATGGGGGAAACGCGGTTGGATAATTTGAGGCGGTGGGCTTTGCCAATGACGGCGTTGCGGGTTACTCCGCCCAGTTCGCTGGCGATTTCGGCGGCGGTTTTTCCTTCGCCCCAGAGACGCTTCAGAAGGGCAACGCGTTCGTCAGTCCAACTCATATGATAAATCTCCCAATAAAACGCCGGACAATTAAGCCGGACAACACACACATTTTTCTTCGCAAGACCTGTACCCTATCAGGACAAATCCGGACTGTGCAAGGACATGATTCCGGCGCCTGTTTTTTTATCCACACCCCTTGATTTCACGGAATTATGTCGTGGTTTGAAGCCCCATGAGCCTCAGATATTCCGCGCGTTCCGGCCAATCTTCCTTCACTTTGACAAATAATTTCAGATGCACGCGGCAGCCCATCAATTCCTCAAGTTCGCGCCGCGCGGCTTCGCCTATTTTCTTGATCTGGCTGCCGCCCTTGCCGAGCACGATGGCTTTTTGCCCGTCGCGCTGCACATAAACGATCTGGTCTATTTTCACGCTGCCGTCGTCGAAATTTTCCCAGTTTTCCGTTTCTATGAATACCGCGTATGGCAACTCCTGGTGCAAATTTTCGAAGATTTTTTCACGCGTGATTTCCGCGGCCATCAGGCGCATCGGCATGTCCGTGGTCTGCTCCGGGTCGAACAGGAATGGCCCCTCGGGCAGGCGTTCCGCGATGTCCGCGAGTACGTCGTCAATACCGTCTTTCGTCAGAGCCGAAATCATGAAAGTAGCCGCGTATTCGAAACGCTCATTCATTTTTTGTGCAAGCGCAAACAGATCGGGCTTGTTGACGCGGTCGGTTTTGTTAAGGACGAGAAGGCAGGGTTTTCCCCGCCCGGTTTTCTCGAGGATAATATCGTTCGCCTCGTGCGCGTCCCGGGTGGAAGCATCGACCAGGTGAACGATGACGTCCGCACCTTCGAGCGCATCCCATGCCGCCTGCACCATCGCCTTCTCCATGATTTTTTGTGGAATGAAGATGCCGGGCGTATCGGCGAGGATAATTTGCGTATCGCCCTGCATCACGATGCCGAGCACGCGGCTACGTGTTGTTTGTGTTTTGCGTGAGACGATGGAAACTTTCGATCCGACCAGTGCATTAACGAGAGTAGACTTCCCGGCGTTAGGCAGACCGAGGATGCAGGCGAAGCCACTGCGCGTGCGCCCGCTCATGCGTCGGCGCTTTCAAGAAAAAGACGCGCGGCTTCTTTTTCCGCTGCCTGGCGCGAACGTCCCTCGGCAATCACGGGATCGAACCCGCGCACGGTAAGCTGCACGCTGAAAACGGGGGCGTGATCGGGGCCTTTCTGCCCGCTGATTTTGTATTCGGGTAGCGGCAGTCCGCGGCCCTGCGCCCATTCCTGCAGTTGGGCCTTGGGGTGCTGCGGCGGGTCGGGCATATTGTCGAAACGTTCGCTCCAGAGCGTAGCAATTATGGTCCGGCAGGGTTCAAGGCCTCTGTCAAGGTATACCGCTCCCAGCAAAGCTTCCAGCGCATCCGAAAGAACGTTTTCACTATTCGCCGCGCCCGCCTCACGTTCGCCGGCAGAAAAATGGATATATTGACCAATGCCGATCTCCGCGGCGATGGCCGCCAGTACTTCACCCTGCACAAGCACGGAAAGGCGCTTCGCCAGGTCGCCTTCCTTTTCGGCCGGGTATTTGTCCAGCAGCGTTTCGGCGATAATCAAAGCAAGTACGCGGTCGCCAAGGAATTCAAGGCGTTCGTAATTTTTTTCGCCCATGCTCGAATGAGTCAGGGCATCTGCGGCGTCGGCTTTGTTTTTGAATGCGTAGCCGAGCGCTTTTTCCAGTCCGGAGAAATCAGGATGCGTCTTGGGCATCGGCTTTTTCCTCGGGCCGCACGGGCTCGATCGATTTGAAAAATCTTCCGTAACGCATGGTCCACGGCCACTTCCAGAATTCAAAAATCCGCGCATATCCATTCGTCGAGAAGAAAATGAAATCCGCTTCGCCGACGATATTCTCCAGCGGCACAAAACCGACCATACCGGTGACGCGGCTATCCTGCGAATTGTCGCGATTGTCGCCCATCATGAAATAATGGCCGTCCGGCACTTCGAAAACACCGGTATCGTCCAGGATTTCGTCGTCGCTCTCTTCGTAAATTCTATGGATCACGCCGCCGGGCAGCGTCTCCAGATATTCCACCATGGCGACGGGGCCTTCCGGCGGCTCGTCCTCTTTCACCATGCCGAGCGGCTCGCGCGGAACAAGTTCGTCGTTGATATAAAGGCGTCCGCTGCGCACCTGGATGCGATCGCCCGGCAGGCCGATCACGCGCTTGATGTAATCGATATGCGTGTTGGACGGCAGCTTGAACACAATGACGTCGCCGCGCTTGGGTTCGGCCGCCCAGAGGCGCCCCGAAATCGGGACGATGCCGAACGGAAAGGAATACCGGCTGTAGCCATAAGCGGGTTTATTCACAAATAGGTAATCGCCGATCTCAAGCGTCGGCTTCATCGAGCCGGACGGAATGTTGAAAGGTTCGTACAGGAAACTCCTGATCAGGAGCGCGAGAACCACCGCGATGATGGCGGTGCGGAAAAATTCGCTCAGTTCCTCGCGTGCGTTCAGGGGCGGCGTACGGGATTGCGTCTCGGATTTTTCCGCCGCGCTTTCCCCCGCTTTTCCGATTTTTTCCGTCATGGCCAAAGGCTTATCATGAAATCGTCGCGGCTGGCCAGCGTTAAACCGCTTCGATAATCACCAGCACATGCGCCATCGGCGCCTCGTCTGTGATGGTGACATGGATGACCGGTTTCATGCCTTTCGGGATCATGGTATCCAGCCGTTTTTTTGCGCCGCCCGTGAGGGCGAGGATGGGCTTCCCGGCTTGCGTATTGACCACACCGATATCCTTCATATAGACGCCCCCGCCGAAGCCCGTTCCGAGGGCCTTGGAGCAGGCCTCCTTGGCGGCGAAGCGTTTGGCGTATGTCGCGATATGTGTCCCGGCGTCCCTGCGGCGTTCGGCCTTGGCCTGTTCAATTTCCGTAAAGCACCTTTTAATGAAGCGGTCGCCGAACCGCGCCAGCGTCTTTTCGACGCGGCGTATATCGATCAGGTCGCTGCCCGTGCCGATAATCATCTTTCCTGCCCCGTAACCTCTTTTGCCGCTTTATGCACGTTATGTATCCGGACCTTTTTCCTGGTCACTTTCGCCCCATGGACGAATTTATAAAATACATAATACGAAAAAGGAAAGACCAGCAAGGCCATCAAATAACCGCCCGTCAGCCATGGCAGGAGAATACTGACCGGCTGGTGAACCAGCAGGTCCCAGAAAACGGTGAAATTCAAATGGTGCGGCAGTTCTGTTTTGGCTTGCACACCGAGGAAGCTGAACAGGAAAGCGCCGAGCTTGATCGAGCCCCACCACATGAACGGAATAGTCCACGGGTTGGCCACGAATGTGCCGATGACGGCAGCCAGCATGTTCAGCCGGAAAATCCATGCCACCAGTGCCGCCTGGATGAAATGCGTGCCAATAATTGGTGTAAAGGCGACTGATGCGCCGACGGCAAAACCAGCCGCGATGCGGTGCGTGCTGTCGGACATGCGCGTGACACGCAAGCTCACATAACGAAACGCGCGCCGCCAGCCCATGGTGGGCCAGAACAATTCGCGCGCATGTTGCAGGGTGGTTAGGGATTTACGCCTTTTGAACATACGAAACAAGGAATGCGGGTTGTTGCTTCCCCCACTCTATATCAATAAACTGGCCGGCATAATATATTTAATAGACGGCCATTCGCATGAATATACAGGACCATATCCGCATCGTTCCCGGTTTCCCCAAGCCCGGGATCAATTTCTACGATATCGCGACGCTCCTCGCTCATCCAGGCGCTTGGAAGGAAACGATTAGGCAACTGAAAGTGAAAATCGGCCCCTATAAACCCGATGTTCTGATGGGGATCGAGGCGCGCGGGTTTCTGGTCGCCGCGCCTCTCGCTCTCGAACTCGGCTGCGGCTTCGGCATGATCCGGAAAAAGGGCAAGCTTCCCGGCCAGACGCTCGGCTATAAATACACGCTTGAATATGGCGAGGACGAAATCGAAATCCAGCCGGATCTTTTGAAGAAAAATTCCAATGTCGTGATCGTTGACGATCTTCTCGCCACCGGCGGCACGATGGGCGCGGCGGTGAAGCTGGTGGAGCAGGCGGGATCGAAAGTGGCGGCGGGACTTTGCATCGTCGAGCTTGATGGGTTGGGCGGCCGCAAAAAATTAAGCTGTCCGTTCGAGTCTTTATTAGTTTGTCCGGCTTAGGAGCGAAGTGTTCCGCCCGTCTTGGCAATTACTGCGCCGATGATTTTTTTGGAGAGTTCTTCCAGCTCCGCATCGACCAGCGATTTCTCGCGCGGCTGGATGGTCACGGCGAATGCGACCGATTTCTTGCCGGGCTCGACACCCTTGCCCGTGTAAACGTCGAAAATATACGCATCCGTAATTAAATTCTTATCCGCCGATTTCGCAGCGCGGACGATATCCTCGGCGTTGACCTTCGCATCGACCATGAAAGCGAAGTCGCGGCTCACAGCCTGCAGCGGCTCAATTTTCAGCAGTGGTTTTTCCGTGCTTTTTTTCTTCGGCTCGGGAATATTCTGTAGAAACACTTCGAAACCGGATACAGAAGTTTTAATGCCCATCTCGTCCAAAGTCGCCGGGTGGATTTCACCGAAATAGGCGAGAACGTTCGGACCCAAGCGCAATGCGCCCGAGCGGCCCGGGTGGTAATAAGACGGCGCGTCACGTGTGATCTGCGCGTTGGCGGCTGGTGCACCGCAGGCTTCTAACGCCGCATAAGCATCGGCCTTGGCGTCATAAACATCGGCGCCGCGCACTGAACCCGCCCAGTGGCGCGCGGAATTATTTCCCGCACGAATGCCTACCGCGACAATCGCCTGTCCATCCGGCTTCACCGATTTGAAAGCCGGACCGACCTCACACAATGCAACGTCGCTTTGTCCCCGGTCATGGTTATAACCGGCGGCGGCAATCAGGTTCGGCAGTATGGATGGGCGCATCACGTCAAGATCGGAACTGATCGGGTTTTTCAGCGTCAATGCCTCAAGCGATTTATTGTCGTTGAACGCCAGCGCCTGCTCGCGCCCCATAAACGACCATGTCACGCATTCATCAAGCCCGCGCGCCGCTAGTGCATTACGCGCCTTGCGGACACGGGAGAGCGTCTGCGTTTCGGCAGGCTCTGCAACCGGCGTCTCGCTATGCACGGACAGGGAAGGAATATGCTCGAAGCCGTGAATGCGGATGATCTCTTCGGCAATATCCTGCTTGCCCTCGACGTCGCCGCGCCACGACGGCGGCTGGATTTTCCATGTCTTGCCGCCGGAAACTTCAAAGCCGAGCGCGGCCAGGATTTTCTTCTGCGCATCGGGCGCGACATCCGCGCCGATATAACGCGCGAACCATGATGGATCGTAATCGATGCTGCGCTGCCATTTCGGCATCGTTCCCGCGATGACGACTTCGCTCGCGCGTCCACCGCAAATCTCAAGGATAAGCCGCGTCGCAATTTCCATGCCAGAGACGGTGAATTCCGGGTCGACCCCCCGCTCAAAACGGTAACGCGCATCGCTGTCGATCTGCAGGTCGCGGCCCGTGCGCGAGATGCGTACCGGGTTGAAATACGCTGCTTCGACAAAAACATTGACCGTGTCTTCGGTGCAGCTTGTCGGCACGCCGCCGACGATACCGCCGAGCGCCGCAACGCCGCTGTCATCGCAAATCCCGACTGCGCCGTCGGGCAGCGTATAGGTTTTATCGTTCAGCGCCTCGAGCATTTCGCCTTTCTTCGTCTGGCGGACCTTGATATTGCCTTTGATTTTATCAGCGTCGAAAACATGCAGTGGGCGGCACGCATCCATGCTCATGAAATTCGTGATATCGACCAGCGCAGAAATCGGGCGAAGCCCGACCGATTTCAAAAGATCGTGCAGCCATTGCGGCGAGGGGCCATTTTTTACGTCCGAAATATAACGACCAAGGAAAAGCGGGCAGCCATCTTTGTCCTCGATCGAAACCGCGATCGGTGATTTTCCGCTCGCTTTAACCGCGCTGTCATCCAGCGGCTTTAATGTTCCGAGCCCAGCGGCGGCGAGGTCGCGCGCAATGCCGCGTACACCGGCGGCGTCGATGCGGTTCGGCGTTAAATTGATTTCAATGACCGCGTCATTCAAGCCGAGCACTTCCGCGAGCGGTGTGCCGATGGCGAATTTATCATCGACCTCGATAATGCCTTTGTGTTCTTCCGAAAGATTCATTTCTCGTTCGGAAACCAGCATACCCTGCGACTCCACGCCGCGGATCATGCCTTTCTTAAGTACGTCGCCGGTGTTGGGAATGACCGATCCTTCCGGCGCAAAAATACCCTTCATGCCCGTGCGCGCGTTCGGCGCGCCGCAGACGACCTGGATTATTCCCTTCTCGGTTTTCACCTTGCAGAGTTTCAGCTTATCGGCGTCCGGGTGTTTTTCTGTGCTCTCGACATATGCGACCTTGAACGGTGCATAAATCTTCGCCTTGTCCTCGACATTTTCGATTTCGAGGCCAATCGCCGTCAGCTTTTCGCAGATTTCATCGAGCGAGGCATTCGTGTCTAAATGGCGCTTCAGCCAGCATAAGGTGAATTTCATGGCCTTACCCCTTCGTCGCAATGTTGGGCCGGCTCAGGGGATCGAAGCCGTAATGCTCCAGCCAACGCACGTCGCTTTCAAAGAAAGTGCGCAAATCCGGGATGCCGTATTTCAGCATCGTTGCGCGCTCCAATCCCATACCGAAGGCAAAGCCCTGGTATTCTTCCGGGTCGATCCCGCAATTCTTCAGCACGTTCGGATGCACCATGCCGGAACCTAAAATCTCAAGCCAGCGCTGTTCCTCGCCGTCTTTCGCTTTACCCAATTGAATGCCGTCGCCCTTTTTGACGTAGCCGATATCGACTTCCGCGCTGGGCTCTGTGAACGGGAAGAAGCTCGGGCGGAAACGCACGGGCAAATCGTCAATGCCAAAGAACGCCTGAACAAAGTCAGTCAAACAGCCTTTCAGGTGACCCATATTCACGTCCTTGCTGATATAAAGGCATTCCATCTGATGGAACATCGGCGTGTGCGTCATGTCGTAATCGGAGCGGTACGTGCGACCGAAACAGACGATTTTGATCGGCGGCTTGTTCGTAGTCATATAACGGATCTGCACCGGGCTGGTGTGTGTGCGCAGGACTTTTTTCGCGCGCTCGCCTTTTTCGGATGCGTCATCGGGAAGGAAGAACGTGTCCTGCATCTCACGCGCCGGGTGGCCGGGCGGAAAATTCAGCGCCGTGAAATTATGCCAGTCATCCTCGATATCCGGTCCTTCCGCGACAGTGAAACCCATCGATCCAAAAATGGTGACCAGTTCATCGACCGTTTGTGAAATCGGGTGGATGCGTCCCTTGCGCTCCGGGCGCGGGGACAACGTGATATCCAGCGTTTCATTCGCCAGCCGCCCGTCCATCTCCTGGCGCTTCAGCGCCGAGGCCTGCTTGTTGATCAGCCCGGCGATTTCATCTTTCAATTCATTCAGCGCCTGGCCCTTGGTCTTGCGCTCCTCGGGGTCCATTCCCCCAAGCGTTTTCATCAGGTCGGTGATGCGGCCTTTTTTGCCGAGCGCGGAGACGCGCAGATCATCCAGCGTCTTGAGGTCGTTGGCGGCGCCGATCTGTGCGGCAAGTTCAGTCTTGAGCGAAGCGATGTCAGTCATAATATCCAAGTCTTATCAGGCTTTTCGTCATAAAAAAAGCAGCCATTGAAGGCTGCTTTTTGTTATTTGTTTGCGGTCTTATTAAGCAGCCTTTTTGCCGGGTTTGTTAACCTTGTCAGCGACCATTTTCACGATCGCTTCAAAGGCCTTCTCGTCTTCAAAAGCGATGGCGGCGAGCGCCTTGCGGTCGAGCTCGAGGCCGGTCTTTTTCAGAGCGCCCATGAACTGCGAGTAGGTCAGGCCGTGCATACGCGTTGCCGCGTTGATGCGTTGGATCCAGAGGCTCCGGAAATCGCGCTTCTTCAGGCGGCGGTGGATGTAGGCATACTGTCCCGCTTTCTCAGCCGACTGGCGGCCGATGCGGATCGTATTCTTGCGGCGGCCGTAATGGCCTTTCGCGCCTTTAAGGATTTTCTTGTGCTTGTTCTTGCGCTTGGGTCCTGATTTTACGCGTGCCATTATTTCGCTCCTTTGGTTTTAGCAGCCTGGGCAGCTTCGGTTTTGCGGGAGTCGACACGGCGGCGGCGTACGCGGTCGTTCGGCAGGTAATAGCGCGTCACAAGACGCTCATCGCCCGGGATCATGACATCCGTGCCGCGGGCCTTGCGTTTCATCTTCTTGGGTTTGTTCATTTGCATGTGGCGGGATTTAGCTTGTTTAAATTTAACCCGGCCTTTTGCGGTGACCTTGAATCGCTTCTTGGCACCACTTACGGTTTTCATCTTCGGCATTTTCTTCTCCTTTATCAAGGGTTTAGCATGTGATGACCGAGGCAGCCAAAGTAGTTTATAAGCCAGGCCATCTGTTTGAAGTAGGGGGGTTATACAAGGGGTAAGCCCCTGAAATCAAGCAAAAAGGGATATGGTTTTAATGCGCCTTGGCCCAGGATGGGCCGGCGCCTGTTTCGGCTTCCAGCGGCACGCCGACATCGGCCACGCCTTCCATCACGGCTTTGACGGTTTCCCGGGTTTTCTCCAGTTCCTTCTCGGGAACCTCGAACACCAGTTCGTCGTGCACCTGTAATAACATCTTGGCCTTCAAATTTTCATTCGCCAGCGCCCGCGCCATGCGGCCCATCGCGATCTTCATGATATCCGCCGCCGTGCCCTGCAGCGGCGCATTGATCGCCTGCCGCTCCGCCCCGCCGCGCGTCGCTGCGTCCTTGATCCCGTAGATCACGCATTTGCGGCCATAAAGCGTTTTGACGAAACCATGCTCCCGCGCCTCATCTTTTTTGGATTGCATGTAATCCTGCAGCTCCGGAAAACGCGCGAGATATTTACCGATGAACGCATTGGCTTCGCTGTTGCTGACGCCGAGTTGTTTGCCGAGGCCCCAGCCCGAAATGCCGTAGATGATTCCGAAATTGACCGCCTTGGCATTGCGTCGGATATCCGGAGTGACCTGGTCTAAAGGCACGCCGAACACCTGCGACGCCGTGATGGCGTGAATATCCTGTTTCTCGATGAACGCTTTCTTCAGTGCCTCGACGCCCGCGAGCGCGGCAGCCAGACGTAACTCAACTTGCGAATAATCGACCGACAGCAAAACATGACCTTCCGCAGGCACGAACGCCTCGCGGATCTTGCGCCCTTCCTCTGTACGGATCGGGATGTTCTGCAGGTTCGGTTCGCTCGATGCCAGGCGCCCTGTATTCGTGTGTGCCATGGCAAAAGACGTATGCACGCGGCCTGTCTTCGGGTTCAGTTCCTCCTGCAGCGCATCCGTATAAGTGGATTTCAGTTTCGCAAGCTGGCGGTGCTCAAGAATTTTTTTGACGATCTCGTGACCTTCATCGGCGAGCTTCTCAAGCACATCGACCGAGGTGGAATGATCGCCCTTGCTGGTTTTCTTGCCGCTCTGCAGACCCATATTCTTGAACAGGATTTCGCCCACCTGTTTCGGCGAGGAAATATTAAATTGCGTGCCCGCGAGTTTGTGAATTTCGGTTTCAAGCTCCATGAGTTTTTTGCCGAAATCATTGCTCATGCTTTTTAAAATCTGAGGATCGACGCGGATGCCGTCCAGCTCCATCCTGCCGATCACCGAAATCAGCGGGCGCTCGATATCTTCATAAACGCTGAGCATCTTCTCGCGTGCGAGACGCGGCTTCAGGATTTTATGCAGGCGCAGCGTCACGTCGGCGTCTTCTGCTGCATAAGCCAGCGCCTTCTCAATCAGCACCTTGTCGAACGTGACCCGGTTCTTGCCCTTGCCCGCGACCTCTTCATAGGAAATCGGTTTATGACTGAGCAATTGCTGAGACAGGAAATCCATCCCGTGCGGATGCGCCGTGCCGTCCAGCACATAGGAAATCAGCATCGTATCGTCGATGGGCGTGATATCGACGCCTTCCTTCGCGAACATCTGCCAGTCATATTTTGCGTTGTGAGCGATCTTGAGAACGCTTTCATCCTCAAGCAAAGGTTTCAGAAGCTCGATGGCTTTCTTTTTCGGCATTTGCGAAATCGTATTTTTAACCTCGCCCAGCAGATCCATTTCCTGCGTGTGACCGAGCGGGATATAGGCGGCCTTGCCTGCTTTGTAAGCGAGGGAAATGCCGACCAGCTCCGCTTTCGCGGGTGTCAGCGACGTCGTTTCCGTGTCGAAACACAGGATGCCGCTTTCATACGCCGCTGCAATCCATTCCTTCAGAACTTTTTCATCATTGATGAGCGTGTAGGAAGACGGATCGATAGGAATTGGTTTTTCCTCGACTTCCTTTGGCGCGGGAACCTGCGCATGCGTCACGATTTGCGGGGTCGCTGCAACGTCTGAAACATTCAGGCGTTTCATGATGGAATTAAACCCATGTTTCTTCAGGAATTCAACCAACTCGGGTTTATCTTCGCTGTGCGTTTTCAGTTCCTCTATCTGCATCGGCACCGGCGCGTTCGCATCGAGAGAAACGAGCTTCTTCGAAATACGCGCCATATCGGCATTATCCTGAATCGTCTGGCGCCGTTTTTCCTGTTTGATTTCGCCTGCGTGCGCAAGCAGCGTCTCCAGGTCACCATATTCATTGATCAGCTGCGCGGCGGTCTTGACGCCGATGCCGGGCACACCCGGCACGTTGTCTGATGTATCGCCCGCCAGTGCCTGCACATCGACAACCTTGTCCGGCGTCACGCCGAATTTTTCCATCACCTGCTCAGGCCCGATAAATTCGCCTTTCATCGGGTCGAGCATACGCACGCCGTCGCCTACAAGCTGCATCAAATCCTTGTCGGAAGAAACGATGACCACTTTTTTACCCGCCGCGCGGGCGAGGCGGGTATAGGCGGCAATCAAATCGTCGGCCTCATAACCTTCCTGCGCCATGTAAGGGATATCGAATGCCGTTACTGCGTCGCGGATGAGTGGAAACTGCGGGATCAAATCTTCCGGCGTCTCATCGCGGTTGGCTTTGTAATCGGCATAGATGTCGTTGCGGAAATTCTTGCGCGCGGCATCGAAAATCACCGCCATGTACGGCGCATTATAATCGCGCAATAGTTTGAGCAGCATATTCGTAAATCCGAACACCGCGCCGACCGGCACACCGTCGGGGTTCGTCATCGGCTTGCCGCCATAGGCCATGGCGTAATAGGCGCGGAAAATAAATCCCGAACCATCGACAAGATATAATTCTCCGTCTTTTGCCAAGTTGGGTTGTGATTCTGCCATGCTGGATAAAGTGGAGGATAGGGGGGCGAGAGTCCAGCCCTGCGACTATCCTTTGGGCGCTAGCGCGTAAAGCGCCACGGCGGCGGCGTTGGAGACATTGAGGCTTTGAATCGGCCCGTCGGTGGGCAGCTTCAGAAGCTCGTCGCAATGCTCTTTCACCAATCTCCGGATGCCATCGCCCTCGGAGCCCAGCACCAGCACGACCTTGCCGCCCGGCTTGATGTCGTGGATGCTTTTATTCGTGTGCTCGTCGAGGCCGAACACGAAAAATCCGCCTTCCTTGAGCTCCTCGATCGTGCGGCTTAAATTCGTCTCATACGCAACCGGCACATGCTCCACCGCGCCGCAGGCCGATTTCGCGAGCACGCCGTCCATCTCGGGCGCGTATTTTTTCTGCATGATCATGCCCGCCGCGCCGAACGCGCTGGCCGAGCGCAGGATCGCGCCCACATTATGGGGGTCCGTCACCTGGTCGAGCATCACGAGCACGACATCGGTTTTATTCATGGCGGCAATAATCATGTCCTGCACGAAAATATCACCCAGCGGCGCGCAGGCGAGGGCAAGGCCCTGGTGCACAGCGCCGCGCGGTAGCATGGAATCCAGCTTTTCCTTCTCGACGGTCACCGGCTGGGGCCGCTGGAGGCCCTTCGCCCGGGCGTCTTGTATGGTCTGTTCGAACCCTTTCAGCGCCTGCTCGTTGGCACAAAGCGCGTGAATCTTCCGCTCAGGGTTCAGCCAGGCTTCGCGGACGGCGTGGAAGCCATATAAAGAAGCACGCGGGCCGCGGGATTTCTCGGCGGACTCAGGTCTGGGCTGCTGATCACGGCTGCGGCCTTCATTTCCGGGCCTGTCGCCCTTGGGACGAGCCTCGTTCGGGCCTTTGTTCCGGCGGGGTTTATTGCTATTGTTCTGGCGGTGTTTCATGGTCTGGAACATTTACATACTTGACAGGAAAGCGGAAAGGCTTTTTTGTGCAGGCACTTTGAAAGTCCTAAGACCCTGCGTGGAAGGGTGGCCGAGTGGTTAATGGCAGCAGACTGTAAATCTGCCCTCTTCGGAGTACGGCGGTTCGAATCCGCCCCCTTCCACCATTTCTCTCCGGGCGCTAGAATGCCCCGATGTCCGTATCCAATACCAATATCCGCCCCCGAATGGCCCTGATCGCCGGCGCCGCCTCGATCGCGACCGTCACCGTTCTGATCGTCATCAAGTTTTATGCCGTGATTCAAACCGGATCCGCCAGCGTGCTGGCCTCGCTTATTGATTCTGCGGTTGATGCCAACGTTTCGCTGATGACGTTCCTTGCAATTCACATTTCTCTGAAGCCCGCCGACGCCGACCACCGCCACGGCCACGGCAAGGTCGAAGGCCTTGCTGCGCTACTCCAGGCTGCTTTTATTGCCGGCGCAGGGGTTTTCCTGTTGTTGGAATCCGTCGGGCATTTTATCGGCAGTGGTGGAATCCGCGGCGACAGCGGCGCTGCAATCCTGATCATGGCTGTTTCCGCTTTCTTGTCTTTCTGTCTGATCTTGATCCAGAAGTACACTATGCGGTACGCGCCGTCGCTGGCGGTCGAAGCAGACCATGCCCATTACTCGAGTGATATCGTCATCAATATAGGCGTTATTCTTGTGCTGCTTGCCATCAGGTCCGGCGCGCCTGCCTGGATCGATCCTGCTTTCGCCGTGGCGGTAGCGATTTATCTCGGACTGACGGTAACGAAAGTTGCAGGCAAGGGAATCGACATGCTCCTCGACCGTGAACTCTCCGGCGATGCGCGGGAGCGCATCACGAAAAAAGTCCTCTCCCATCAATATGTGATGGGCATGCACGATCTCCGGACCAGCAAATCGGGGATGAAGGTTTTTATTTCCTTCGACATTGAGCTCGATCCTAGTCTCCTTCTTTATAACGCCCACGAGATCGTCCGCGAGGTGGAGTTTGAACTCCTGATCGATTTCCCCAACGCGGAAATCCTGATCCATGCCGACCCGCACGGGGATACGTATGACACGCGGCACAACGTGCACGGTGTTCACAACGCCTGATTTTTTTACACCCCTGATTTTATTTGTAAATCCGGTTTCACTCCGTACAGTTTCAGGGGGGTGGGGGTGGTCGCCCTCTCTTTCGTTTCGCCAATAGAAATTTCCGCCGCGCATTTTCACACGCGGCCCTTCGCCTTCCGGCTCAGGAACAGGATAAAAAATCATAAAACAAATCCCAAAAATTGTAAAGAACAAAACTAGAACAATTTCGTATTTTCTGATATAAAATGCATATGCAGAAGAATCAGAAAAACGATAAACATCCTGTCCATGGCTATGGCCAGCGGCAGAATATTTACACACCGCCACAGAAAAACGAGGACTCGAATGAAGCCGAAATCATCAATGCTCGCAAAAATATTCGCGGACGCGGCGCTCTCGACAACCCCGCCGGCCGTTTTGAAAAACTCGTTGCTGAAGACGATGTAGAAAGTTTTGAAGAAGAAGACGTCGAGGGCAAGCAAATCCAGACACAGGTTTTCATCGACAAGACAAAATCCATCGTCACGACCAACGACAGCCCCGATGTCGGGATGGAAGCATCGGTCAATCCATATCGCGGCTGCGAGCATGGATGCATTTATTGTTTCGCAAGGCCGACGCACGAATATTTCGGCCTGTCGGCTGGCATCGATTTTGAGACGAAGATTTTCGCAAAGCCCGAAGCGCCGCGCTTGTTAGCTGAAAAACTTTCGAGTAAATCGTGGGAGCCTAAAGTGCTGATGATCAGCGGCGTGACGGATTGCTATCAGCCTATCGAACGAAAGCTCAAAATCACGCGCGGCTGTTTCGAGGTGTTGCGTGATTTCCGCAACCCGGCGGCGATTGTGACCAAAAATTTCCTCGTCACGCGCGACATCGATATTTTTAAGGAAATGGCCGAGCATGATTTGATCAAGGTGAATATCTCGCTCACCACGCTGGACGGCGAACTGGCCCGCAAGATGGAGCCGCGTGCCAGCCAGCCGCATCTGAAACTGAAAGCGATAGAGATGCTGGCGGAGGCGGGCGTGCCGGTCGGCATCATGATGGGGCCGATTGTACCGGGCCTGACCGATCATGAAATTCCGAACGTTATAAAAGCGGCGGCCGATGCGGGGGCGCTGACGGCGTACCACACGATTTTAAGGTTGCCCTGGGGCGTGAAGGATTTATTCGAAAACTGGATACGCGAACATTACCCCGACAGGGCTGAGCGCGTGCTGAACCGGGTGCGGGCTATACGCGGCGGCAAGCTGTATGAATCGGATTTTGAAGTCCGCATGGCGGGCCGGGGCATTTTCGCCGAGCAGATTCATAACATGTTCGCGATGAACAAGAAAAAGAACGGGCTCGACCGGTGCTGGCGCGGGCTTTCAACCGAACATTTCCGCCGGGATGCGCGAAGCGGGCAGATGAGTTTGTTTTGAGTAGCCTATAGGCCCCGGCTTTCGCCGGGGTTGCGGATTAAAATTTTGAAACCCCTGCGCAAGCAGGGGCCCATGAAATTGAGCAGAGGCTTCAATGGAAAAACGAACCGATCAGGTTTTCATTTATATTCTGACCAATAAAAGATACGGCACATTGTATATTGGCCTGACGACCAACCTTTTAAAAAGAATGGAAGAGCACAGGAATAAAATAGTGAAGGGCTTTACTGAGAAATATAACTTGGCCCGACTTGTATATTACGAAATACACGATGACATTCATGCTGCCGCGCACCGCGAAAGGTTGATGAAGAAATGGAAGCGGGAGTGGAAGATCGTGCTCATAGAAAAACAAAATCCCCATTGGGCTGATTTATACGGCGACCTGAAAAGAAAAGCGATATGATCTAATGTATAGGCCCCGGCTTTTGCCGGGGTTGCAGTTGGGTGGTAATCTAAGGCACAATTACCGCCATGAGAATTTTATCCGATATCGGCGGCACCTATGCGCGTTTTGCTTTCGAGAGCAAGGGCCAACCCATGAATGTGAAAAAATACGCCGCCGCCGATTTCGAGACGTTCGGTGATGCGGTCGAGAAATACAAAGAAGAGGCACAGATCGAGGCCGATACCTCGCTCCTGATCGCTACCGCCGCACACCCGGATGAAAAAAATGCCTGGCGCTTCGTGAACAGGAATAAATGGGTGATCGATGTCGCCGCGCTCGGCAATGTCGACATTATTCTGAATGATTTCGAGGCCGCGACCTGGGGCCTGATCGACCTCAAGGATAAAAAATCCCTGAAGGCGGGCCGTGAAAATCACACCGCGCCGCGCGTGCTGATCGGTCCCGGAACCGGGCTTGGCCTTGGCTATCTTATTCCGCACGGGCGTGAATTTCATGTGCAGGGCACGCAAGGGGGACATATCGCTGCCGCCGCGATCACGGACGAGCAGGCGCGTGTGCTGAGCGCTGTCGCCCGTGTGAAGGAGCGCGATTGCCTGAATGTTTATGAAGACGTCGTCAGCGGGCCGGGACTTTATAATCTCTACGCGGCGCTGTGTTCTTTGAGCGACGAGGAGCAGGTGGCCAAAAGCGCGGAGGAATTGCTGAACCATGAAAGAAGCATGGCAGTGAAGGATGCGCTGCGCCTGTTCCACGAATTTTTCGCGATGTTCGCAGCGAGCGTGACCGTCGGTGCGGGCGCGTATGGCGGGCTGTATCTGACCGGCGGCGTGCTGGAGCGCCTCGGCGAGCGCGGCCTGTTCGACTTCGCGCATTTCGAGAAATTCTTCGCCGGCAATTTCGTGCCGAGCGTGAAAAAGGCGCTCGGCAATACGCCGGTCTTTCACATTGCAGACCCGGGCCTCGCGCTGCGCGGACTGATCAGGGCCGCCGATGCGTAAGGCCTACCTGACCATCGATGACGGGCCGTCGGAGAAATTCACCGCGCTGGTGGATTTTTTGCACGAGCGCAAAATCCCGGCGGTATTTTTCAACCGCGGCGACAATATGGAGGCGCGGCCAGATGCGGTTTTGCACGGGATTTCCAAGGGTTTCATCATGGCGAACCATACTTACAGTCATCGCCGCGCTGCGGATTTGCCTTACGAGGAGACCTGCGCGGAAATTCGCCGCACGGATGAAATTCTTGAAAAATTATATCAGCAGGCGGGCGTAAAGCGGCCCGCGAAATATTTCCGCTTTCCCTACATGGACCGCGGCATGGGCCCGTGCTTCGCCGAGCCGGGAACGCTGAGCGACGAGCACAACGCCGCGCATATGGAACTGCTGGGCGCAGGGCTGGGGCATAAAGCGGAAGTGCCGGGCCTGGGCCTGATCGACAAGAAGCGCAAAATCCAGACATTTTTAAAATCGCTCGGCTATACGAATTTGCCGGTGAGCGGCGTGACGCTGCCGTGGTACGCCGAAACCGAAATGGCCAGCGCCGTGGACTCGCTCTGCACATTCTCAACCAGCGACTGGGCGCTGCTGGAGCGGCACAAGGGTAAACACGGGTTCAATTCTGTGAAGGATTTAACCGGCCAGGTGGACCGCAGCCCGGCCCTGAAAGACAAAAGCTCGAGCCATATCGTGCTCGCCCACGACCAGGCCGAAATTCACGAAGTTACGAAGGGTGTGATAGAGTATATGCGCAGGGATTTCGAGTTTCTTGATTTTCCGGGCAGGACCTAATACAACCTAACCCCATCAATGCGGGTGTAGCTTAGTGGTAAAGCTCCAGCCTTCCAAGCTGGCTATGAGGGTTCGATTCCCTTCACCCGCTCCAGTCCTTCATTCTCAAGACATCTAGAGCAATCTCAAAAAGCCCAGAAAACCCCGGAAAACAAGGGATTTTCTCGCATCGTGCTGTCTCAAAGCATCTAGAGGCTCTTCCGTTTTTCCAATGCGGGGGAGTAAACGAATGAGAGTGTTTAATCGGGGTATATTTCTCTCTTTTGGAAGAGAGGTCATCAAGAGGTCGTGTAAGCAGTGGAGAGCCGACTGTTCAAGGTTAAGGGGAAAAGAGTTGCGTGCATTATTCGCTAGGGGGCGAAGAGCATCATGTAGGCCAATTCTATTTCCCTGAAAACCTATGATAATTGAAAAACGTTTCAGTTCCCTAAGAGCTCTCGTTATATCTGCCGCCTGTTGTTTAGATACCTCCAATAAGGGGTACAATTAGGGGTATGAAGATACTTCACATCGAACAAAGATGATTCAAATCAATATGTTACTTGTTTAATGTGATTCCCTTCACCGCTCCAATATTCCCGGCAGCACAACCCTGACGCGCACTTCACTCCCTGAGAGCATTAAGTTCCATTAGGTATTTATTATAAATAGAGTGCTTTTACGTACATAATTCGTTTATGTTGTTCCGATGACTGACAAATTTACGCTTCCCGAGGCCATTGAGGCCCATGCCTATTTGGCTTCGATCATTGCCTCCTCGGACGACGCGATCGTCAGCAAGGATTTGAACGGCAATATCACGTCCTGGAACCCGGCCGCCGAGCGTATTTTCGGCTACAAGTCCGAGGAGATCGTCGGCAAACATGTCAGCATCCTTATTCCTGCCGAAAACATGGCCGAGGAAGATTACATTCTCGGCAAGATCAGGAAGGGAGAGCGCGTCGACTATTTTGAAACACTGCGCCGCAGAAAAGACGGCAGTTTCGTGAACCTGTCCGTCACGGTTTCCCCGATCAGGAATTCAGAAGAAAAAGTTATCGGCGCGTCGAAAATCGCGCGGGACATATCCCTGAGCAAGGAGGCGGACCGCATCAGCGCCCATCTTGCCGCCATCATCGAATCCTCTGACGACGCCATCATGAGCAAGGACCTGAACGGTTTCATCACATCGTGGAATAAATCGGCAGAGCGTATTTTCGGCTACAAGGCGGAAGAGGTCATTGGGCGGCATATTATGCTGATTATTCCCGCCGAAAGGCTGCCGGAGGACGATAAAATCCTGACGACGCTGAATGCCAGCGACAGGCTCGATACCTGGCGGCGCCACAAGGACGGGCACCTGGTGCCTGTGTCCCTGACCGTTTCCCCGATCCGCGACAGGGCGGGCAACATCATCGGGGCGTCCAAGGTTTCCCGCGACATCAGCGACCGTATTGCCGCGGAAAAGGCGTTGAAAGAGATCAGCACGAAAAAAGATGAGTTCCTTGCGAACATGAGCCACGAGCTCCGCACGCCGATGAACGCCGTCATCGGGCTTACGGGCCTTTTGAAGAGAATGGATGACTTGCCCGAACGCGCACAGAAATATATCGAGACACTGGGCTCCAGCGCATCGAATATGATGGATCTCATTAACGATCTTCTGGATTTCGCGAAGATCGAAACAGGTTCTTTTGCAGTTGAAAATATTGAATTCAACCTGCCGGAGCAGGTTGAGAAAGTTATCAGCGTTGCAAACGTAAAGGCCCGCGAGAAAAAAATAGATCTCTACATAAATTATACGTCTGATTTAAACCGCTATTACATAGGCGATCCGCTGCGGATTCACCAGGTCTTATCCAACCTTGTATTCAACGCGATTAAATTCACCGACGAAGGCTCCGTCAAAATCGATATAAGCGGGAAAGCAGGCGAAGCGGAAAATACGACGTTGCTGTCTATCAGCGTGAGCGACACAGGTATAGGAATTCCGAATGACAAAACTCACGCAATCTTCGAGAAATTCACCCAGGCTGATTCTTCCATTACGCGCCGTTTCGGCGGATCGGGCCTGGGACTCTCGATCGTCAAGAGTTGCGTTGAATTAATGAAAGGAACCATCGCCGTCGATAGCGAGGTTGGTGTCGGGACAATATTCACGGCTACTCTGCCTCTTACAAATACAGAAAAAGTTTCCACTGTTAAAAGCTTCTCCGCGAGTATCGCACCTGCAATTCCGGCGCATAAAAAGAATATTTTACTCGCGGAAGATTACGAGCCGAACGTCATGGTGGCCGGGGCGTTCATTGATGATCTCGGCTATGACTATGACGTTGCTTCCAACGGTTATGAAGCCCTGAGAAAATTCACAACGGGCTGTTACGATGTCATTTTAATGGATATACAGATGAATGAACTGGACGGGCTTGAAGCCACGCGCCGCATTCGAAAAATGGAAAAAGACAAGGGCCTGGCGCGGACGCCGATCATCGCCATGACGGCTCACGTGCGCGAACAGGATAAAAACCAGGCGCTTAAAGCCGGGATGGATGATTTTATTTCAAAGCCATTTGAGTCCGCTAGTTTCGGCCAAAAAATAAACCGCTATATGGGCGATAAAAACGTGACCCACCTTGAAACCGCTAGGCGCGCCAAGAAAGATTAGGCCGCCGGTTTATTCCTGACCACGATGCACTGATATTTCTCAAGGGCTTTCAGAACATCTTCGTTCTCTGAGAGGTCAAATTCACGCTTATGCTTTTCCGGCTTTTTATAGGAAAGGTCGAGATTTGAAAAATCCGGGCAGTTAGCGGGGGGATTTTCGGAAGTATAAAGCGCAAAGGTGGGCGCTTCATCATCTACGCCCATATTGGCCATTGTGTGAACATCGATCGTAAAATGAGCAGGGTCTGAATCGATGATCTCTGCCTTGACGGCTTCATGGGATCCCAGGGATGTTTGACCGGGTTGCGAAGGCGCTTTTTGCACGCGCGCCAGCGCATACCATACCGGCACGCAAACGATGCCTAAAAAGATGACTATATATAGAATTTTACGGCGCATAGTTTTTATCGATTTTTCCTGTATTATATCAATGCCGGGAGCCGCAATTGGTTCCTCCCGTCCACGCATAATTTCCGGGTATTAATGATCATTCCCCTATGGGCAGTTTTTGGTCTGGGCGCGGCGGCACTTTCCGCCGGCATGATGTTGCTCCAGGAAAAATTCAGGGTGAACGGCTACGCGGTCGCGTTCTGGAACAAGGCCGCGTGCCTGCTGATCGCGTTTCCGTTCCTGCTGGTGCATGGCTTGCCGGGAAGCCCGGTTTTTTACGGGCTGCTTTTTGCGACGTCTGTAATTTATGCCATCAGCGACGTGGTGTTTTTCTCTTCCATTCCAAAAAACAGCGCAGGCGCGGTTTCGCGCCTGGTGCCCACGGCCTCCGTCATTGGTTTTCTGTTGTGGTTCGTGATTGACCCGGGCCTATTCGAAAAATATTCAGCCGCGCCTTATATTTCCGGCGTGATTTTCATGACGCTCTGCCTGTTCGCGTTCTTTGCCTTTCGCCTCAAGAAATGCACCGTCACGATGCAGACCCTGCGCGATGTCTGGTTCGTGATTTTCGCGGCGACCACCGGGCCGATCCTGACCAAGCTCATGACATTTCACGCCGACATGGAGCAGGCGCGCTATGCCTATGTATTCTTCCAGGCGCTGATGATGATGAGTTTGATGCTGGTTTATCTTTTCATCCGGAAGCCTGTGTCGGTCGGTATTTTTTTCGCACGCGCGACCTGGCAGCAGGGATTGCTGATCGGGCTGTTCGGCGCGGGGGCTGTGCTGCTGAAATTCACGTCGTATTACTATATCGACAACCCGGCCTATATCCCGGCGATCATAGCCCTTGATTCCGTTATCATTTTAGGCGTTTACAGCCTCTGGGGCAAAAAAAGCGAGGGCGATGTGCGCTCCGGCCTGGGCATTGTGGCTTGCGCGGCAGCCCTGATTATCCTGAAAGCGCAAATTTAGTTATTAAAACCCGTTGACTTTGGCCCCCGGGTTTTTTAAATAAACCCATGATTTTGTTCAACTCCGGCGGGTTTAGTGTCAACGACGCGGCCCTGGAGCCGATAACCTGCAAGGAAACTAAAAAATGTCTAAGGAAAAATTCGAGCGGAACAAGCCGCACGTGAATATCGGAACGATCGGTCACGTTGACCACGGGAAGACGACTTTGACGGCGGCGCTGACGAAGCTGTTTTCGAAGAACCCGCAGG
>JBASFK010000005.1:0-46664 GCA_049652985.1 Alphaproteobacteria bacterium
TGTATTCGTATTGAAATTCCCGCTGTTCCTGTGGCCGCTGTTCCAGTCGCCGCTGTTCCTGTGGCCGCTGTTCCAGTCGCCGCTGTTCCAGTCGCCGCTGTTCCTGTGGCCGCTGTTCCTGTGGCCGCTGTTCCTGTGGCCGCTGTTCCAGTCGCCGCTGTTCAAGTCGCCGCTGTTCCTGTGGCCGCTGTTCCTGTGGCCGCTGTTCCGATATCCCTTGTCGGTGACATTTTTAAAAAGCTCCCTGATCCTGCATTGATTGAATAGCCAGTATCCCCAGTCGTCATGGCCGTCCTCGACGAGGCCCTTGATGGCCTCGTCGAGAAGAGCCCCTTCGGGGAAGAGTTCGCAGAAGCGTTTGTAGCCGTCCAGGCAAGGCTCCCATGATTTCAGTAGTTCGTGCGTAATTTTTTCCATTTTAGATTTTCCTTTCAAATTTAAAACTTAAGGGGTGTCGCCCATCCAGCCGGCGCGGATACCAGCCGCTTCCTGCAGGACGGGATTGGAATTGATGTCGTCAGACCAGGAGATTTCCGGCAGGCCGCATTCACGGCGCAGCCAGACGACCAGCTCGTCGAAATCTTCGAACTTCCGGGTCCGGGGCTCGGTCATGTCGCGGTAAATTGTCGCCTCGTAACCGGCGGCGGAAATCTTGATTTTGAATTCTCTCTCCTGCATGGCGGTGCTTTCAATTGCTCAATAAAATTTTGTCGGTCTGCGGGGCCTGCCCCATCATCCGCGCCAGCAGGTCGAGGTGTGCGCCGATATTGCATTCGCGGAATTTATAAGCTTCCTCGGCGGCGGCTTTCATGGCGGCCTGCAGCTCTGGCGAGACGCCCTCGCTGTCGAGGCGCTCGACCAGCTTGACGGTCTGGTTGAGAATGTAATGATCGCGCCGCTTCGGGTGATCCTTGAGGCCGGACGTCACAAAAAATTCCAGCTGGCGGTTCATTTCGTTGATCTGTTCGTAGATGCTAGGCACCGGCCGCCTCCACTGTCGCACTTGGAATGGGCAACCGGGTCGATCGCGCGATGAATTTCGCGGTGGTTTCTGCATTGAGCCAGTTTTTTTCCAGCAGCTCGATGCTGATTCCCTGCGGCCTGCAGAGCTGCAGAACTTCTTCCTTCGTCGTCGCCTGGCGCTGCGACCAGAACATGATGAGAATGTAGGCCAGCGCGATTACGATCTCGTGGGCCGGCAGGCCGTTGTCGTTCGCCAGCCCGGCAGTCAGCTGTTCGCACAAGCAGTGATGCGGGTTAGTTCCGGTCATGGCTGCCCTTCGGTTTGAAAATGTCGTGGCGCTCGAAGTACGGCCCGTGTTTTTCAAACCAGTCATGACGGTGGATCTCGAGACTTTGCCGCACGGCGTCGATCTGGTCGGCTTCGTGGTTCATCTTCATAAAGCGAAGCGCCCTCGCTTCCGTCGTCATGACTGCGATCCGGTTCTCGATATTCTGCAGCTGCGCCGCAGGTGTGATGATGTGTCGGCGTTGCCCGGGTCTGCCGCGCATTAAAACACCATCCCGGTCAGGATTTGGTGAAGGCACGAAAGCCAAAAAGGCGAAAAGATAATTGCCGGGGCGATAAGGAGATCGCGCGGGTGAATAACGGCGCGGCGGCCGTTCCATGTGAATTCGATCAGCATGCCCAGACCTCCAGCTGCCCGCCGTGGTCGGGAATCGCATCGAGCCACGGTTCGTCGAGCGACGCGGTGATCATCGTCGGCGCTGGCGCATCATGATCAATGAACTTTCCGACGCGGTCGCCGCTGAGAACGGCGCGCAGCTCCAGAATATGTTTCGTTACTTTGTCCCGGTAATAACGGCTAGGCGGTAAAGGTGAAGCAGCAAGCATGAAATCCCCCTGCGAAAAATGTGGCACCGCCTGGCAGGGAAAGTTACTTTTCGGGTTGACGTCCAATGGCGCCAGGCGGTGTTGGGAGGATTATCACGATAAACCGTGATGCATGTCAAATAGAAAATCACGATTAATCGTGATAAGTTATTTATAAGAATTTCAACGCCGCTTTTCTTCCATGATGGTTGTGGTAGTATTTAGGCATCCTTGGAATATGATTATGGAGGTCAAATGACCGCGTATACTGCAGCTGCCGCCGTTTTTACCCTGATCGGGCTATGGGCGCTTTCGAGCGTGGGCACCGATACGGCCATGCTTTGCGCGCTTATGATGATCCAGATCAGCATCTGCATCCACCTGCTGGGCCTGATAGCGAATCGCCGGTAAAGGCCCTCGCAGGAGCAGCATCATCGCCGTAATTTCCACTTTTTCTTGAGCGGATAGCTGACTGTATAAGGCCCAAAAGAGCCTGTTATCATCATAAACCATATATAAATCCCCACATTTTAATAATATTCTTATATGGAAAAGTTATAGACGGAAGTGCAGCCGGCCTGCAATAAAAAATCAGCTATGACGCGAGAAGTGCTTATTTTTTGGGCTTTTTTTTCTCAATGATGCCCGCCATATAGCCCAGCACTTTTGCCTTATCCCGGCGATCTTCTATAGCCATGAACATTTCCAGTGCCTCGCGGTCGTTCTTGTTTTTCGGCTTTACCGGCGCTTGCTCGAATTCAGGTTTTGCACTTTCCTGAAAGCCTATCTCGCCCATGATCACGCCTACGGTGACGCCCAGGGCTTTAGCCAACTTCTCGAGCGTGCCGTAATTGATATCGTTACTATGACCGTTTAGAAAACTGTAGAGCGTGTTGCTGGACATGCCGGCGCGGCCGCACCAATCGGACACGTTGATGTCATACCACTTCATGAAGCGCTTGATCGCTTCGCGCTTTGTTTTCGATTCGTTTAAGTCCATGACAATGTTTAACATTTTATCGTTATGCAAAAAATAACGATGTATCGTGACGAATAAATTTGACTATCACGATATATCGTTATTATTCTCGACGGTATGAACGCATCGATCGATATCATCATTTTCCGGGCACGGTATGTCGCCGCCCTCCCCAGCTGGAACAAGACAAAACTCGCTGAGGAAGCCGATCTCGGCAAGAACGGCCTTATCGACCTGCCGAAAGAAGATTTCAACCCGACCCTCAAGACCCTGCGCAAGCTCGAAGCGGCCATCGACCGTATTGTCGAACGTGAAAACATCGTCTTTCCTCCTAAATTCGTTCCCTGTAAACCACGGGAGAGCCGCGCGTCATGATCGCTTTTTCGTCAGGCACGGGCGCAGCCCACATGGTTTTTTTACCTGCGGATGATTCGGAGCGTTCCGAAAAAAATTCGGAAAGCAGCAAAAATGGTGATCGTCGTGATTAAACCCGGCACCACCGCCTTTCAAAAACACCTGGCGCGGCGCTTCCCGCGTAAATTCATGTATGCCGAAGGCCGCCTGGAGCAGACCGGGGAATGGCTGCAGCGCCTTAACACTGAGTTTAAACTTAAGTCCCCCAACCGCCTGCGCGATCTCTATTACGACGATAAAACCAGCATCGATCACCGCGCCGGTGAACAAAGACTTTTCTTTGGCCGCAAGCCCGCAACGGGCAGACCATCCGCGACCGATTTCCTGAGTGAAATTAACACAACCGAGCAGCTCCTCGCGGAGATTGCCGCCATCAAACGGAGGCTCAATGCCCACGAAGAATTCGAAAGGAAGCTGGAAAAAGCTTTCAGCTAACGCTGTACTTTTCCTGGCGACCCTCCTGGGGCTGATCGCCCTCCTGCTTTTTCTAACCGGAAAACTGCTGACCGACGCCAGCGACTGGCTAGCGAAAAAAGCAGCGCCTGAATAAAAAAATAGGGATGGGGACATGGGAGAAATCGAGAATGAAGACACGGACGCGCTAAACCTGCGCGTCCAGTGCATGCGCGCCGCTGTCACGGTCGGCAAGCACCAGCCGGGATGGGCGGCGGCGGATATTGCCGATCTCGCGCAGGAACTTTACAAATTCGTCGCGCACGGACCGGTTTATGATCAGCTTTCGGTGGAACATCGTGTTGTGCCCAGCCGCCAAGAGACGTGGGAACAATCGGACATTCATGCGGCTGACAATGATGGCTTGCCACCCGGCGCAACCGTTGAGGTCGAGGAACGTGAAGGTTTTGAAGGCGAGGAATTCCGCGCCCCCGCCGTCGTCGGCCTCGGCGAATTCCCTATTATTCAGACACAAGTGAAGAAACCGGAAATCCTGCCAGAGAAAAAATGGCAGCTGTCCGAGAATGCCCTGTTAATCCTGAATACGCTGTGCGATCGCATGACCACTGCGCGCGCGGTGTATACGAAAAAAGAATTATTCACGGCCTTGCCTGGGCTGGAAAAGCGCAGCATCGGGCAGAGCCTGCGCCAACTGACGGTGCACGATTATATTTACTGGAACGACAAGGATATTGTACCGCTTCGCCATCCTGACGGGCGCTATGTCAGGGATTTCAGATCAGAAAATGGGAGGCCGGGCGATGAAAATGGCCCAAAAAAGATAAGAAGACATGTTGCTGCACTAGCCGAAAACCGGGCCAGAGCCGTCAGCATGCCGATACCGCCGGTGACACAGCCAGTCCTGACCAAACAAATACGCACGCGCGGGCGCGGCACGGTCACCGAAGGCGTGCCCGATTATTCCGGCGAAGAAGTCGTCAGCCCGGAGATGCTTGATAACTGCCTGCCCGCCAGGACCACACCTTCACCGCGCCCGGGCGGCGCAACCGAAACGGTGTAGCGATGGAAAAAACCGAAACCGAAGGCCTGTCGATCGGCGCGGGGATGGCCGGCGGCAACGCCATCAACCCGGAAAGTGTCAAGGCGCGCGCCGATTCCGATTTCTACCCAACGCCCGAGCCCGTCACCGAGGCACTGATCCGCGCTGAGCGCAAGCATCTTTCTGTTTTCACCCATGTCTGGGAGCCCGCCTGCGGTCAGGGCGCGATGGCGAAAGTGATCGAGAGGGAAGGTTACAGCGTGATCGGCACCGACCTGGTCGACCGCGGCTATGGCGAGGGCGGGGTCGATTTCATGCGGTGCGATACGCTCAAGGCGCCGGCGATCATCACCAACCCGCCTTACAAGGACGATCTGCCCGAAGCGTTTATCATGAAAGCCCACACGCTCGGCACGGTCTACCTGGCGCTGTTGCTCAAGGCGCAGTTTTTCCACACGGCGGGACGGTACCGGCTCTGGAATAATTTCCGCCCGGCGCGCGAATACAAGCTGACCTGGCGGCCGGATTTCCTCGGGCTCGGCGGCGGGACGATGGATTGCAGCTGGTGGGTCTGGGACTGGCGCGGGCTAAACTACAGCCGCACCTGCCAGGTCGAGCTTTTGCGGCGGCCCGACCCGCTGAATTTGGAAGGGGCGCTCTGATGTTTTCAACCGCCTATGCCAGCCGTTTCGATTATGAATGCGCCTGCGGCCGGAAATTTATCGCACTCGGGTCTGCAGCACCCATTTTACATTGCCACTGCGGCGCGGTGCCGCTGGTCATATCAGCGGAACTGACCGCTTACCTTGTGAATGCATCGTCGATCCGCCGCAAGGCCGCTGTGCCTTCATCTTATGGCGAAACAGGTATTTACGAAAGCGCCTGTGACCATGCCAGCCGGTTGTGCAATTATCTCGACAAAAACGCCTCCGGCGAAAGCGATGCTGTCCTGACGGTTGCCTCATTTATCTTCTCGTGCGCGATCGCCATCAGCGCCGGGCTCGATGACGGGCAAACCAGGGAAATTTTCAGCACAGTTCTCGAAGATCTGCGCGCCGAGAACAATAAAACCATGGCGGCGCTGCAATGAAGCCAACAGGAACGAACCACGGACTGATGCCGCATAACCAGGAGGCCGAACAAGGCCTGCTTGGATCGCTGCTGGTCGACAACCGCGTCCTCGAGGTGGTGAGCGAGATCATCACCGCCGACGATTTCTTCCTGCCGGTTCATGGCCGGATCTACACAGCGATCCAGCATTGCGCCGGGTCGGGCCGCATCGCCTCGCCCGTTACGCTGAAAAACAATTTCGAGGACGATCCCGACCTCAAACAGCGCGGCGGCGCGATCTATCTTGCGGAGCTGGCCGCCGAAGTGATGTCGGTGATCAATTCAAAAGATTACGCCGTTCAGCTGCGCGAATTGTCGCGGCGGAGGCAGCTGATCGGTATCGCCGAACAGATGCGTCAGGAGGCCTGGAGCTTCGACCTCGAGACTGATGCTGAAAAGGTTCTCGATTCCGCTGAGCAGAAATTGTTTAACCTGGCCGAAGCCGGGATTGCCGGTGCCGGACCGCAAAATATGAACGAAGTCGTCGACAAGACGACAGCCCTCATCGAACGCATCCAGAAAGGCCAGCACAGCGGCCTTAAAACCGGCATCCGCGCGCTCGATGAAGTGCTCGACCTGCAGCCCGGCCAGCTGGTGACGATCGCCGGGCGGCCGGCCATGGGCAAGACGGCGTTTTCGCTGACCCTGGCCCGCAACATGGCCAGCCTGGGCCGCAACGTCCTTTTCTTTTCCATGGAAATGGGCGTCGAGGAACTGACGCAACGCCTGATCGCGCGTAAGACCGGCCTGCCATCCGGCATGCAGATGCGTGAAGGCGCGCTCAAGCAGGAACACTGGCGCTCGATCGCCGAAGCGACCGGTGAGCTGCGCGCCCTGCCGCTGCATATCGACGAAACGGCGGGCCTGTCCGTTCACCAGATCAGGACGCGCGCGCGCCAGCATAAGCGGAAATTCGGGCTCGACGTGGTTTTCATTGATTATCTCGGCCTGATGAATATGGCCGACCGTTATAATTCCCTGACCGATCAGCTCGGCGAGGCGGCACGCGCGTTGAAAGTCATGGCCAAGGATATCGGCATTCCTGTTTTGCTGCTGCACCAGATCAACCGCGGCGTCGAAGGCCGCGAAGACAAGCGCCCCGCCCTGTCGGACCTGCGCGATTCCGGCAAGATCGAGGAGCATTCCGACATCGTCGTCTTCCTGTACCGCGATGAATATTATCTCGAGCGCGCCGAACCGCGGCGGAAACCCAGCGAGGATGAAGATAAATTCGCGAGCCGTTCCGCGCGTTTCCGTTCCGATCTCGAGCAGGCGCACGGCGTCGCCGAAGCATTGATCGCGAAATACAGGCAGGGCCGGACTTGCGACGTGAAGATGAAATTCAACGGCCCCCGCCAAGTTTTCCATGATTTTGATACAGCAGATTAACCCTGAGAGAGGACACCATGCCCAGCAAACCGCCGCCAGCCGCCGAAATTTACCGCCTCTACGACGAAGAAGGAAAATCCTACGATGAAATCGCGGCACTGTTTCCCGGCCTGTCGCGCAACGGCGTCTCGGGGCTGATCTATCGTTACCGGCAAAAGCATAAACTCGCGCCGAAGCGTCCCGACAAGCGCAGCGCCAAGACGCCGGGCGAAGAGCGGCGCTGGCGAAAGAAAAAAAACAACCCGTTCGCGGAGCCGCTGAAATTATCGGTTATCCGTTTTAAGCCCACACACACGCTCGGCAGTTTTCTCGAAGTGCTCGAGCAGAACAGCTGCCGCTATATCGAGGGTGATCCGAAAATAAAAGAAGGCGAGGACGCCGCCGTGTTTTGCGGCCACCCGCGCGCCAACACGGTGAAGGGGCAATCGTCTTACTGCGCCGGTCACCTGCAGGGCATTTATGTGCCGCCGCCGCGGCCGCGCAAAGACGGCAAAAAATTCGAGCTGGAGCCGATGAACAGCCGGAGCCTGAAAGGGTCGGAGTGCGGCCACCGCGCGCAGGAATTGAGGTGCACGACCAGCTGACGATATCAAACCTATCCACTGCGTTATAAAAAAATCACAAGGGAAAAAACCATGTCCAGAAAATCTCCGCTCTTCGACCCCGACCGCCAGGTCGAGGATCTCTTCATCCGCGCACTGACGCCAATGGCCAAGCTGCTTTATTTTTTATTCATGCTCCTCGCGAACAAGGGGCAGGACGGTTATCTGCGCCACGGCGCAGCAACTGCAGGCCTCGCGCAGGCCGCGGATCTGGTCGGCTGGAGCGGCGACCTGCAGGCGGCCTTCGCGGAAATGAAAGCGGCGGGCCTGATCGGCGAGGATGAGACCGGGATTTTCATGCCGGAAATCCGCGAGGCGGCGCGCCTCCGCGCGAAGCGATCGGCCGCGGGCAAGGCCGGCGGGGATGCGACAACAGCGCAGCGCACCGATGTCGGGGAGAACGTCGTTGCCTTTTGCTCAAGCAAACGGCGCAGCACGGGGAAAAAGCCAGCAAAACCCGCACCGCAACGCGTTCTGGAAGCCAAGACGGCAGCACCGCCGCGGGCAAAAGAAAAAAGAACCAAAAAAGAAAATAATAAATATATATATATATTCTCGAAAAAAGTTTTCATGGGCGATGCGGGAACGTCGAGCGAAAACAAAAGCTGGATGACGTTCGAGAATTTCACGGTTTACCGCCGCGAGTACGAGGCGCTGCAGCTGGAATTCCCCGGTTTTTCCGAGGAAAAGCTCGATGCGCTGCTGGCGCGGCATGACCGCTACCTCGACGAAAACCCCGATGCCGCACCGGCTGTGAACGAGAACTGGCGCGCGCCGCTGCTGTCGTTCCTGCGCCGGGTGCATGACGGGAATTCCAAGTTTTCCCGTGCTGCGTGAGGTGCGCCATGGCAAGACGGAAAAAGCAGAAAATCCTGCTCGCCGCGCGGCCGGCGAAGGTAATTTCGAAGGGCAGCAAGGGTGATTTCATCGATGCGCCCGATGACCTGGTCAAAGACCCGCGCTACGGCGTCCCGGTCTCGCGCTTCGGGCAGTACGGGCCGCGGCGGCATTCGGACGATGTCATCCGCACAACCGTGCTCGACCATGACGGCGAACCGCTTCCCGTGATGCGCTTTCGAGGCGGTCTTGCCCGGATGCGCAGCGAGGGCACGATCAACGATGACATGCTGATCGCGGGAGCCGAGTTCCAGCGGCATTTCGAGATTTGCGGCTACGGGCATTACACCACCGTCAACCTCGAAGGCACCGGCCGCGGCTCGGGCGGTCTCGACGAGCACATGGAACGCACAGCTGAGAGCAGGCACTTCGTGAATGATTGCCTGAAAGTCGTCGGCTGGCCCGATACGCACATGGGTAAGGCCGCATGGTGGATCGTCGGTGTCGGGCTCGGGCTCGAGGAGATCGCCTCGCGCTCGGACCTGCATGAGCTGCAATCGGCAGGCGATAAGAAATACTGGCGCGGCATGATCGTGGCGGCGCTGGAGGTTCTGTCCCTGCATCTTACACAAAAAAATAAAGGGCGCGGGAAAACTGGCCAGATACGCGGTGAGCGCCGCTTTGACGATGGGGATATGACCGTGCGAGAAGGGTTTATCCACATGCCCGAGAAAAGAAAAACTTGACCAAGGGGCTCCGGTTATGAGACCTAAACAGTATGGCGTAGTGATGCGTCTGAAAGAATCCATAAAGCAATAATGATCAGGGCCCGCACGCACGCGGGCCTTTTCATTTGCAAGGTATCCATGCCGACACGCGCACCGCTGCACAGGCCGCCTGGTTACCGTACCGAAGCACAACGTAAGCAGGAACATGACCAACGCAGGCCGAGTGCGAGCAAGCGCGGTTACGGTTCGAAGTGGCGCAAGGCCCGTGATGGTTACCTGCGCAAGCACCCGCTCTGCGTCCATTGTGAACGAGAGGGCCGTGTCACTGCAGCGCTTGAGGTTGATCACATCATCCCCCATCGCGGCGACATGAAACTGTTCTGGAACAGGCAGAACTGGCAAGGCCTCTGCAAGACACACCACAGCATCAAGACGGCAAGCGAGGACGGTGGTTTCACCGGCAGGCCGGCGTCATTTAAATAATAAATTTATATGAATATTCAAAGACATAAGCACACCCCCGGGGGTGGTCATAATCGCTGCAACTTTTCATCTATGAGACCGCGCGAGAGGTCGCGTTTTTGCGGCTGAGAAACCAAAAAACAAAAGTTACACAAAGAGTTACTGATTCCTAAGGAATAGCAGGGTTTCCCAGCTGGCCCGGGAATTATAGGGAAAAATGCTGTAAATACAAGGAGGTATACATGCGTATTTTGAGAGTGAAAAACACCGAGGAAGCAGGCGGAAAATCTTTGAAAGCAGCGATCGTCAGTGCTGCTGGTGTCGCGATGATCCTCACGCTGGAGCCCCAGCAAAAAGAAAATATCAGCCTGCAGGACGGCCATGTCCTGGTCATCGCGACTGATGAAACTGATCTCGCCAAACTCACGTTGAAAGACAAAGCATCCAGCGCACCGCGCAAAAAATCCGGCGGCGGAAAAAAACAACCGGCAAAAAAATCCGGGAGTTCGAAAACCCCAAAGGCGAAAACCCCAAAGGCGAAAACCCCAAAGGCGAAAAAGCCTAAGACAGGGAAATCTAAAAAGGAAAAATAATCCATGGCGCGCACGGGCCGCCCCCGGAAACCAAGAAGCCTGAAAGTCGTTCCGGGTAATTTTCCGCAAAAGGGCAAAGACGAAAAAAAGAATGACACCGGTAAGCGCGTCCTTACCCTTGAGACGCCGGAAAAACCGAAGCACCTGAACGAGGCCGAAGGCGCGATCTGGGACAGACTGGTTACTGCGCTCGCCAAAATCGGCACCCTGCAGAAAGTCGATGAAGGCACACTTTCGGCTTATTGCAAAGTCTACGCCCGGTACCAGGAAGCTGACCAGGAAATCAGAAATGAAGGAATGTTCTACTGGACCGACGGCAGGCAAGGCCGGCATCGGAAAGTAAACCCGGCCGTCGGCGTCATGGAACGGTGCGAGCAACGCCTCAAGCAGCTGGCAACAGAATTCGGCATGACGCCCTCCAGCAGGAAAGCCATGGGGTATGACCCAACGCAGCTCTTCCTGCCTTTCGACCACAAACCAGAGAACGACGACCCGACAAAGGGGTTGCTCTGAAAACGAGGATTTATGAGTTTCCAGCTGGACAAGCGGAAGGCTTGCCCGGTGACGAAATACGCGAGGCAAGTTGTCGAAGGCAAGATCGTCGCCGGCAAATGGGTGAAGCTGGCCTGCCAGCGGCATCTGGACGACCTTAAAAACGGCCCCAAGCGCGGCTTATACTTCGATCGCGCAGCTTCTGAGAAAGCGATTTATTTTTGTGAACTCCTGCGCCACACCAAGGGCGAATGGGGCGGGCAGAGAATAAAGCTTTCTCTCTGGCAAAAGTTTGTCATCGGTTCGGTGTTTGGCTGGAAATGGGCAGCCACAGGCCTGCGCCGCTTCAGGAAAGTGTATAAAGAAGTAGCCCGTAAAAACGGCAAGTCGACAGAATGTGGTGCGATAGGCCTTTTTCTATTTACTGCTGACGGCGAACCGGGCGCGGAAATTTATACAGCTGCGACTAAACGCGATCAGGCCCGCATTGTTTTCGACGAAACCAAGAACATGGTTTTGGCGCTTCCTTCACACTACGAATTGCGCCAAATTATCAGCGTCTGGCAGCACACGCTTGTCGTTGCAAAAACAGCCAGCAAGATGATGCCGTTGTCGGCCGACGACAAAACGATGGATGGCCTTAACCCGCACGGTGCCATCATCGATGAGCTTCATGCGCACAAGACCCGCGGCGTCCTCGATATCCTGGACACGGCCATGGGCGCGCGCCGCCAGCCTTTGCGGTTCGCGATCACCACCGCAGGCCATGATCGTCATTCGGTCTGCTGGGAAGAGCGGGAATATTCCTGCAAGGTTCTCGAAAAAGTTATTGAGGACGATTCAGTTTTTGCCTATATCGCGACGATCGATGAAGGCGATGATCCGTTCGATGAAAAAGTCTGGATAAAAGCTAATCCCAATCTAGGCATATCAGTAAAACTGGATTACCTGCGCGACCAGGCTAAAAAAGCCAAAGAAGTCGGCACGTTTTTTAATGAATTTCTTCGTCTGCATCTCAATGTCTGGACAGAGGCTGAAAGCCGCTGGATGGGACTTGATAAATGGGACGCCTGTAAATCGCCCGTCATTATTTCCGAGCTGATTGAGCCGCCTTGCTGGGGAGGCCTCGACCTATCCAGCACGACCGACCTTTCAGCGTTTTTGAAAGTCTGGGCTCCAACCCCGGAAGATAAAATGTGGCGCATCCATGCGCGGTTCTGGCTGCCGCGCGACACGCTGCAGGAGCGCGTCAGAAAAGACCGCGTTCCGTATGATGTCTGGGCACGGGAAGGCTACATCGACGTCACTGACGGCAACGTCATCGATCACAATTTCATCCAAGCAAGGATTGAAGAAGACTGGGAAAATTTCAACGTCCAGGATATCGGGTTCGATCCCTGGAATTCAACGATGCTAACAACGCGTTTAATGAACAGCGGCGTCAATATGGTTGCCTTCCGCCAAGGTTTCATAAGCATGAGCCCGGCTGTCAAGCAGCTGGAGAAGATCATACTTTCCGGTGAGTTGGCACACGGCGGCAACCCGGTGTTGCGATGGATGATGAGTAACGTCGTCATGCGGCTGGATCCAGCCGGCAACGTCAAGCCTGATAAAGAAAAATCCAGCGAGCGAATTGACGGCATTGTCGCACTAATTATGGCCGTAGGCCGCGCGTCAGTCGGGGAAGAAACAAAGCCAGGCCACACTGCAACCCATGGCGTTGTATTCGTATAAAGGATTTCAGATGCCCGGTTTATGGCCGTTCAACAAATTCAATCAGCCGAAGAACAGCATCACGACTTCTCGGGACCTGGCTGAAGCTCTGGGCTATGACGGCTACGGACAGGACATCGTGCGTGTTTCGCCAAATCAAGCAATGGCAATTTCCTCTGTTCAGTCGGCAGTACGGTGCATTAGTGAAACGACGGGAATTTTGCCTTTTCCGATATATCAACGTGATGATAAGGTCGGGAAAAAATATGCCAGAGATCATTATCTCTGGAGATTATTAAATAATAAACCGAACGCCTGGATGACATCACAGCAATTCATCGAAACGATGACAGCGTGGTATCTTATGTTCGGCGCTGCGCGCGCATTCAAGAATTCTATTGATGGGAAAGTTAAGGAACTTCTGCCCATCCATCCCAGTCGCATCCGTAAAGAGCAGGATAAAAACTGGAATATTAAATATACGGTTAATTTAATCGACGGCAGCACCAAAGTCTTCGCGCCTGAGCATATTTTCGAAGTCAGCGATCTTTCTATTGATGCTGTAAACGGTATGTCGCGGGTCAGGGAATGCGCGCTTACTTTCGGCCTTACAAAAAGCATGGAAGAATATGCAGGTACGTTTTTCAAAAACAGTTCGATTCCTACCGGTGTTCTTTCTACAGAGCAAAACGTCAACGCGGAAGACGTAAAGAAAATCCGTGAAAGCTGGAAAGCGGGCCATGCCGGCGGAGAGCGCCGAGGAACTGCGGTTCTTGACCAGGGATTTCAGTTTAAAACCATCACTCAAACGGCCGAAGAATCTCAACAGCTTGAATCAAGAAAGTTTCAGGTCACAGAAACAGCAAGAGTATTCAGATTGCCTCCGCATAAAATCGGCGATCTCGAGCGTGCGACATTTAGCAATATCGAGCAACAGGATCTGGACTTCGTAAAAGGCAGTATGATGCCGCATTTCCGCCGCTGGGAAAATGCAGTCGATACGCAGCTGATAAAAGAAAGCGACCAGGATAAATATTATTCCAAGATCAACGACCGCGCGTTGCTCCGCGGCGATTCAAACTCGCGGGGCGCATTTTATTTGCGGATGCGTCAAGGCAAGATCATGACCGCCAACGAAATCAGGGACCTAGAGGATCTGCCGCCGATCAATGGTGGTGACATTCTCGAAAATCCCTCAACGACACCCGGCGACCCGATCAAAGACGACAAGGAAGATAAAGGAGGCAAAAATGCCAATGAATAAAATCGATATGCCGCAGCGCCCTGACGTCGATCTGCGTTGCCCGCCCATCAATTTTGCATCAGGCCGGACTTTCGATGTCCAGAATAAAGGCGACGTTGCAGAGATCACCTTGTACGAAATGATTGGCAAGGATTTCTGGTCCGGCGAAGGCATCGATTCAAAAACATTCAAAAAGACGCTGGATTCTATCACCGCAAAAACCATCAATTTAAAGATCAATTCCCCCGGTGGGTTCGTATTCGACGGCATCGCGATGTATAACGATCTTGTCGCGCATCCTGCAAAGATCAATGTGACCATCACCGGCCTGGCCGCCAGCGCCGCAAGCTTCCTGGCAATGGCCGGCGATACGATCACCATGGCAAAAAACAGCTTCATGATGATCCATGAAGCCTGGAGTTGCGCTTGCGGAAATAAAAATGATATGCGCGAAGTGGCAGATTTCCTCGAAAAGATCGATGAAGCCATCGTCGATACATATAAAGACCGCACAAATCTTCCCAACGCGCAAATTCGGGAAATGATGAAAGTCGAAACATGGATGACGGCCGAAGAAGCCATCAATCTCGGTTTCGCAGACGATTTCAGCGAGGAGCCCGACGCCAAGGCCGCTTACGACCTTAGTGTTTTCGCGCGCGCTCCAAAAGCTATGAAACAAAGAGTTGAGGCTTCCCTGCGCGAGGCAGGATATAGCCGAACGGAAGCGACAGCCGCCGTGAATAAAGGCTTTCAGGTGCTTGGTCCGCGCGAGGCGGATGAGCATAACAACCTCCGGGGGCAGCGTGAGGCTGCAGAGGGGTTAAATACGTTGCGTCAAACCATTCAGGCTTTGACACAGGAAATCGAAGAAGCCGCTGCGTAGCGTCTTTTTTTAAACTTTAAACCCTCATTTTTGGAGAAAAACATGAATAAGAGACTTATGTTGAGCGCGTCCGCGCTTACTATACTTATGCCGATGTCGATGTCCGCACCCCGGATGGATGGCGGCGCACCGACCTTGGAAGCGATCAAGGGGGATGTCGAAAAACTCGGCAAAACCTTCCATGCCTTTAAGGAATCGAATGACAAGGTTCTGGCCGAGATCAAAAAGAACGGTTCTGCCGACCCGCTTTTGAAAGAGCAGGTCGATAAAATCAACAACGACATGGGCGATGTTTCCAAGCGCGTTGATGAATTCATTAAGGCGCAGGAAAAGAAAACCGAAGAACTGCAGTTGTCCATCGGTCGTAATGGCCTGGGCGGCGGCGACGGTGAAGTTGATATCCGCGCTCAAGCGGCCAACTTCTTCACCATGATGTCCGGTAAACTCGTGAAGCCTTCCGACGCTGACGTGGAAAAATTCCAGTCATACCAGGAAGGCCTCAACAGCTATTGCCGCCAGGGCGGTGAAAAGCTTTCGAGCGATATCAGGAACGCCTTGAGCGTTGGCGCTGATTCCGGCGGCGGCTACTTCGTTCCGCCCGAAAGATCGGCGCAAGTTATCAAGCGTTTGTTTGATACCTCGCCGGTTCGTCAGCACGCAAATGTCCAGACGATCGGTTCCGATAAGCTTATCACGCCTGTCGATAAAGATTCTGCGACAAGCGGCGGCTGGTCGAGTGAAACTTCACCTCCGACCGATACCGACAATTCAAAAGTCGGTATGCAGACCATCGAAATCCATGAGCAATGGGCGCAGCCTAAAGCCACGCAGCAACTGCTGGAAGATGCGGTTGTCGACGTCGAAGGATGGTTGATGGACAAGATCGCTGACATCCTGGCGCGCACTGAAAATGCCGCTTTCGTCAACGGCAACGGCAAGGGTAAACCTCGCGGCTTTATGTCCTACAGCGCCGCAGCTGTATCGACTGATGATGCCAGCCGGGCCTGGGGTAAAATCCAGTTCCACAAAACCGGCACTTCGGCCGCCTTCGGGGTCGCTGGAGCAGACAAACTCATCGATGTCGTTCATTCGATGAAGGCTGCCCTCCGTCCGGGTGCGATCTGGACTGCCAACCGCAAAACCTTCGCGGAAATCAGAAAGCTGAAAGACGGTGAAGGGAACTATCTGTGGTCCATGGGCGACATCACGAAAGGCCAACCTTCGGCGCTTCTCGGCTACGGCACCGATGACTTCGACGACATCGAAGATATCGGCGCAAACAGCTTCTCGCTGGCGTTCGCGAACCTCAAGGAAGGCTATAAAATCCTTGATCGTCTCGGCATCACCATCCTGCGCGACCCCTTCACGGGCAAGCCGTTTGTGAAGTTCTATGCGCGCAAGCGCGTCGGCGGCGACGTCGAGAACTTCGATGCGATCAAGTATGTGAAGTTCGCAGCTTAATCGCAAAATAACACCAAACAATGCAGGCCCGGCGTCAAGACCGGGCCTGCCTGCCTTGGCGGGCACAAGAGGATTTCAACCCTAATACGAGGACAAAATCATGGAACATGATCTTGCTAATAACCTGCAGATGTCATTGCACTATGCAGGCGCGTACACCACCACCCAAACTCCAGCTGCAGGCGCCGATCTCCAGGGGTTAGTTAACCCTACATTTATCGTCGCCGTCGGCGCCCTGGGCGCATCAAGCCCGAATGCCGGCTGGCGTTTCAGCCTGCAGGAATCCGACACTGCCGACAGTGACTTCGCTAATGTCAGCGGCGCGGATATGGTCACTGACCCTGACAGCATCCAGCCTGCCAGCGTGTCGAACGGCATTTTTGTCGATACCATAGGCGATACAGAAGATAACGACGTTTATCGCGTTACCTATAAGGGCATTAAACGCTATGCGCGCGTGATCGCGACTGCAGTGGATGAACCGCCCTCGACGACGATTGCCGTGATCCTTGCTGGTCAGCCCAATCTGGCTCCGGCCGCTACCTAAGTTTTCGTCTCTCCGATGAAAAAGACACCCCTTCCGGGACTTCCGGAGGGGGTGGTTTTTACTACCCTGAACTCTCCCTGAAACCTGGAACAAGGAATCCTGCAGATGAAAAGTTTTAAATTTCTCGCGCTCGCCGCGGCCCTCGTCTTTCTCGCCGCATCGACGGTATCAGCGCAAAACGTCCTGAATTATAAAGAACAGGGCGGCGCACGCCACGTGATCGGCGGGGCACTTGATGTCGTCTCTGGAGGCGAAATTGATGTCGAATCCGGTGCCGCTCTGAAAATTGCCGGTACAGATGTTACTGCCGAAATCGCCGCTATTAATAATTCCACAGCCTCAGGCGCCGAACTCAATTACCTGGACATTACTGCTCTCGGAACCGGAGCAGCGAGTAAAGCCCTTGTCCTTGACGCCAGCGGCGATTACACATTTCCTGCAGCTGCGACCATAGTTATGCCTTCTGGTGGAACGACAACATATGCATCTGGGAGCACTCTTGCAGTCGCCGGGACTTTTACCAACGGCGGCGTCGCCGTGCCCGTCATCCGGAGCGCCACTGACGCGGTTGTAAGCGGTCAAACCTCAAAGACCGTAACCGTCACCGGGGCAACAGCCGCCTCTAAATGTGTCGCGACGGCAAATGAAGTTGCCACCAACGCTGTTTATATCAGAGCTGCTGTTCCAGGAACAAACCAGGTGGTGGTTACCGTTTCTGCCGACCCGGGCGCTTCGAACCTCGACTTAACCGTCATCTGCCTCGATTAAAAATGAGCGGGGGAACCTTTTGGGAGGTTCCTCGTCTTTTCGACGGCAAGACCGTTGCCGTTATTGCTACGGGACCGTCCCTTAAGCAGGCTAATGTCGACATGGTCCGGGCTGCAGGCCTGCCGGCAGTCGCGGTCAATAACGGTTACGAGTACGCGCCTTGGGCGGCCATCCTTTACGCCGCTGATTTAAAGTGGTGGGAAAATTACTGGCAGCGTGGAAAACTCGGCGGTGTCGGCGCTAAAGACTTTCAGGGCCTGCGGGTAACAATTCAGCGTGAGCGGGAAAAGACCTTTCATCCTGATATTCTTCTCATTGGTAATGGTGGCAGCAAGGGTTTCGACGACCGCCTTGATTACGTCCGCACCGGCTGGAACAGCGCCATCCAGGCGACGCATATCGCCGTTCATGCCGGCGCAAAAAAAATTCTTTTGCTCGGGTGTGATTGCACAGGCAAGGCCGGACGGTCACACAGTTTCGGCGTACATGCCTGGCGCAACAACGAAACCCAGAATCGCCTCGACCGGACTTATGAAAGTTTTATCGAGGGCTGGGGCAACCTAGCGCCCGAACTGGCAAAGCGAAATGTCGAGGTGGTGAATTGTTCACCGATATCGGCCATAAATTTTTTCCCTAAATCGAGCGTTCAAGAGGCCCTGGCATGCTGATCACCGAAGGCTACCGCCAACTTAACGCTGCCAGTCACGCCGCAAATCCGAAATGGGGCCGCGGTGGCCTGACGTGGCACGATAAGATCAAAGACATACTGAAATCCGCCGCGGCAAAGAGCGTGATCGATTACGGCTGCGGTAAGGGTGACATGGTCCATGCCCTGCGCGCTGAAAATATCTTCGTACAAGGCTACGATCCAGCCGTGCCGGAATTCTGGTTTGATCCAGTCCCTTCCGACTTCCTGATCAGCCTCGATGTGCTGGAACATATAGAACCGGATTGCCTGGAAGACGTTTTAAAGCATATTGCCTGCCTCGCGCCTAAAGCCCTCCTGGTGATTGCCCTGCGCAGCGCTAAACATATACTTCCCGATGGGCGTAACGCTCACCTGATTGTCGAAAACAGCGATTGGTGGCTGCAAAAACTGTCCGAGCATTTTGGTAATTTCGAAGAAATTGAAGGATTACGGGCAAGCGAGCTGGCCGTTTTATGCAGCAGGTAAGCGAAAAGAACAGCTGGGTGCCAAGAGCACCGCGCGGGTGGCATGACGGCCCGGTCTTTATTCTAGGTTCCGGCCCGTCCCTGGATGGTTTCGACTATGACCAGCTGGACGGGGAAAATGTTATCGCCGTCAACGATGCCGGATTTGAGCAATTTTCGAACGCTTCGATACTGATCAGCACCGACGAACGCTGGATAAGGAATAATTCCGACCAACTGACACTGTTTAACGGTGAATTGATCGTTTTTACTGAACCTTGCGAGCACGTGATCGATCGGCGCGCGCGATTCATGACACGCCGTCGCGAATTCGGCTTAAGCCAGCAGCCGCATGCGTTGCATGGGCTTTTTACCGGGGTTCAATCGGCAATCAATCTTGCGGTTCACCTCGCCTGCAGGGAGATCGTCCTGCTTGGCATCGATCTAAAACCTGACGGGCAAAGAAAATATACTTACGGCGGCACAGTGACACCACGAACAATCCGCCAATTCGCAAATATGAAACGCGCGCTTGAATCGACCGTAGCGCCTTTAAAGAGACTTGGCATCGATGTCCTTAACGCAAGCGCCGACAGCGCCCTTGAATGCTGGCCGCGCACCTTCCCTACACACCTGCAGCTCTGAACCCCTCCGCGTCGTCTGCTGGAAATGGAAGCCGACGGCACCGAAGAGCGCAGCAGTCTGGCAGCAAGGTGCCGAGCATGTAAATATTTTACGGCGCATGGTCGCGCGCAACCTGAACATTCCGCACGAATTCGTCTGCATAACAGATGACCCGCGCGGCATCGATGATGATATTCGCATCATTCCTCTCTGGACGGATTTGCGCCAGGAAGGGTATTGCATGGTGCGGCTCAAAGCTTTCACTGATGAAATGCGTGAGATCATCGGCCCGCGGTTCGCCTGGATTGATCTCGATGTGGTTATCACCGACGACATAACACCGCTTTTCGACACAGATGTCGATTTTAAAATCAGCGGCGTCGAATTACGGGCCCAGCCTTACAACGGATCGATCGTACTCATGAACGCCGGCGCGCGCGCCCAGGTCTTTCACGAATACGACCGCGAGCGTTTCCTGCGGGTAAAGGCTGAAAAGACCTATGGCGGCTCCGACCAGGCCTGGATGGCCGTCTGTCTCGGTGAAAACGAACAGGTCTGGAACGAAGACGACGGAATTTACAATTACAGGGACCATATCGATCCCGCGTCCCCGCGCGGCACGGGCGGACCCCTTCCTGACAACGCCAGGGTTATCGTCTTTAACGGCCGTTTCGACCCTTCCCTGCCCGAGCTGCAGGCAAAAAGCCCTTGGATTTTAGAACACTGGAGATAGGAGAAAATTATGCCCAACGATGACTTCAAGAATTTTCAGGGCGGTATTAACGGCCCTTATAAAAAATGGGTTCTGGTTACGCCGAGCAATGACGATGAGTTGGAGTATTTACCTCGAGCGCTTTTTATTGCTGAGGCCGGTGACGTTGCGCTGGTCGGGGAGGACGGTAATGCCGAAATTTTCAAAGACGTAGCGGCCGGAACCATCCTGCCCGTTCGTCCCGTAAAAGTCCTGGCCACCGGCACTGACGCTACCGAAATTATCGCGCTTTACTAATTGCCTGGGAAAGACCGGCCTTAATGATCCTTAATCTCGTCACCGCGCCAGCATCAGAACCGATTTCGCTTGAAGAGGCGAAAAGCCACCTCCATATCGACAGCAATAGCGAGGATACTTATATTGCCACGCTTATCGCCGCGGCGCGGGCCTTTGCCGAAAAATATACCGGCCGGGCGTTTGTCTCCCGGGCATTACGTTACGAAGTAAAGGAATTTCCCACGCGCCGGGATTACTGCGACCCCGCGGCGCTTTACCTGCCAATTGCGCCTGTGATCTCGGTCGAAAGCATCCGTTATATCAACACAGACGGCGATGAAATCACGCTGGATGAAGAAACCTACAGCCTGATCCAGGATGACGAGGATCCTTATATCGTCCCGGCGCATGAAGTGGAGTGGCCGACCGACCTGCGCGACCAAGTCAACGCCGTCAAGATCGAATTCAAGGCTGGTTATTCCTATAACGAGGATAGCAGCCCGCCGGAAGAAGTTACGGCTAACGTGCCGCCCGACATCAAGACCGCACTGAAGCTGCTCCTGACCGACTGGCATAACAACCGTGCCAATGTCGTGGTCGGCACAATCACCGCGACGCTGCCGATCGCCGTAACCGCCATGTTGTGGAATTATAAACGCAAAGGTTTTTAGATGCCCGGCAACCGCGTTAATCCAGGCGATCTATCGGAGCGCATTACCTTCCAGTCACCGACGCGTACCGCCGACGGCGCCGGCGGCCATACGCAAAGCTGGGGGAATATTTCCACCACGCCGACCGTCTGGGCACGCGTCACGCCGTTATCGGGAAGCCTCGCCCTGCAGGCGATGCAGCTCGACATGAAAAAAACTTACGAGATCGCCATCCGCAGCCGCAGCGATCTCGATACGAAGATGAGAATTTTATGGGGTTCGATTATCATGCGGCTTGTCGATTACCCTAAAAAGCTGCAAGGGGAAATGTATATGATCCTGACGGCCGAAGCCGTCGATTAGGATGGCGCAAAAATCAGGAATTAAAGGCGTTTCAAGAGTGCGCAGAATCCTGCGCCAACTGCCCGATCACGTCACCGAAGAACTCAGAGAAGATATCGCCTGGGTCGCACAGCAGGTCGAGGCCGGCGCTAAACAGCGCGCGCCAAAGGATACCGGCACGCTGGTTAAATATTTGACTTCAAAAGTTCGCGGCGACGGGCTTTCCGCCCATATCGGATTCCGCACAAAAACCGCCAAGCGTAAAGCTTTCTACGCGCATTTTATAGAATTCGGCACCAAGGGCTACGATCCCGGTGACACGCGCAAAACCGGCAAATCGAAGACAACAAAAAAAATAAGCCGACGAGTAGTTGCTCAACCAGCCAGACCATTTCTTTACCCGGCATTCGAAGAGAGACGCCTGGAATTTGTAAACCGCGTCAAGGCGTCGCTGGGTAAGGCGCTCAGGCGCGCCAGTGAGGGCGCAGGCAGTTCCTCCGACGAAGGCCTGGTCGGCAAGATCAATCTGTTTAACGGAAAATTCATCAACAGCGATATCGAAGAAGAGTAAGTATGGCCACGAATGATGCCGGCGCTGCGCTGCAAAAGGCCATTTACGATGCGCTCAGTGCGCAGATCGAGGCTCCATCACCACCGGTCGCTGTCGGTCTTTATGATTATGTCGACGAAAATGCCTCCTACCCTTACATCGTGATCGGCGAATCCACCATCGTCGATGACGGCAATAAAACCAGTTTCGGACAGGACCATACTTTTACCCTGCATGTGTGGGATCAAAATACCGACAATCGCACCGGCAGGCTCCGCGCCCGGGAAATCATGGGCCTGATTTATGAAGCGCTGCATGAAAAAAGCCTGACCGTGGAAGGCCAGTCGCTGGTTTTGTGCAAATTCGATTTCAGCAGCGGCCCGGATTTCGACGCCGACGGCAAAACCGTTCACGGTGTCACGCGTTACAGAATTAAAACTCAACCTTCAACATAGGAGAAACCCTGATGGGAAAAGAAAGTGGTAAAAAGGTACTGTTGCAAGTCGAAAAAGAAGGCAGCCCAGGCGAATTCGTTACGCTTGGCGGCCAGAAAGACACACGCCTTTCCATGCAAGGCAGCCCGGTGGATACGTCGGACAAAACGTCCGACAACTGGGGCTCGACAATCGCCGGCACTATCAACGCGACGCTTACCTGCAGCGGCCAGCCGAACTGGGGCTCAACCGCGCAACTGGACCAGATCCGTGAAGCGTTCGAGTCGGGCGACGTGCTAAACTACAAATTCGTCGTGAACGAAACAGGCGACGCCTATATCGGCGAGTGCTCGGTCACCGGCTTCGACCTGGGCGGCGCGAATGATGACGCGACTGCCTATAATATCACTCTCCAGAATTCAGGGCCGCTGGTATGGACGCCGGGAGTTTAAACAAAGTCAACGTCAACACGGAAACGCTTGAGATTTCTTTCGAACTCAATGGCCGCGCTGCCGTCATTAAACCCACCTGGCGGGCGATATCGGATATCCAAAATGACCTCGGGTACGGCATGGTCCCGCTGGCCGTGCGCATCCAGTCCAAGAATTTCGGGCTGCATGAACTGACGACAATTATTCTACGAGGAATTATTGCCACACGTCCGCAGATCAAGCCTAAATATGAAGAGATCGCCGAGGAAGTCTTTAAAGCCGGCATTCTTTCACCAGTGATTATCGAGGCGACGACGAAATTCTGTGAACTTGCATTGAGCGGCGGGAAAAAAGCCGAGGGAAAGCTCCCCGCGGGCGCGGAGAAAAACTAGAAGATCATATCCCCGTCCGCCGGTTTCTCGGTATTGCCGCCGCCGCCTTCAACTGGCCCCCCGGTCAATTCTGGAATTCAACCCCTGCCGATCTTTATGCCGCGCTCGAAGCCAGGGCCGAAATGTCGAAGACCGGGTCAGCGGACGAAGAGGACTATGAAGATTTCAGGCAACGGCTGGGTGATGCCGGAATCAGATAAGAGAGCCCGATGCCGACTATCGAAGAAATGCTTGTCCAGATCGAGGCTACAACCGAAGGGTTGCGTCGCGAGCTGAAAAAGGGCGACCAGGAACTAGGCGAATTCGAGAAAAGGACCAATAAGCGTCTCGGCGACGTGGAGGCTGGCTTTCAGCGACTGGGTAAAACTCTTGTTCGCGGGCTTATACCGACGGTGACCATCGCCGGCACGGCGCGGTTTTTCTCTGAATCGATCAAGGATATGGCGGACCTGGCCGACGAGGCCGAGCGCGCCGGCGTCAGCGCCGAGCGCCTGCAGGCCTTCCAGCTGCTCGGGCAGCAAGTCGGGCTGGGCTTCGACGCCGGCGCGGAAGCTGTCGCCAATTTCAACCGCGAGGTTGCGGCGGCGCGCGAGGGTGGCGGTAAATTATTCGACGCCCTCATCAATAACAATATCGCTCTTAGGGACGCCGAAGGTAATTTTCGCAGCGCCGCCGAAGTGCTCGATGATTATGTCGACCTGCTGGCGCGAACCGAGGCCTCCGAAGAAAGGCTGCTCCTGGCAAGGCAGGGTTTCGGTAAAGGCGGCGACGCATTGGCGAACGCTTTCAAGGAAGGCTCGGCCGGCCTGCAGCAATTCCAGGATGACGCAATTGCATCCGGCTTAATTATCGACAACGAACTGATCGCCAAGGCCGAACAATTTGACGACGCCTGGAAAGAAGTGCTGCGCCGCTGGGAAGTCAGAGGCAAGACCGCCGCACTCGGTATTGCGACGGCGATAGATGAATTCATCAAGAAAGGCGAAGAACTCCAGCTGTCCCTGATCGAGCGCGGCGGGTCTTCGCCCTTCCCGCGTTTCAGTGAGGTTCCCCCTCAGGATAATTTCAGTGAAGTTCCCGGTGATTTCGGCATTAAAAAGCCGCCCGTGCCACCTGATCTGCCTGACAGGAAAATCAAGCAGGATATCATCGACCAAAACCGCGCACGCGAAGAATCCATGCGGGTCTCGGAGCGTGAGGCGCAAAAAATACAGGACGTCATCGACGCCCTTAAATTCCGCAATGAACAGGTCGGCCTCGATAATGAACAGCAGGATCTGAACAACCAGCTGCGCAGCGCCGGCGTTACGCTTTACAGCGCCGAAGGGCAGGAAATTGAAAAGCTGGTCGATCATTATTCCGATCTTGAGCAAGTACAAAAAGACAATGCAGCGGCAGCGGAATTTCTCAAGAGCACCGTCGATGACGCGATAACAGGTTACGACGACCTGCGCACCGTCGCACTCAAGGCTCTCGGAGATATACTCAAGGCAACGATCGATCTTTCTTACGGCCAGAAACCGGCAAACAGCATCGGCGGTTTTATCGCCAGCTCGCTGTTCGATTTCGTCGGCAGCGGTTTTTCTTTTTCATCCGGCTATAACCCGGCGAAAGCGCCGCCGCCGATGAAGCCGCAATTCCATGATTATGTCGGTCCATACCAGGGCGGTAAACCTTACAGCGTCGGCGTTCCCGAAATATTTATTCCCTCATCGAGCGGTACGGCTTACCCCCTCGACAAACTGGGGAAGGGCGACACCTACCATATTTATGCGCCCAACGCCGACCGGGAAGGTCTTAACGAACTCAGGGCGACAATCAAGCAGCTGGGCGGAGAGATTAAAAATGTCAGCTCCAGCGTTGAACCGCGCGCGATCGCTGCCGTCAGTAACCACAGCAAGCGCAGCCTCACATATTTGAAAAAATAAATGACAATCACATATCCTTTAAGCCTTCCGGCCACGCCTGGGGTCCGGGATATCATCATGCGGAAAGCCTCGGTCGTCGGGGTTAATGAAAGCCCTTACGACCTTTCGACGCAAGTGCAGGTTCACCAGGGGCAAAGATGGTCAGCAGATATCCGCCTGCCGACCATGCGCAATAATGCCGCCGCAGCCTGGGAAGCTTTCTTCGGAAAGCTGAACGGCCGGGAAGGTACGTTCCTGCTAGGCGACCCGTACAGAGAAATTCCACAGGGCACTGCCGCCAGCGATGCAGGTACGCCGAAAGTCGACGGGGCGCACGCTGCGCGCGTTAACCAAATCAGCGTCAAGGAAGCGCCGGCCAATGCAGGGGGTTACCTGCTCAAGGGCGATTATTTTCAGCTGGGTGCTGCAGCTACGGCAACGCTGCATCAGCTGCTCGAAAATGCCGACGTCGATAGCGACGGTACGACAAATTTACTGTTCTGGCCGCGCTCGCGTGAAATTCTTGCCGATAATGCGGCGATTACTGTTCTCAATCCGAAAGGGGTTTTTAGGCTTGCCAGCAACATCACGGAAGTCGCACGACAGCCCGGCCGCCTTTCTGACCTGGCTTTTAGCGCCGTGGAGGCATTCTAATGCCACGCGATCTTGGAATAGATCTTGAAACTTCCATCAAACAAAAACTTGTTTATCCTCTGGTCCTGCTCGAGGCTGATTTCGATTCCGGGCCTGTGCGACTGTGGAACGGGCGCGGCACATTAACGATTGACGGAACAGCTTATCTCGGGGCCGGGAAACTTATCCGCGCGGATCTGGGTGAAGATACGACTTCGCTGGAAGCGCGGAATGCTATTATAGAATTCGCGGGCGTCAAGCCAGAAGATGTCGGTGTTGCGCTGAATGAAAATTACCGCCGCCGCCCGGCGCGCGCTTTGTTCGGTACCTTCGCACCCGGGCCCTTATTGACTGAAGAAGACGGCATTACTCCGTTAACGGATGAAGAAGGAAATTTTCTTTACGCAGATGGCGGAGAATTCGTAACCGGTGTCAAGCGGCTGTTCGCCGGCCGCATGAGTAAAATGACGATCGGCCTCGACCCGGTCAACCCGACGATCATCCTCTCGATCGAGGGCTATCTTGCCATTTTGAATAAATCCCGCGAGCGCCGTTTCACGCACGAGGATCAGCAGATTGAATATCCCGGCGATGATTTTTTTAAATTTATCGCCTCCCAACAGGATCGGGAACTTATCTTTGTCTAGGAAAAAACGATCACAAGACTGGGCAGAGCGTCTCGCCGAATACCTTGTCAACGCCCAAAGTAGGCCGTTCGAATGGGGCGCGCATGATTGCGCCCTGCACGGGGCCAACGCTGTTCTCGCCCAGACCGGGGAGGATTTCGCCGAAAGTTTCAGGGGCACCTATTCCAGCGCCCGCGGGGCAAAGCAGGCCCTGCTCGATCACGGTCACGGCGACCTGCAGGCGACAGTTACCGCCTTCCTCGGACCGCCCATGGAAAATAAGAAAATGGCCCAACGCGGCGATCTCGTGCAGTTCGATTCAGGCATAGGGGCCGCACTCGGGGTCATCGATCTCAGCGGTGCGCAATTCGCCGCTGTAACACCCAAAGGGCTTATACGCCTACCGCTCTCCAGTGCAGACCTGGTCTGGCGCGTTTAATTTAAAAAGGAAATTTTATGTCGCCGCCTGTCGTCGTTGGCGCGGTCGCTGCCGGCGCCGGGGCACTCGCCACGGCCGGCGGTCTAAGCGCAGTCACATTTTTCGGCCTGACAGGATTCCAGGCATTACTGGGGCATATCGCCGCCAGTCTGGTCGTCTCAACGCTTAGCCAGGCTTTTGCGCCCAAAGCCAAAAAGCCCAACTTCGACAGTTTTTCATCGCAGGCCAGCAACAGGACGTTGCAATTCCGGCAACCCATAACTTCGCGCAACATTACGTTCGGGGAGGTGCGGCTTTCCGGCGGGATTATATTCGGCGCGAATACCGAAGAAAATAAATATCTTCACGTCGTCATACCGCTCGGCGGCCATAAATTCAAATCGATCGATGAAATCTGGCTCGATGACGATGTCATCCCCAATGACTGGCTGGATGCAGACGGCATGGTCACGACCGGTAAATATGCCGGGAAAGTCAGAATCAGAAAACATCTAGGCGAAGACGGCCAGGTCGCCGACCCGTTCCTTGTGGCCGAGTGCCCGGAATGGACAGAGGACTGCAGGGGGCGCGGCGTTCCCTATCTTTATATACGTTACGAACTCGACAGGAATGTTTTCACCAACGGCCTGCCGAATGCCAGCGCAATCGTTCGCGGCCTGGAGATATTTGACAGCCGGTTCGGTCAAGACGTCTGGACGCCAAACCCGGCTCTCCATACTTACTGGTACCTGACAAATCCGAAATACGGTTTCCAGGCCGGGATGGCGGATATCGCCATGGCCGAAGTCGAAGCGGCCGCGAATGCCAGCGAAGAGATCGTCGAAACCAAAACTTTCGACATGACGATCAGCGCGATCGATACGGCGACGGACATCATCAAGCTTACCGGCGACCTGCTGCAGTTCCAGCGCGGCGACCGCGTTGAAGTCGTCACCGCGGGCAGTGCGCCGGACGGGCTTGCCGAGGACACAGATTATTTCGTCATACCTTTCCAGTTCAGGGGTGAGCCGCGTATCAAGCTGGCGGCCAGCCTGAGCGATGCCATAAACGACGTGGCCGTCGATATCACTTCCGCCGGCAGCGGGGAAATTTTTATCCGCAAGACGGGCGAGCCGCGTTATTTCGGCGGCGGCGATATCAGCAGCGCCTCTGCACTCGGCGAAAATCTTTCCGAGATCATGTCGGCCATGGGCGGGAAGTTCTCAAACACCGGCGGCTACTGGAAAATTTTCGCGGCTGTTTACCGCGAGCCCAGCGTTGTCCTTAATGAAAGCCACCTGCGCCGAAAAATCAGCGTCGATACCAGGCACGGCCTCGACGAAAGCTTCAACGGGGTCAAGGGCATTTATGTCAGCCCGCTGAATAACTGGCAGCCACAGGATTACCCATCGGCGATCATCGATGCGCATGTCGAAGACGATCTTGGTGAAATGGAATTGATCGATCTCGACCTGCCCTTCACGCAGCGCGCGTCGACGGCGCAGAGAATTGCCACAATAGCGCTTAACAAACACAGGCAGGAGATCCGGCTTCCCTACCCGACCAATATGCACGGCATGCTTTTCCAGCCATGCGATACCCTTATGCTGACGAATGAAATTTGCGGCTGGGAGGAAAAACCCTTCGAGGTCGACAGCTGGCGTTTTACCGGGGAAGAAACAGATGCCGGGCCGGTTTTCGGCGTCGACATGCTGTTAAGCGAGACGGCCGCCGGCGTTTACAGCTGGGATTCAGAAGACGAGCTGCAAGTCGACCCGGCACCGAATACCAATTTTGCCGCGGCGCTGCAGGTTTCACCTCCGGTCAGCCTGCTTGCTCAATCCATTCTTATCGCCACACAGGACGGCGACGCCACTTTCCGGGTCGCGCTCAGCTGGCAACAACATTCGAATGCGTTCGTGCGCGAGCGCGGCTGCATCATTATCGAATACAGGAAACAAGGAAGCCCGACCTGGATTTCCCTACCGCCCGTGGAGGGCGATGCGACAAATACCGATCTTTTCAGCGCGTCCCTGGGAGAGGTTTACGACATACGCGCTGCAGCCCGTAACAGCCGCGGCGTCACGTCGACATTTAATACCTCGCTCTCGGGATTTTCTGTCGGCTCGGCGCTCGGCGTCGGCTCCACGGAGGACTGGAATATCGAAGGCGATGACGAAGACTGGAATATCGAAGGCACCGATGAAGACTGGAACGGATAAATGGTAGCAGCTGTTAAAAAGATCCGCGGTTATGATGCAGCGACTATCGCTGCGGATATACCTGCCGAACGCGAGATTATGATCGACACGTCGGCCCAAGAGCTGATCTTAGGTGATGGCGCAACGACCGGGGGAGTAGCGCGGCTGCCTAATTGCGTTTCACTGCAAAATCAATCAAAAACTCACGCCTCTATTGTGGCCGGTGATGAAAACGATATCGTTTTAACAGTCCTGCCTGTGCCGTCAGCGTGGGTTGAAGGCATGGGCGGGTCATTCAAGGCCGCGGCCAATAATACCGATGTTGTCACGATCACCATCGACGATTTATCAGGTACAAAGGCTGCAAAAAAACGCACGCCCGTGGGGCTTGCCGATCTCGATCCTGATGACCTGATCGAGGACGGAACCTACAGGTGGCAATATAACGGCTCTGTGGTCATCATTGAATCCCTGCACGCGTCCTCGGGACTGATCAGCGTCAGCCAGGGCAACCTAGAAACAAGCATCGGCACATTCAGTGCCAGTGCTGGAACCTCCATTGGCGGCGGCGCGCTCTTTACAAGCACCAGCCACATTACAACGCCGGGCGGTGAATATGGATTTAAAGTTCTATCGCGGATCGCCAGTGGAAATAATTCCGGCGCGCAGGGATGGTGGGAATCCGGTTTAACCGGTTCTTATGTGTCTTCCGTTGTCCCATGGAGGCTTCCTACAGAGACCCCGACTGTAGGCGGCCAACAGCGTTACATTACCTCATCGCCTCCCTTTTTCCTTGGCGACGATGAAAAAAAAGACCCACGTGCGCATGCTTTTATCTATCTGCTGCTCGATGGCTCCAATAATATTCTCAGCACTTATACCGCAGACGTTCCTCCTTACGCCTATAACGGCCCGACGGATATCAGGGCGCAAAAAATATGTCCTATCACGAAGAAAAAATTCAGGAAAGTCATGGTGCCGCGCAGCCTCGAGGAAATCATGGACGGCGCGAAAATTGAGTATGAATACCAGGAAATCACGCAGGCCCTCAAAAATGCCGATATGGACGTCATTCCTCATCCTTTCGGCCAGATTGCTGCCGGGGAAAAAGTTGTGTTGCTCGACCCCGCCGATCGCCGTCTTGAGGGTTTAATCAAATACCAAAACGCGGGTGGCACGGAAGACATTATGCAAGCCCTGCTGTCGGGGAAAATCTATTTCGATGCCGACCCGATAAAGAAACGCAAAGGCCCTGCAGGAGTCACGCAGCTCGGCCTGCGTTACCGCTATAGCGGCCGCAATTAAGTTTTTTCAACCCCAACCCAGGAGACCATCATGCCCTTACTGGCATTTCTGACAGTGCTGTTCGGCGGCTTTGCCATCAACAGCGAAAACACCGGCGGCGTAGCTTCCGCGCAGGAAGCTTACCAGGATATCAAGGCCGGGATCGAGCAGGGTTATTCGAAACCCGCTTTCACGACGTTCGAACTAAACGACTAATAAAAACAACAAAGGGGGGGGGTAGCCATGGATCCACAAGACGTCATTCATGGCGCCACCGACCTTGTTGGCAAAGCTGGTGCCGGCATAGATCAGGTTTTTTATTACAATAACATCGCGATCACCGTGCAAATGGTGATTATTTTATTCCTGATCGCAGGAAATTTTTATCAATACTGGGTCGGAAATAGACGTCAAGAAAAAGACTTTGATCGCTATCTTTCCGTTATTCAGGCGCTCGCCGGAGTCAAAGAAGTTCTTTCCGTTATCAAGGAAAAGATCGGAGACTGATGTGATCGCAATAATCAAAAATGTCCAGGCTAAAAAAATCATACACGAAACGGTCGCTCAAGGTTATGAAGACCTTTGTGATGATGTGAACAAATTAGCATGCGAATTAGCAGAAAAATTCAGCAATGGCGCCGGTGATATTTTGAAGCAGCGACTAGGAATTGATAAATGAACGGTCTTGATCTTAAACAATTCCGCGACTATATCGTCGACCCGACTTTAAACCGTATAGGCCTTTACAGTCAGGCCGCTTCGCGCCTGGTTGTTGCCACCGCGCTGGCCGAAAGCGGCCTGCGGTTTCTTGATCAGGTCGACAAGAACGGGCGGCTGGGCCCGGCTTATGGTTTGTTCCAGATGGAGCGCATAACGCATGACGATATCTGGGATAATTTTCTGCGCCATGATCTTTCGCTGGCCGCCAGGGTGCGCCACCTGACCATGATCAATATGGAACTGGTGCAGCAGCTGCATGGCAACCACTTTTACGCCGCCGCAATGTGCCGTGTTCATTATTTCCGCATCAAATCCAGATTACCGGAAGCCGACGATATCGACGGCCTCGCCGCTTACTGGAAAAAATATTACAACACGCCGCTCGGCAAAGGCACGATCGACGGTTTTAAAGCGAAAGCCGCGCCCGCTTTCGCCATCTGAAATACCCGAGGGCCGACCAGGGCAATGCCGCAAGCAACCTTGCACCCGTTGGGGGACGTTCGAACGTAGGGTCTTAGACCGTCGGCTATTTTCTTTTTTAAGTGCAACAACCAAAGGAGATCGTGATGAGCGATAATAAAGACAGTATCTTTAAAAAATTCGGCAAGATCGTGCTGATCGTGCTGACTGCCATTCTGGCAGCAGTGGGCTATTTCGCTTACGGCGTTAAGCCTGACACCAACGCTGTTCTTAAGGGCGACGTTTCGGCTGTTGGCCAGCAGGTCGAAGACGCTGCCAGCGCGCCGTGATAACCGGGCTCTCAATCAAAGCCATACTTGCAGTCATAGCGGCGCTAGGTGTTCCTGGCGCCCTATGGCTGGCATGGAAAAAGGCTGAAGACTGGATCACTGAAAAGGAAAAGGACGATGAACAGGAAAACCTGCTCGAAAAGCTTCAAGATCAGCGCGACAGTCCTATTACTGACGTTCCCGCTGCTGACTGGATGTGGGACGACCTCAAATCCTAACACCATTCTCATTCCAAAAATCGTCATTCCGACAGAACAGGAGCGTAAGATTTTGAGGGAGAATATCCCCGAATTTTACGTCCGGTTTTCGGATCAGCAATATAAGCTTATGAAAGCCCGAGGCGAATTATGATGCGTTATCTATTTGCAGCCTTTGCGCTGTTCAGCTTTATTCCTCCAGCGCACGCGGCTTCTATCTGCACAACCGCGGACTGGGCCGATGATATCACGCATGTCCTCGACGAAAATGCAAGAATATGGGCCTCTCTTTCATGCGGCACCCCAGATGCGACGCTTGTTTCCGTCAGCCTGGGCGACCTTGCGGAAGCACTGGGAATCGAGGAAGCCTCGCCGAGTATTATTCTTGATCTCGGTGATGACGGCGGCAACGATTCAATCGCGCTAAGTGAAATCGCCATAACCGGCGACACTAATTCAATTTTTTCCGAGCCTGCCAACGACAAGCTTCGTATTGCCGTCGGTAACGATTGGCCAAAGGCCGATGCTGCAGATGCTCTCGCCGCCAACGGCTCTAATTGCTCGGCTGGATCTGCGCCGCTCGGTGTTGATGCCTCGGGAGCCGTTGAATCCTGCACGGATTATGAAGAAGATTTAAGCAACTCTGCTGGCCTGCGCGCCGCCCTTTCTGACGAGAGCGGGACAGGTGCAGACTATTTTCAAGGAGGCGATTTAGGAACTCCTTCAGCCGGCGTGCTGACAAATGCGACTGGCACAGCCTCCGGCCTTACGGCTGGCGCTGCCACTGCCTTGGCTGCAGACCCTTCAAACTGCTCATCCGGCCAGGCGCCGCTCGGTGTTGCGGCCAGTGGAGCGGTCCAGAGCTGCTTTGACGTATGGACCGAAGCCGAGAATACATCTGCCGCCTATATCACAGCCGCGGGAAATGCCGCTACAGCCACGGCCCTGGCAGCGAACGGGTCAAATTGTTCAGCCGGCTCATTTCCCCTTGGTGTAAACGCCTCGGGCGCTTCTGAAAGCTGCACGGACGCCTTTACGGAAGCCGAAAATACAGCTGCAGGATACGCGCCTGCCGCTTCCCCGATTTTTACAGGCATCGTAACGCTGCCCACGGCAGCCAGCCCGACGACGGATGCAGACGGCGAAATTGCCGTCGATGAAGATGCCTTTGCTTCCGGTTATAACGGTCTTGAAATATTCAACGGCACGCGCTCGGCCTATGTAGTCGCCGTTCCCGCTGCAGACACTTGCACGAACGGCCAGGTGCCGAAATATACAGACGGTGAATTTCTTTGCGAAGATGATGACGACACCGGCGGCGGGGGTGGAACGTCTATTACCCTCGATCTGGGCGACGACAGCGGCAACGATTCAGCGGCTCTTTCAGAGATCGCCACCACGGGCGACACAAATTCCATCTTCACAGAATCGTCCGCTGACAAGCTGCGCATCGCGGTCGGTAATGACTGGCCGAAAGCCGACACGGCCGATGACTTGACCTGCACGGACTGCATCGGCGCGACGGAAATCGCGGATAGTTACCTGCTTAATAACGGTGATGTCGCGTCGGGCACGTATGATTACGGCGGTGCGACACTTGAAATCCCGAACGGCAACAGCCTGCCTGGCACCTGCGTGGTCGGTGATCTTTTCATGGATACCGATGCGACCACCGGCCAGCGCCTATATGCCTGCCAATCATCAAATACTTGGGCCTTGCAAGGTGACGGTGGCGGTGGCGGTGGTAGCAGTGAAGTTGTATTTGAAATTGAAACGGGCAACTTCACGGTAGATGCTTCTGTTCCTATTTATTATTTTGGTGATAATTCTGCGGCACAGACAGCTACTTTTCCCGCTATTGGTGGCGATCATGATAAATGGTTCTATATAGCAAATAAGACAGGCTCTACTGATCCTATAGATGTTACCCCTTCTGGTGCTGATAGTGTTCTAAGTGTCGCTCTAGGTAACGTAACAGAAATTGCTCCAGGAGAGGTCTGGTTATTTGTTGCAGGACCCTTTGGCGCTAACGATGCCTGGTTTGGTACTAGGTTAGAAGGCGGTAGTGCGTCTACGGCAACGGCACTGGCTGCGAACGGGGGAAACTGCTCAAGCGGGTCTGCACCCCTCGGCGTTGATGCATCGGGCGCGTCTGAATCCTGCTTCGACGTATGGACCCAAGCGGAGAATACATCCGCTGCATACGCTCCCTTAGCTTCTCCAATTTTCACGGGCATCGTTACTTTACCGCAAGCGGGAAGCCCTACCACTGATGCCGTAGGAGAAATTGCTATTGACCAAAACGGTTGGGGCATTGGATATGATGCGATCGAATTTTACAATAACACCAGTTCTGCTTATGTTGTTGCCACCAGCGTTGGCGATACTCCCTCGAATGGCCAAGTTCCTAAATTTAATACAAGTGGTGAAATCACTTGGGAAGATGACGCAGGTGGTGCAACAGCATGGAACGCCATAGGCGATGCTGACGGGGCGGGAACAGTTGTTTTTGGCGGTCATGACCAAGACATCACATCGTCCGAAGAGGGCGGCGATATTCTCACCATTACAAATACGGCCGCCGATCAAGGGTCGGATAGTATTATTCTCCGCCTTGCCACGAACGATGCGAACGACACGAATTCCATTTTTGTTCAAGGCACCAACGACGAAGACGGATCGCCCGCGACGGACTGGAGAGTAAAAAGCACAGGTACCGCAGGTGGCCTTGAGCAAATCTGGGGCGCGACCGGGGTTACGGTTACGACTGATGGCGACGGCGCGGTAACTTTTTTGAGCAGAGGCGGCGGCTCCGGCGGGGTTGAAGATATAACTTTCAATCTCGACGATACGAGCAATCAGATTGACTGGACATCCAGCACCGGCATTACAGAATTCGACATTAATACCCTCGACCTGAACACAGACACGATTGATTTCACCGGAACGGGTACGATGAACGGACTCGATCTGCTGGACAGCACGAGCGAAAGCACGGTTGAAGGCCAGATTGATACCCTCGCCAACCTGACCAGCATGCAGGGGCAGGCCTTCACGTTCACGGCCTTTGGGGCATCCATTATTGATGATGCCAACGCGGCGGCTGGAAGGGCAACGCTTGGCCTGCGCCAGGAATATTGCGTGGCAATGTCGGATCAGACGAGCGACCTGTCCACTTCGCCGACGCAAAAGGCGCATCTTTTCCTGCCAGCGGCGGCAACGGTTAACGCTGTTCGGGCGTATGTCGAAACCGCGCCGACGGGCTCGACTATTATCGTCGATTTAAACGAGGCCGGATCGACTATCCTTTCCACACGGATCACGATTGACGCCAGCGAATTTAACGGAGGGAGTTCCACCGCTCAGGGAACAGCCGCCGCAGCCGCCGTTGTCTCGGATACCTCGATAGCAGCAAACGCCAAGATCACGTTTGACCTCGATCAGCGCGGCAGCACAATTCCCGGAAAAGGACTGGTCGCATGTATAGACGTTTCGTTCTAATATTTCTCACCTGCCTTCTCGCATTTCAGGCGCACGCTGCAGGTCTTGTCCTTAATTCCTATGCCTACAGGGATTTGAATAACGTCCTGCTTCTTCATTTCAATGGCGCGGATGCCTCGACCACATTTACCGATAGCGCCACGGCAAAAACCATTACTGCTAATGGCAACGCCCAGATAGACACGGGGCAATCAGTGTTCGGCGGGGCTTCCGGACTTTATGATGGAGCCGGCGATTACCTGTCTGCGGCATCATCAAGCGACTTCGATTTCGGATCCGGGGATTTCACGATCGATTTGCGGGTTCGCCCTAACGGCCTGTCCGCTCACCACGGCCTTGTCAGTCTTTCCAACAGCGCACTGACGCAGGGCGGTTTTTTCCTCGAATTTGATTCTGGCGGCTCGCCTTCAACGCCGCTCAGAATGTACACGATGTACACTGACGGCACAGTCGATGATATTCATGCCAGTGTCGCCTTTTCGACAGGCACCTGGTACCACATCGCCGTTGTCAGGAATGGGACCAATTTCGCCATGTATGTCGATGGCACGCAAAGAGCGACATGGACAAGCTCTAAAACCCTACGCGATGCGCCGAACGGGCTGGTCTCGGGCCGCATTTATACCGATTCAAACGCTCATTATTTCGATGGGTGGATGGACGAACTGCGCGTTTCAAAAGGTATTGCGCGCTGGACGTCCGGCTTCACGCCGCCTTCGGCGGAATACTAAGGGGAAAAATAATGCCTGAAATCTGGATCTGGGTTCTTGTGGCAGTGATTATTTTTGTCCTGGACCTGGCGCTGGTAAGCCGTATCGTCCGCGACGAAGATATGGTTGGCCTGGCCTGTTTCATTTTTTTGCAGATTTTAGTCTTCGCCGTCTGCGTCATTGTCCGGCTTGCCTGGCTGATGATCGCCGACGTGTTTTAATTTTTAAAGAAATCCCCTGTTTAAAAGCAGGGGTCCGGGGCGCGTCAACGCCCCAGACCGCGAGCTGATTCCTCGCATGACCGCAACCGGCCGCTCTCACGGCCACCCCGCACTGCGTCGCACGCAGCGGGTTCAGCGTACGCGAGAATCATGCAAAAATGGAGTCCACCTTCCGGCCGCTCCAGGTCCTCGACCTGTTCAGCGGTATCGGCGGCTTTTCGCTCGGCCTCGAGCGCACAGGCCGTTTCAGAACTATTGCCTTCTGTGAAATTGACGTCTTCTGTCAGCGCGTACTTCGAAAACATTGGCCTGATGTCGCTATCCACGGAGACGTGCGAACCATCGACTTCCGGCAAATTCCCGCAGATGTCGTCACTGGAGGGTTTCCCTGCCAGGATATATCGAACGCAGGCTATTGCACGGGGATTGAAGGCACGCGCTCAGGCCTCTGGTCAGAAATCGTGCGCGCCATTCGCGACATACGACCCCGCTTCGTGGTCGTGGAAAACGTCGCAGCTCTCACTTATCGAGGCCTCGGCCGAGTTCTCGGAGACCTGGCCGAGTGCGGGTATGACTGTCAATGGCACTGCATACCGGCTTCCGCGCTTGGCGCCGTCCATCACCGAGATCGGATCTGGATTATTGCCTACCCCCGCGAAATCGGACGGGTTGTGCATGACGCGATATACGATTCACTCGCAGCTCAGCTGCATCTGGCGGGGCTACCAGAACAAGCCCTGGCCATACTTTCTCATCGGGGGGAACTTCGATTTGACGATACTTACCCAGATGTACGAACGCATGATGGATTTTCCAGCGCGATGGACAGAATTGGGGCCTGCGGAAACGCCATCTACCCGGAAATAGCCACGATCATCGGACGCGCGATCGCAGCTGCTGACGATTTGTTGATTTCTTAACTTTGCTTTCTTCTAGGCAACTTATCCCCGGCTCCGGCCGGGGTTTTTTTTATTTAAAAGCTGTACCGCGCGAAAGCTTCCTGGAGCCCGGCTTTGGCGATCTCGAGCATTTCCGGGTTGTTCGTGCGCAGCGCCTCTTTATAGAGCTGCACAGGCCGCCGCGGCTGGGCCTTGGGCAGGAGATATTCGATCGCCTCAATGACCTCCTGGCGCGGCTCGAATTCAAGGTCGTAGCGCATCAGCGTCTGCAGGTGATCGATCGTGTAATAATAAGGGCCGACAGTGTTTTGAGGCGCGTTCCACATGGCCCCGATTCATAGGCTAATTGCGGCCTGATATACAAATTCGCGGTGCCTCTTTTGTGACTGTGATAAATATATATCTTGTTAAATCAACAATATAGGACTATATAATTGTTTCTTGAAAATCCACGTGTCGGCAGTTCAATCCTGCCCCTGGGCACCACTCCCTAGCCAAGACCGCTTCCCATATCAGGTCCGCCCATATCGTTGGATTTTCCAGACCTGAAACTCGTTATCAACTTCGAAATAGCACCTGTCGTAACGCCTCCCACCCCGCCAACAACCAGGTAAGGTATGTGTATCACCGCATCCTGCGGCCCGTTCACGACAACATAAGCTCCGCCAACGCCCAGGTAGGCGCCAGCCTTGACAGCAAGCGTGCTGACTTGCTGCAACGTTTCGTTATCCAGCATGCCGTTCGCATCGGCAAATACCGTTCCGACAAGGCCCACCCCTGCAGCCTTGGTAAAAACAATGGCGCAGGTTTTTGATGCGGGCATAGCTTCACGAAGTGACGCAAAATCCCCATGAAGGGCGCTTCTTGCGATATTGCCCGTTTTTTTCTTCACCGAATGAAGACGCGCCGGCAGTTCTTTTATACTGTGGCAGGCACTCTGGAATTTCTCATGAAGCGCTTCGGAAACATCACGATATGTATTCCTGGCAATCTCGCTTGTTCTCTCGTGCAACGAACGAACATAAAACAGCGGGCCCCTGTCGCAGGCTTGCCGGAATTGCTCGCGAAGCGTTTTGGGAATCGCCGGCTCCATGACATCCCTGACATGCCCGGCACGGTTCCAGACCCGTGCGGCTTCGTGCGTGAAATACCCGGCAAGTGATCCACCCACCATCGGCCAGAATGCGTTCGTGCCCGGAGCGCAGGAGAAATACGCCGCAGCCGCCCCGGCATAAACCAGACCATTGCCACTCATGGAACGCACGACAAAATCGCGCGCCTTATTCCAATGCTCCCTGATTTCATTGCCGTCCATAACTGCAAACTTATGCGTCGCAGCCCATTGAACAGCCGTAAATCCGAGATGAAAAGCCGTGTTTTCCAGCTGGTCGAACGAAACGACATAGTTACCGGCATTATGAGCGGCCTCTGTCAAAGCCTGCGCTAGGTGCGGCGGAAATGCGCCGTTTAAGCTGACAACAGCTCCTTCCGTGACAGGGCGCAGACGCTCGCTGAAACTACCCACAAAACCAAATGCACTGTTCGCATAACCCATCATATCATTTGTAAAAGTATCAACAATTATGCAGTGCTTTGGGAAAAGAGAAATCTCTTGATTGCCGATGTTAAAGGCCAGGTGTTCATGACAAACCGTAACCGTATCCTGCGCAAGGCTGGGATCGATAGTCATACTCTCCTCGCCGGGTATTAAGTCCACCTCTGTCATGTGCGCCGGCGTCAGGCGTATATTCGTGGCTGACGTAAAGCTGTTCACACCCCACATCGCGGCGGCAATTATTGGTGCAGCAATAGCGCTGGTTTTCGGATGCTCTTTGATGTTATGCCAGAGTCCGCCGGCCCAGTCTTTGCAAATGCCCGTCATGGTGCGCACCGGGGCATAAGGAACCTGCGCGGTTTCTTTTCTTACCATGTCCAGGATTGAATCCATGGTGACACGAAGCGGGGAATCGTCCGGCGAATGATCCTCTTGCGGCTGCGCCGCCACGATCATGCTGTCGCTGATATTTTGCAAGCGCGTGCGATATGAGGTGATCTCGGGCTTCTCATCTGGCCTGACTTTTCCGAGCGCGTTTATTTCAAGACTCGTCAAATCTTTTGCGAACGAAGCAAGGACGGGGGACATTTCAGGCTGCTCTGCCGAAGCGCGAAACTCCGCTGCAAGTTCCGTAAGAGGGGAAACACCACGGCTGGAATAATGCCGCCGCCACATTGCCTGAAATGCCGGATTTTCTAGGATATCCGGGATTGAATCTTGGAAAAAATCTGGGGTGATAGAGGAGTTCATGCTCGGGATTACCTGCCGGGAGAGAGTTTCTCATCAAGACCAAGCGCCGATTTGCAGGCCTTGAACACATTTATGGCATGGCAATGCGTTTCTTGCTTCCAGTCGGGCCCATATATTTTTCGAACTTTTTCTCCGGCAATTTGTTGTATGCCCGTCAGTTCGTTCTGGCTGAGAAATTCATTGCCATTAATTTCGTCCCGCATAATGAAATTCATAAAGCTTGCCACTACGGTGCTTATTTTCTCGCGGCTGAACCCTTTTTCTTGCAGCGTCAATTCAATTTCATTTTGCTTGAATGCCCTGTAATCGAGCGTACCTGCGTCCTTGATGCAGTCATAATGACTTCGCGCCATGTGTTCGGTGGCGAGAAGATAGACACGCGATAAAACCTTGTTTTGTCCCTGAGGATCGGGTGGTAAAGAATATAATTCCGGATGACTGTCGAACATTTTTTTCTGGCCGTCGATCAGCACCATCCCCCGGGCGGTAGGGCGTAGCGCGATTCTTCCATCTGGCATTTTCCACTGAACGATGTTTTCGGGGCCGCAATTGAATTCTATTTGCGTTCTGCCCGGTATAAGTTGCCTGTTTCCAAAGTTGTAAGTCACAACAGGTGCGCTGACTTTCGAATTAACGTTGCCAGGGACTTGTGCTTCAGCCTCATGGACCATCGCGGACATTACAGCCGCAAGGAATAACGGCACGGTGCTTTTCAATTTCATGGAAATTCCGCCTAAATCTGTAAAAACCTTAATTGAGAATAATTCTCATTCTCTATTGACTCGGCCAACCGTAATGATAATCATTCTCGTATGGAATTGATAATCATTCTCAAGTCAGAAGGCAAGCCCCTCCACAAAAATCTTTAGAAAGCGCACAGAAAATGGCCGAAGAAACAAAATCAGGCTGGTTAAGCAACGTCTTCTGGGGTGCCGTCAAGCTCGCAACAGTGGGATTGGTGGCCGCTGTGGCATGGCAGATGTTTCTTGACCCATTATTCTTCCCTATCCTTCACGACCCCAGCAACCCTGTAGGCCAGGCATGGATGCATGCGATCAATAATTATTTCGGGTGGATACCGCAGCACGCTGGCCTCGCGAAAGAGCCGGGCCTCTTAACGGGCTTAATGAAAAGCCTTCTGGGAAGCGAGTTGGATCTCTTGAAAACCCCGAACGTAGATTTAATGAGCGTGCCCGATTTATCTTAAACTGCTTCACAATAACCCCTTGGAACATTTGACGATTGACGCGCTGAATCACTGCGCAAAGACAGGTTGTCCGCAAAAATAAGCGCAGCCCACGGTCCAGCCGACACCTCGCAGCATTTATACATTATCCTAACCGCTTCGGATGAAAATCTTTGCGGAGTTTATTTTCAGGAAATCACCATCTCGGCAAAAGAAGAAATGACATCTTCGTGGCCCGAACCCCCAATCTAAAACCTGCTTATTCCGCGCTCGCAAGTTTTAATTTTTCGGGCAGCGTTTCAACACTGCAGGCGAAGCCACCCTGAGCGATAATTTTGCAGCGCTCCATCGCCTGCTTCATCGTATCGCCCGGGATAACCACGCGTAGCGTGTGCTGGCCGGTTTTTGCATCGGCCTCGCTGGCCGTGACGGGAACAAGCGGTACTGCCCTGCCAATAGCATCCGCATACTGCATCTTAAGCCTGTAACATGTCAGCCCCATCAACAGGCGCGAATTGAATGAACCAAGATTGATAAACACAGCCCCCGAATTCACCAGCGCGGCATTCGACGGCGCATGCCCTGGAATTTCAGCCAGTATTTTAGTCGCTACGTCCTGACCGGGTACAACGTGAATATCGTGACCATAAATCATGGTGCCGTCGAAACCGATTACGATTTTATCCGGATCTTCCGGTCGCACGAATTTTTTGGCCGCGGCATCGTCGCTATGGATGGCCAGCGTATATTCGCCGGGCGGAATTTTGCTGAATATATAAAAACCGTCCGGCCCGGTCACGGCTGTATCCTGGACCTTGCCGCTTTCGCCATAAAGCCTGATCCGTACCCCGCGAAGAGGATCGGCGCTGCCGCCGGATTCAAGATATAGCGTTCCATCCATTTCACCGGCCATATGAACCGGGAACTCGACCTCGGAAACATGGCCTACGCGCGGTATAACAGATACGCCCTCGGAGCCCGGAATCCAGAAAGGATCGGCCAGCGAGTTCGGGGTAAGCACAATATCCGTGCGCAGCAACTCCGGCATGCTCGGGAAAAAGGCATAACCTTCGGCATCGGTTTTCTGCCTGCCGCCGCTTTGCAGCGAGGCGACCACGGCGTCGGGAATCGGTTCATCGCCTTCATTGAATTCTCTATCGCCGTTTTTGTCGAGAAACACAAAAGCCGTCAAGCCGCCCATATTGACCAAAGGACGGCTGAGCATGCGTATCGTTTCCTTGTGCGGGTCGCGGGCCAGGCCAAAACGCGTGCTCAGAGTAACGGTCAGGTCCTTGTCCGTGTTATACGTCACGCCCGGCGAAATCTGTGCGAATTTCGCATCCCAGTTGACCTGGGCAGACACCTCCGTCAGCTTGGTGTTGATATCGCGGCTGACGCCCACCTGCAGGTCGAGATTTTTGGTCAGGTCCCGGTTCAGGCTGGCCGCGATGCTTTGCAGGTCGCTATCGGGCTGGAACTGGTAGTTGGCGCCGAAACGCAGCCGGTTTCGCCCCAATGTGCCGAAAAAGCCCGTCGAGCCATCCAAGGTATTTTCCTCCGCCCGGCTGCTCATCTCATATTCGAGCTGCTGGTTGAAGCCGATCCGCCCCCATGTCGTGTTGAAGCCGGCGGCAACATTGGTGCTGTTCTCTCCTTCGGAATCGAGCACGTATCCAAGATCGAAATTGTAACGGGGCCTTTTTCCAAGAACGCCGGGCAAGGGACCTGTCAGCCCGAACCGGTTGCTGAAGATTTCGGCAACGTCCCCCTCGTTCGTTGTCCTGTATTCCTCTGTCGCCCAGTTGGTTTCGTTGCGCAGGCGATGTCCTTTGAATTCCCGGCGCGCGACCAGTTCCGCCGCCATTTCGGAATTGGTATCGACAGCGCCACTGAGATTGAACAAAGTCTGCGCGATGCTGGTGGAAAGGCCGGCCTGCGCCGAACCTTTCTGCGCTCCGTTCACCTCCCCTGACTCCATTCCCAGGGCCAGCACGCTTTTGTCGCCGACCGGCGTCTCATAGACCCCGGCCACGTGAACACCATTATTCTCTTCATCCTCGGGGGCACGCGAATATGTATGTGCATTCTGGCGGGTCACGGAAACAGCATAGGCGCTGCCGCCCTCCGCAAGCCTGTCCGGATCGACTGGAACATAAAGATCTTCCTCGCGGACCTCACCCTGGGGACCGTAAAGCACCACCTTGAAATTGTTATCGCTGCTGAACAGGTCGACATCCTCGAACCTGTAGGTTCCGTCATCCCCGACTTTCTGAAAGCTCAGCAATTGATTGTCCCGGTAAAGCTCGGCGTCCCAGTCGGGGAAGGCGATGCCGGTGATTGTTGTCGACGGGCTGAAAAAATTACGGACCGGCGGGGCATTAGTCGCATAGACGCCCAGGCCGCTTTGCCCGCCCTGATCCAGGGGCATGCTCACCGTATTGATGTCTCCCACTTCGTACGACCGCGCCTTGAGCGGACCGAGCAGTTCCGGCTCCAGTGATTTGCGCTGGTAATTGACGCCAAGGCTGGACAACATTTCCTCATCGTCCAGATGAGCCTGGGTCCTGAGCGTGCCGCCGGCGAAATCGCCCGCGGTAACAATCGAAGCCTGGTTCGTGAACTGCGCGTCGCGACCGCTTTGACCATCTTTTTTATAGGCGCTGCGCGTCGAAACGTCGACAAAAGGTATATCGACCACAGGCGGAGCCTCGGCCATCAAGGGTAACTTCGCGGGGCCAAGGCCCTTGCCGGGGAGCTGTTGCTTGCCTCGCGCGATCCGTTCCAGAATTGGCAAGGGCACCGGTGTTTTGATGATGAGGGAGAGGCTGGCGATGTTCACGTCGATAGTAAAGCCAAGCCAGGTTGCGATTTCCTCGACCGGAACGAAAATATCGTCCTCCGTCACCGAGGCCTGCGAGGAAAAGGTGAATTCACCGTTGTCGGTTTTTACCGAGCGATTCGCGATATCGAGATCAAAAATTTTATTTTCACGGATATACCAGCCTGTCACCTTTCCGGCAGCGGGATTAACCGTGATCGGCAGTTCCAGGGAGTTGGCAAAATCCCGAAGCGATAGGACGACCTTACCCTGCCGAACTATACCCAGCAGCGGATTGGTCAGAGTAACCCCGCCTTCCAGCACGACCTTGAAGAGCAATTCCTCGCCTTCGGCCATGCGGGCGATCATGTCCTCCTTCGTGGGGGCCGATTCTCCCATCGCCTGATCGGCGGTGACGAAACCTTTCGAAACCCTGCGCACAAAATCTTTCGCCAGCCCTATCAGAGCGGCCCTGGGGATGGTTTTTTCCTTAAGTTTTTCTCCCGCGTCACGCGCAGGAGAAATTTCCTGCGCATGGACAGAACAAAACACCGCGGAAACGGCGACAAACCAGAGTGTCAAAATCAAAGCACGGCGCATGTATATCTTTGTGGATAAGAATAGGAAAAGACTGGAAATCCGGTCTTTCATGATACATCGCATTTGGCTCAAATAAAATGCCGGCCTGTTAAAAATAATTAAAAAGCGTCGCCGTGCAGGCCTATGATGTTAAAGGAAGATTCGCTGTGGATGACAATTAACATATTGTCAGGCAAGTATTTTTAACCATGATTTAACGTTTTTAGTGTGATATATAGAGAAGGGGCTGGATGGATTTTTCGGCGCGTTTTTTGAGAAGGACTCTAACAAAAAGCGCGCCAGGCTGGCTTATATCAGATAAAGGTAAAGGAGAAACCTTATGACACTTAGAAGTAAACTACTTTCAAGCGCGGCAATTCTGGGGATGGCATCCCTGCCGGCCGTGGCTTTCGCAGCAGACAACGCCAACGTCAATGCATCTATTACGACAAGCGCCGGGATCACAGCAGCAAATGTTTCCGATATTGGCTTCGGCAACTGGCTGGTCGGTATCGCCTCCGGTGATACACCCACAATCAGCCTCGGTCCGACGAGCGGCGGCTTTACAACCGGTGCGGTCGGCTCCTCCCAGCTCATCAACCTGGATGGCGATACGGCCGGAACAATCGGACAAGTTACAGTGACCCTGCCGGCAGGCGCCGACGGCATTGTTTTGCAGATGACGCGCAGTGCGGTCACGAATTTTACTGATGGCGGACTTTCCCTGACAGCCGTGAGCTACGATACGGACGATATCGCCCCTGCGGTCCTGGCTGCGGCCACGCCTGTTGACGTCACCGTGGAATCCGGCGGTGTAGCCGAGCCTGTTACCTTCGGCGCCACGATCACGGCCGATGCGACACCGGCAGACGCGACACATAGCTCGTCGTTTAACATATCGTTCAGCTATTAAAAACACTCCATATAACGAATATAAAAAAGCGCCCTTGAGGCGCTTTTTGTTTTATCCTGCTACGGCATGACGATGCCCTAAGGACATAATGCGACTATGGCCCAAAAGAACGTTTCAGCGGTTGCCGGTCGAGAACATGACCTGTTCAATCAGGCCCTGCAATTTCACCGGTCCGGCCAAATACCGGAGGCCGAAAAACTTTACAGACAGATATTGTCCCTCAACCCGCGCTATGCACGCGCGCTGCATATGCTGGGCATTATCGCCATGGATTTCAAGCATCCGGATCATGCCGAAGACCTTGTCCGGAAGGCCCTGGCCGAAGAAAGCACGCCTGCTTTCCACCACACGCTCGGGAACATACTGAACGCGCGCGGCAGGCTCGACGAGGCGATCGCTCACTATAAGAAAGCGCTGGAGAAGGCGCCCGACACGCCGGATTTCCTGAACAATCTTGGTGCGACTCTCATCGCTCTTTGCCGTTATGACGAGGCGCTTCCCCTATTTCAGAAGATTCTTGAAAAAGATCCGAAGAACTTCAACGCGCTCAGCAATATAGGCGCGGTCCTACAAAACAGGAAACAGTACGAGGAAGCGCTTGAATATTACGCTCAGGCGATCACCGTAAAACCTGATGCCTTCAATGTGCGTTACAATGTGGCGCAGATATTCAAATCCCTGGGTAGACAAGCCGAAGCCCTGGCCGGTTATGAACAGGTGCTCGAACTCAAGCCGGATCATACCAACGCGCTGCTGAACGCGGCGCATATCCTACGCGTGCAAAACAGATTTGACGAAGCGATGGATTATTTCTCGAAAATCCCCACCCTCGACGCCGATGAGGAAACCCGCGCGAACGCCCATGCGAATAGGGGCCAGATCCTGCACCGCAAGGGAAATTGCGAAGAGGCGATCCATGAGTACAAGCGCGCACTTGAACTTATGCCGGACACAGCGGAAATCCTGAACAATCTGGGAGTCAGCTACAACGCCGTCGGCCAGTATGAACAGGCACTGGAATGTTATGAGAAATCCCTCGTGCTGCAACCCGGCACAGACGAGACCTATAACAATATCAGCGGCACTCTCAAAAATCTGGGCCGACTAGAAGAATCGATGGCCTGCTGCCGAAAAGCCATGGAACTCGCTCCTCATAAATCATGGATTTACAGCAATCTTCTGCTAGCGATGATTTATTCAGCTTCGGTGACGCCAGAGGATCTGCTGGCTGAAACACAGAAATTTAATGAAAAACACGCCAAGCCCGTTTTGCGCACAAGAGAACTCGCGCGCGACCCCGACCCCGACCGCAAGCTGAATATTGGCTATGTCACAGCCGATTTCTGCAAACATCCTGTCAATTATTTCTTCGAGCCGCTGCTCAGCCTTCATGACCATGCGCAATTCGAAATCTACGCTTACGCAAACCTGGAGCGTGAGGATGAAATTACGGAGCGGCTCAGGAAAAAATTCGATCACTGGCACGATATCGCCTTCATGGATGACGACGCCGTGGCGGACCTGATCGAACGGGACAGGATCGATATCCTGATGGATATTTCAGGCCATACGCGAGGCAACAGGCTGATGGTTTTCGCACGGAAGGCTGCCCCCATCCAGGTCACATGGCTTGCCTATCCGGGCAGCACGGGCATGCAGGCAATGGATTACAGGATTACGGATTCTTATGCCGAGCCGCCCGGCAAGACCGAGCAGTACAACGTGG
>JBASFK010000006.1:0-135061 GCA_049652985.1 Alphaproteobacteria bacterium
TTACCAACGCGGGCCTGGAGGAACTGATCGCGGGAAACAGAGAAGAATACATTAAAATCGCGGTGGATCTCGCAACCGACCGCGCGCGACTGAAAACACTGCGGCATGATTTGCGCGAAAAAGTCTCAGCCAGCCCCCTCATGAACCAGGAATCCTTTACCCGGAACATGGAGAACGCTTACCGCGAAATGTGGCGGATTTACTGTTCGCGCCAGATCAAGGTTTAATGAGCAGGCCCTGCCCTGTCGGCAGCTCCAAGACTTTAAGGCCGTTTCTTTCAATTATGGGGTCGAGCGCCATTTTCTGCGCCGAATAACCCCACCAGCCGTAATCGTCAAAAATAATAACGCCGCCAGACGACAAAATCGGCAAGACGCGCTCCAGAGCTCCAACCTCGGGATCCGGATGATTCATATCGATATGCGCGAAAGCGATTTTTTCAGGAAAGCCTTGGGACAGTGACTCGGGCACCGAACCCTTTATGATTCGCACAAAAGGGAAAGAGGCGAAACGGGCCTTCACCTCTTCATACATGTTCTTATTATCATGGCCAGGCAGATGCGTATGCTTGTCGCCTTCCTTCCACTCAAACAAATCATAGAGATAATATTTTTTTCCAAGTTTTTTAAAATCGACTTTTTGCACCACATGCCCGGCTGTAAAACCGGTATGACAGCCTAGCTCGACAAAATCGCCTTCTCTTTGACCCGCCATTTCGGCAAAGTAAAGAAGCACATACAGCCGCCAGAGAATGCTTTTTTCGACGCCGGTGTTTTTTTCGTCCCTGATGATGCGGATGAAATAGTCATCCCGGAGAAAACTCAGATTGCGGTTCCACGTAATGATATTGTCCGACGCGTATAGTGTCGCGCCCTTGTCGAAAAGACTTTCCTGCAGCAGTTCTAAGGCTTTTTTGAATTTCTCCATATCGACGATATTGAAGTTCGCACCGGTGAAGTAGTGCGGCTCAAGTGTCTTTTTCGGCTGCATGGCCTTGAATTTAGAGGCGTCTGAGAAAACCATCGGGCGTCGCATTCAGTAAGAGTTTTGATTCAAATTCCCTGTCTATCTCAAACTGCACCTCTCCCTTCTCTTTTTCAAGCTTTTTGAGATAGGCATGAACAGCCGTTTTCGGATTGTTGCCGTGGCTCCAGGGCCGGTCCGGAAACACGTCATCCGGTAAATCCTCGACGATTGTGTCGAAGACGATACAGTAGCTTCCTTTGGTCACCAGCGGCGCGTAAAGCTGGAGCTCGGCGAGAACATGATCGTGCACATGGTTGGAATCAAGGCAAACCATGACGCGGGGGTAGTTCCCGGCAATATCCTTGACCTTGCGGGCAGTCTCCGCCGCGACGGACGAGCCCTGGATCATCTCGATCCGCCCCGCCAGCGGATGAGCCTCGATAGCAGCGCGGTTATGCGGACGGATATCGATATCGATGCCGAGAACCTTGCGCTTCGGTTTTTTGGGATCGAGAACGGTACCATGTTCCGCAGCATCGCAGTAATCAAGCATCGCCAGTATGGACGCACTTAAAATCAGCGAACCGCCGTGGGCAATGCCGGTTTCAATAATAAGATCGGGCTTCACGTTCCAGACGATTTCCTGAAAAGCAACCATATCCGCCGGAAGCTGGATAATCGGCCGCCCGAGCCAGGCGAAGTTATACATGTATTTCTGGCGGAAGGCGCGATCCAGCCAGCGCTTAGAAATCTCATCCCATGCCGCATCGTCTTTGTAAGACGCAACAGCCTCTGCCCGTTCCCGCTGGAACTCGGCGATCGGGTCGGAAGGTTTTTCACTCACGGATTTTTTCATGTTTCACCTTATTTTCTCTTTCCAGCAATTGCGCAATATCGGCAGGAAAAACCTGCGTATTAATTCCGAATTCCCGGGTAATGCGGCTTATGTCCGCCGGCGGAAAAACCCGCGTCGGTGCGCCCGGAGCGAAATCGATTTTATATCCCATTCCGCTAAACACATCTGCCAGTTCCCGGTGCGTAAGTCCATGACCACTGGCAACATTATAAAGCCTTTCCTTGGCCTTTAATGCAATCAAGGCCAGGATTTTAACGACCTTATCAATAGAGATGTAATCCTTGGAGGATTCCGGTGATTGCCCGATCACGCTTTTCCCTTCGTGCGTCAGGTCGCGCACCACGCTGCCCAGGAATGTATGCTCGCTTTGACCGACGCCGAAAACGTTGGAAAGCCTTGCCACGCGCACGGTTTTCTCCGGGCGGGAAAGACATATGGATTCGCCGAGCAGCTTGCTGAGGTCATAAAGCGAGTCGGCACCGGGCCTGATCGGCACAGCGGAATCTTCAGTCGCCGGAACATCCGGAGCAAGCCCGCCATAGACCCGTGTGCTGGAAAGATAAAGCCAGGAGTCGAATTCAGCGCCATCCATCAACCGGCGAAGAACATTGACATGTGCCTCGATCGCCGCGTCCGGCTGCTGACGGAAATTGCCGGTCAGGCCGATGGCATAAATGACATGGCCGATATTTCCCCGCAAATTCAGCATATCGCGCGGCGGCGTATCGACGTCCATCCCTTCAGCCCGGAGATGACGCACCATGGCGCTACCGATAAATCCCGTGCTTCCCAGAACCGTGAATTTCATTTTCGCTGCCCGATCTGGCGCAGGGGATTACCGATCTGGATGGTATAGGCAGGCACCTCGCCCCGCACCAGAGACATGGCACCGATCACGCAGCCCCTGCGCAGGATTGCGCCGTCCAGCAGCACGCATCCCGCGCCGATCCACACATCGTCTTCAATGATAATCCCGCCCTTGCTCGGCAGAAAACGCTGCTCGCGGATGAGCTTGTCTTTTTCGTGATAAGCGTGATTGGTGGGCGCGAAGGTGCAGTTGGCGGCAATCGCGACATCATCTCCGATCGTGATGCCGTTGCCCGTGTAAAGCACGCAGCAGGAATTGATGGTGCTGCGCGCGCCGATGATAACGTCGCCCGAACCGCCCGCCGGCTTGAATTTCACGAAACTGTCGATCACCGTGTCATCGCCGATGACGATGCGGCTGCCGCGCACGCTGTCCTCGATGTCGGCGAGTTTGGATATTTTCGCCTTGGGAGAAATTTCAAGAGTCATATTTGCAGTCCTTTAAATTCTTCTGTCAGAAACGGCGCGTTCGCGTCGCGGTCAGAAAGATCCGTCACCGGAACCGGCCACTTGATCGCTGCCAGCGGGTCGGCATGATTGACAGCGCCTTCAAACTCGGGCGTATAAAACGCGGTATTAAAATAGAGCAATTCGCTCTCCGGCTCCAGAGACTGGTAGCCATGCGCAAAACCTTCCGGTACCGCCAGCATCAAATTGTTTTCAGGTGTGAGTTCTATTCCGAACCACTTCAGAAAAGTGGGCGAACCTGCGCGGATATCCAGCGCCACATCCCACACGCGTCCGCGTATGCAGCGCACAATTTTCATCTCGGCATGAGGCGGTCGCTGGAAATGAAGGCCGCGGACCGTCCCTGCTTTAAGACTCTTCGAATTGTTAATCTGCGCAAGACCGCGCCCCGCCAGCACCGGCGCCAGCTCCTTCATACAGAACCAGCGCGAGAAACTGCCACGGTGATCGGCAACGAGAGAGGTTTCAATCAGCTTCACGCCGGAAATTTTTGTATCACTGATCTTCATGCCCATGCAGCGCCTGCCTTCTCTGCAGAATGGATGTAGGCCTTCAATTGATCGGAACTCAAAACCGCGCCGTTTTCCTGGAAAGCCCGGTACCATTCCGCCGCCATTTTCAGCTGTTGATCCAGCGTAAGGACGGGTTGCCATTTCAGGTTTTGGCGCGCCTTGGAACTGTTGAGCTTAAGCGTTGCAGTCTCGTGCAGGGTCGTGTTCGGCACGGCTTTCCACGACATAGGCCAGTCTTTGCTCAGGCGGCCGAGCAATTCGGAAACACTGAGTGCCTCGCTCTCATTGGGACCAAAATTCCACGCACCTTCGAATTCATTTTTACCTTCCAGCAGTTTCTGCCCAAGCTGGAGATAGCCCGCAAGCGGTTCAAGCACATGCTGCCAGGGACGCACCGCGTCCGGGGAGCGGACAATCAACGCCTCGCCTCTCCCCTGCGCGCGCGCAAGATCGGGAATGATCCGGTCCTCAGCCCAGTCGCCGCCGCCGATGACATTCCCGGCCCGCGCCGTCGCGATGAAAGGAGAGCCCTTAAAAAACGCATCGCGATAACTTGCCGCCACGAATTCCGCCGAAGCCTTGGACGCGCTGTAAGGGTCGCGCCCGCCGAGATGGTCTTCCTCGGTATAGCCGCGGCCTAATTCCTTGTTTTCATAGCATTTATCGGTGGTTACAAAAACAATAGCCTTCAACTCCGGTATCCCCCTGCAGGCCTCCAGCAGGTTTACGCTTCCCATCACATTCGTTTCCCAGGATTCAGCCGGCGCGTGGTAAGAGCGGCGCACCAGCGACTGCGCAGCGAGGTGAAAGACGATCTCCGGTCGCGCTTCCCTGACGATTGCGGCGACCATTTTCCTATCGCGAATGTCGGCGCGATGTTCGTGAACATCAAGCTTTAGTAAATCCCAGTGGCTGGGCGATGTGTCCGGCACCAGCGCAAGACCGGTGATATCCGCACCAAGTTCGCGCAACCATAAGGCCAGCCAGCTACCTTTGAACCCGGTGTGGCCGGTGAGAAGAACGCGGCGGCCCCGGTAAAGATTTCCAAACAAGCCTACCCCCAGACCTTCCACGGCGCTTTGCCGCCGCGCCACAAATCCTCAAGCTGGTTCTTGTCGCGCAGCGTGTCCATCGCCTGCCAGAATCCATCGTGGTGGTAAGCCTGCAACTCTCCGTCCGTCGCCAGCGCGCGCAAGGGTTCCTGTTCAAGATGCGTCGCGTCGCCATCGATATATTTGTCGATGAAGGAGGAATTGAACACGAAAAAGCCGCCATTGATCCATGATCCATCGCCCAGTGGCTTCTCCTGGAAATTTTGCACAGCCGTATTATCAATCTGCAGCGCGCCATAGCGTCCCGGCGGCTGGATCGCGGTGACCGTGGCCAGCTTGCCGTGCTTCTGATGGAACGCGATCGTGGCCCCGATATCCACGTTGCTGACGCCGTCGCCATAGGTCAGGCAAAAATCTTCCTTGCCATCAAGACAGTGACGAATGCGCCTGACGCGCCCGCCGGTCATCGTCTCTTCTCCGGTATCGACAAGTGTCACCCGCCAGGGTTCGGCATGCTGCTGGTGGACTTCCATTTTATTATTCGCAATGTCAAAGGTCACATTCGACATATGAAGGAAATAATTCGCGAAATATTCCTTGATGACATAGCCCTTGTAGCCAAGGCAGATGATGAAATCATGGATCCCGTGATGCGAATAGATTTTCATGATATGCCAGAGGATCGGCTTCTCGCTGATCGTGATCATGGGCTTGGGTTTTAAATGCGATTCCTCGCTGATCCGCGTCCCCAGTCCACCGGCTAAAATCACTGCTTTCAAGACAATACCTCTCTCAAGGTTGATTATTGACCCACAGGTATGGTTTTTTGCGCATAAATTTTGTCCTTGTCTTTGTAGTCCGCGAGAACGACCTCCAGCGATCCCCCGGAAAGCTGTTGTGCTTTCAGGCCGACATTGAACGTGCGATGACGCGCCTCAGGAAAAATATTGGCGTTTCTGATCTCACCGACCTTGTCGCCCTTATAATAAATCATGAGATTTCCGAGCACCCCATAAGGACTCTCCGAGAGGGTAACCGGCACGGAAACCTCTATCTTCTTGGTTTCCGGATTGATACGGGGCGTCACATCCCCGATCTCCGCGGTGACATCCGGCTCCCCCACGCGGTAGACGACCGGAACGGTGAAACCCACATTGACATTGACACTTACACGCATTCCCTTTTGATTGGGATCATCCGGCCCGGCAAGGTCCGCCTCGCGTAACTCCAGATGGGCCCGATAGTCCCCCGGCGGAGGCGGCTCTCCCTTAATACGCAGGCCAAGCCGGATTTTTTGCATGGACCTGGGGCCCAGCTGCGCTCGCTTGGGCGTAAAGACGATGTTTTTCGTCAGATCGAATTCGGTGGTCGAGGTCTCGGACGCCAGATATTTTCCTGTTCCTTCCTGCATTTTATAAAATTTCCAATTCACCTCGTAATTTTTGATGACATCCTCGTCGTTGACCATGGCGACATCCGCGTAACGGTTTCTGCCTTCAATGACAATGAGAAACGGAGTGATGATCAGGGCACTTGCCGACCATGCCGTAAAAATTATCGCGGCGCAAACCAAAGTCAGAAAGGCATAACCAACGTTGAAACCATATACTCGCATTCCATTTTCTCCTGCTGAACTTATTGAATTAAACTATCAATAATTGATGGTCAGCCGCAATTGGCCAGAATGGGTGCCGTCGGCATAGCTCGCCCCTCCTCCCGAGGTGTTGGCCCGCGCGCCCAGATAAATTATAAGATTGCCGAGGCCGTTTGTGGTAGTCCCGCCGGGATAATTGACCTCAAAATTATTCATGGAAAAATCTTCCGACCCCGGCCCGTCCAAGGCGCTGAGTTGGTTGACATCTATACTGGTTATCAATGTTGCAGGAGGAAGGCCAGCAATAAGATATTCGCCGCGCGTGGGCGCGTCGCCCACAAGAACAAGGGGGGCGGAATGCGTGTAGCTTCCGTCGGCGTCTATATGGACATTGTAGGAAGCAGTATTGCTGGTGACCGCCCATTCCCCGAAATTGAGTTCCTGGTTTTCGGTCGCCACCGCAGCAAACACAACAGATGGGCCGCCAAAAAAAATCAGGGCAAAAAACACCGACGCTGCCTGCCTTAACAAATTTGTGCACATAATTCCCATTTTCTGACCCGGAAGGGATTATACAGCCTGTCGGCGGGAACAACAATCCTTCCTCATCCTAATTAGCCCTTGTAAGATTCGTCGATTGACGGATCGCGACGCCACAAGTACCCTTATAATTGAGGCGAATCAGGGCAGTGCGTGGCACTTTTCGTTCTCCTCGGGGCTAATTCCTAGATCAGGGTTCTACCTGATGTCCATATCACGGACGATTCTGCCGGGTTCCTCCGGTGGAATGGTTATTGCTAAATCTATTGAACGAAGCGTACGTGTTGCGCTTTGCGCCCCCGTTTTAGCCTTTTTTCTGGTCTCCTGCGGCCCTGCCGAACCCGGCACAGCCGCGCGCTCCTCAACCTCATCTTCCGCCTCCAAACCCAGCACCGGCCCCACGATTGCCGGGATTACCGCGCCCGCGCCCCCGGGTAGTGCGGACCGCCCCCTGGAGCCCGGCCAGAACGGCGCGCAATACATGCCCAACGGGCTGCCGGTCCTGCCTGCCCGCGGGATTAACGCGGAAATGCTGTTTGCCGAGAAAATAACCGACAGCGACGAACGTTTCCGGCGGCTGGAAAACGCCGTCACCGACCTCCGCCGCGAACTGAACGCGGCAATGCCCGCGATTGTGCGGCTTTCCGCCGTCGAGCAGGACATGCAGGAATTGCTGGGCCAGTTGCAGACCCTGGTCGAGGGCGGCCCCGCCTCCGGCGATGATTTCAGCTTGGATTCAGCCCCCGTTCCGGGCGTGACGGCAGATGCCCTGCCGCCGCGCCCCTTCCCTGAAGCCCCTGAAGAAGAGTCCTCTCCACCGGTCGGCCCCGAGCCGGTTGAGAGCCTCCCCGCGATAGCGGGGCTGGCCGACGCCGATAACACGGCAGAGCCAGGACCTTCTTCAGCGCTTCCGGTTGTGCCGCTGGCGCAAGCTCCGCCCCCTCCCGCCCCGGAGGCGGAAGCCACGGTGGAAAAACCGCCCGATACGCCCAAGCCAGAGCCACCGGCAGCAGTAACCGGCCCGGCTGTTAAGGCCATCCGCACCGGCCTGCAGCCGAAAGGCGTAAACCGCATCGTTTTGGACCTTAGCGGTCCGATAACCCATCATTCCGACCTGGACAACGAGGAAAAGTTGCTCCTGGTCGAAATGCCTGAAGCCGACTGGTCCGCAGCCCCGAATGGAACATTCGCAGACGCCCCGCTGCTAATGTCCTGGACCACCGAGCCCATGGAAGGCGGAAAAGGAACCCGCCTGATCCTTCAACTCCGAAGCAAGGTGAAGATCGTCAGCGACACGTCGCTGACTGGTCCCGCCCGCATCGTATTGGATCTGAAGGAAAGCCCCTAGGCGTAGCTGTGAGGCCACGCCGCTGTAACGCGTATAAACCGTACCGGGATAAATTCCCGGTACGTTTATATACGTTGTTGATTTTTGGTATATCTGTCCTAGAGTTTAAGCTGATGACGAAAGAAACTACAAAACACTTCAAAGCTGGCCAGCGCATAATCACGCGGGGCGACGATGCGCACACGGCGTATCTGGTTTTGAAGGGATCCGTGAAAATCCTGCTCGATCGCGATAGCCGCACCGTCAAGATCGGGGAATTAGGCCCGGGCGCCATATTCGGCGAAACCGCCTTGTTTGGCGACGGCAGCTATGGCGCCCACGTGGATGCCATAACCGACGTTGAAGTTGCGGTCATCGACCCTGAAAATTTCGCAAGCAAGATTGAAGCCAGTGATCCGATGGTGCGTTCCATGGTGCTGATGCTGATCGAACGCCTGCGCAAAACCAACGAAGCGCTGCTCAAAAGCGAAACCCGCGAATTCATGGATATTGCGCTGGTATAGCGCTTATATTTCCGCGAGCGATCCCAGTTCGACCACCTGGCTGGGCGGAATTTTGTAGAAATCCGTTGCCGATACAGCCGAGCGCGCCATGGCGATATAGATTTTATCCTGCCAGCCCGGAAGGCCCCGCCGCGGGTTCGAGATGATCTTGTGCCGCCCGAGGAAGAAGGTGACATTCTCCATGTCCACATAAAGCCCCTGCTTGTCGGCATTATATAATGCGTTCAGCACATCGGGCGTCTCCATGTAACCGAAACTGACGATGGCGCGCACGATGCGCGACGACAGGTGCTCGATGATCAGGCGCTGGTTCTCCGGCACATTCGGTACTTCAGCAACAGCTACAGTAAGAATGATATTCTTCTCGTGAATGACCTGGTTGTGCTTGAGATTCTGCGTGAAGGCTTCGGGCGCATTGCGTGAATCACTCGTGAGGAAAATGGCCGTACCGCTGACGACGTGCGGCGGCGTGCGATCCAGCTTCTCGATCAGGTCAACCATGGAAATGCTTTTTCGCGTCGAATGCTTGTAGAGATAACGCGTGCCCTGCACCCAGGTCACTATCATGATAATGATATAGACCGCGAAACATACCGGGACGAAACCGCCATCGAAGAATTTTATTAAATTACTGCCTAGGAAAACAAGCTCAATGATAAGGAAAGGCAGAACGACGAGCGCCGAGAAAGCATAAGTCTTGTTTAAAATTTTCGGCAGGACAATGAAAGCGAGAATGGAAGTCACTACCATGGTGCCATTGACAGCGATACCATAAGCAGATGCCAGCGCGCCGGATTCTTTGAAAATCAGGCATAGCAGCAGAACGGCACAAAGTAGATAACCGTTCACTTTCGGCATGTAAATTTGCCCTGCTTCTGTAGCCGAGGTATGGCGGATTTCCATGCGCGGTAACAGACCCAGTTGAATAGCCTGGCGTGTCAGCGACATCGCGCCCGTGATCGTCGCTTGGCTGGCGATGACGGTTGCGACTGTCGCAAGAATGACCAGCGGCAGAAGGCCCCACTCCGGCACCAGCAAAAAGAATGGATTTTCAATAGCGGAAGGTTGCGCAAGGATCATCGCCCCCTGGCCTAGGTAATTCAGGGACAGGCAGGGAAAAACGAGCCACAGCCATGCGCGCTGAATAGGCTTGCGGCCGAAATGACCGAGATCCGCATACAATGCCTCAACACCCGTCACGGCCAGAAACACGCCGCCCAGAATAAAGAAACTGAGCGTGCCGTGCACCCACAGGAAATGAATGCCGTAATAAGGATTGAATGCGAAAAGAATGGCAGGGTTCTTGATAATCCAGCTCAGGCCGGCAAGAGCCATGACGAGGAACCACAATATTGTTACAGGCCCAAAAAAAGTCGAAACCTTGCCGGTTCCCTTTTTCTGCACCCAAAACAGCATAAAAAGAATGAAAATTGCCAGCGGCAAAACGAAATCACCGAATACCGGGGCAACAAGCTCAAGGCCTTCTACCGCAGACAGAACGGAAATGGCCGGTGTAATGGCGGCATCCCCGTAAAATAACGCAGCGCCGGCAATAGCCGCGAAGAACACAATTTTCTTGCCACGGTGGACGCGTTTCTGGGCCATGGCCATGAGCGAAAGAATACCGCCCTCGCCCTTATTGTCGACCCGCAGCAATAGCAGGACATATTTAAGTGTCACGATGATAATCAGCGCCCAGAGAATGAGCGAAAGAATGCCGTAGATTTCAGCGGGAATAATTCCCTCGCCTGAAACGCGGCGCGCGGCCTCGCGGAATGCGTAAAGCGGGCTGGTGCCGATGTCGCCATAGACGACGCCGATACAGCCGATCAGAAGCGCCCTGTCGCGCACCCTCTTACGGGCGGCCCCTTCAACTGACTCAGGTTCCCCCTGTGTGATTTCCGCTGACGATTCAGTCTGCGTCTCTTTTGAACTCATCACTGCCTTTTTCTTTTCAGAGCCGAGATCGTAATTCCTTGCCCGCAGAAAGGCAACCGCAGAGAGGTTGATTATAAGTATTTGTTTTTAAAAGATTTTAAGGATGATTACAGTTGCGCTCCCATAAAGTGAAGCCTTTTTTCCCGCCCGCTTTGCAGCATGCGACCTTTTTCGGACGAATTGATTCAATATCTACAAAATTGTGCTAACAGGCTAACACAAGGGTGTTGTTGTGCGAACCCATCGGCTGGCAATTCACTTTTTTCTCACGGTGGAGGAAGTTTTCGTTGGCGCCAAGAATAACGTTCTCGATCCTCCTGAGGCGAACCGGGTCGTTCTTGGCTGAGTCGTGAATTCCTTGCAGCATCCGGGAAATCGCATCAAGCCGCTTGCCTTCAACCTCCCCTGCAACCGTTAACTTTACAGCATGGACCCGGTCATGGCTGCATTCCGTGCTAAAGCGCCGGTCAATGATCGCAGTACCAACGATCTCATTCCCCTTGATAGCGTCGCGCTTGACGGTAGACCAGCAATCATTACCTGGCTCAGGCGGGATGACGCTGTCGACATAATGAACGCTTGCGCAACCACCGAGCATAAGCGCGCCTAAAAATGCAGAAGTTAGTTTGTACCTGTTCATTAGTGAGCAGGCTCGAGCACGGGATGATCCTGCGTCGCAACAGTTTCCAGTTCCTTGGGGTTTAGAAAACCTTCAGAAGCCTTACGATCGAGCACGGCGTCCACCAATCTTTTCGTATCCTGCTCGCATTTCTCATGGCCTGCATCACCATTGTTCTTTTTCAGCTTTTTGATATCCTCTGGCGAACGCACACTTCTCGACTGCGGATCGACATGGGCACCCTTGGGAACAACAACCATACTGCCGTTGCAATCATGCGCCCGGCCTGGCATTGCCATTTTTGTCATAGCTTCAATTCTTGCCACTTCTACGGCACCGCGCATTCTAACTTTTTCAGCTTCAACATTCGCCGCGCCGCTGGCGGTATTCATGGCCCGTTCTCCAGCAAGCCTGTTTTCAAATTGCTGCTCCTGGTGGAGAAGACAGTTAAGCGTTGCCCGGTCACTGCTCCAGAGCTTGTCGGCAATTTCTTCACGTTTTTCATGAGGAAGCTGTTTGTATTCACTGATCGTGTATGCACCCATATCAACGCCCGCGGGTTTCAGCCGCTGAAAACCGAAGCCGCCACCACCCGGAGAACCAAAGCCGCCGAGACTAATCCCCCAGCCGTCCTGGCATCCGCTTGCAGGCGCAAAAAATCCCGTACTTGGCAAACCAAGGAAACTGCTTCTCACATTGACGCTTTGCGCGTTGCCGGTGTTATTGGCATTAGCCGCGCCGCCTTCACCGCCTGGACCGCCCTGACCTCCCCGGCCACCTGCGCCGCCGTCTCCGCCATTATTAATCACATCGGGACCGCCACGACCACCACGCTCGCCCCCAGCCGCAGCAAATGGGGCAAAGGCAGCCGCTGAGAAAGTGAGTGCTGTTGCAAGGGCTACAGTATTAAAAATCGTTTTATAAGAATTTCTCATGATGAATCACTCCAATCAGTCCGGTTATCGGGACATGGCCCGTTTATAGTTTTTGTTTATACGATGGCTTAAATTCCATAAAATTTCGCATTCTGTCAAGCCCAGTCTTCCCATAAAGTATTTGCATAAGGCAAAGCCCTCGTATAAAAGCAATTGGGTATTGAAATCAAAAGCTTTTTTGCTGGGTTTATATGCTGCTAATGAAAAAAATTATGGCTTTGGTGAGCAAGACGCCGCAAGCGTGGGAGGTGCACCGCCCGCAACCCGCAACCATTCCCTCTTCCCGCTCGACAAAAGCGCCTGTCAAAATCACGAGGCCACTGGGCAGGCTTATACATTTTCCCGACATCATCAAAAACAATTCTTACATCGACCCGTCGAGCATAAAAGGTTACCTGAAAACCGCGTTCACTGTTGCGGCTGGTTCGGCCGCATTAAACACCGCAGCAAAATATGCGCTCACGACCTCGATCCGCAGCATGGATATCACCATGGGCGGCGGCTCGGCTGTCGCGGGTGGCCTGGTCAGCGCCTATAACGAAGCAAGAAAAGATTACAAATCTGCATGCGAAAATACTCTGCCGGGTAATAAGCCGCTCGACTTCAAGGACGCTGTGAAACTGATCTGGGCTCAGCATCGCGCAAAATACGGCAAAAAATTTCTCGCCGGGGCGGCTGGCGGCTTTGCCGGCGCATGGGGCGCGGATTTAGCGTTCGATAATCTCGATACCCTTAAGGAATGGGGCGGGTCCTGCAGCACATGGATCGGTGAAAGGTGGAGGGAATGGGCACCGCCTTCGCTGCAGACTTTCACAGTCGGGCTTGGCGCGTGGCTGAGTGAAAAATACGTCGATCTCAGGGAAAAATTGACCGACATTAAAGACCGGGTAATGGCCAGCTTCGACTCGCAGAAGCAACTTTTTTCGCTTCCGGAAGAACGGCCCGCGCTTCCTCTTTCACCTCCGGAGCCGCTGGGTCCCATTCCTGAATCATTAATTCAAACGCTGGAAATCCCGCCACCTCCCGTCGCGGTCGAAGCGATCGAAGAAATGGTCATCACGCAAGACGCCCCCACGCAGAAAAACACGGAAATTCCCGTCACGGAACTTACTCCCGAGCCGGAAATCACGGAGATTCCCATTACAGATCTGACGCCCAGACAACAACTCGCAGCGTTTCTCGACACTTCCCTTCCCGGCACCCGCCCCGACTATGTCGTGACCAAGGCGCTTCAGGGAACAGCCTGGGCGCAAAATGAAGCCATCGACGGTCTTTACAATGGCCGCTTCGGCTTCACGCAAAACCGTGAACTCGCCGTGAAACTAGCCGCTGAAATGTCTGAACCTATTAAAGAACGGCTCGCCGCCTTCGGCGCGGACAACCTTTTAAGCAGCGAGAAAGAATTGCTGCTGAAACTTGCCTTCATGGAAAACAATCCTGCGAACGCTGCATTCGGCATCACGCATAGTCCGCAGGACGCGCGCGACATCGTCGCGAAACTTGGACAAAGCTGGTACGGCGCGCCGGAACTGGTGCCGGAACTAACAGAAGAATTCGCCGTCGTGAACGATGTTGATCCACCCATCGAAGAAAATTTTACGGCTGAACAGATCGCGGAAATGCCCGAAGTCATGTCCTGCACGGCGCACCAGAACCCGGATGGTGTCTTGCCGCAATTTGAAGTGGCGTGTCAGCCCGCGGATGCTGAACTGAACCCCGGCGCTGTCATCGGCCTGGACGTGGAGTCAGGCGGCAACCACACTCCCTACAAAATCCTTGTCACTGAGGAAGCGCTCGGAAAATCCAAAGAAAAATATCTCGGAAGTGCCTTCTCATCATTGCTCGAAAACATGGAAGAACCGACCGCACCCACACTTACGACCGCACGCTGATTTTACCTTGATGTCCTGGGAAATGGTGCCGGCAGAGAGGATTGAACTCCCGACCTTCGGTTTACAAATTATATTATGGCAATTTTAGTATGTTGCCGTATCAAGAAGTATAGGGGCGTATAATGCTGTGTCTATATGGATAATTTTTGTGTCCCCACGCGTGAGTGAAATCGTCTTTAGCACTACTGTTTCGTACCTTATTTGACCCCCCAACCTTATTATCGCCTTATTAGAACCAACATCTTTAACCCCCAAAATAGGAGAAAAGAAATGAGTTCTAATGAGAAAATTGAGAAGCGGCTTCCTTTATATCAAGCAGACGGATTTTCACCAACAGAGCGTTTCATTGAATTTTCTGAAGTCCGAAAATATATCCCGCTTAGCCAAAGCCGCTATTACGCGCTGATGCGAGAAAAGCGCGTGCCTGTTTCCGTAAAAATTTCCGATCATCGCGCATGTTTTCTGTTGTCGGAAGTTTTGGCTTATACCGAGGCGCGGATTAAGGAACGTAATAAGAAAATAGTTTAAGAACTTTTACATTTAAGAACGGAGCATGAGGGCATACGAAAGGTTTGACAATATTCTATATGTCGATTATTCTGGACATATGGACATACAAAAAGCCCTTATTGCCTTTGATGCCCTTTCGCAGGAAACCCGCCTGCGGGTGTTTAAGATACTCGTAGAATACGGGACGGAAGGTGCGCCCGCAGGGTCTTTAAGCGACAAGCTGGATATTCCCCATAACAGCCTGTCTTTTCACCTCAATCACATGAGCAATGCAGGGCTTATCCTATCCCGGCGCGAGGGGCGGTCGATTATCTACAGTGCCAACTTCGAGTTTTTTACGGGACTAATCCGCTACATGGTCGAGGATTGCTGCCGGGTGGAATTTGCCAGCATTCGGGAGAATAAGAAAAAAGGCTCATCGGTCATTGAATTAATGAATTGCTGTCAGCCCAAGAGGAAAAAAGCATGAAGATTTCAGAAATAAAAGAGAACTTGGCCGGATTACAGGCTGTAAATTTCAAACTGCCTGATGGTTCTTATCTTCCCCCTCATTTCCATGTAACAGAAGTCGGGCTTGTTACGAAGCATTTCATTGATTGCGGCGGCACAGAGCGAAAAGAAACCGTTGCGAATTTCCAGCTATGGGAAGCGGGCGATTACGACCACAGGCTGGCTCCGCAAAAATTCCTGCATATTCTTAATCTTTGCAAAAAGGTTCTAGGTGAAGAGGACTTGCCCATCGAGGTCGAATATCAGCAAAACACTATCAGCAAGTTCGGCCTCGATTTTGATGGAAAAGATTTTATTCTGACGCCTAAGCAAACGGCGTGTTTGGCGCAGGACGCTTGCGGCATTCCGAATAAAGACCAGAAAGCAGGATGCGCTCCGGCGCAAGGATGCTGTTAATGGCAAAGCGCGTTCTTGTTCTCTGCACTGGAAATTCTTGCCGTTCGGTCATAGCCGAAGCCCTTATTAATCAACTCGGAAAAGGCAAATACGAAGCCGTAAGCGCAGGAAGTTTTCCGGCGGGTTATGTTCATCCTAAATCAATCGAAACTTTAAAACGTCACGGTATTGATCCAGGAAATCCGCGCAGCAAGTCATGGGACGAATTCTCCACCCAGCCTTTTGATCTCGTTATTACGGTTTGCGATCAGGCGGCGGGGGAAAGCTGCCCTTTGTTTCCGGGCAAGCCGAAGAAACTGCATTGGAGTACGCCTGACCCGGCGAAGGCTACTGGCAGCGAAGCGGAAGTCAATGTCGCTTTTGATAAAGCCTTTAATATGCTTAAAAAGCAGACAGAGGATTTAATACATGGCGGCTGAACAATTCAATCTCGCGCGCAGGCTTGTCGCAGAAGGGCTGGGAACGGCCCTGTTGGTGACGGCGGTTGTTGGATCCGGGATCATGGGGGAACAGCTTGCAGGCGGAAATATCGCAATCGCTTTGCTGGCAAATACGCTTTCCACAGGAGCGGCACTAATCGTTCTAATCCTGATTTTCGGTGCAATATCGGGTGCGCATTTTAATCCTGTCGTAAGCCTCTCCTTTGCCCTTCAACGCAAGTTACCGTGGAAAGAATTTTTGTTTTATCTCGCAGCGCAGATTGTGGGAGGAATAGCAGGAACAATATTGGCGCATGTTATGTTTGATTTGCCGCTTCTCATGGAGTCAACCCATACACGCACTGGTACAGGAGTATGGGCGGGAGAGATAGTCGCATCGTTTGGCTTATTGGCAACAATCCTTGGCTGCCTGCGTTCGCGCCCGGAAGCTGTCCCCTATGCGGTCGGCCTGTTCATCATGTCGGCATACTGGTTCACATCATCAACCTCTTTCGCAAATCCGGCGGTGACTATCGCCCGCTCCTTCACAGATACATTCTCCGGAATCGGGCCGGATGATGTTCCGGCTTTTATAGCAGCGCAGATTGTTGGGGCTTTGTTGGCAACAATGCTCTTTCGCTGGCTTTGGTTTTCAAAGTCCTAAAAATGCTGCTTTGTCGTTTAAAAGAAAATATTCTTTCATATTGTTTCTCGCCCTGTTGAATGGGTCTCATCATCCAAATCTGCTTTTCTTCTCTTCTTATGTTGATGAAGATGCTGCGACAGCATTTCTTCTTCCATCATAGCTTTGTCTTTTCCTGAAAAGACTTTGTAAAGGGCAGGAAGAACCAGTAGCGTTAAGGCTGTTGCCGAAATCAAACCGCCAATAACGACCATAGCCAGCGGTTTTTGCACCTCCGCGCCTGTGCCATGCGCCAGAGCCATCGGCACAAAGCCAAGGGAAGCAACCAGCGCAGTCATCAAGACAGGCCGCAGGCGGGTTAAAGCCCCTTGTACGATAGCCTCACGGCGTTCAACGCCTTCTTCCACCAACTGATTGATATACGTCACCATGACAAGACCATTCAGCACCGCGATCCCGGACAGTGCGATAAACCCAACCGCCGCAGGAATAGAGAACGGCATCCCGGCAAGGAACAACGTAAAGATACCGCCCGAAATCGCCAGCGGAACGCCGCTGAATACAAGCAATGCCTGTTTTGCCGATCCCAGCGCGGTAAACAACATCATGAAAATCACGAAGAAGCAGGCAGGAACAACAATCATCAACCTGTCACGCGCCGCCATCAGGTTTTCAAACTGCCCGCCCCAATCCAACCAATAGCCGGGAGGCACCTTTACATCCTTGTCGATAGCTTTTTGCGCTTCGGCCACGAAAGAGCCAATGTCCCGCCCCCGCACGTTGGCTTGCACCACGACGCGGCGTTTGCCGTTCTCCCGGCTGATCTGATTTGGCCCTTCGGAAAGACGGAACGTAGCAATCTGTTTCAAAGGCACAAACGCACCGCCTTCCTCGCCATCTTCATGCGGCACGGCCACAGGCAGATTTTCAAGCGCAGGAATATCTTGTCTTATGGATTCAGGTAAGCGTACGACAATCGGAAAGCGGCGGTCGCCTTCAAACACAAGCCCCGCTTCCTGGCCTCCGATTGCTACTGCAATCAGATCCAGCACATCACCGATATTGAGGCCATAACGAGCAATCGTATTTTTGTTAATGTCGATTTCCAGCATAGGCAATCCGGTTGTCTGCTCAACCTTCACGTCGGCTGCGCCTTGTATGTTTCGGAGCGAACCCGCAATGCTATTGGCTGTTTTTCCGATAGTGTCGAAATCATCGCCATAGACTTTCACGGCAACATCGCTTCGTACTCCGGCGATCAGTTCATTGAAGCGCATCTGAATGGGCTGGGTATATTCATAGTTATTGCCCGGAACTCTGCCCACGGCCTCAGCGATTTTCTCTATCAATTCGCCTTTCGGCAGTTCTTTATCAGGCCACTCGCTCGGGTCTTTCAGGATAATAAAAGTATCTGACACGTTCGGCGGCATCGGGTCGCCTGCCATTTCAGCCGTTCCGGTCTTGGCAAAAACAAAAGCTACCTCCGGCAATGCGCTGATTGCTTTCTCGACCTGTAGCTGCATGGCAGTTGACTCTGACAAAGAAGTCGAAGGAATCCGCATCGCATGCATGGCGATATTCTTTTCATCCAGCGTTGGAATGAATTCCTGTCCGAGTCGCGTGAAAACGAGGAGTGAAAGAAGAAAGAACAGCAACGATCCCAGAATCATTTTTTTAGGATGATCGAGCGAGAAATTCAAAAGCGGCTCATATCCCGCTTTCGATTTCCTGATGATCCAGTTGTCTTTTTCCTCAATCTTACCACTAAGCCACATTGCCACCATCGCAGGAACGAAGGTGATAGACAGAATAAACGCAAAAGTAAGAGCGATAATGACAGTCATCGCCATCGGCGTGAACATTTTACCTTCAACTCCGGTAAAGGAGAGGAGCGCCATAAAAACAATGATAATAATGATACGTCCGAACACCATCGGCTTAATCATTTGCGCGCTGGCCTCCATGACTTCATCAAGCCGTTCCTCATGGGTCAGCAATCGACCTTCCTTATGCTGCCTTTCTGAAAGCCTTCGCAGGCAGTTTTCTATGATAATGACTCCGCCATCTACCAGAAGTCCGAAATCGAGTGCGCCAAGGCTCATAAGGTTTGCGCTGATCCCGGCTTCCACCATGCCAATTCCGGTCATGAGCATTGTGAACGGGATAATCAAAGCGGTAATGACAGCCGCCCTAAAATTTCCCAGCAGCAGGAACAGAACAGCAATAACCAGCAATGCGCCTTCGGCCAGATTCTTGCTGACCGTCTTGATCGTGGCCTCAACTAGATTGGTACGGTCCAAAACCGTTTTTGCTCTTACGCCCTCCGGCAAGGATTTTTGTATTTCAGTTAATTTTTCATCTACGGCTTTCGCGACAACGCGGCTATTTTCGCCGCGCAGCATCATGGCTGTAGCGACCACGACTTCATGGCCGTTTTCACTTGCGCTTCCTGTGCGGAGTTCCTTGCCCAAACCGACTGTAGCAACATCCTTCATATAAATCGGAACGCCGCTGCGGGTGGAAACAACGACATTGCCAATCTCTTCGGTTGTCGTTAAGCGTCCGTCGGCGCGAACGACGTAAGATTCGCCTTTTTGTTCCAGATAGCCTGCGCCCGTACTCGCATTGTTGCGCTCAAGCGATTCAATCACATCATTGAACGTCAGCCCCAGCGAGGCTAATTTCTGCGGATCAGGCTGGACATGGTATTGCTGGGCATAACCGCCAATGGAATCAACTGCGGCCACGCCCTTGACCGTTTTGATCTGCGGGCCAATGATCCAGTCCTGCACGGTACGCAGATACATCGCCTTTTCAAATTCAGAGGTAAGTTTTAATCCTTCCGGCGTTGTATAAGGCTGGTCGGGTTTTTCGTATTCGACCGTCCACATATAGATTTCGCCAAGACCCGTTGAAATAGCGCCCATCACTACTTCTGCGCCTTCCGGCAGGCTTTCCTTGGCGGTGGCAAGACGCTCATTGACCTGTGCGCGGGCAAAATAAATATCAACGTCATCCTCGAAGATGACCGTTACCTGTGCGAACCCGTTGCGCGACATGGAGCGCGTTTCGATAAGCCCCGGAATTCCTGCCATCGCTGTTTCAATCGAATATGTAACCTGTTTCTCCACCTCGAACGGAGACAGGGCAGGAACTTCGACATTGATCTGCACCTGATTGTTCGTGATATCCGGTACCGCATCGATTGGGAGTTTGCCTAGCGCGTAAACGCCATAAGCAGATACCGTCACCGTCAGCATAAGAATCAGAAGCCGATGGGCAATGGAAAAACGGAGAATTTTCTCGATCATAATTTTATTTCCTTAGTGTGCGTGTTCGGCTTCGGCCTTGCCGAATTCAGCCTTGAGTGTAAATGTTCCGGTAATGGCGACTGGCTCTCCGAATGCAAGGCCGGATACGATTTCGACATGGCGGCTATCTTCGCGCCCCAAGCCAACAACCCGCTTTTCAAAGCCTGCTGCCGTTTTTACGAAAACGACATTCTGCCCCTCGATACTTTGTATAGCTTCCTTAGGAATCAGGACTTTCGCTTCCTGCGCTGACGTTGCAATAGCGGCATTGGCGAAATCTCCGGGTCGCCAGTGGCCATCCTTGTTATCGAGTTCAATGATTGCCTTCGCTGAGCGTGTTTCAGGATCAATGGCAGGGCTGATGAAGGCCAGCTTGCCTTCTCCCTTGCCGCTGCCACCCACGACATTTGCCATCTGACCTTCCTTGACGAAAGGCAGATCACCCGGCGCAATAGCTGTTTCAACCCAGACAACGCTCAAATCTGCGACTGTGAAGGCCGTATGCGTTGTATCGACATACTCGCCCAATGTGAGTTCACGCGCTATAACGCGCCCATCCAGCGGGGCTTTTAACTGGTGGAAGCGGGCATTGCCGTTCCCGGTTACATCCCCCTCATGTCCCAATGCCTGTAATTTCTGTTTGGCAAGATCAAGGCGAATGCCTGCTTCCTGATGCGCGTTCTTCGCGTTTAAATAATCCTGCTCTGCCGTGATTTTTTTGTCCCACAAGGATTTTTCCCGCTCATAAGTGGTCTGCGCTAGTTCCTCAGCCCGTTTTGCAGCCAATAAATCTGCCACAGCTTCCGCCATTTCCCGGCTTTCAATCAACGCCAGCACTTCGCCTTTCTTAACCGTGTCACCAAGGTTTTTGCGGGCTTCCGTTACCACGCCCGAAACTTTCGGGACAATGTGCGCCATGCGGTCAGCAGCAGCGACAACCTTTCCGGGGACATTGACTTCTCGCGCCAGCGTACCGGGGCCAACTTCAACTATTTTAATCCCGGCAGCGGATAACTGTGCGTCATCAAGTTTTACAATGCCTTCTTCCTCGGCATGTTCTTCCCCGCCCTCCTCTTCGTGACCATGTTCTTCGGCGGCATGGCTTGGCGGAATAAATTCCCGGTAAGCCAGCGTTCCCACCAGCGCAAAAGCCGCTACGGAGGTAATCAAAAAAGTTTTTGTCTTCATGGTATTATTCCTTCTCAGATAAATTATTTTGTGCATGCAGAGCAGTCACACGCTCGATAGCGGCTCGTTGCCTGTGATAATCAAGAACACTTTCGTTATATTGCCTACGGGCATCGAACAAAGTACGTTGAGCATCAAGCACTTCGAGATAGCCGAATTTCCCGGCATCATAACCGCCACGCGCAAAGGCAAAGGCTTCTTCCGCACCGGGAAGAACAGATGCTTTCAAGGCGTTGGCCTCGCGGTAAGCACTCACATAATCGCCGTATGTTTCGACCAGCGAAGTTTCAAGGGAAAGCTGGCCGCCACGCTGATCCAGTTTAACTGCGTTCAACTCATGCCCGGCCCTTGCAATTCCGCCCCGGTTTAAGTTGAATACCGGAATTGGAAGCGATACCCCCGCAACGAAGGCTTGCGTATCATCCTCACGGAATTGTTTCATGCCAAAGCCCAATGTCGGATCAGGAAAGGCATTGGCTTTCTCCAGCGACAGGGCGGATTGAGCCTGCGCTACATCGGCCTCAAGGCTTTTCACATCCGGTGTTTGCGTCAGGCGGTCTTGGTAGCTTTCCAACGGTTCCGGCTCGCTCATTGCAGGCAATCCGTCAGGCCGTACGATGAATTCTCTGGCATCTCCGCCCAGCAAAACAGCCAGCCCCTGCTTTTTTGCAACAACCATGCGGCGGGCGCGATCAAGCGCGATTTCGCTGGAAGATAGTTCGATTTCAGCCTTGTTTTTCTGAATGGGTGGCTCTTTGCCTGCTTCGACCTTAGCGGCTACGCTGTCCCGTACTGCGGCGGCAAGAGTGCGTTCTTCCTCAAGGATGGAAAGCTCCTGTTGTGCGGCCACAAGCTCCGCATAGGCCGTCGTTACATCGCGGATCAGATCAAGCTGCGCGGCATCGCGTTGATAATGGGCGCGGGCTTTCTCACTTTCGGCTATCCCCACCCGGCTTCCGCGTTTCCCCGGCAGTTCAACCAGTTGTTCAACGCCGTAGGTGATTTCAGCAGAGTCCATGCCTTCAAAATTGTCATCGCCGTAAATATTTTCGGCTTCGATAGAGAATTCAGGATTGGGCAACGCCCCGGCTTGTAACTGGCCCGATGCAGCGGCCTCAGCACGGCTGGCAGAGGCGGCAAGAACGGGGGATTTTTCCAACGCCCATGCGATAGCCTGATCGAGCGCGAGCGCGGCAGGCATGGGTTTTTCCTGTGCGAATGCCGGGAGCGCGAGGGCACAAAACCCTGCAACCAGCATGATAAATCTAACCATTGTGTAAATTCCTTGTCGTGACTGAAATGCTGTAATACGCGCCGCCCGGACAAGGGCAGCGTTACAGGACAAGGCCGCAAGGCACTAAATCCCGTTCAGGTCAGGCAAGGTTTCGAGGGGGACGTAAAAGCGAAAATAGATATTCGCCCGCAAGTTTGTGCGTATAAAACGACGACAGGTTTGCGGACGCGAGTGAAAGACGTATGTGGACGGTAGAGAGAAATCCAACATGTCCCGAACAGCAATTATGACAGCTCATATCACAACTTTTGGCGTTGTCGTTCTGACCCGTATCGCCGGAATTATCATGCTGGCAACCATCGCAAAGGGCCGTATCCATTGTCTGCGTCTGTTCGCCTTTAACGGGCGCAAAGGCATGAGCAGCGGCTATATAGCCGCTGAAAAATATAGAAAATATCAAAAGGGAGAGAACCAAACGCATGGGCATATATATAGCATTGCCTAATGAATCTAACAATCCATAAATATAATCAATAAATTGCTGGCAGGCTTTTTATCTCCTGCCAGCATTAACATTATTAATCGTGTGAGTGGCCGTGATCGGCTGCGCTTTGCCCACTTCCACCACCCGTTGAGGCAACCGTTATTCCGAAGATCGCAATAACAGCCAGAATAATTGCTCCGAGAATGATTATCTTTTTATTTCTGTCTTTTTTGGCAGGTTTATTCATTTTCTCTCTCCTTATTTCATGTGTTGGATTTCGGTGTATTCACCGTTGGTTTTCAGGGTAACGGTAATCGTTTCCGACGTTCTGTTTCTCCAGAACCATCCATGCTTGCCATCGAACGCAGCTTCAATGATGCCCTTTTTTGTTTGTTCGGAGCCTTTCTCGTAGCCGTGATAGTCAATATCCAGTTCCTTGGAATCGGCGTGAACATCGAAGTTTGCTTTGCCCCCGCTGGTTTCCCAGGAATATTCAACCTTCTTGCCCTTGGCCATTGTGACCTTGATCTCTGTTCCTTCATCGGGAGCAAGAGTCACCTGTATTTCATCGGTGCGGATATTAGTGGCTGGTTCGGCTGCCGCAGGTTCGACAGGCGCAGGAGCCGGAACGGTTTCAGCAAGAGAGAGGGCTTCTCCGTTGCCAGCCATACCTACAATCTGTTCTTCGGCAGCGGCTTCAGCGGCAAGCGACACTTTGATCTCGCCCATTTTCTTGAGGCCGATGATCTTGCCAACGCCAGTAGGATCAATGCCGTATTCGGCTGGCATGACAACAGTGACAAGCAAAACGCCCGCTGTGATCGCTGCGATGATAGTTGATTTGATCAGCTTCGCTGTTGAGGGGAGGTCTGCCTGTGTAGGTATATTTTTATTAGACATGATTTTATTCCTTCTAATTGTTTATTCAGTTGAATTGTTTATGCGGTGAAAAAGCCGGTTGCATGGTATCCAATAAGCAGAAAACCAGCCGTCATTAACGCCGTGTTTGTCGTATAGGCATGACGCATAAAACTATTGGAACGCCGCCAATAGCTCATCAGGATCAAGATGGCGGCTAAAGCCAAAATCTGACCTACTTCGATGCCCACATTGAACGCGATGAGATTAGGCAACAACCCGTCAGGCGAAATCTGGTAATCCAGAACTTTGGTTGCCAAACCAAAACCGTGAAAGAGTCCAAAGATCAGCGTAGCTATTTTTGTGCTTGGCTGAAATCCAAACCAGCGTTGATACGCACCCATATTATCCAATGCTATATAAATGAGCGAGAAGGCGATAATCACCTCAATGAGATAGGCATTAATGCTGATCTCCAGCAAAACGCCTGACAGAAGCGTAATAACATGACCAACAGCAAACAAGGTCACGTAAATAGTTACATCCTTGAGATGGTATAAAAAGAAAACCACTCCGAACAAAAACAGCAAATGATCGTATCCGGTCATCATGTGTTTCGCGCCCAGATAGAGAAAAGGTATTAGATGTATTCCGGTGGTTTCCTGAATATAGCCTTTATCGCCTTCGGTTACAGAGTGGGCGAGAGCATCGGGAATAACGCCGAAGAATGCGGCCAATGCCGCAAGTAATCCCAAAAATAGAAACAAGGTGTTCCTATTTCGGGAATGGCTGAAAAATTCAGTCATTTTAGTACCTCATGTAATTTGAATGTTGATAAGCAACGTGATTACGCTTGAGGTGTTTCAAGCGCATTGAAGACGGATTGTTTTTAAATCCGCAGACGTTGCGTGGCTAGATAGATGGGAGTACCGGGCCGGGACATTCGCCAGTCGTAATCCGGTGGCCCTGTGGTTTGAATGTGTGATGACACGGAAAAGGACAGCGGCGGGGTATCCGCGACAATCACATAATCAGTGGCATGGGTATCGTGCGCAAGCGCACTTAACGCGGCATGGTCAGAATGCTTTAAATCAACATGGAGATAATCATTGAAATAGGTCACTACGTCGAAATGAACCGAATGGCTGGCGTTTACTTCGCTATCATGGCTATGGCCGTGATGGTCGTGCTGATCGGCATCAACGCCGTGATGCCTTTCCTGCTGGACGTGAAGAGCCTGTAACGCGCTGTGCGGCATCCAAGGCCCGAAAGCGGGCAGTATGAAAATAAAAAGCAGGAATGTGGCAAGGATGTTTTTCATCAAACTTAATAATATAAAATTCTGTTATTTTTACAAGTGATTGCAGTTTATAAATACTTGGTTATCTCTTTAAATTCTTTCAATGCTTCTTTGGCATGTTTACCCTTTTGAGTGGCAACATCGTCAAGGCAATGCTCTATATGATCCTGCACAAAAGTTCGTTTTGCATTGCTGATTGCGCTCTCAACCGCCTGAAGCTGCTGCGCTACCTCCACACAGGGAGCTTCCGCTTCGATCATACTTACAATTTTAGCCAGGTGGCCGTTAGCACGTTTTAGACGGTTTAATATATCGGGATGGGAATGGTGTTTCGACATGGTGAAATCCTATAACAAACCTTGCAAACCATGATAACAGACATAAAGGCCGATACAGATAATCAAAGCAGATGAGAAATAAGGTGCGCGGCGGGCAAACTTGCCAAAGCCGGAGAAGCGTTTGCTTGCATGACGCACCCCGATAGCAGCGATTGTGCCAGAAGCTACCAGCGTAAGCGCAAGGCCAATGCTGAAACAAAGAACCATCGTAACGCCCAGCGTAAATTCCTTGAGTTGCAGACAAATCAGCAACACTGTTATTGCGGCGGGGCAAGGAATAAGGCCACCAGTCAGGCCAAATATAATGATCTGCCCAGTGGTGACATTGCCATTATTAAACCGCTGCTTGATCTCATTGGCGTGAGCCAGTTCATGGGCATCCTGATAACCCGCTAATCCCAATTCCAGACCTTTATGATGATGGTCTTCTCCGTGATCATGTTCAGAAAAAACAACATCATAATTATGGGCATGATTATCATGCGCGATTGTAAGCCGGGCTGTAAAATCATGCGGCTCTGGAATTTCTTCTACTGACTCCATATACGCGCCGCGATTGATTAACTGGAACGTCTGGCGTGTTTTATCAGGCCGAATTGTTTCAATCGAGCATCGCTGGCTTGGCGAAGGCGCAAGAACTTTGCCGTCTTTTTCAAAAGCCAGCCAGAAGCGCGGCGGCACTCCGTCCTCGTACACGGTAAGTTCGACAATCATTCCATGCCCGGTATCTATACGGCGCACCTCTTCATGGCCATGATTGTAATGGTGGTGACTATGAGAATGATCTGCTTCGTGCTTTTCTTTCTTATGCTCTCGCCATGTGCGATATAGCATCCACAAAGCCACGCCTATAATCAGGATGCCTGAAGCAAGCTGAAAATAAGGCTCTGTGGTTTCAGCATCGTATTGAGAACCAAAGTGCATCCCCACCAGCGCGACTGCCCAAACAACCGCCGTATGTGAAACCGTAGCAGCAAGGCCAAGAAGCGCGGCTTGTGTTACCGTCCCACGAATAGCGACTATAAATGCCGCCATCATCGTTTTTGAGTGTCCCGGCTCTAATCCATGAAGTGCGCCTAAAAGGATGGCACTTGGAATAAAGAACCAAGCGTTAGCGGAGCCTTGCTGCAGCAATGTAGAGAAGTCGTTCATTCCAGATACCTATCCCCCTAGGGGGGATAAGTCAATCTATGATTTAATGTTATATCAGTGATAAAAAACACTATAAGCGAACGGCTTTAAGCCTCAGCGCATTCACAATCACACTGACCGAGCTGAAGGCCATTGCAGCGGCTGCAATCATCGGACTTAAAAGCAGACCAAAAGCTGGATAGAGAACGCCTGCAGCTATGGGAACTCCCGCAGCATTATAGATAAATGCAAAAAATAAATTCTGCCGGATGTTCTGCATAACGCCGGAGGATAAACGCCGCGCCTTTACGATCCCCATCAAGTCGCCTTTCAGCAGCGTTATGCCCGCACTCTCCATAGCCACGTCTGTCCCTGTTCCCATCGCAATGCCGATTTCAGCGGCAGCCAGCGCGGGCGCGTCATTGGTGCCATCCCCGGCCATTGCCACTATGCGGCCTTCGCCTTGTAGCTTCTTTACGATCCTGCTTTTATCTTCGGGGAGAATTTCGGCCTCAACTTCCGTAATCCCTAATTTGCGGGCGACCGCTTCCGCCGTTATGCGGTTGTCACCTGTGAGCATGACAATACGGATATTCATGTCTTTGAGTGCCTTAATAGCGTCCGGTGTAGTTTCTTTTATTGGATCGGCTATCGCCAGCAGACCTGCCGCTTTTCCGCTAATGGCAACAAAGATGACGGTTGCGCCGTCGCCGCGCAATTCATCGGCTTGCGCCGATAAGGGTTTAATATCAATTTTCAAATCATCCATCAGTTTGATATTGCCCAGTGCAACAGGCTGACCGTCAACGGTGCCTACAACGCCTTTCCCGGTAGGCGAGTCAAAGTTCTGCGCTTTTGAGAATTTAAGATTTTTCTCCTGCGCCGCTTTGACGACGGCATGGGCCAAGGGATGTTCGCTCCCTTGTTCGAGGGAAGCAGCCAACATCAGGATTTGATCTTCATTAAAACCCTGTGCGGCGACAATCTGGACAACCTTCGGCTTGCCTTCGGTCAGCGTCCCGGTTTTATCGATCACCAGCGTATCGATCTTCTCCATACGCTCCAAGGATTCGGCATTTTTGATGAGAATGCCTGCTTGCGCTCCGCGTCCAACGCCAACCATAATCGACATGGGCGTAGCAAGGCCAAGGGCGCAAGGACAGGCGATGATAAGAACACTCACCGCTGCGATCAGGGCATAGGTGAACGAAGGCTCTGGCCCGTAAATCGTCCAAACAATAAAAGCGATGACAGCCACAGCGATAACCGCAGGCACAAACCAGCCCGAAACTGTGTCGGCAAGCCTTTGAATGGGAGCGCGGCTGCGCTGCGCCTCGGCAACCATATGAACGATGCGGGAAAGCATAGAGTCCTTACCGACATGCCGTGCCTCCATGATAAAACTGCCCGTCTGGTTCATAGTGCCGCCAATGACACGGCTTTCTGTTTCCTTAGTCACAGGCATGGATTCGCCTGTAATCATTGACTCATCAACTGCACTACGGCCTTCAACGACAACGCCATCCACAGGCACAGTTTCACCCGGACGGACACGCAGGCGATCTCTCGCCTTTATATGCTCTAGCGAAACATCTTCTTCGCTACCGTCCGGGTTTATTCGCCGTGCGGTTTTGGGGGCGAGATTGAGAAGCGCACGGATTGCACCGCCTGTCTTTTCCCGTGCCCTCAATTCAAGAACCTGTCCTAGCAGCACCAGCACAGTAATGACGGAAGCAGCCTCGAAATAAATAGGAACAGAGCCATCGCTTTGCCGGAAAGCGGCAGGAAATAACGAAGGCACAAAGGTCGCAACAACGCTGTAAAGCCAAGCAACGCCTGTACCTAACGCAATCAATGTGAACATATTGAGGTTACGGGTAACAAGAGAGCTCCATGCCCGCTGAAAGAACGGCCATCCCGCCCACAGAACAACAGGCGTTCCAAGCGCAAATTGCAGCCAGTTTGATGCTTGCGGCATAACAACGTGAAAATTAAATACATGTGCGCCCATCTCCAGAAACAGAATTGGCAATGTCAGCAGAACACCAATCCAGAATCGCCGCGTCATATCAACCAGCTCATGATTTCTCGTTTCTTCGGCACTCGGTATTTCCGGCTCCAAAGCCATGCCGCAAATAGGGCATGAACCCGGCCCTTCCTGCCTGATCTGCGGATGCATCGGGCAGGTGTAAATTGCTCCCACGATTGCCTCCTGTTCTTTCGGAGAAAGATATTTTTCCGGATCAGCCTTGAATTTTTTCAGGCAGTTCTCAGCACAAAAATAATAATCCTCTTTTTTGTAGCTGGTTTTATGTTTTGCGGTTTCAGGATCAACATTCATGCCGCACACAGGATCAGTCTGTATATCAGAATGTATGTGTCCATGATGGTGTGCGGCATGATGTTGCATTGTTTTCTCCTTAATGATTTTTATGGTTTTCAGGCGTTTCTGCTGGCTCGGCGGGGACAGCCGTTTTTCCGCCTTCCATACCCTTCATATCCATGCCTTCCATATGTTCATGTTTCATCTCCGGCATCGGACCGTTAGCATAGGTGTGGAAGTTTTCTTCATTCTCGAAGTAATAGGTCATGCCGTGCGGGTCTGCACCGATAACAGCAGTCGCCTTGTCCACCTGCTTGCCGCTGACCGGATCAGTCGCTGATCTCAAGGACGAATCCCCTTTTAATTTCTCAGCACACATCGAACAGCAGCCGTAATACGTTTTGCCCTCGACTTCGATAGCGATTTGCGGCGTATCGAACACCTTGTTGTTCATCATGCAGACATATTGCGACTCAACAGGTTTTAGCCAGCTATCGGCATGATGATTTTCCGCAGGCTCGGCGGCTATAGCTGGTATCGCTATGAATGCCAGTAGTACAGTTAATAGTAGTTTCTTCATGGGTCTTCTCCTTTGCTTGGGTTAATGGGGGTGATTGCCGTGATTATGGCTGGGACTTTCAGCAGGCACTTCTGTGCTTTTCACTTTATCAGTTTTGGGATCAGCGTCATTGGAATGAACGATCTGGTCATGATTGCGCATATCCGGCGTTGACAAAACGCCCAAGCCGTAGCGGTAAACGACATCGCCGCCCTTATATCCCGTAATGAACAGCAATCCGGTTGCCGCTACCATTGCGACGACGAAAACAGGGTTAACCGTCCTTGCTCCGCGCTGTTTCCAGAGTGCCCACAAAGCCAACAAGACAAATATTGTAGCGGTCACCAATGCCCAGTTACGGTGATTGGTCATGGCGGCATGGGACGGCGCATCATGAGCAACCGTATTATACGCGTAAAGCCCAGCAAGCAATGTGCCGACGGTGATCGTCACGCCGATCCAGAGGTTCCAGCGGGCGACAATCAGAAGATTTTCTTTCTTTAAGAAAACTCCGGCTACATATAACAATGTCGATATAGTCAGCAGCGCAATCGTAAAGTGCACAAACAGCGGATGCCAGTTGGGTATGATTTCAATCATGGTTTCCTCCTAAAACATTAAACGCAGGCCGACAGCGGCAATGAAATCGTCATTGTCTTCTCCGTTGTTTTTGGCAATAGATGACGTTTCCCCAAATTTGCGTTCATACCGCACATCAATGTAGGGCGAGAATTTTCGGGTGATTTCATAGCGCGTTTGCAAACCTATTTCACCTTCTGTGAACCCCGCGCCGATTTCCTGTTCCTCCACATCCTGAGCGGATAAATTGATTTCTACATAGGGCTGGAAGATCAGACGTTGGGTTAGCAGGAGATCATGCTCGCGGCGCAGTCTTGCGCTGACATCCCCTTCATCACTGACGAATAAATGCGCCTCGGTTTCAACAAAATACGGCGCAAGCCCTTCAACACCGAATACGGCATAAGATGTGGAATGAGGCTGGGTGTCGTGACGGATACCAGCCTGCAAGTCCCAGAACTCGGCAACGTTCCGGCTGTATAAAGCCCAGAACTCCGCCTGTTCTGTTGTACCATCCGAATTTTCACCCTCGCTTTTAAGCCAAAGTTTGTTTTCATCGGTGCCAATCCAGCCATCTAAATCCCAGCTTGCGACCGGGCCGTCCTGCCCTGCGCCATAATCGGTTTCCAGCCTGAAGGCATGATAAGTTTCCGATCCGTGCTGGTGATCGTGCGGGTCTTGGGCATAGGCCGGATGTGCATACACCGAAAGTAAAAGCGCGGCTGCTAAGTATATTTTAGTGCGCATGGTTTTGTCCTCCTGTGGTGGAAGGCTGTTGTTTGGAATGGTCCATCTTGGAGTGATCTATAGCGGGCATATCGTGGCCCATCTTCGAGTGATCCATTTTGGAATGATCGATCGCAGGCTTTTCCTGCTTTGCAGGCATCTTGTGTCCTGCATGGGGATCAGATTTTTTGACAGGCGGCACGGTGGAAGGATCGAGCTTCGCCACGATCACCTTGTTCATCATTCCCGCCATCATGTGATACAGCAGGTGACAGTGAAACGCCCACTCTCCAGGCTCATCGGCGGTCAACAGCACGGAATAGGACTGTCCCGGCGGCACGATGACCGTGTGTTTGTTCGGCAACTTCTCGGCAGGCTGGCCGTTTTCAAGCTGGACAAACATACCGTGCAGGTGCATCGGGTGCGCCATCATCGTGTCGTTGACGAATTTAAGGCGCACACGCTCCCCGTAATTGAGGTTGATCGGTCCGGAGTCGGCGTACTTCTTGCCGTTGATCGTCCAGATATAACGCTCCATGTTGCCACCAAGACGGACAAGGATTTCCCGTTCAGCAGCCCGCGTGTCTTTCTGGATGCCAAGATAACGAAGATCGGCATAAGACAAAGCCTTGTCGCCGGGCGGCGTTCCGGCCTTGGCCCAGCCGCTTGCCATCGACATTTCCTCCATGCTTTCCGTTGTGGGCATGTCGTGGCCCATAGCAGCATGATCCATCTGCGACATATCGTGGTTCATCGGCATGGAAGGATTCATTTTGGAGTGATCCATGCCTTCCATACCCGGCATATCCATTTTTGAATGATCCATGCCGCCCATATCGTGGTCCATGCCCATATCGGCCATCGTCAGCAGGGCGCGTGGTCTGGCCTCCGGTATATCGCCCTTCATACCTTCACGCGGGGCCAGCGTTCCCAGCGCAAAGCCCGTGCGATCAATCGGCTCTGCCGCAATCGTGTACGCTTTGTCTTCTTTGGGAGTAACAATCACATCATAGGTTTCGGCAACGCCAAAGCGGAACTCATCGACCGGGACAGGTTCGACATTCTGTCCGTCTGCCGAAACAACGCTCATTTTCAGGCCCGGTATCCGTACATCGTAAAACGACATGGCCGAGGCATTGATAAAGCGCAGGCGCACCCGTTCGCCGGGTTTGAAAATACCCGTCCAGTTTTGCTCCGGCGTTTTTCCGTTCGTGAGGAATGTGTAACCCGTCACGTCCGACAGATCGGTTGGCAACATTCGCATCTCGCCCCACATTTTTGCGTTCTTCCACGCCTTGCCAAAACCCTCTTCATTTGCATCGGCAAAGAAATCACCAACCGTGCGGCGAGCATACTGGTAATAGTCGGAAGACATTTTCAGATTGGCCATGATGCTGCCGGACTCTTCATCTGTGAAATCGGAGAGCAATACAACGTAATCACGATCAGCCTGCACCGGGTCTTTGCCCTTGGGCGTAATCACGATAGAGCCGTAATGCCCGTCCTGTTCCTGCCCCATACTATGGGCGTGATACCAGTAGGTTCCGGCCTGCCTGATTTTGAAATGATAGGTAAAGGTTTCACCGGGCTTGATGCCGGGAAAGCCGTTGAAGCCCGGAACGCCGTCCATCTCACCGGGCAGCAACAAGCCATGCCAGTGAACGGAGGTGTCCTCGTCCATCTTATTGGTAACTTGGATGGTGACATCCTCGCCTTCCTTAAGGCGCAGGGTCGGGCCGGGAATGGTGCCATTGACGGTGATCTTGTTGACCGTACTTCCCGTGATGTTAACGGGTTCGCGGGCAATAACCAGATTATATTCCTCTGCTCTTGCCTGTATCGAGGCAAATGTCAGAAGAACAAATAATAAAGAAATAAGACGTTTCATGGTTTCCCTTTCGCAAATAAAGAACGCGCAGAGCCGCGTTAAACGCGGCCTAAAGGAAACTTAAATCCGGAAACGTTGTGTTGTCAGGAGAATGGAGGGTTGCGTTCGTGAAAGCGCGGGCCAATCAGGTGGCGGGCCACGAATGGTGCCTGCGTCGGTATGCGTGATGAAATCCGAAACCGTTTCATCGGCCAGTGCATAAACAACGAAGCTGAATTTAAGATCAGGTTTTTCCAGACTTGTAACATCGGCCTTTTGAAGATCAACGCCCATACAATCAACAAGGAGACTGACCTTGCCTGATTGACCGGATTTTTTATCGCCATGGTGGGAAGTATGATCGGCACAAGGACGTTCAGCTTTAGTCGCTTGCGCTTCATCAGTGCACATTGGCATCGCGCACGCCAGCGAAGGCATGAGCATCATTAACATCAAAAAGCCGAGAAGAAGCTGTCTCATGATTAGAGACATATAGCACTGATTCCAGCAATGGGCTAGGCATCGCCTATGAAATGCGGGGATCAGACTATCTCATACCATGTTGTACCGACTGGGATATTTCAGTATAACCCATTGATTTTGTGCATAAATATCAATATTTATGTTTACTATTCTGAATGGCGCAAACTATAAACGGGCTTAATTAAACCTTATGAGGAAAGGTCGTTTATGCCGAAAGCCAGGATTATCAAAGCGTTTGTCGATCAAGTCCCGCATACGGAGCGCGGACAGATCGCTTATTGCGACACCGACCTTCCGGGATTTTATTTGGTTGTCGGCAGCCAGACAAAAACTTATGTCGCACAAAAGGACATGCAGGGAAAATCTATCCGCTGGACCATCGGGCGGCACGGGCATTTTACGCCGGAGCAAGCGCGAAAAATTGCCAAGGAAAAATTATACTTTATGTCTATGGGTGTTAATCCCAACGAACAGGAAAAAGCAGCGCAGGCAAAGACCGCCACGCTGGCGGAGGTTTTGGATAGTTACAAAAATATTCGCAAGTCCATCAAAGATAGAACGCGGCAGGATTACGATTATTACACGGGAAAATATCTCCCTGACTGGCTGAACCTCCGAATGAGCGACATTAACAAAAATATGGTCGTTGAGCGCCATGCCTATATCGGTGAGAACCACGGAAAAATCGTTGCAAACGGCACCATGCGAATATTGCGGGCACTGTTTAATCATGCGAACGTCCAGTTTGAAATCTGCGAAATTAATCCGGTAGTTTATCTTTCAAAAATTAAGGCGTGGTATCCAGAAAAAAGAAGGCACACATATATAAAGCCTCATGACCTTAAAAAATGGTGGGATGCAGTTTATGCTTTAGAAAATGACACCTACCGTGATTTCTTTCTGATGCTCCTGTTTACCGGACTGCGGCGCGGGGAAGCATCCCGCCTGCGCTGGACCGATATAGATTTTAAAGGTCGCTCCCTCACGGTTTCCGATACCAAGAACGGTGACGCACTGACCCTGCCGTTAAGCGCGTTCCTTTATGATCTTCTTGAAGAACGGCGCAAACGCTACGGAAATTACGAATATATTTTTCCCGGGACAGGCAAACATGGCTTCTTGCATGAACCAAAAAAAGGCGTCCAAAAAGTCATCGAACGCAGCGGGGTGGAATTCATGCCCCATGACTTGAGGCGCACTTACGTCAGCATTGCGGAAGGGCTGGAGGTTTCCCATTACGTTTTAAAAAAACTGCTCAATCACCGGCAGGCAGACATTACAGGAAGTTATGTTATTATAAGTCTTGAACGGCTGCGGGGGCCAGTCGAGAAGATCGCCAAATATATCTTGGAGCAAGTCGATGAAGGATCATTACGAGGAGATTCACAAATTAGTGCGTGAGGATTACAGCTATGACTTCCTCTCCCTTCAGGAATTAATCGCGGAAATGGTCATCAAGACCAAAGAATATAACAGCATGAATTCGCAGGAACGGTATGACAAAATTTTATATCTTCTGATCGGACACCCTCAAAAAGACACCCAGCATGAAGGATCAACGGATGATAGCGATGATTTGCGAAGATTAGCCGCGCTTTGTAAGGAGATGGGTCTGACGATAGGAGAAGCCGCCGCAGAACTTTCCCGTCAGCATTACATCGAAAATTACAAATTCGGAGATGGATTTCCCAAAGATATTAATCACAATGATAAAGCCAGAATTTTGAGCCGCGCAAGGAGACTCAAATTAAAAATGAATGAAAACGAAATCGAGAATCATGCGAAGAAGCATCATGAAAAACTGAATGAAGAATGGGGGATGCTCACCGCCATCGAAAAAGATGTAGGCTTTGCTAAATCATTGTTTTCTGAATGGCTGGATCGCTATCACAGTCAATAGAGATTTTCAGGAATTCTCTCTAAAATCTCGACCCTTATAATCAATTTTTTGTTGTAGTTAATTGGTCAGCCGCTTCCCTTACGAAGAGAGTTGACCATGAAAAAACTTGTTAAAGAAAATGTCGCCGCTGCTGTTCTCGGGTGCAGCGTTCATAAGCTGCAAAAAGATCGCCGCACAGGCAATTCCATTCCTTACGTTAAGATTGGTAGGGCGGTTCGGTATCACCTCGATACCCTTGAAACATACATACAGGAACGGACATTCACATGCACCACGCAGCATGAGGGGAAATAATATGGCTGATTCAAAAGATACTCTTACTGTTTTAACGTGCCGTTCTCCAGGAACGCGAGCAGTAAAAGAATATTTTGTCGATGATAATGGAAACGTAGCTAAACGATCTTATAAAGCCGGATTGTTTTTTAGCTGGGAAGAAGTGCCAGTTAATAGCTTGTATGACCTATATAATGTCCTCAAACATTTGCTTAATGAGCAGAATAAATTTTACATCATGGGCAAACCGAAGCCGGAGGTGAACAAAACTGTTCATCGTCGGACGCATGGCGATGATGCTGCTTTCGATGAAGAAAGCCATTATCACTTAACCGTCGATATTGATAAACACGACCGCCCCAAACATATTAATCCGGCCACCAATCCTGAAGAGGCAGCAAAATGGGCCGTGCAGTTGTTGCCGACGCCCTTTCACAAAGCGGATTTCATTTTTAGATTTTCTTCAAGCCAAGGCGTTCCTGAAAAGCGCGGCGAGCCTGCGCCTTTAAAAATATCGACGCATCTGTTGTTTTGGCTTAACAGGAAAGTCAGCCACAAGGAAATAAAACGCTATTTTAAAGCCAACCCGTGCCCGGTGGATCATGCGCTTTTCTCCGCCGTTCAGGTTCATTATTCGGCTGCGCCTATTTTTCACGGCATGGATGACCCGCAGCCTATGCGTATCGGCTATGTGAAGGGCGAAGTTGCCGAGGTTGATCTGCCCCATATTCCTGAGCAGGAAAATAAAAAATCTTCGCCGCGCAAAACAATCAGCCCTGATGTTTCACAAGACAACATTGAAAAATCTTTCGTGCTTATCAAACCTTATTACAAAGAACCTTACCGGGATAGATTGTGCGGCGCGCTGGCGGGAACGCTTTATCGGGGCGGCTGGGTGCAGGAAAGATGCGCGGAATATATTCAGATGCTTGCAGAAGACAATGATGATGAGGAAGCCGATGCACGCCATTACGGCGCCATACGAATTTGCGAGGCGGTGGATAATAACAGGCCCGCGCAAGGCATCCCGACGCTCAAGGATGAAATCGGCATAGAGCCGCTGGATGAAATCCTGGAGCTTCTGGATGTAGGAAAACCCGATATTGGCCGCATGATCGATAAATTATCGAACACCAGTTCTCCGGTTGAGATCGAAGATGTGATCCGGCAACTTGTTGCATTACCCGTGGCGCACCGTGAAATCAATCTGGAACAGATAAAGCGGAAAACACATCAGACCAAGGGTGCATTAAACGCTATTTACCGGGCTGTACTGGGGGAAGAACAGGCGCGAAATGTTACAGATATTCCTGTCCTGCTCATGGAGCTTCTCCTTACCACACACTTTGAATCAGGCCGCTATTTGCTCATGGCCGATGACGGAAACTATTGGCGATTTAACGGATGCCACTGGGGTATTGTTTCAGAAAAACTTTTAAAAAAGAGATTACTGACCCTTGCCGCTGAATTCGCCGACGAGCGCAACACTGTCAACGGCATGGTCAATGCCGCCCTGAATTTGCTGGAGGGGCGCGTGTATCGCGAGGGCGACCCTTTACGGCTAAGTGGCATAAACCAGCCTATGGTGATTAATTGCCGCAACGGTGAAGTATGGTTCGATAAAGGAGGCAATATTGTCTTCAAGCCGCACCGCCCGGAAAGCTATTTAAGATTTGCACTCGATGTTGATTTTGATCCGGCAGCAACATGCCCCGAATTCGACAAGCGATGCCTTGAAATATTCAGTGAGAGTAATGATCCGGAAGGCATGTACCGCCATTTTATGGAGATCGCAGGCTATATATGCCAACCATGGCGCAAACTCGCGATCATCGTGATGCTTTATGGGGGCGGCAACAACGGCAAAACCAGCCTGATGAAAATTGTTGTGAATCTTCTTGGTCTCCAATCCGTTATGTTCGACCGTATCAGCGACATCGAAAAGCACCCCTTTAAAATCGGTGCGCTGGTCGGAAAACTTATGATTCTTGATGACGATATTGACGCTGGGACATTGCTTCCGGATGGCTTTATGAAGAAAGTATCTGAAGAAAAACCCATGACAGGTCAGCATAAACATAAAGATCCATTCGGTTTTATTTGTCGTTCTCTCATCGTCATGTTGGCAAACGGCTTTCCGGCCCTCAAGGATGTATCGCACGGCATTCAAAGGCGAATGGTCATTGTTCCTTTTATGAAGAGATTTGAAAAGAAAGATGCGATTGCGGGATTGTTCGATACGATCTGGGAACAGGAGGCATCCGGCATACTCAACAAAGTTATTAAAGGTTTTCAGGATTTATTGCGGCGCGGGGGATTTGATAAGCCGCAAGATTGCCTTGAGATCGAACAAGAATTCCTGAACCACGCAAATATCCTTTTTACATTCATCGAGGAGGCGTGCATCAAAGATGCGAATGTAAAACAAGACCTGACTATATTTCATAAGCGGCTGAAGGAATATTGCGATTTTTCGGGCGTCAAGAACCCGCCCGGAAGACAGGGCTTGAAGGGGCGGCTTGAGAGCATGGGTTACGAGACAAGCATTCTGAATGGGTACAGGTATGTGAATGGTTTATACGCGCCGGGCACAGATGATCTCGAAAAGTCGATCAAAGAAGTGTTGGACAAAGACACTAAAATTCCGAACATGGGCAAGTTGAATCCTATGTAACATCCAGAAGTGGGAAAAGTGGTGCGCTCCGCGAAAATATTTCTCTATCGAAGTAATTTAAGAAATTTTCTTCGACGTAATTAAACTTTCTAAAAACACCCCACTTAGTCCACTTTTACCCATTAGCATCCTTCGTGATTAAAAAGATGTAATGTTTTTGACTTGCGCTTCGGTGGCTTCGCCCGTCAGCACCGGAGCCTCGAACTTCCATGTTCTGCCCGGTTCAAGGTTGTTTATGTTGGCAAGTGTGGAACCGACTTGATTCCCGCCCGCGTCATAAAGATTAAATTCAATTTGTATATAACCGTATTCCCGGCCTGTAGTGTTCTTGAGAGTGCCGACGATCTTGCCCACGCCGTACGCATCCATCTGTAGCGAGAATTCCTCAACAAAAAGTCCTTTCGGCGGGGCTTCCTTTTTCGCGGTGGCGGTTGTTGTTGCCGCTGCCGGAGAATCAGCCTGCGAAACTTCAAAGGTGTTCACAGCGAATTCAGTTTGCGGCATGGACGCTGCCCCGCCCATGAGGAGAACGAAGAACAGGACCATGCGCACCCCGGTTGAAACGCTCATGCCTGTGGTCTTGTGCGCGAAGCGGCGAATGGGCGGCAGGAGCAGGAGCGCAATCAGCAGCGAGGCAACGCCCATTCCGGCTGCGTCGGGCTGGAACATTCCGGTGATCCCGGCCAGCAGGAAAAGCCCGCCCAGTCCCCAACTTGTGATTAAGCCTAAAGTGATTTGAGATTTTTCGTTTGTAACTTCGGTCATATCTATCCCCTTTGTTTCAAGTCGTTAAAAGCGAAACGGCCACCAAGGAATGACCCTTGGCAGCCGGGGAGTAGTTACCGTCCGAAGAGCGGCCAGCGTATTCACGCTATGCGCTATTATATTCCGCTGCTCCCCGACCATAGAGATCGAGAGCAGCATCACAATTAACGGCCTGATGCTAAGGCCGCTTCAGAGGGGTAACTAGCCCCGGGCGAGTCAAAACAACCCGCTTCCTTTAATTTTAGCGTGAAAGCGCAAGGATTTATACAAAAACCATTCAGAAGGCGAGCAGGCAGTTAATTACCGTAATCATTGTTGTTCAGGTTGTGAAAAGTTGTGCTACTGGGCGTGAACTGGGCGTTGCAAAATACCCGCGATTCCTAAGTGCGGAGGGGACCCCGCTTGTGGGGGGCAGGTTAAGGTACTGCCCAAAAATGCTCACGCTCTACGGGCGTTTAAACAGAAAGGCGGCAAGTTAGATAAAAATTATGGAGTCGGATCATGGCAATAGGTTTTCGAGGTCTGCGCCTCGAATGCTCAAAGAAAAGAACTTCAAGTATACGAAAGACGAAACCGAACCAGCCTCCGGAAGGCTGGCTGATGTGCTCTATACTTTGGGGCTTATCGCGGTAGATGAGCGCCAGTTCCACCACCTGTTAAAACTAAAGGTCTATGCGAAGAAAAGAAATTGATCTAATACTTTTTAGTTTTCTTCTGACTAAAGTAATAGCAAAATGTTAACGATTAGAAAGTAGCCTTTCTAGAGTCTTTATTGCAATATGCGATGGGACTTTACTTCTTAGTGCGTGTATTTTATCGCCATGACAATTACGTATTCTCTTTCCGCTTCCGCAAGGGCAATTCCAATGCCCTTTTATTTTTTCTTGTGACAGACACCGGATATATTCTGTGATTGTAGTTCTATCTTGGGTTCCGAATTGCTCTCGGTAAAAGTCAAGCAAGCCATCATTGCCATGGCGCCGATCCCCAAACGGCCAAGTTTTATGAATCTCAAAATGTTTTTGACTTAGAAAGAAATTATAAACCGGCCCCTGTAGAAATGTAGAAAAAGATTCATCTTTTCGCTGCAAGAACCATTCATCTGGAATGCAAACACATGCTGTGTTGTCTATAGGGTTGATATGTCGGTCTTGAATGCGAGGAATTCGCGCGGCTGTTTCCTGTACCTCAGGCAAAGAGCGCGGATAGTCCGGCAGGAACAAAATCTCAACATTAAAGCGATCACCCGGAACGATAATCGACCCCTGAACACGGGCTGTGTCTTCTTGTATATGCAGGTGAAGCCATTGATGCGCCAACAACGCTTGCTTTACGTCTTCAAGCAATGCGGGATTACGCAGGAACCATGACCGCGTGGACCTACTTGCTCCAGGGTTTTGTCGGCTGGTCATGCTGCGCCGTATGTACAGCGATTGATAGTTTTTGAAGAACATCGGCGTCATCTCCGCTGTCGGCATCGCCGTAAACCGCTTCCCAGCCGGAAGATTCAATGTTGTCTAATGTTTGCCCGGCGACGCTCTGCAAATGCGCCCATGCCCCGGTTAAAAGCGGCATCAGGTCATTGCCTGTGGGATTTGCAGGGTCTTCCACTTTTATCGGTTCTTCGGCATCCCGTATGCTTTGCAAGACATGCTCGATCTGATCCGGCAAGGAGGTTTTCTTTTTGTCGGCCAGCAACTCCACACACAAAAGTTCAAAGGCGAATTGTTTCACGGGCACGCTGTTCTGTACGCGCCAGAGTTTTAAAAGTTGAAGCGCGTCCGTGACGCCGCTATCCCTGATATGCTCAATATGAACATCAAGGTTCGTTTTAAGCCGCCCTTTATCGGCCCCGTTTTGGTACAGGTAGCAATCGCTTTTTGTGTCATACGTATAGCGGCCCGGAACCACATCGACATGGGTATATGTGCCTGCGGTATCTGGGTCGTTGCTGAGAAGGCGGATGGCGGAGGTTTTTTCTTCCACACGATAATGCTTGGAAAGAACCTTGGAAGCATCTTTATATATATCTTCCAGCGTACCTTCCGTGTCATTCGGCAAGTAACAGGCCAAATCAAGGTCGTATGAATCCCTGATTAGCGTTCCTTTAGCTTTCGAGCCGCCATAGCGAATCGTCGCGCCCGGAAACGCCTCTCTTAAAATCGCCTCAACGGCATCCCGCTGTTCGCGAAGCTCCTTCATCTCTTTACTGTCATCTGCCAGCTTTTGCGATTTCAGAATATCTCTTAAATATGATTCGTCACTCATTGTTATGATACCTCTAGTTGAAAGTTGAAGCCCCCTGTGGCCCTGTCATAATCGTAAACAGATAATGCGGGGTGGACCTTGGGCAATCTTTCCCGCCCGCACATCACGGCTACCGGAGCCGGGATTGCCGAAAACAGCGCAATCTTTTCGACAGGCCCATGTTCTCGCGTAATCATAGCCAGCATCTCGCGATATATACCCCCGAAAGCTTCAAGATCACTGCGTTGCCGCAAGAAACCCGTGCTGGGCGTCTGGCCTTTTAATGTGATTTCATAAATGGAACCAGTTTCTAAAAATTCTCTAGGCAGGGTTTCTTTTTTTACTGCACCACTTAATGAAAGAATTAGGGCAACTGGGGCATCTGGATTTTTCTTTTTCTGATGAGATATGATTTCGTATTCCGCTGGAGCACCATCAGTCTTCCACACCCAGTCTTCCGTATCCCGGTGCCTTTGATAAAAATCCGTTGGGATTTTGTTGCTGAGCTTGCTTCCTAATTCTATCAGGAGAGCAATTGGTCCTATTGCGAATATCGACAGGTGCGGCACATTCACGGCTTCGCCGCCCGTTTGGAAAAGATATTGAAGGTCGCGCCCAATTTTTGCCTGAACGATATTTATAAAATTACCATCCTCAGGTGCGCCTGCAAGAGTTCCGGTATCAATGATCGTGCCGGGTAATGATGCGGGGTAGCGTGGGTTGATTGCTCTGCTGATATCTTCTTTCGCAATGGCTACATCTTGTCCCCTGATCGGTGTTTTAAAAACAATAATCGAGGTCTTCATCTCTGGACCTAAGGAGGTAACGAGCTTTATGCGCTTTTCATGTTCTTCTTTATATGCTTCCAGTTTTGAGCGCGGATGATCTGCTGGATCATCGTCAATCAGCTTATGGCAGCCCGGGCATAGCAACATCAGATTACTGATGTCATTAATATTTTCGGGGCGATCCGGGTCATTGCCTCTTGGTCCGTTATCCTTGAAAGCAACAACATGCGCCGCCTGCGCGAAATTACCCGGCGTTAAAGTGAGATGGTGCTCCATTAAATATTTATTGCAGCCAACAAACTCACAGCGTCCTCCGGCCACAACAAAAAGCTGAAGCCGCACCTTCGAGTCTATATCTCTATGCGCTTCCTTCACCGGGGATTCCGGTGTTGTTGCCTTTGCAACGGCTACTGGTCTGGCCTTTTTCATTTTAGTTCTCTGAATGAGCGCCGATAATAAGCACAAGATAGTGTGGGTAAAAACACAGAAGACGCTATATGTAGTACGATTCCTAAAAATTTGCAAATATAATTCAGCCCCGAAAAAGCCATTACATAATTCATATTGCTTGATGTTGTTGGAAGGAATTTGACCTGATTGCAGACCGCTTAATAAGGTCTAATAAGGTCTAATAAGGTCTAATAAGGTCCCAAAAAGCTGGAAAAATGGTGCCGGCGGAGAGGATTGAACTCCCGACCTTCGGTTTACAAAACCGCTGCACTACCGCTGTGCTACGCCGGCAACTTAAAAATCTGCGAACCTTATTATAGCCTTATTAGGGCCGGGGCAAGAATTCTAATCCCTTAATTTCTAACTATATTCTCCGACCGACCCGCGAATTACAAAACCGTTGGGAAGGGTTCTCCATGAACCGTCACGATACCTAACGATAATAATATCAGCGTCTTAAGGCAAGATGATTTGCGCCGGGTTTTGCCTTATTGCCCTGTTTTTAACCTTGAGTGTCCCAAATCTGTCCTACGGCCTTAAATCTTCAACAAGTCATTTAAAAACACCTGAAAAGTACGTTGCCGCAACTTGGATGCTGCTGGGCTGCTTATTTTTAAATTTTGATTGAAGGGTTCAAAAGACAGAAAAGCGTATCTAACCTCATTAAAAACAGCAAGCGACTGTCAAGATTAAAGCCGTCTCCGCCGCCGGGAATTGTAATTATGTCGCGGGGGCATTGGCAGGCGCGGCTGCATCCGCTGTCGCCATAGACGACGCCAATACAGCCGATGAGCAATGCCCTGTTACGGAGCCTTGCTTTTGGCCGCGGCCTCGGCCGCCAGCGCATCTTCATCTTCACCCTGGGCCGCAACAGCGGCGTCCGTCTTGTTAGTGCTCATTAAAAAGCCTTCTTATATCCGGGAGGGCGATCCTAAAACGGGCCGCACCGAAAGGCAAACCGCCAATGTCGCATTATATAAGCCATTGATATTATAGAAAAATTATCGTGACTTGGGCTTGTCGTAGTAAACCGTGTTCTTGTTATCCGTGTAAATCTTGAGATTATTTTCATCCGGCGACTGACGATAGATGAACAAGACATTCTCCATCTCGGTTTTGCTCCAACCGTCATAAGTGCCGATCACTTGACGCACCGCGAACGGGAAAACCGAACTGAACGTGTTATCCAGATTGCGCGAGAACGGATCGGCAAAGCCCGGGCTGATGATGAAATTGCAAATCACGATGCCGCCGGGAGCTAAACGTTTTTTAACCCGCTGGAAAAATTCCTGCGTCACAAGGTTTTCCGGCAATGTGATGCTGCCCTGATACGCATCGAGAACAATCACGTCATATTTTTCATCGCCCTGAATCAAAAACGATTCCGCCGCCACCGGATGAAACGTTTTATTCGGCCCCAATTCCTTGCCGAGGAAATAATCTTCAGCCACATCCTTCAGATTCGGATCGATATCGACGTAATGATATATATTGATGTCCTCATCAATGCCCAACGTGAACCCGCCCGCGCCCAAAACCAATATATTGAGCGGCTCCTCCGAGAGTTCACGCGTGTAAATGTAATGATTCTCAATGAACTGGGCATATTCATGCTTTAATTTCTGCGTCGGGCTATACAGAGAATCCGAGTTCTTGTTCAGCGAGAAGATTTTGATGTCCGTGCCCGGTTTTTCAAAAATCTGGATGACGTTATATTGATTGAAGGCAACGATATTTAATTTTTTGAGCTGCGCGTCGGAATTGAAAAAGATACCGACAGCCATAAGCACAACGATCAGAATTTTAGAAAGAATATATTTTCGTCTGCCGACGATAAAAAACAACAGCGTCAATAACACAAAATTCAAAGCCGCCGTGTAATGCACGCCTATCGTCGCCATCAGCACCAGCGTCGAAAACGTCGCGCCGAGGAACGAACCGATCGTCGAGAGGAAAAGAATTTTACCCGTCACACGCGAGAGTTTTTCTTTTGAAAAATAATGACTAACCAGCGGAATAGTCTGACCCAGCAAAAACACCGGCACGATCAAAAACAGGCCTGAATAAATCGACGCCAAGATGATGCGGTTTGAAATGCCGAGCTTGATCAGCTCTTCCATGAAGAACAACAGCGGCCCGTACGACAATCCGAAAACCAGGAACACCGTCGAAATGAGAATATTATTCGCCAGCTTCGCGCGCGGCCCGACGAAACGCCCCCTGCGGTTGGTGTAAGGCTTGAAACGCCCGCCGTAATAATAACCGAACGACAACGGCAGCAGCACCGCAGCAATAATCACCGACACCACATCCGTCCCGCTGCCGATAAACGGCACGGTCACGCGGATCGCCAGCAACTCCGAGGAGAGGACGATATAGCCCTCGATAATGATAATGGCAAAAAGTGCAAAAAATGCTTTTCGGGACAAAGTCATGCCGCAAGCCTAGCGAAATATGGGAGGCGAGAAAAGGGCGAGTTTCAGCCGGGCTCGAAATCATCCGGCTTTGTGAGCAACCGCCCGAGTTCAATACGAGTGCCGATGCTTTTCAGAACCTCCAGCGCGTGCATTCTTTGGCATTTCTTCAAGGCATGGCTCAGCGCATCCTCGGCTTTGTCGTGCGCCTGATCGGATGACATCTCCTGCATTGAGCCAAGGGTTGCCCTGGTGTGATCATATTCCGGGCCATTAATGCCGCCTTTGATAACCCACGCGCCGTCTTTTTGATGAACCCTGAGAACAGCATCATCCAGCCATTGATGATCGCCTGTTCTTGCATACGTCAGGTCATCGAAGGTGGCTTCTTCGGGAGCAAAGCCTTTCAATCGGATTTTGACCCTTATCCGCTTCCGGTTCTTTCCAGTTTCTTTGTCCAAATATTGGCGTATTTCAAAAGTTGCCATTGTCAGTCTCCACGATGCGTGTTCAATCACACAGCTTCACGGTGACTCCTACCTAAATGCTCCTGTTTGGTTTACCGGGTTTAAAGTTTTTGCTTATTTCCGGTCAAAATTTCAACAGCTAAGCATTATGGATAGCTGAACCTTCCATAAAACTGCTGCTAATTATCGTGGTGGTTCAGTAGGCAATGTCCCTGTAGTGTCCCTTAAGAAGGGGCCTTAGCGGTAAAATGGTGCCGGCAGAGAGGATTGAACTCCCGACCTTCGGTTTACAAAACCGCTGCTCTACCGCTGAGCTATGCCGGCTCTTTGAGCAATTTCCACCCCGGCAGGGACCAGAAATGCCGTAAGGGCGTTAAAATGCCCCGAAACGACCCCGGTTTTAACAGATAAACACCTGCCTGAACAGCATTTTTCGTATATTCCGCTCAAGGGGCTTTTGGGGGCCAAAAGGTGGTTTTTGAGGGGTTTTTCTGCTATATTGCTATAGAAGCATTACAAAGTCCCGAAAAGGGACAAAAAGAGCACGTCTTGGCGGACAAAAAGGCAGACAATTCATTATACGAAAACGGCATCGGCTGGGCGATTATGCTCGTCGTGCTTGCCGTATTGCTTTGGCTCTTCTGGTACTATTTCAACGAAGAAATCCGAAACGTCGTGCGCTGGATCCGCTATACCGAGATGTGGATGCTGCAATGGTTCCTCGATGACGACCACGCCGTGATCTTCAACGGCACACCCGCAAACTGGGAACGCGGCTTCGAAGACACAGCCCGCTGGGAGCAGTCCAAACTCACTTATTCCCACCTGTCATATTTCACCGCTTTGTCCATGCAGCCCATGAAGACGTTCTTCGTCGCGCTGTTTTCGGTTGCCGCGATGTGGTGCATGTTTCTCGGTCCCGGCACGCAATTCCGCCGCAGATACGACCTCGAAGGCATCATCGAGCGCCAGGGTCAGAACTTTAAAATCATCCGTCCCTTCGTCAGGTTCAACCCGCAGAAACAGCCGCCCCGCCCGCCCGGCTCGCCCGTGCCTGCGGAACTTCCGATGTTCGCCGAAGCACTCGGCCCGGAAGAATGGCTTGCCTATCACGTCATTCCCATACCTGATGGTAAGATCGACGAGGCCGCCGCCACGACAGCGTTTCGCAAACAGCTTGGCGGACGCTGGAAAGGTCCCAATGAACTCGAGCCTTACAAGCAGGTCCTTCTTGCGACTTTCTGCCTGAAGGCTTCCCGCAAAAGAAAAGACGCCGACGACATGCTCGGTCGTCTTGCGCTCTGCTGGAGCGGCCAGAGCGGCCTGCGCCTCGGCAAAGATGGAAAATTGCTGCGCGAAGCCCGCCGCATTCTGAAAGATAAAAATCTCGCCGGAAAAACCCTGGCGCAATGCAACCGCCATGCGTTCGAAACAACGGCCCTGCTGCGTGCCCTTGCCTTCGCACGGGAAGAAGGTGGCGTCCTTGCGCCGGCGGCGTTCGTCTGGCTGCGCGGCCATGACCGCGCGCTGTGGTACCCGCTGAACAATCTGGGCCGCCAGTCCTTCCACCCCGAAGCCATGGGCGCCATGGCGCATTACAAGGGCGAGCGCATGACGCAGCGGCCCATCCCCGTCCCGAAAGTCGAGGACGCGGTTAAAACCATCAAGGATTACATGGGATCGATCCGCGCGCGGCCGATCCCGCAACTCGACTACAAAGATTCAAAAAAGCGCGGCGTTAAAAAAGCGGTGTGAAAAAGCAGTCCCATCATCAGGAGATTTTAGAAATGAAACTTGCAGCCAGAAAAACACAGAATAATTCCAGCGCCCGCGTCGTGGATGGAAAACTGATCCTTTCCTATCCCGAGGCGCTGACGCCCATTGTCTGGCAGATGGATTTGTCACAGGCAAAAGCCTCGGCGCTTGAAGTCCGCGAAACCCCCAAAGGCATCAGCCTTGTTCTTAAAACCGCCAAGGGCGAAACGGCTGAAATCGCGCCATTCGCCACCAAAGAAGAAGCGGTGGCTGCCCTTATGGCCGCCGCCCGCGCACTGGAAAACGCACACGGTCACATGCGCACGGGAGGCGTTGCGAACAATGACGGCGCAGGTATGGCATCCTCTTCCCAGGCAAAAAACCCGCGCAGCCGCCTGGCCGCGGGGGCTCTCGGCGTGCTTCTTGTCCTTGTCTTATTGATGATCTGGGGCACGCTGGCGCCGCGCCCGCCGATCAGCGTCGAAGGACGCGGCACCGCCCTCGCGCCGGGACAAAGCGGCGCTGCAGGACAGGATCAAAACGGCGTGCCGCTTTCCGCGGACGAATTCCTGATGAAACAACGCATGCAGTAAGGATAACCGGGACGATCAATGGCCCTCGACCAGAGAAAATACGAACATAAACATACAGCCATCCTCCGGGATGTCCGCCCGCTGTCGGTTCGTATTTCCGACGCGATGCAAAAGCCCGCTTATTCGGGCGCTGTATTCGTGCTGGTCGCGGTGTGCGTTTACATGAACGACTGGGCGCTGGCTTTCGCCGACCTGACCTGCTTCCTGATGCTGCTCTATTTTTTCTGGCTGCAGACGCGCGACCGCACCCTGCCCTTCAAAATGCCGCTGGGCGCAAAATACAAGGATAAAAACAACGAAGGCGGCGGCCGCAAAGGATTAGCGGAAGGCATTTTATATCTCGGCAACATGGAACTGACCAACGAAGAGGTCTGGTTCACCAACTCCGATGCGAGGACGCACATTCTTTACCTCGGAACCACCGGCGCCGGTAAGACCGAGGGCCTGAAATCCATGGTCACCAACGCGCTCTGCTGGGGATCGGGCTTCGTCTATGTTGACGGTAAAGCCGACACCGATCTCTGGTCTTCTCTCTCGTCGCTGGTACGTCGCTTCGGTCGCGACGACGACCTTCTCGTGCTCAACTACATGACCGGCAACACCGACGTGAAGGCGCCGTCGAACACCATGAACCCGTTCTCGTCGGGTTCGGCCTCGTATCTTACAAACATGCTCGTCAGCCTGATGCCGGAATCGCAGGGCGACAACGCCATGTGGCAGGAACGCGCCGTGTCACTGATCGGCGCACTCATGCCCGCGCTCACATGGAAACGCGACAACCAGGACATGCCGCTTTCCGTGCGTACCATCCGCGATTATCTTTCGCTCAACAATATCATCAAGATTTCACGCGAGCAGGCTATTCCCGAACACACGCGCGTCAGCATTAAGGGCTATCTCGACACGCTGCCCGGCTTCGTGGCTGACGCCTACGACGATAACGGCGCGATCAAACCGCCCAGCGGCGGCGCGCCCGCCTTCGACACGACCACAGCCAGCCAGCAGCACGGCTATCTCGCCATGCAGTTCACCCGTTCGCTGCAATCTCTAGGCGACGAATACGGCTACATCTTCGACACGCAGGCCGCCGATATCGACATGGTCGACGTCGTCCTCAACCGCCGCATCGTCATCGTCCTTATCCCCGCGCTTGAAAAATCGAACGATGAAATTGCCAACCTCGGTAAAATCGTCGCTGCGACAATGAAAGGCATGATGGGTTCCACCCTAGGCTCGACCGTGGAAGGCTCCAGCGAAACCGTTATCGAAAACAAGCCGACACATTCTGCCACCCCGTTCATGACCGTATTCGACGAGGTCGGCTACTATACCGCGCAAGGCATGGCCGTCATGGCGGCGCAGGCGCGTTCTCTCGGCTTCTCCCTCGTATTCTCCGGACAGGACATCCCGGCCATGAAAAAACGCGTGCGGGAGGAAGCCAATTCCATTCTCGCCAACTGTAACATCAAGATTTTCGGTAAGCTTGAAGACCCCACGGAAACCAAGGATTTCTTCGAAAAAACCGTCGGCAAAGCGCTGGTTACGGAAGTTTCCGGCTTTCAGACCGGCACCGGCTCGACAAGCTATTACGACACCCGCCAGGCGGGCGTGCAGATCCGCGACCGCGCCAGCTATGAAGGCCTGCGCGGTATGACCGAGGGCCAGGCAGTTATAGCCTTCGGGAAAATCGTCGCCGACTGCAAAGTTTTCTACTCCAACCCCGGTTTTGCCAAGGCCATGCGTGTCACCCGGTTTATGGCGCTGCCGCCGCCCGACGAAGAAATTCTTAAACACGCCGCCGCGATCACCAAGCTGCGCGACCTGCTCGTCAACAAGACATGGACCGCAGAGCGCGCCGATGTCGCCATCCCAACGCCAGTGGAAATCGAGGCGCTTTCGGATGGCATGAAAATCGTCCGGAAAAAAGAAGTCAGCCCGGTCGACCGCGGCATCGCCGCCATCGTGCAGGTGCACGCTTTGTCCGGAAATCTGAGCGAAGCGCCGACAATCGACACTAAAGCGCCGCCCACGCCACCCTCGCGGCCTGCCGACCCGCCGCTCTTTTCTGCGCCGCCGCCGCAGGCACCGGTACAAGCTCCTGCGCAACCTTCGACGCAGCCCCCCGCGACAGCCGGCAGTAGCCCCATGGGCTTCTTCAAGGCGCCGGGCGCGCAGCCCTCAGCAGCACCCGCCGACGAGAACAAATCATGGAACAATATCGTTAAAAAATCCGACGACGAAAAAGAAGATAAAAAAACGCAAGCACCCGTGAAACCTGCGGAAGCGCCGCGCCCGCTGCCTGTTTCTCCGCCTCCCGCCGCAGCAGCCTCGCCCGCGCAGCCCAGGCTTCCCAAGGAAATCCAGGATATCATCGAGGCCGCGGCCAAAGCATCACGTAAGGAAATCTTCAAAGATGAAAAAGACGAAAGCGGCATCGATGCCGCGGAATAATCGCCTTCCTTCGTCCGAAAGCGGCAATGTTTTCATGTTTATCCTTCTCGGTGTCGTGTTGTTCGGCGCGCTGGCCTTCGTCATTTCGCGCGGCTTTCGCAGCGACACCACGGCAGCCATGAGCGACCGCAAGGCGGAACTTCTGGCCGTGGATGTTCTCGCCTACGCGCAGCGCCTGGAGCGCGCCGTCGGCAAGATGCAGCAAAAAGGCGTCTCTGAAAGTGATATCAGCTTCGACAATACCGTCGATACAGGCTACGGCCACACGCCCGATGAACCCGTCGAACACGACGTATTCAATGCAGCAGGCGGCGGAGTGAATCGCCAGAATCCGCCCTCCGGCGCCAACGACAACAGCGCGTGGCATTTCACGGGCGGCACATGCATCGCTGACATCGGCAAGGGCACGACGGGCTGCGACACCAACACCTTTTCCGACGAGGAATTGATCGCCGTACTGCCGAACGTCAACCCCGCCGTCTGCGAGGTCATCGATAAAAAACTCGGCATTGGCAGCATTCCTGAGAATACAGGCAACGCCTATTCAGCCACGAAATTCACCGGCGCGTTCGCTGACGGTTCCGAAATCATCCTCGACGCCAGCCACAGCGCCGCCTGCTATAGCGACGGAACGGATTATCATTTCTATTATGTGCTGATCGCGCGCTAGGCGAGGCTGTACCACGTCGAGCGTGCCTGCCCGTAACGCTTCAGATAGCCGCCCTCCACCAGTTCGCTGAGCCGCAGTTTTACCGTCGAGCGCCGCCCGCGCGTCAATTTGATGATCTGGTGTATTTGCAGGCGCTGGCTGTCCTCGAACAGTTTCATGATACGCCCGGAAAGCGTCGGCAGATGCGTCAGAGCCTTTTCCTTATCATTGATGCGCTGCTCCAGCGCTTCCTTTTGCTTGCGCAGCACGATGAAAAAGCAGCGCAGCCACAGGCTCCAGTCGGGCTTGCCCTGTTCAAGCGATTCCTGGTTGTGCCGCAGCGCGCGGAAAATCGCGCCGCCCTCGTCGCTCATGATCTTGTCGAGCGGTAGATACGGCGCGTAGCTGTACCCCGATTTCAGCATCAGCAGGAGCACGAAAAAACGCGCGGTTTTCATGTTGCCCTCATCGAAGGGGCTGATCTGCAAAAACACCGCCGTAAACGCGGCGATCGAAATCAGAGGGTGCTGCTCGCCCTCTTCCATCGTTTTGTTGAGCCACGTCACAAGTTTCGTCAGCAGTTTTTCGACCTGCTCCGGCGCGGCGGTTTCGATTTCGCCCGCAACACCAGAACCATTCATGATTTCCAGCGGTTTAGTGCCGGATTTGTAAGGGCTGACGCCACGTCCGCCGGTCTGCAGGCCATGCAGGATGCGGATGATGTCGACCGTGATCGCCTGGTCTTTCAGCGGGCCAAGGACCTGCTTGAAATTATTGCCATGGCCTGCGACGTCGCCCAGTAAATTCAGGCCGGTCGTGTGTTTATCAAGGGCGTTCCACAGCCCCTTGAATTCGTCGACCTCACAGGCGCTGAGCAGCGTTTCCGGCGTAATCCTGATCTCGTCCATTCCAAGCATTGGCCGATAATAGCCAAAACCGAATCACTTTCAAGACTTGACAGGAATTTACATTTTTTCAGGGATTTGAATGCCTAAAAGGCCCAAAATCAGCGCCAATTGGCTGAATGTCAGGGCACAAAGCGCGAGGCGGCTGGCGCGCAGGTCCTGATCCGGCTCGGAAATGATATGGCAGGAGCCATAAAAGGAGCTGAATTCCTGCGCCAGCCTGAACGCGTAATCGCACAGGACATGCGGCGTGTAATCCCGCAAGGAGGCCGCGAAATAATCCGGCAACTCCGTCAGCAGCAGCGCGAGCTTGCGGTCAACATCCTGAATGATGAATTCAGCGCTGGATGTTTTCTCCGCGCCCGCTTTTTTCAACAGCGATTTGATACGCACGGCCTGGTACAAAAGATACGGACCAGTCTTGCCTTCGAAAGCCGTCATGCGGTCGAGATCGAAAACGTAATCGGCGACCCGGTTATTCTGAAGATCGGCGAATTTAATGGCGGCGATGGCAACCTTGTTTGCAATCTCCGCGTTCTGCTCCAGCCCTGCTTCCGCCAGCCGCGCCTGTGCTTTTTCAACGCCCATCCGGATCAGCTCTTCCAGCTTCATGATGCCGCCCGCGCGGGTTTTGAAGGGCTTACCGTCCGTGCCGTTCATGGTGCCGAAACCGGCATGGGTGAGCTCTACATGAGGGGGAGCGATAGGCAAAAAGCCGGCTGCCTCTTTACGTGCAGCACGAAAAACTTGTTCAAAATGCAGCGACTGGCGTTGATCAACCACGTAAATGATTTTTAAAGGGTTTAATTCTTCAACACGTTCCGCAATGGTTGCCAAATCTGTTGTACCATACATAACAGCGCCGTCACGTTTATAGAGGATCAAAGGCGGGAATTCTTTTTTGTCGTCACCCTTCGCAACATCGACAACCAACGCACCGTCATTTTCGTGGGCGATAGTCACCTTACGAAGTTCCTCCACCATCGGCGCGATCCGGTCATGCACGCTGGACTCGCCTTTCCAGAGGTCGAAATGCACATCCAGCGCCTCGAAATTCGTTTTCACCGATTTAATTGAAACATCGACGAAATGCTGCCACAGCGCACGGTAGCCGGGGCGCCCATTTTGCAATTCAACCGTTGCGAGGCGCGCACGCTCGGCACGCTCTTCATTATCTTTGCACGCAGCAGACGCGGCCGGGTAAATTTCCTCTAAATCCTCGAGCGTAACCGGGCTTTCTTTCGGGTAAGGCCCTTGGGAATTTTTCTCGAAATACGGCCAGCCGGGATTGCGGATTTCCAGCTCGGAAATAATCTGGCCCATCTGCGTGCCCCAGTCGCCGAGATGCACATCGCCAATCGCCTTGTACCCGGCGAAATTGCAAATGCGTTTCAGCGTGTCGCCGATGATCGAACTGCGCAGGTGCCCGACATGCATCGGCTTCGCCACGTTCGGCCCGCCGTAATCGAGGACGATGGTCGCGGGTTTTACTTTGCCGATACCCATCCGCTCATCCAGCCCCGCAAGATGCGCGGCCAGGAATTCGTCCGTGACGTTCAGGTTGATGAAGCCGGGGCCCGCGATTTCGATTTTTGAAAATTCCTTCCGGCCTTTCAGCGCTTCGGCCACGGCTGTGGCGATCTCCCGGGGGTTCTTCCCCGCCGCCTTGGCCACCGTCAGCGCGCCATTGCACTGGAACTGGGCGAGGTCGGGACGGTCGGAGACGCGCACCAGCCCGAATTCGGCCCCCAGCCCCTGCGCGGCGAAAATTTCGCCCGTAATGCCCGATAATTTCTGCGCCAGCGATGCCATGAATTCTTATCAGTTCGTTTGCCCCTTTCGGGGAGGGGGTGGGTATCCCCCTTTGTTTTTACTGCCTTTTTTATTAGTTCGTTCGTCAAGGCCTGCGCCCCGCGGAACAGTTTTCCGCTTTTATCGTGCGGAATGCAATATTAGGATTAAAATCCTATTACGTCAAGGGAATAGTTGACCTAAACATCCAGGTTCGAAACCTTCAGCGCATTGTCCTGGATGAATTCGCGGCGGGGCTCGACCACGTCGCCCATCAGCGTCGAGAAGATGTCGGCGGCTTTCTGGGCATCGTCGATCCGCACCTTGAGCAGCGTCCGCACGTTTGGGTCCAGCGTGGTTTCCCAGAGCTGCTCCGGGTTCATTTCGCCGAGACCCTTGTAGCGCTGGATGGCAAGGCCTTTACGCGCATATTCCAGCACGCCGTCATACAGCGCAGAGGGACCGTTGGCTTTCAGCAGGACTTTGTCGCCGTCCTTAAGCTCGATGGGACCGGTGAAAACATCCTGCAGCCATTCAAGCGCGTCATGCAGGCGGCGCGCATCGGCCGAACGCAGGCGATCAGATGTCAGGCGGGTGCGCTCCTTGACGCCGCGCATGGTGCGCTCGAAAACATATCCGCCGGCGGATTTGAAATCACCCTTCCAGGTTTTTTCGTTCTTGCCGGCAATGTTGTTGAGGCGCTCGGCCACTTTCGCAGCGTAGCCCACACCAAGATCATCGTTTTCAAAAATCTTTTCATCGAATGCACCGGCGATAACGGCCTGCTCGACGATACGGCGGTTGCCGGATTTCTGCGTGAGCGAATTGATGGAACTGCGGATTTTACGTGCGTTCTGCAATATGTCGCGGAAATCGTTGCCCTTGCGCACAGCGCCGCGGCTGTCGATGACGACAAGATCGTTGATCGCGGCGTCGATGAGGTAATCCTCCAGCCCGCGCTCGTCTTTCAGATAGGTTTCGCCGCCGCTGCCGCGCTTGACCTTGAAGAGTGGCGGCTGCGCGATATAGAGATAACCGCGCTCGATGAGGCTCGGCATATGGCGGAAGAAGAAGGTCAGCAACAAGGTGCGGATGTGCGATCCGTCGACGTCGGCATCGGTCATGACGATAATTTTGTGATAACGGATTTTTTCGATATCGAATTCATCCGGCCCGATCGAGGTGCCGAGCGCGGTGATCAGCGTGCCGACCTGCTCTGACGAGATCATGCGGTCGAAACGCGCGCGCTCGACATTGAGGATTTTACCGCGCAGCGGCAGGATGGCCTGGTTATAGCGCGAACGCGCCTGCTTGGCCGAGCCGCCCGCCGAGTCTCCCTCGACGATGAAGAGTTCGGAATCCGCCGGGTCTTTCGACTGGCAGTCCGCCAGCTTGCCGGGCAGCGAGGAAATGTCCATCACGCCCTTGCGGCGGGTCAGGTCGCGCGCCTTGCGGGCGGCCTCGCGGGCGAGCGCGGCCTCGACGATTTTGCCGACGATGATCTTGCCCTCGGCCGGGTGTTCTTCGAGCCAGATGCCGAAATGCTCGGCAATCGAGCCCTCAACAACGGGACGAACTTCGGAGGAAACCAGCTTGTCTTTTGTCTGCGACGAGAATTTCGGGTCGGGCACTTTCACCGACAGCACGCAGGTCAGGCCTTCGCGCATATCCTCGCCCGAGAGCTTGATTTTTTCCTTCTTCAGAAAACCCTTTTCATCGGCGTATTTAGTGATGACGCGTGTGAGCGCGCCGCGGAAACCGGCAAGGTGCGTACCGCCGTCGCGCTGCGGGATATTGTTGGTGAAGCAGAGCATTGTTTCATGATACGCATCCGTCCATTCCATCGCGCATTCGACGGTAATATCGGTATTTTCCGCCTTGATCGAGATCGGCTTGATCAGCGGTTTTTTCGCGCGGTCGAGCCATTCAACGAAACTCTGGATGCCGCCCTCATAATGCAAATGGACGACCTTCTGCTCGTCCTTGTTCTCGCTGCGGAAGTCCGAGAGATAGATATTGACGCCGGAATTCAGGAACGCGAGCTCGCGCAGGCGATCCTCCAGCGTTGAAAAATCGAAATCGGTCTTGGTGAAGGTTTCGGTGGATGGCAGGAACGTCACCTCGGTGCCATTACGCTCGTCTTTATCGAGATTGCGCGTGGGAGCCAGCGGCGCTTCCGGGTCGCCGTTCTTGAAGCGCATGGCCCATTCCTTGCCCTGGCGCTTGATTTTAAGGTCGAGGCGAACGGAAAGCGCATTGACGACGGACACGCCGACGCCGTGCAGGCCGCCGGAGACTTTATAGGAGTTCTGGTCGAACTTACCGCCCGCATGGAGCTGCGTCATAATGACTTCGGCGGCGGAAACTTTTTCTTCCGTGTGTAGGTCGACAGGAATGCCGCGTCCGTTGTCGCGTACCGTCACCGATCCCTCGGCATTCAGCAAAACGTCGATCTGGTCACAGTGCCCGGCGAGGCTTTCGTCGATCGCGTTGTCGACGACCTCATACACCATGTGGTGCAGGCCTGAGCCGTCATCGGTATCGCCGATATACATCCCCGGGCGCTTGCGCACCGCGTCGAGACCTTTCAGAACCTTGATGGAATCGGCGCCGTATTCGTTGGCCGCGCTCGATATCTTTTCCTGCGGCGTCATTTTTTTTGCACTCATTTCAGCCATAATCGGTGTATCTGTGGGGTTGAAATTATCTGTTTTACTGATTGATTTTACTGGTTTTTCAGTATGATTTTTTATAGCATGGCGGCTGCCCGAACAACAGTAAAAACGCGCATTTTTTGCACAATTTTTATGTGCATAACTTATTGAAAAGGCTGGATAAAATGAACCCGTTTTTGATGAAGAACATTCGTCCGCATTATATCGATTTGCAGGCCTACATTTCAGCCGGAACCGAGGCGAAAAAGAGCGAATCCCGCATCTTCCTGAACGCCAACGAAAACCCGTTCGAGCTCCCCGGCCTCCAGAAATTCAACCGCTACCCCGAGCAGCAGCCGCAGAAATTGCTAGAAGGTTACGCGCAGCTTTACGGCGTAAAGCCGGACAACGTGGTGATGACGCGCGGCGCCGACGAAGCGATTGTCCTGTTAACCCGCATATTCGTTGAGCCGCGCCAGGATAAAATCCTGATCGCGCCGCCGACCTTCGGTATATACATTGTGAACGCGCAGGCGATGCCTGCGGCGCACGTGATCAAGGTGCCGCTGCTGAAAAAGAACGGCACGTTTGAACTCGATACCGACGGCATTATCGCGGCTGCAAAAAAAGATAAGCCGAAACTGGTTTATCTCTGCTCACCCAACAACCCGACGGCGACGCCGTTCTCACACACCGAAATTCTGAAGATCATCCACGCGCTGAAGGACACCAGCATTGTCATTCTCGATGAAACCTATGCGGAATTCTCGAAGCAGGGCAGCCTGACCGGCGAACTGCCCAACCATGCGAACCTGATTATCCTGCGCACCCTTTCGAAATCCTACGCGCTGGCGGGCCAGCGCATGGGCTGCTTCCTCTCGGGCGACGAGGATTTCATCCGCTTCGTGCGCAGCAAATGCCTCGATATTTACCCGATTCCCCTGGGGCCGCTCAACGCGGCGTTGCATGTCATGGACCCGCTCATCCAGAAAATCGCACGGGAAAATATCAGGAAGCTTCTGGCCGAAAAAGATTATTTAGCTGAAGGCTTTAGCAAGAGCCCACTCGTGCGCCATATTTTCCCTTCCGACGCGAATTTCTTCCTCGCGGAAATGACGGACGCGGCAGGATTTTATAAATATTGCTGGGACAACGACATTATCCTGCGCGATTTCTCGACCAAGAAGCTTACAGAAAATTGTATCCGCATCTCCACCGGTACGCGCGAGCAGAATGATAAACTGCTTAAGCTGCTTGAGCAGTACGCAGCTAAAAAAGCGGCATGAAAAACACAATTATATATCTTCTGGGTTTTCCCGGGACGGGCAAATACACAATTGCCAGCGAGATTTGCAAACGGGCGGATTTCAAACTGGTCGATAATCACCTCATTAACAACCCGCTCTTTACGCTGATTGAAAATGACGGGAAAACCATTCTGCCACCGCGTATATGGGATAATATCGGGCGCGTTTGGGAAGCCGTCATGGATACGATAATCCACATATCGCCTTCGCATTACAGTTTCGTTCTTACAAATGCTCTTACGGAACAGGGAGGAAATGACAGGACGTGGTTCGAGCGCGTGAAATCCGCCGCCGAACAGAAAAAGGCGGTTTTCGTGTCAGTACGCCTGAGCTGTTCGGTCGAGGAGATGGAAAAGCGCATTGTCCAGCCCGAACGCAAAACGCGCATGAAGGAAATAAATCCGGAATCGCCAAGACGGAATGCGGAAAACTATACAGTTCTAACCGTCGATGATCCTAATGTATTGAATCTTGATGTCACGAACCTTACGCCCGGAGAAGCAGCCGCCGCGATTTTAAATCACGTAAAAAGCTGCGCATCACGATAAAACCTGCACCGTCATTGCGAGGAGGCCCCGTTCTTTTGGGGGCCGACGCGGCAATCCGGTTTTCAGCCATTACTTCTGGATTGCTTCGCTGCGCTCGCAATGACAGCGGAAGTAATCGTCGCATTCTCGACATGGAAAAACTGGCCGGAATCCTGAATCGATTCAAACAGTTTTTCTTCCGTGCCTGTCAGCCACACCTGCCCGCCGAGCGAACCCAGCACATCGTAAAGCGCCGCGCGGCGCTCCGGGTCCAGATGCGCCGCGACTTCATCCAGCAATAATATCGGCGGTGCGCCCCGCTCCGCCGCGATCAGGCGGGCATGGGCGAGGATGATGCCGATCAACAACGCTTTCTGCTCGCCAGTCGAGCACTGATCGGCCTCCATGTCCTTGGAAGCGTAAATCACGCGCAAATCGCTCTTGTGCGGGCCGCTGGCCGCGCCGCCCGTGACCGCGTCGCGGTTGCGACTCTCGGTGAGCTGGTATTTGAACATATCTTCCACCTCAAGCGCGGGACTCTGGCCAAGCAACACTTCCAGCGTTCCCGCGGCATGCAGGCGCGCGGCGGGAAAGGCTTCGTCCCGTTTCCTGTCGGACGCCGATTGCAGGCGCGATACGAATTCCAGCCGCGCCGCCGCAATCGCGATCCCGGTTTCCGCCATCTGCGCTTCCAGCGCCTCGAGCCACGTGATGTCGCCGTGCCCGTCGCGCAATAATCTTGAGCGCTGCGCCATCGCGTTTTCGTAACGGTTCACGCGCCCCGCATGTCCCGGATCGAACGCGAAAATCAGGCGGTCGAGAAATTTGCGCCGGTGCCCAGCGGAGTCGATGAACAACCGGTCCATCTGCGGCGTCAGCCACACGCAGGAGAGATAATCGGCGAGCGTCGCCTGCGCTTTAACGGTTTCGGAATTGATGCGCACCACGCGCTTTTCACTCTGCGCATCCAGCCCGGTGCCGATCTGCACGCTGCCGTTTTTATCGGTGACCGTGGAGGAAACCGCCCACGGCGCGCCCGCCTCACGGCATTGAATTTCAAGGATTTTCGCGCCCCGCAGGCCCCGCCCCGGCGAGAGCAGCGATACGGCCTCCAGCACGTTGGTTTTACCCGCGCCGTTCGGCCCTGCCAGCACGACGAAGCCCGGCGCGAGACTGTCCAGCCGCGCGTCCGTATAGCAACGGAAATTGTGGAGCTTTAACGAAGAAACATACGCCATTTAAAGATTATATTGGCACTCCGCACGCAATGTACAGAATATAAAACCTAAGCCAGTGCCGGCCCATAAAGCAAAGCAAGCTCTTTAATGCGTTCCTCGTAACGTTTTATGGTCGCCTGGTTATCGGCGAAATTGCCTTCAGCAAAAGCGTCATCCACTTGCACCTGCCATAATTTGTTTTTTTCTTGTGCCGCAGGATCATATTCCGGATAAAGATTTTTTATTATTTTTGCTACGCTTAAAACATCATCGTTCCATGTCGGAAAAGATTGCGGATTGGCATCGGCTCTTTGCAATGCGAGTTTTGCGTCTTCGACGGTCTGCGCGTTTTGTCTATAAACATCGATGAAAGGAGCGTCAGAAGAATATTTCTCTATATACTCTATCAGCCTTCCAAGGCTGGAAGCGCGTTTTGCAAGTTCTTCGGCATCAAAAGCAGAAACGTCAACGCCTAGAGCCGCTTTTTTGGAGCCCACAATGTAATAATTTGGCTGCGCAATCACAACGCGCAGACCTTCAGGAAAATTGTAAATCCCCGCGATGCCATCGGGCGGGTTACCAATTATTGATGCTTCCGACATAGCAAACTCCATATATGAAAGAATGTTTTCTTTTATATATGAAAAGAACAATATGTCAAGTCATGGGGCTGGGTGATATAACCCAAAGAGTATTTTTAAACCCTTAACGGCATCAGCACGTAAAGCGACGACGGGTCGCTGTTGTCCTGGATGATCGTCGGCGAGGCCGGGTCGTTCAGCGACAGGCGGCAGCCTTCGCCCTCGATCTGGCTGGTGATGTCGAGCAGGTATTTCGCGTTGAAGCCGATTTCGATATCGGTATCGCCGTTCACTTCCAGCTCTTCTGTGGCGCTGCCGGATTCCGGCGAGCTTGCCGAGAGCGTCATCTGCTTGCCCTGCAGCGTGATCTTCACAGCGCGGGATTTGCCATCGGAAATCGTCGAGACGCGGTCGATTGCGTGTGTAAAGGCTTTCGGGTCCAGTTCCACAATGCGGTTGTTGCCTTGCGGAATGACGCGCTGGTAATCAGGGAACGTGCCGTCGATCAGCTTCGACGTCAGGACGACATGGTCAAACGCGAAGCGGATTTTGGTCTCGGACAGGCTGATGCGGATTTCATCGGCGGCTTCATCGGCCAGCTTGCGCAGCTCGCCAATCGCCTTGCGCGGGATGATGACGCCGGGCATGCCCTTGGCGCCGTCCGGCAGCGGCATTTCGAAACGGGCGAGCCTGTGGCCGTCCGTCGCGACAGCGCGCAGGACTTTTACGCCCTCGTTCTCGGCCTCATGCAGGTAGATGCCGTTGAGGTAATAGCGGGTTTCCTCGGTCGACATCGCGAATTTCGTGCGGTCGATCAGCGCGCGCAGATCGGCTGCGGGAATGCCGAAATTAACCGGCTGGTCGCCTGTGCCGATGGCCGGGAAGTCGGAAATCGGCAGGCAGCTCAGCTTGAATTGCGAACGGCCGGCTTTTACGGTCATCTGCGTGCCCTCGGCGTTCAGCATCAGCTCGACGTCGGAGCCATCAGGCATCTTGCGGACGATATCATGCAGCGTGTGCGCGGGCGCAGTCGTGCTGCCCGGTTTGGCGACCTTGGCGGCGACGGATTCATTGATCTCGAGGTCCATGTCGGTCGTGGTCATAGCCAGAACGCCGTCTTTCGCGGTGATCAGGACGTTGGAGAGAATTGGAATAGTGTTCCGGCGCTCGACGACGCTCTGGACGTGGTTCAGTGATCTTAACAGGGCTGCGCGCTCGATGCTCAGTTTCATGAGGGTCGGACTCTCGTGTTATGTTTAATTTTGAGAATCAGATACTAGCACAGCGATTCTTGGCAACAAAGCCAATAATCACGCGGCTTTTGCCACCGGCGAAGCTATGCACAACTTGTTCCAGAGTCGCCCGAAAAGCTCCGTTTCATAGGCGCTTAAAGCCTTCAGTTTTTCGGTATTCGCGCCGCACATTCCGAACATCTCGGCGAGGTGCATATCCTCCTCCGCCAGCAGGGATCTGAGCGAGAGTTTCAGGCCCGATTTCGAGAGGACATCGTTATAGATTTCATAGAGCCAGCAGGCCCGCAATTCGATAATCAGCGACACCCAGGGATAGGCTTCCTCGTCCGTCACCTGCGCGCTAATCCCTGCGTCCAGCCGCCCGAAATACATCAGCGCCGGCACGCGTTCCATCGTGTTGTCTTCCGTGTAGCCGTCCAGCGGCCCGCCCGCGATGCGTTCGGCCTGGCGCTTGAAGAAATAGGCGTGGCGCGCTTCTTCCGCGAGGTGCTTCAGCACATCTTCGGTCAGCGTCTTGTCCATCTGTGAGACCATGATCTTGCGGCTGCCCATATGCTCTAACATCGACAGCATGTTCATGAAACGTGCGTGATCAGCAGGGCGCTGGACGATATCCGTCAGGAAATCGCGGACCGGCGCTTCATGCCGCCTGTTGTTCGCGGCCATCCCGGAGATGGTCAAGGGCGAGGTCGATGATGCCGTAGACATTGTCGAGTTCTTCTTTGGTTATGCAATAGGGTGGCAAAATATAGACCGTATTGCCGAGCGGGCGCAACAAAACGTTATGCTGCATGAAAAATTCGTAGAGTTTGGGGCCGACGACCGAGAGATAACCGCCGCTGGAATCCTTTACATCGAGCGCGAAAATCGTACCCAGCGAGCGCACATTTTCAACATCCGGGCGCTTTTGAAAGCGCTTTACGACCCCCCTGTGAGCCGCGGAAATGCTGGCGATTCCATCCATGACGGGTTCGCTTTCCCATATTTTCAGGGAAGCGAGCGCAGCCGCGCAGGCCAGCGCGTTGCCCGTGTAGGATGAAGAATGAAAGAACATTTTTCTGCGGTCTTTTTGATAGAACGCATCATAGATTTTTGATGTGCAGAACGTCGCGCCCATCGGCAGGAAACCGCCCGTCAGGCCCTTCGACAGGCACATGATATCCGGCCAGATATTTGCCTGTTCGCACGCGAACATTGTTCCGGTGCGCCCGAAACCCGTCATGACCTCGTCGGCGATCAGGAGCACATCATGTTTTTTGCAGAGCATGAAGAGTCTTTGCAGGGTTTCAGCCGGATAAAACTTCATCCCGCCCGCAGCTAAAACCAGCGGCTCCAGGATTAGCGCCGCGACATCGCCGCCTTTCAAAACTTTCTCAAATGATTTTTCCATGTCGTCGAATGGCAGGTGAACGACATCGAACAGGAAATCTTTGTAAACATCGCTGAACAGCCCGCGCCCGCCCGCCGACATCCCGCCGAACGTATCGCCGTGATAGCCCCCCTCCAGCGCAACCACGGTTTTCCGCGGTTTTCCGCTATGTTGCCAGTAACCAATGGCCATTTTCAGCGCGACTTCAACGGCGGTGGAGCCGCTGTCGGAATAAAACACGTGCTGAAAATTATTGTTCGTCACGCGCAGCAATTTTTCGGCGAGCTCCTCGGCGGGTGCGTGCGTGAAGCCCGCGAAAATCACCTGCTCAAGCTTTGCCGCCTGCGCCTGCACAGCCCTGACAATTTCAGGATGGCAATGGCCGTGCGTATTCACCCACCACGATGAAATCGCGTCAATAATTTTCCGCCCGTCCTTCGCATACAGATACGCGCCCTCGGCCCGCTCGATTTCAACCTCCGGTCCGGCCAGCGCATGCTGGGTGAAAGGATGCCAAATACTCATTGCTCAAAATCCTTGAGCTTGAAATTCTCCGCGAACGCGGCCATGAGCGTGCGTTCATTAAGCTCCTTCAAAATTGGCAGGCGCCCGAGAATTTTTTCGCCGGAAATATCGGCGATCGTCTTCATGTTGTCGAGATTTTCATCGCCGATAAAAGCGATGCCGTGAATGGGCATGTCGCGCGTACGGAGCGCCTCCAGCGAGAGTAGCGTATGGTTGAGCGTGCCAAGCCCCGTGCGCGCACATAAAATCACAGGCAGGCCCCAGCCGCGGAAATGGTTGATCTGCAGCACATCACGCGTTAGCGGCACCAGTAAACCCCCCGCCCCTTCGATCAGCAGCGGCCCGTCGCAGCGCGGCGGTCGCAGCGAAGCGAGGTCGATTTTCACGCGGTCAATTTCCGACGCCATGTGCGGCGATTTCGGCTCGGTGAAAATATATTTCTCGGGGAAGAAACGCTCGTCCGGCAGGCCGGTGACGTTCTGGATGATCTTCGTATCGACGCCCTCCGCCACGCCGCACTGGATCGGCTTCCAGTAACTGGCCCGCAGCGCCAGCATGAGCATCGCTGCGAAAACCGTCTTGCCGACATCCGTATCTGTTCCGGCGATGATGCAGGCGCTGCTCATGCCGCCTCCCTGCGCAAATTCGTGACCAGAGCGACAGAAAATTCGCGCATGATTTTTTCGTTCAGGTGAACACCAAGCGTGACACGCAGCCGCGCGGTATTTTCCGGCACCGTCGGCGGCCGCACGGCGCGAACGTCGAACCCTTCGCCCTGCAGCGCCGTCGCAAGCCGCACGGCCTCGGCATCCTCGCCGACAATAACCGGCAGGATGGGCGAGAAATAATCGCCGAACCGCCCCTGCAGGAAATCCATGGATTTCGCGAAATGCATAAGCTTGTGCAGCGCCTGTCTGCGCTCTGGCTCTTGCTGCGCTAACTCCAGCGCACGCTTCACCAGCACAGCCTGAAGCGGCATCGGCGCGGTGGAATAGATGAAAGGCCGCGCCTTGTTGATCATGTAATCGATGATGTCGCGCGGCGCACAAACGAGACCGCCCGCCACACCCAGCGCCTTGCCGCACGTGTGCAGCGTAATCAGGCGCTCGTGCGGCAGGCCTTCGGACAGGCCTTTGCCATTCGCGCCGAACACGCCCGTGCCGTGCGCTTCATCGACGATTAAAAACGCGTCATATCTTTCCGCGAGCTTATGGAGTTCAGTCAGCGGCGCCTGGTCGCCATCCATGGAATAAACGGATTCGACCGCGATCCAGCGCTGACCCTTCGCGCTTTTAAGAGCATCCTCATAGGCGTTGAGATCGTTGTGCGCGACGCGCACATGCGCGGCGTTGCTGGCCTGTATGCCGTCGCGCGCGCTGGCATGAATCAAGGCATCGAAAATGATCGTATCACCGCGCTCGGGCAGCGCGGTGAAAATCGCGGCATTCGCCTGGAACCCCGTTGCAAAAAACAGCGCGGAACCAGCGCCGAAATAAACGGCGGCAAATTCCTCAAGCTCTGCATGACTTTCAGTGTGCCCGCGCAACAGGCGCGAGCCGCCCGCGCCAAGATCAAGGCCGTTTTCAAGCGCAGCAACCGCCGCGCGGCGCAATTCCGGGTGCGCACGCAGGCCAAGATAATCGTTCGAGGTGAAATCAATCCCGCGGGGTAAATTCAGGTTACGCAGCCGGTTTTGGTCTTCAAGCTGCCTTAGCTTTTCCTTGAACTTTCTCATCGTCCTTATACGGCGCGCGGGGTTTAAGGCCAAGCTCGGCAAGGAGGTCGTTATCCTCGTTGCGCTCGGGGTTCGGCGTGGTCAGCAATTTATCGCCGGTGAAAATCGCGTTCGCGCCCGCCATGAACGCCATGGCCTGCGCCTCTTTCGAAATTTCGAGGCGGCCAGCGGAAAGGCGCACCATAGCTTTGGGTATCAGAATGCGTGCGACAGCGATCGTGCGGATCCATTCGAACACATCGAGACGCTTTTGCTCCTCGAGCGGCGTGCCCTCGACCGGCACCAGCATATTGATCGGTACCGATTCGGGTTGCGGGTTAAGGTTGGCCAATTTGTGCAGCAAGCCGATCCTGTCCTCGGCGCTTTCGCCCATCCCGAGAATACCGCCGCAACACAGCGAAATTCCCGCCTTCGCGACATTTTCAATCGTATCGAGGCGGTCCTTGTAGGTCCGGGTCGTGATAATCTTGTCGTAGAATTCCTCGGACGTATCCAGATTGTGGTTATAGGCCGTAAGCCCCGCTTCTTTCAGGCGCTTCGCCTGGTCTTCGGTCAGCATGCCGAGCGTGCAGCACGCCTCCATGCCCATAGCGGAAACACCCTTCACCATTTCAAGCACGCGGTCGAACCCGCGCCCGTCCGTCACGCGCGGCCACGCGGCGCCCATGCAGAAACGCGTCGAGCCTGCTTCTTTCGCCTTGCGCGCATCCTCAAGAACCTTGTCAGTCTTGAGCAGCAGCTCCTTATCCAAGGAGGCGTTATTATGAATCGATTGCGAGCAATATTTGCAGTCTTCCTGGCAGCCGCCGGTCTTGATCGACAGCAGCGTGCACATCTGCATTTCGGACGGATCGAAATTCGCGCGGTGAACGCCCGCGGCCTCGTAGACGAGGTCAAGCAGCGGACGGTTATACAGATCGCGAACCGCGTCGCGGGATATATTCTGAAGGTTTGTCATAGGCTTGGAGAGTAAAGAGGCCTTGCGCGAGAGTCAAAAAGAAATGCGGGCCATAAGGAAGGTAATGACCCGCATTCCAACAAAAAGACGAGGCCGGCAACGGAGAGATGCTGACCGCGTCTTTAACTTTGCGTATATCAGCCGGTCAGCGCGCGGCGGATGACATCGACATCCTGCGCGATCTGCGTGTCCTCGGTCATCAGTTCCTCGACCTTGCGCACGGCATGCATCACCGTGGTGTGGTCGCGGCCGCCGAACTTGCGGCCGATTTCCGGCAACGAACGGGCAGTAAGCTGCTTGGCCAGGTACATGGCGATCTGGCGCGGACGGGCGACGTTGCGCGCGCGGCGGGCCGAATGCATATCGGTCAGGCGAAGGTTGAAATGCTCAGCCGTTTTACGCTGGATTTCATCGATTGTAATCCGGCGGTCATGGGAGCGGAGCAAATCCTGCAGCACTTCCTGGGTCGATTCGAGGGTGATCTCCTGTTTCGCGACGTCGGAATGGGCGACGATGCGGTTCAGCGCACCTTCAAGCTCACGGATATTGCTGGTGACCTTCAGGGCCAGGAACTCCAGCACGCTGTCCGGCACATTGGCCTGAAGCTGCGCGCGTTTGCTCTGCAGGATGCCGAGTCGCAATTCATACGAGGTTGGCTGGATGTCGGCCACGAGGCCCCAAGCGAGACGCGAACGCAGGCGCTCGTCGATTCCCGTGAGGTCCGAGGGGGCTTTGTCCGCCGAGATGATGATCTGCTTGTTCTGGTCAACCAGCGCGTTGAAAGTATGGAAGAATTCCTCCTGCGTCGATTCCTTGCCGGTGATGAACTGGATATCGTCGATCATGAGAACGTCGACTGAGCGGAACTGGTCCTTGAAATTCATGGTGTCGTTGGCGCGCAGGGCCTTGACGAACTGGTACATGAATTTCTCGGCCGAGAGATACATCACGACCTTGTCCGGCCAGTGGCTTTCCAGCGCATGCGCAATGGCATGCATCAGATGCGTTTTGCCGAGGCCGACGCCGCCATAGATAAAGAGCGGGTTGAACGGCACCGACATACTTTCCACCACGCGGCGTGCCGCAGCATGGGCCAGTGCGTTGGATTTACCGACGACAAATGTGTCGAATTTGAAACGCTGATCGAGGGGCGAGGCGATTTCCGCGATCTGGTTTTTGCGGTTTTCGTTAGCCTTTACGGTGTTGATGACGGCCTGCTCGGACGACGAATCAAAAACGCTATCCACGCCTGCAGCCTGGGACACCACGAACTGGATGCGCTTGATCTCCCCATCGGCGGTGCCGCACATCTCAAGGATGCGCTCGGCGTAATGAGTCTGGATCCAGTCGCGCATGAAACGCGTAGGGACCGAAATTTCCATGGTGCCGTGATAATAGGCCTGGAGTGTAAGGGGTTTGAGCCAGCTGCGGAAGATCGCCTCGCCGAATTCCTGGCGCATGCTGTTATGAACGCGCTTCCACACGGTCATGATTTCCGGTGTAGGCACAAGCGCTGCTTCTTTAAGCTGCAGGTTTGTGACGACGGCCGCCGTTTTTCCCCCAATATCAGACATTTTTATTCTCTCCAGTTTATTGTTTCATTTTTATCGCTCGCACAGGCGGAAAAACGTCATAAAAGACGCCGCAAAAGAGCCGCCAAACACACGATGGTGTTTGTGCTTTTACGATCTCAGCCTGCGATAAAAAGGTGTTAGCGTGCCCCCTGTTGAGATCGTTTACGATCTCTTATAGCTAGCCCAGCTAAATCCCCTATCTCGGAACCGTGAATTCTTCCGGTTCCAGGAAACCGATTCGACATGCGAACGGGAATTCCTAAAAAGTTTTCACACAGTAAACGCCGCGAATTCGAACTAGAAAAAATTTCTCATCCACAGCATCCGATCACCCTATACCAAAATTTTATTCACAGGCAACAAGACCAAATAGAGAACATGAAAAAAGAAATTTTTTTACTTAGATTTTTTCTCAGAATCTAAAGCGCCCTCAAGAATTACTTCTTCAGGACAGTGCAACTCGTTGTAATTAATTTGTTTTACTTGGAGGCTACTTGCGGCCTTATCCCTTGGCCGTTTTTTTCAGGTTTTTTATCCGTGCCGACAGGCGCGAAATTTTTCTCGAAGCGGTGCTCTTTTTCAGAATCCCTTTCGAAACACCGCGCGCAATCTGGGGACGCACTTTTTTAAGCGCATCCTCTGCAGCCTTGGCATTGCCGGACTGAATGGCCTGCTCGACCTTTTTCAGTGACGTACGGATATTGCTGACTCGCGATGAATTTATTTTGGAGCGCGAAGCGTTGCGCTTGGAACGTTTTTTTGCAGAGCGATGATTCGCCATTTCGATAACCTGTACCCAAAAATTTTCTTTATGAAGATTGGAAAGTTGTACGTCTCGCCGGGGTATCTGTCAAGCGCCAGATTAAGGCCCTAAAAAGGAAAATTACTGGGCGATCCCCTCGCGCGGGCGGACCAGTACGCGTACGAAATTCCGGCCCCCATAGGTTTCGAAATTCAGGTGCAGGAATTCATTGTCGCGGGCATAGGAATTTTCCGTGATCCGGTTCCAGCCCAGTTGAGGCAGCGCCTGGTCGTAAGCTTTTTTTACGCTGTCGAAAGATCCGGATTCGATCTCGGCGACCGACTCGATAATGCGCCCTTCCGGCTTGTCGAAGGTCACTGTCTGGTCATTCAGTTCGGCAAGACCGGCAACGAGCGGGACATCCTGCATCGAGGAAAAAAACCGTGCTGGCGCGGTTGTCTCCTGCGCATTTTGTGCAGCAAAAACGGGGCCTGCAAAACAGGTAAAAAACACGAAAGCGACAAGCGGTAAAAAACGGGTCATTTTTGTTTCCTTGGACAGTAAAAAGTGGAGCGGCCCCCCTGCACAACCCGGCGGATTCCGCCGGTTCTAGAGATATCGCAGTCGCAGGCCGGGCAGGCTTTTCCCTCGCGATCATACACGGAAAGATGATGCTGAAAATAGCCCATTTCGCCGTTGGTTTTCCGGTGATCGCGCAGCGTGCTGCCGCCGGCCTTGATCGCCTTCTTCAAAACATGCTGAACAGCGTAAACAAGTTTTTCGGATTGCGTGCCGTTGACAGCGCCCGCTTTTTTAAGCGGAGAAATCCCGGCATCATACAGCGCCTCGCATGCATAAATATTTCCGACACCCGCGACGATATTCTGATCGAGCAAAACGGTTTTGATCGGTGCTTTTTTATTTTTCAGCTTCACGCCGAATCCCGTTTTCAGAAATTTTTCGCCAAGCGGCTCAGGCCCCATTTTCGCGAACGGCTTTTCAGAGTCCCAGTACGGCCCGATTTTGAATAACTGCCCGAAGCGGCGGGGGTCATTAAAAATAATTTTTGTCCCGTCTTCCATCACGAAGATGACGTGATCGTGCAGCCCGTAATTCTGATCCGCAGGGGGTTCCTGGATTTTAATGCGCCCCGACATACCCAGGTGCAGGCCGAACCCCTCACCGTTTTCCATGATCGCGAGAATGTATTTCCCGCGCCGCTCCAGTTTCATGACTTTTTGACCCGAAATCTCCTCGCTGAAATTTTCAGGGATGGCCATACGCAAATCCGGGCGGCGCAAAACCACGCTGCGGATGCGGCGACCCAGCATCGCGGGCTTCAGCCCCCGGCGGACCGTTTCGACTTCAGGAAGTTCAGGCATGGAAGCGATCTAATACCGCCCCCTGACCTAAGGCAAGCAGGGAAGTAAAAAAGAAAAACCGGCGGGAGAGCCGCCGGTTTAATAGTTACGTGTGTGGGGATTCATAAAAGCCAATATAGTAAAACATTCATGCCCTTGCGGACCGTGTTATGAATAATATATGTGCTTTCGTGTTCTTTTTAGTACAGATATGACCGACCTGTCAATATAAAAGTTATGTTTTTTGCATAAAAAGCTATAATTTATCAAAAAACGCCCCCAATCTAATATTTCCATATTGAAAAGTTTCTGGACAAAGCTATAAAAAATGTCTATACAAACTGATTAACAATACAGAAAATGTGTCAGAATATGCCGACAATAGAACAAATCAGGGCTGCGCGTGCGCTGTTGGACTGGAGCCAGTCCGACCTGGCCAATTATGCGGATCTGTCGCAAACCGGCATCGCACGTATTGAAAACGGCACCAATCAACCTAATTCGCAAACTATAACCAAAATAAAAGCCGCGTTTGAAAACGCGGATATCGAGTTTCTGGGTACAAACGGCCTGCGCAGAAAAACAGGCGAAATTAAAGTCTTGCGCGGCGCCTCAGGTTTTACGAAATTTATTTACGACGTTTATGAAACCGTCAAACGCGAAGGCGGAGAAATTTGCGTTTCCAACGTCGATGAAAGAAATTTTGATAAATGGCAGGGCGATAACCGTCAGGATTATCTGTCGAAAATGACAGATCTTAAAAACCAAAAAAAATATTCTTTTAAAATTTTGGTACGTGAGGGCGATCAACATCAGGTAGCCAGTTATGCAGAATATCGTTCTATGAACACCGAGAATTTTGGTACTGTCCCTTTTTATGTATACGGAACCAAAACAGCCATTATTATTTTTGAAGAAGAAGTGGCCGTTCACATTATTGATAACAAAGAGATAGCCGATGCACAGCGAAAGCAATTCAACATTGCATGGAACGCCGCCAAGCAATTATAAGAGAAACCGAGAAAGTAGACTGCGTATGCCTATGATTGGTAACCATGAAAAAACAGCCGTAACAAACTTCCGTAAGGACGTTCTGGACCTCTTTAACCGTAATAAAGGCGGCCAGATGTCACGCTGGAGCTATTTGCACGACGGCGGCGCCCGCTGGAGTAAATTTATCGAATCGGGACAATATTATATTCCCGGCGAAGAAGCCCAGCTCGTAGCAACAAATGTCAGCCAACTTGCAAAACGTTTCAAAATTGCAAGCGTTCTTGTCGATTTCGGATCCGGAGATGAATTCGCCGTAAAAAACAAGGCCATGCCACTTGCAAACTCTCTTAAAAATTTGCGTTTTTATGTTCCGATTGACCTTGCCAGAGACCTCCTTCAACGGGCGACAAACGTCGCCAGGGAATTAGTTCCTCCTAATGTAGATGTTGTACCAATCAATGGTGACTTTTATCGCGACTATGTCTATGACAGCGAGCAAGAAGACCGCTCTATTGTTATTCCTGAAGGAAATACACTTGGCATCATGCTGGGCTCAACCATTTCGAACATAAACATGATGGAAGTAAATTACGAATCTGAATTTCCGCGCCGGGCTGTTGTAAAAAATATACAGAGAATGGCAAGCTTACTGGATAAAAATCCCGGCAAGCATTCTCTTGCCATTTCGTGGGATTCCAATCCCGATCTTGATAACGCCTTGAAGACTTACGATGATCCAAACTGGCACAAAATGATTACCGGTTGGCTATATCATGTTGATACGATGCTTCAACCCACATCACCTATCAAAAGTCGCGCCTTTGATCCCGAAAAATGGCACTACGAAGGCATTATTGATGCTCATAGATTCACAATTCATCAATGTGTCGTTGCCGAAAAACGTATGGAGTTCAAGCTGAACGGCCAATTAATTACAATTAATCGGGGTGACCGTTATGTTGCCGTAAATAATACAAAATATCCTACCCATTTCATGCGCAGCTTAATTCAGGAAGCAGGCTTCGAGCCCGACGACCATGAGGGAAAATCATATATCGGGTCCGAGCCTGGACGCGTCGTGATGCAAACCTTCGATATTTAAAAATTCCAAAATTCCATTAAAAAAGGCCGCCCGATAAGGCGGCCTTTTTAATTCGTATGTTGGGATCTGGGCTTAGAAATCCATGCCGCCCATGCCGCCCATTCCACCCATGCCACCGCCGCCACCGGCCGAAGACTTATTGTCTTCCGGTGCGTCGGTGATGATGGCTTCAGTGGTGATGAGAAGACCGGCCACGCTCGCTGCGGCCTGCAGCGCGGCGCGGACCACTTTCGCGGGGTCGATAATACCGGCCTTCACGAGATCGGTGTATTCACCGTTCTGCGCGTCGTAACCGAAATTATTGTCCTTCTGCGCGAGCAGGGTGTTGACCACGACCGAGCCTTCGTCGCCGGCATTCTCGGCAATCTGGCGGATCGGGGCCTGGATGGCGCGGCGAACGATTTCGATACCGATATCCTGGTCGTCGTTCGAGCCTTTCAGGTCCTTCAGCGCTTTGGTTGCGTACAGAAGCGCAGCACCGCCGCCGGCGATGATGCCTTCTTCAACGGCTGCGCGCGTGGCGTGCAACGCGTCGTCAACGCGGTCTTTGCGCTCTCTGACTTCGACTTCGCTTGCGCCGCCGACACGGATAACTGCAACACCGCCCGCGAGTTTCGCGAGACGTTCCTGCGTTTTTTCCTTGTCGTAGTCGCTGTCGGTTTCTTCAATCTGCATTTTCAGCTGATTGATACGGGCTTCGATGTCTTTTTTCTTGCCTGCGCCGTCAACGATCGTCGTGTCTTCTTTCGTGATCGTGACTTTTTTCGACTGGCCGAGCATGTCGAGCGTGACATTCTCAAGCTTGATGCCAAGATCGCCGGAAATAACCTGGCCGTTCGTGAGAACCGCCATGTCTTCCAGCATTGCCTTGCGGCGGTCGCCAAAGCCAGGAGCTTTAACGGCGGCGATTTTCAGACCGCCGCGGAGCTTGTTGACCACGAGGGTCGCCAGGGCTTCGCCTTCGACATCTTCCGCAACGATGAGCAGCGGACGGCCGGACTGAACAACGGCTTCCAGAACCGGAAGCATCGATTGCAGGTTCGACAGCTTGCTTTCATGCAGCAGGATGTACGGGTTTTCCAGCGTACAGATCATTTTGTCTGCATCCGTGATGAAATACGGCGACAGGTAGCCGCGGTCAAACTGCATGCCCTCAACAATGTTGAGTTCGGTTTCCAGCGACTTGGCTTCTTCAACCGTGATGACGCCGTGATCGCCGACTTTGTCCATGGCTTCCGCCATTTTCTGGGCAATGTCTTCGTCGCCGTTTGCAGAGATCATCGCGACCTGGCGGATTTCTTCGTTGGTTTTGACATTCTTGGAACGCTTGGCGAGATCAGCCACGACAGCCGTCACCGCGAGATCAATCCCGCGCTTGAGATCCATCGGGTTGCGGCCTGCGGACACCGACTTGATGCCTTCGCGGACGATGGCTTGTGCAAGCACTGTTGCTGTCGTCGTGCCGTCGCCGGCCTGGTCGTTGGCTTTCGAGGCCACTTCCTTAATCAGCTGTGCGCCCATGTTCTGGCGCTTGTTCTTCAGCTCGATTTCTTTAGCAACCGAAACACCGTCTTTCGTCGAGCGTGGCGCGCCGAACGATTTTTCGATCAGGACGTTACGGCCCTTGGGACCCAGCGTCACCTTGACGGCGTTGGCAATAATGTCGACGCCTTTCAGGATTTCTTCTCTCGCTTCTTCATAGAAACGGACTTCTTTAGCAGCCATGTTTAATGCTCCTTATTTTCTCTGTTAAAATTCTTAGGCGGCGATGACGCCGATAATGTCGGACTCTTTCATGACCATCAGCTCTTCGCCGTCGATCGTGATTTCTGTGCCGGCCCATTTCGAAAAGATGACCTTGTCGCCTTTTTTGACATCGAGAGGACGAACGTCGCCATTGTCGTTAACATGGCCGGTGCCGACGGCGACAATTTCGCCTTCCATCGGTTTTTCCTTGGCTGTGTCGGGGATGATGATCCCGCCTTTTGTTTTTTCCTCTTCCTTGACGCGGCGCACAAGCACGCGGTCATGCAGGGGTCTGAATTTCGTTTTTGCCATTGTTTTTCCTCCAAAATTTAGGGTGTTAGCACTCAGGCTTGCTGAGTGCCAGATAGATAGGCCCTCCCGGGGAAAAAGACAAGCGTTTTCTGCGTTTTTGAAGGGTTATATGGTAAAATGAACTATGGCTGATTTAAGCATACAGCTTAAAGATTACCGTCTGACCACCGCCAAGATCCTCTATCACATGCCGGATCACGTACACCTGCTGCAGGAATTCATCTGGCAGGACTATGACGTTGCCCCGCGCTATCCCGCCCTGTTCAAATTCCTGGGCTTCTGGACCCGGGAAATCGAGGGGAAGCTGCACTCGGTGTATGTAGCGAAAAAGGAACTCATCACCCCCGGCGACTACCGCTTCGCCGCCTGGCAGGAAACTCTTCAGTAATTAATCGTTTTTACCCAGCGTGAGACGTAGACCATTCAACTCCGTTGTCATGATCAACTGACATGAAAGCCGGGAATTTTCGCGGCGGTCATAGGCTTCATCCAGCATTAAATCTTCTTCAGTGCCGCGCGGCGTGACTTTGTCGATCCAGGCTTCATCGACATAGACATGGCATGTCGCGCAGGAACACCCACCGCCGCACTCGGCCTTCATCGGGAACCCATGATCGCGGATGAGCTCCATCACGCGCCAGCCTGCCGCCGCGTCGATGGCATGTGTAACACCCTCAAGATCAGTGACGAAAATCTTCATTATTCTACCTTGGGGAACGCGGTGGGCGCTGCGGCTCGGACATGATCGCCCTGACGGCGTAAGCCATACCGACACTGGAGGTCAGCGCAATCACCAGTTCGATCACAGGCTGCACTATGGCCATGACCATGCTGTAAATAGGTGAGGCAATACCGGCCTCTGGGCCCGGAAAAACACCCATCAGCATTTTCGCTGCGGCGATCAATAGAACGGCCATCGGCACGAAACAGAGCATCCAGAAACCGGCGATATAAACCGACGTCATGAAACCCCTGATGCGCACAAGAAAAACCCCGGCCGGGATGCCCATGGCGGCGGGCACATAAAGCCAGAAAAAGCGGAACGCCCAGATACCGAAGATCATGACCATCAAAGTTGTCACGTAAATTTCGCCGCTGGGCGTGGGCTTGGGAAGCGTGGTGGAAGTTTCATAGGCCTGCGCAATCATGCTGCCGCCCGCGAGCAACGAAACGACAAGCTTGATGATGAGATAAGTGACGACGCCGGCCATAATCGCCCGGCGGCGCTCTTGGGAATATATTTCCTTCTGCCCGCTTGTGAACAGGCCGTCATAACGCTCCCCGAACATGGCCATGCGAATCGCGAGCGCGACCACAAACCCCTCCATCAGGTGCGCGGGCAGCAGGACCAGCCCTTGCCGCAATACGTTGTCACCGATGTCCATAAGATAGATGCCGGCGTAAGAACCCATCTTGACGCCCAGCGGCAGAATCGCGAGCGGGAGAAGGGCTCGCCGCTCCTTCCAAACATACCGGTAGCCTGAGGCGGCTGCTTCGACGAAATCAAATTTGGCCATGGCCTTAGGGTTTAACAATTCAGACCCCGAAGAGCAAGGCTTGGGCAAGACTGTTGCCTTGAACAGGCTCATTCTTTAATGATTGCGCATGGCTGAGCCCGCTCCCGGATCCATTGCAAACTGGCTTTTTGCATGCTGCGCCCTCGTTTTCGCGATGGTGATCGTCGGCGCCGTCACCCGTTTGACCGAGTCCGGCCTCTCGATCGCCGAATGGAAGCCCCTGCTCGGCACCATCCCACCGTTAAACGACGCCGAATGGGCCCGGGTGTTCGAGCTTTATCAGCAGACGCCCGAATTCCAGAAAAAGAATTTCTGGATGGAGATGGACGAATTCAAGCGGATCTTCTTCTGGGAATGGCTGCATCGTTTCCTCGGCCGCATCATCGGCATCGTCTATGCCTTGCCCCTTGTTTATTTCTGGTTGCGGGAAAAAATTCCTGAAGGCTGCAAACTCAAGCTTCTTGTGCCGTTCATTCTCGGCGGTCTGCAGGGCGCGATGGGCTGGTACATGGTGCAAAGCGGCCTTGTCGATATTCCAGCCGTCAGCCATTACCGCCTCGCCGCGCATCTCAGCCTCGCCTTCCTGATTTTGTGCGTGATGTTCTGGCTTGCGCTTTCCTTGAAAGGTGCAACACGCGCACCCAACAAGCCGCTCTTTATGCATGGTTGCGTTGCGCTCGCGTTTTTAATCGTCACGATCACGTGGGGCGCATTCACGGCGGGCCTCGACGGCGGCCTGATCTATAACGAGACCTTCCCGAAAATGGGCGGCGAATGGATTCCCCCAGAAGCGCAGCAAAGTATTTTAGCGAGCCCGGCAGGCGTACAATTCCTGCATCGTTGGCTGGCGATACTGACGTTGCCGCTCGTTCTTTCCTTCTGGGCACACGGCGCTGTAAAACGCGGGGGCTTCCCGGTTCTTCAAGCGCTCGGCTTCATGATTTTGCTGCAGGCGGGCCTTGGCATCGCGACGCTGCTGAGCGGTGTAAACCTTATGCTCGCAGTGCTGCACCAAGCGGGCGCATTGACGGTGCTGATTTTGACAGTAGTGGCGCTGCACAGGCTGGCACCCGCTAAGGATTAACTGCCCTGTTTTTCATCCTGCGCGGGGGCGGGCTTGTCGGCGATGCTCATGATCCTGAGACCGCCGGTTTTCTGGCCGCCCAGCACGGGCGCGAGACTCTCCTGCGCGGGCGCGGCGGGAGCATGAATTTCCACACCACCCTGCGTGCCGGTAATCAGCCCCTCATCCGGCGCTTGCGGGGGCGGCTCGACCGAAATCGGCCGGATATGATCCATGGTGTTTTGACGGACAGGCGGCCTGCGCGGTGGCACGGGCGCGCGCGCCTCGACCACGACATCGCCGATCTTCACGCTTTCAACTTCGGGCGGCGGAAGCTCTTCAGGCGAAGGTGCTATAAAGCGGTCAACCAGCCAGCGCGCATAAACTTCAAGCGCGAGCGGCCTGCCAAGCTGCAGGACAACGCCCTGCACATATTCGACCTGGAGCGTGCCCGTCAGCAGGCTTTTCTTCTCCAGCGTGACAAGCGTATCAAGCAGCGCAACACGCCTTTCCTCGGCTTCAGCCTCGAGAACGGCGCGGCGTTCCTTGTCGGGTGCGCCCTCGCGGTCGAAACGCGAAAGCTCCTCGCCCAAAACATAAATGGCTGCCGCGGGCCACGCCACGGAGAACTGGTTGCGCCCGCCGAGATTGTTCTTGATATAAAGCGTATCCACCGCATCCTTAAGATCGGCGTACCGTTCGCTGGTCAGGCGCTTTTCGTGATCTTGAAGTGGCATATTCATGGCGGTATAGCTCATATATATAAGGATACAGAATATTAGGGCGCGGCGCCAGCGAAGACGCCCGGCTTGGGTCCTGTGGCAACAAGGGCCGGAGCTTCATCAGCACGAGAGCCCACAACATCCTGTCCGTTTTCCCCATATAAATCCTTGGCAGACTTCGGCTTCTCTTCCAGTTCCGACTCCCGGCGTTGTTGTTTTAGCGTTTCCTGTTCCTGCCTGAGCGCCTCTGCCATTCCTTGGGCAGCGGGGAATTGCGCCTGCGCCTTTTGTTCAGCGTCCGGTAAATGGAAATTGTAGGCGCCCTGCCCTTTCATCGTCCACTCTGGCCTGGGCTCTTCCCCACGGGCCGCCGCGTTGAAAAGCTTTCTGAAAGGATAAGTTATGAAGTCGATCGCATCATTAGTGGCTTGCTGGACCGGATTGGAAACTCTGGGACGTTCGCTAAGACTATGGTCGGCTTTGTGGCCGGCTTTATGGCCGTTATTGAGCTGACCGTCCATATAATAGGCAAATTGCGCGATATCTGGTTTTCCGTTGGCCAGAGTCAGGTCCCGGTAATAGACGCGGCCATTCTTCGGGTCACGGATGGCGGCAGCCATCTCCGGATACTCCTTCTCCAGATCGACCTTGTTGAATCTCAAGGATTCCTTGTATTCGGCAAATTTGCTGCGCTCACCCAGGTCCTTTAGTTGCTTCTTGTGATCGTCGCAGAATTGTGTGTAACCCTTCATAAAGCGATTGAAATCATTCGTGATATCGACCGTCCTGAAATGCGGGTTATCCTCGCCGAGCAGGGCATGATCTACGGCGCGCTTGTCTCCCTCGGCGATAAGCCTGTCCCTGTCGGCATAAAAACCGTTCCGGTCGCTTAAGATAACGACCCGGACTTTGCCCAGCTTGGTATCCTCGGTCAACAGCGCGGGCCGCGCAATGGCGGTAAACCGTAACATTGCCGTGTCATTGATTTCGCGGTTCTGCTGAACAAAGTTTGTACCGCGACCAGCTTTATACGACTCCTCAGCGTCGCCCGCGGCTTGAACAGGCACGGACTTCGTGCTCGGGGCTTGCGGGTTAACGGTGAGGAAATTGATGACATCCTTTTCCGCCATTTTTTCAATTTGATTCAGGGAATAATTTTTGTAACGCTCGCCGGTCAGAAGCTCCAGCGCGGTACGGCCCGAAATTTCTGCTTTTCTGGTTTGCTCCGCATCGTTCGCTGCAGCGCGGCGAAGCGCCTGAATATCCTCGGGCGATACTTTCTCAACCACGAGGCGGTTGTCATTCGTCACGCCCATCACGTAAAGCATCTTGTCGTCGCCGCGATGGAAAAATAACGGCTTGTCGCCATCTTTCATAAATCTATCCATCAGCGCACCGCTTTCAGGAAGACCTGAAACCGATGGATCGACTGTCATCGCCGTACCCTTCACGGGAGTATCTATTTTCGTATCGGGTGTTTTTGTAGTATCGCCCGGCGCTATATCTGCTTTCGGTGCTCCCGTTTCGAGCGCGTTGGTTTTTGGAGCTGGCGCTGGTGTAGACACAGGATCCAGCTTAAGAACCTTCGTCAGGATGCCAGGGCCGGTCCACTCCTTGGTGAATGTCGTGGCAAAGCTCTTGGCTGCTTCGTTCGTATTGCCTTTCTTCTCGGCCTCGACGAAAGCCTTGTCGATCGCGCTCTTGAACGCCACTTGGGTGTCTTTGTCCTTGGTCAGGCCTACCATTTTTTCGACCGCCGAAGTGATAACGGATTTGAACTCCCCTTCTCTGCCGTTCTTCTTGGCTTCTTTCAGGGCGTCGAGATATTGTTTTTCAATCTGCTGTTCCGGCGTCAGGTGCGCGACATCTTTTCTGATTTGGGCGAGATCGCCGCTGAGGCCTTTATCTTTTCTCGCCTCAGGCATGAGGTCGTTATAGCCATAGCCGCCCGTCAGCTTCATCAGCATGCTGTCCATAAGGCCGCGCGCGGCTGGAAATGCCTTCCCGACAAAATTAAAAATCATTTCCAGGATTTGTGCACCAAAGCTATTCACCTTGATCGGCGAGTCCGTATAGATCCGCTCCCCTGGAAGCTGGCCGGCGCCTTTCAGAATATTAAGCGAACCAACAAGCAACTTGATCTTGTCTTCAGGCAATTCTTTCTTCTGCTCATCCGATATCTTGGCTTTCAGCTTCGGATAGCCCTTGATGATTTTTTTGCCGACATCCGGCGTGTAGTTGTAAATCTCGTCGTCGGTCAACTCGAGGTCTGCCTGAAAAGTTTTCAGGACAGCCTGCAGAGATTCCTGCGAGTCGCGGCCAAATTGGCCGTCTTTGGCTTTTCCTTCGCTCAGGACCGGGACACCTTTGAATTCGAACAGCAAGCCTGTAAGCATGCCGGATTTTTGCGCCCGTTCGGTGATCTGCGCGTTAATCCCCTCGCTAAATTTTATCAATGCCTCTTCAACATTTTGGGCAGCAATTTTTTGATCCTCGGTTAAAGGCGGCCGCGCGCCGGGAGGCGCCGTATTCGTTTGGGGTGCCGTAGTAGTAGCCGCCGCCGGGACAGAGCCTTCTGATGGCGCACTGGCCGGGGACGGGGTCGTGACGGTTTCCTGCGGATTTGCTGAAGCGCGAGATGCAACGCCATGCTTTGCGTCCCATGCAAGTTGCGTCATCACCTTTAAGGTGAATTTGCCTTTCCTGGCCTCATTCTCAAACTGCACAAGCTGTTTGGCGGCCGGGTCTTCGACAGTCTTCAAAAAATTGTGAAAATCCGGACTGTAAATGCCGTTTTTATTGCCGGAATATTTTTCCCCTTTAGTGTTCACGGCTGTGTCCTGCAATTTCTGCGTCTGTTGCCTTAATTGTTCCCACAATGCCGGACCCTTGAGATCTGAAGGCGCATTGACGGGTGCGGGCGTGGATTGCGGAACCGGCGGTACATCGCTCGACGCGGAAACCTCCGATACCAGGGAAATTTTTGAAGCAGCCGTTTGTTTTGCAGTGGCCGCGCGTTGCGCCAGCTCGGTTTCAATCTTGTCGATAGCGCGAATGTAGCCATCGCTGCGATTGAAGAATTCTATAACACCTGCAACATTTTCCGGCTTGCGAAGATTTTCCGGGAATTTTTTCTCTTTAAGCGCGGCCTCAATTTCCTGTGTGCTGGCCAATTCCATTGCCAGTTCACCCACTCCGATGGTGAAGGGTTTATTATTTGAGTAGGCTGCAAGCGCCCCCATCGTCCGGGGGTCTGCTTTTTCTTCATTTATTTTTACAACGAGGGCATTACGTACCTGCGCGTTATAAGGCAGGTCGGCATCGGTCTTCATCCCGATATGAACGAGATCCTTGAGGGCGGATTTGTAGGTAGCGACAAAAGGCTCATCAAGTTCGCCCGGCTTATGGCCATCAAACTTGTAACCCATTTTCCCGAGAACGGAGACGAGATCTTCAACTGTTGTGGCATTAACCGCCATTAAATACACCCTCTGCAATACAGGCCTTATAACGGCCTTTTTATGTACACACTTACCGTGTTAACCCTTTGATTCCTTATTTATATTTATAAATTATAAGGTTTTCGAAAAGGTTAAGTTAAAAAGATTATCTCACAGCGGGGGGAATATTTCAAATTTCGAAGGCACGGGCCAGCAGAGAATGATAAAGGCCAACATAGGCCCGGATGGTATTTTCTTTAGTGAATTCAGCAAGATAGCGCCTATACCCGTTTTCCGTCAGGCGCGCGCGCAAGGCCTTGTCTGCAACCAGCCGGGCAATGGCGTTTTTCAGAGCCTCCACGTCGTCCACCGGGGTCATCAGGGCATCCTCGCCGTCCCGTACATACTGGCGGGGCCCCTCGCTGGCGGTCGTGATGAGGGGGATTTTCTGCGCCCACGCCTGGATGAAGACATTGCCGAAGGGCTCGCGGCGCGACGGGATCACGCAGATATCAGCGGCGGCCAGCAAGTCAGCGCGGTCTGAACGCCAGCCCAGCAGCTTGACCCGCTCGCCCACATTTAATTCCGAGATCAGTTTTTCCAGTTCCTTGCGCTGAGGGCCTTCGCCCGCGATCCAGAGATAAATGCCGGGCAAAGCGGCAACGCTGCGGATCAGCGTGTCGAACGCCTTGTTCGGGTGCAGCCGTCCGAGCGCGGCCAGCAGCGGCGCATCCTGCGGCGTGCCGAAATCGGAACGCTTCAGCGGATTGTGCGCCTTTTCCTCCGGCGCGAAATTGTTGATGTGGGTTATCTTGCCGGAGGCGATGCCGCCCTCTGCGAGGTAACGGCAGATATCCGGCGTGTTCGCTACATAATGATCCGAGGCCGTGAAATATTTCAGCTTGTAATAACCGCCGAGGCGCGCCACCAGCGTATAGCGCGGAATGTTCATCGATTTGTCCCAGGCCGGTGTTTTCCATGCCGCGCGCGCCATCCATGTCTGGACGATGTCGGGCTGGAATTTTTTAATGATCCTCGCCAGCCGCCAACGCGTGAACACATCGACCCGGCCGCCAAAAGGAAGCGTATGAACAGTAATGCCTGCAGCCCGGAGCGCAGGCACGCGAATATCGTTGGCGCGCGTAACCGCCTCGATCGTCTCCCCCGCTTCATGCAGGGCCATGGTGATATCGACAAAGGCTGTTTCAGCGCCGCCGCGCCCGGCGCCGGCCATAACCTGGAGAATTTTCATCTCGGCCCGTTCACGGCGCAGCCCAAAATTACTCCGGCCTGGAGCCAGGAGCGCGCTCTTCCGGCTTGGGATCTTCAGCAGGTATTTCTTCTGCTTTTTCCTCGGGCTTCTTCTCTTCTGCCTTTTCTTCAACTTTTTCTTCAGCCTGGGCGGCAGGCTCTTCTTTCTTTTCTTCGGCGGCGGCCGGGCGGGGCTCCATCGGCGCGATCTGCGGCGCGCTCATGAGCGTACTCTGCAGCAAGCGCACGAAATTCGTCTGCGTATCGCTCATTTTATCGCGCAGGTATTCGCAGGCGTCCTTCGTGGTGACAGGCACTTTTTCAACCTGTGCATTGGCAAGCTTGCGGGTTTTATCGAGGCTCTTGAACACTTTTTTGATATCGGCGGACTTGGCGTATTCCTGCGCGATGATCATGTTCTCAATATTGGCATCTGCGTCCTTGACGGCAGGATCGATCGCCCCGCTCCATTCCGTCAGCCGCGCATCCAGCCCTTCTTTCATATCGGGGTTTTCCTTACCGCACGCCGTGACGGCGGCAGCCACATCGCCCTTCACCATTTTGACCGTGCTGATGAGATTGTAATTATTGTAAAGGATAAAGAAATGCTTCTGCTCGTCAGGCCCCAGCTTCTCGGCGACTTCCTTGGTCAGGCGGAAAGATTCTTCGGCGGCTTTTTTATGCGCCTCGGCCTCGGGCGGCAGCTCTTCCTTGACTGCATTCTCCTGTTTTGGAGCTTCCTCTTTCTTTTCCTCTTTTTTCTCTTGCTGTTTTTCTTCAGTTTTTTCCTGGGCCTTTTCAGCATCCACGGGCGGCGCGGCTTGTTCTTCGACCTCCGTGGGAGCAGGCGCGTATGCGGCAGCGGCTATATTCGCATACGAAGCGAGGACAAAAAGAAAACAGGCGAGAAAAACTGTGCGGGTCATGGGGAAATCCTTCTATCTTCGAGACGCCTATTTCTAGCAAAAAAAACGGCGCGGGGAAAGCCGCGACCCAAAAAGAAATGGCCTGAAAAGAAGTACGTATCGAAACGGGGATTCCACGCGGGCAAAAAAAGACCTGTATGATTTTTGCCCGGGCTTAATTTACGGGGGCAAACTATGGACCCGGAATCATACAGGCCAGTGCGCATGACAAGGTAAAATTGCCAGACCTTGTTTAAAAAACCGCTTTTCCGACTGCCGCTTCCCTCCTGGGGCGGGTGCCTCTCCAAGCACCCTCGCGGTGTCCCGATCATCTGTCCCTCATACCCGGACCCTGATCGACATACTGTTATATTTAACATAACAGTAAAGAATGAATGCAAAGTAAAATAAATTCAAAACGGATTTGAGATTCATTTCTGCAATGCGCAAAAAATAAAAATTGCATAAAATTTTATGCAATTGGTTTTCCCAGCGGTTATAATCCTTTGCGCATGAACACCTCTTCCCGTGGCAAACAACAGCAAGGCAACGCACTCTGGTTCATCCTGGTGGCCATCGTGCTGCTAGGCGCATTGACCGTCCTGGTAAGCCGCTCGGGCACCGACGTCAACCAAAGCGGCGATTTCGAGCGCAGGCAGATCATGGCCTCGCAATTGCTGCGCTACGCTAAAGGCATCGAGGAAACCGTCCGGTCCATGCAGGCGCGCGGCATCAGCGAAAGCGACATCAGCTTTGAGAATACGGTTATCGCCGGTTACGCCCACACGCCCGCCGAACCGGACGACCACCAGGTTTTCGGTGGCGGCGGCGGTCAGACCTATAATGTTCCCAATCTGGAATGGCTGGATAAAAAGCAAAGCGCCAACGCGGGCTACCGGGAATGGTTGTTCACGGGGAAACTGGGCGTCGCCAACAATTCCTCAAGCACCGCGCCGAGAGATACGTCGCTGGTTATGATCCTCCCTTATATATCAAGGGACATGTGCATCGCCCTGAACAGGATGATGCGCCATGACGGTTACGACAGCGACACGCCCGTGGAGGACGACACAAGCGTTCTCGGCGACATCGCGGTGCTGGATAAATATAACGGGGAAGCAACAGACTATGTGCTTGCGGCACGCATCGACGGCGCGGGAACCAGCTATCCGGTGTTGCCTGTCGATCTCAATTACTGGAAGGGCAAGCATGCCGGTTGCGCACGCGGCTCGGACGCGGGCGGGGGCGCGCCGCGCTACGTGTTCTTTCAAACCCTGATTGTTCGGTAAAAATTTATTCCGTCAGACGGTTCCACCAGCCGCGCTTCTTCTCGCTCGGGGCTTCGTTGACCTTTTCATACTCTTTTTTCTCGTATGAACGGGATGCGGGCGCCTCCGCTGCTTCTCGCGGCACGCTTGGCTGAACGGAATTTTCACTCTCGAATTTTTCTTCGCGGCGCGGTGCAGCTTGATTCATATTTTGCTGCGAGTTCTGCTGTGCATTTCCGGATGACTCACCGCGGCCAGGACGGCCACCGCCATCGCGACCGCCACGTCTGGCATGATCGTTATTGCGTCCACGGCCACCACCACGCGGGCGGTCACCACGATCATTACGCTCACTGCGCGAACCGCCACGTCCACGGGCGCGGTTGAATTGCTGCTCCTCGGGATCACGGGCGATTTCCATGTCATGGCTTGCCTGGTGCGCGGCTGCATCGCGGAACTCGTCGTCCTCAAAATTGCCTTCCGGCACGGCGGCGTTGCCATCCTGCGGCTGCCCGCCGGATTCCTGTCTTCCCTCGTTGTCGCGCCACTGGCGTCCGCTACCACCACCACGGCGCTTTCCGCCGCGACGTCCACGACGGCGTCCGCCGCGATCAGCAGCACCACGAGGAGCATTGTCACGCTCCACGGGGCCGGAATCTACGTCCGTGGACTCACCTGCTTCGGGTGCGTGGTCGTCGCCATGGTCATGGTCGTCATGTTCGCTGCGCATCAGGTCGGCACTGTGAATGATCTCGCGCTGTTCCTCGCCGCCCTCTGCAGTCGCGCCCTTCAGGGCCTCGATGCGGAAGCTGCTGGCGCCCAGCGTCTCATCGACGCGGATCAGGATGCTCATGCCATAGCGTGTTTCAATCTCGCTGACATTCTTGCGCTTGTTGTTCAGGATATAAACCGCAACATCGTTCGAGACATGTGCGATCAGCTGCTGGCCACGGCGGCCCTTGATGCCTTCGGCTTCGATAGCGCGCAGCACGAGGATCGACATGGCATCCGCCGTACGGATGCGGCCAAGGCCTGCGCAATGCGGGCAGATTTCAAACTGCGATTCCGTCAGCGACGGATTTAAACGTTGCCTTGAAAGCTCCATCAGGCCGAACGATGAAATACGGCTCATCTGGATGCGCGCGCGGTCCGTCGAAAGGGATTCCCGGACACGGCGTTCGACCTTCGCATTGTTGCGGCGGTCTTCCATGTCGATGAAGTCGATGACGATCAGGCCGCCAAGGTCGCGGAGGCGCAATTGACGCGCGATTTCGCTCGCCGCTTCCATGTTGGTTTTCAGCGCCGTTTCCTCGATATGGCGCTCTTTCGTCGCCTTGCCCGAGTTGACGTCAACGGCCACGAGGGCCTCGGTCTGGTTGATAATCAGGTAACCGCCCGATGGCAGCGTTACGCGGGCCTCGCCGATTTCAGTGATCTGCCCCTCAACATGGTGGCGTGTGAACAGCGGCACGTCGTCCGTATGCTCGACCACGTTTTTCACATGGCTCGGGATCATCATTTTCATGAAATTCTTTGCGGTCTTGTAACCTTCATCGCCCGCAACAACAATCTCTTCGATATCCTTGCCGTACAAATCGCGCACGGCGCGCTTGATCAGGTCGGCTTCTTCATAGACCTTGGCCGGCGCCGACGATTGCAATGTCAGTTCGCGGATATTGTCCCAGAGCCGCATCAAATAATCCAAATCGCGGTTGATTTCCGGCTTCGTGCGCGAAACACCGGCCGTACGAACAATCACCGACATACCCGTAGGCAACGTGATTTCCTGCATGATTTCTTTCATGCGGGCACGGTCCTGGTAGTTTGCGATCTTGCGCGAAACGCCGCCCGCACGCGGGGAATTAGGCATCAGGACGCAATAACGTCCGGGCAGCGAGAGATACGTGCTGACTGCTGCGCCCTTGTTGCCGCGCTCTTCCTTGGAAACCTGCACCAGCATGATCTGCCCGCGCTTGATGACTTCCTGGATTTTGTATTTGCGGCGCAGGTTGAAACGGAAACGATCTTCCTGGCTGTAATCTTCGCCGCCGAATTTCTCGACACGGCCCGAACGGTGCGCCATACGATGACGACCACGGCCACCGCCGCGACGTCCGCGGCGTGGGTAACGGTTACGCCCGCCCCTGCCGTTTTCTTCACCGCCCTCTTGCTGTTCACCTTCAGAACCTTCGCCCTGCTGGCCGGATTCTTCCTGCGGACCCTCGTCGGCATGGGCTGAATCATCGCCTTCCTCGTGGTTTTCACGCGGCTGGAATTCATTTGCGGAGGATTGCTCCTCAGCAGGTTCATCATGATGAGACTCTTCAGGCGCAGGAGCGGTTTTTACACCTTCCACGCCGCCGATTTCCTCGATCGTTTCATCTTCGCGCTCGAGATATTCGACATTGTGTTCCGACTCCGGGGCCGGGGCTGCGGGCGCCTGGGCGGTTTCGACCGGCGTATCCTGCTGATCTTGTTCTTGTTCCTGTTGCTCGCGCTCGCGTTCCTCGGCTTCCTGCGCCTCGATCATCGCCTGCTGCTCGGCCAGCAGGGCCTCGCGGTCGGCGATCGGAATGCGGAAATAATCGGGGTGGATTTCTGCGAAGGGCAAAAACCCGTGCCTGTTGCCGCCGAAATTAACGAATGCGGCCTGCAGCGAGGGCTCAACCCGCGTTACTTTCGCGAGAAAGATACTGCCCTTCAGAGGTTTGCGGAATTTACTTTCGTAATCGAACTCGACGAGTTTCCTGCCGTCGACGACTGCAACCCGTGTTTCTTCATCATGGGTTGCATCAATAAGCATTTTTTTAGTCATTTTAGTCTCCAATGGCGCTGGCTGCCTGCCCGACCAGGTAAAAACTCCTCTAACGGAGATACACTGGTAGCACGGCGCAAAAGCGCTCTTTCAATTGCACAAATTTTGCTGAGACTGTTCCGCGAAACTCTGAGATTTCTGTATATGCGCGTGAGCTTTCTCAGCCAACCGAGGGGTACCTTACACCCCCCTGTCCTGATTCACAATCACAAAGTATAAAAACCTTAAAGTCCTTGATTTAGAACGTTTTTTCACTAAAAATTATAAGCCATGACGTTCTTCGCAACCCATTTACCGAAACACAGCTCTATCGTCATCCTGACCGGCGCCGGGATTTCCGCCGAGAGCGGGCTGGAGACATTCCGGGGCGCGGGAGGCCTTTGGTGCGGCCACCGGGTCGAGGACGTCGCCACGCCCGAGGCCTTCGCCCGCAACCCCGGCATGGTCCATGAATTTTACAACATGAGGCGGCAGGGGCTGCTGCAACCGGAAATAAATCCTAACCCCGCGCACCTAGCTCTCTCCGAGCTTGAAGAAAAATGGCCGGGCGAAGTGCTGGTCGTCACCCAGAACATCGACGACCTCCATGAGCGGGCTGGGACTAAAAACCTGGTCCACATGCATGGCGAGGTCCTGAAAGCCTTCTGCCATTTCTGCCAGGCACGCCAGGAATGCCGCAGCGATCTTTCAACCGCCATGGCCTGTGCCGCCTGCAGCAAAACCGGCGGCATCAGGCCGGATATCGTCTGGTTCGGCGAAATGCCCTACAAGATGGACCGGATTTTCGAAGCACTGACGAATTGCGCTCTTTTCATGTCCATCGGCACATCGGGAAATGTCTACCCCGCCGCAGGGTTCGTGATGGAGGCCATGCGCGGCGGCGCGGCCACGGTTGAGCTCAACCTGGAGCCCTCGCTGAACGCTTCCGTTTTCGACCAGAGCCTGACCGGCGCCGCGACAAAAACAGTTCCGGATTTCGTGCGCTCATTGCTTTCATAAAATTTCCGTATCGTGATATAAAAAGAACAGGCAACACCAATAACAGAGTAATCGCCTTGTCTGCGCCGCGCTATTTTCGCTTTGCCCTGCTGGCTTTTATCATCGGCATTTTTCTGCCGCTGCATGCCTATGCCTTCAGCGTCGACCAGGTTCGCTTCGGCGCGCACCCGGATAAAATCCGCCTTGTGCTCGACCTCAGCCAGAAAACCGACTTTCGCGTTTTCGCGCTGGCCAATCCCTACCGCATGGTCATCGACCTGCCCGATTTCGAGTGGCGCGCGGGCAGCGCCAGCACAACGCCCTCCTCCGGCGTGACGGCGCTGCGCTATGGCAACCTCCAGCCCGGCGTATCACGCATCGTGTTCGACATGGCCAAGCCCGTCGCCGTGCAGGGCGCGTTCATCATCCCCGCGCAGAACGGCCAGCCCAACCGCCTTGTCATCGATTTCACGCATGTCAGCAAGGATGTATTCGAGCGCAGCAAAAACGCTTCATACGGAACCCTCGTAAGCACCGCGCAAATCCTTGCAGTGCCGCAGCCCATGCCCGCACAAAAACCACCCACGCCGCAAGGCGCGGGATACAAGCCACTCGTGCTCATTGATGCAGGCCATGGCGGCGTCGACCCAGGTGCGCGCGGTGTCAACAGGACGAGCGAGAAAAACGTGACATTGGCGCTGGCGAAACAACTTAAATCCGAACTGGAGGGCACGGGCCGCTACCGCGTGGCGCTGACCCGCGAGCGCGATATCTTCATCAAACTGCGCGAACGCGTCTTGATCGCCCGGCGGCAGCAAGCTGACCTCTTCATTTCCATTCACGCGGATTCAATCGAGAAATCCAGCGTCTCCGGCGTCTCCGTCTACACCCTTTCAGAAAAAGCGTCCGATGCGCAGACCGCGAAACTCGCCGCGCAGGAAAACCGTGCCGACCTGATCGCCGGCCTTGATCTCAGTGTCGAGGACGAGGACGTCGCCAACATCCTGGTCGATCTCGCGATGCGGGACACGATGAACCAGTCGAATTTCTTCGCCAATACCCTCATAGAAAAATTCAAGGGCAACCAGGTGCGCCTGCTGGATTCCCCCCACCGCTCGGCAGGCTTCGCCGTCCTCAAGGCGCCGGATATTCCCTCCGTCCTTGTCGAGGCTGGATTTATGTCAAACAAAAAGGAATCCGAGTTGCTGAACACCCCGGCCCACCGCGCGAAAATCGCCCGTGCGCTTGGCAATGCCGTGGATTCCTACTTCGAACAGGTGCGGAAAAATCAAAGGATTTGACGCTTTTTTCCACCACCGGTGGTTTCTATAAAAAGTTCCGTTTTGGCTAGGAAATAAATCCCTAAAAAAACTGAAAATTTTTTAAAAACAGGGTGTTCAAGGCCATTTCAATTGTATATAAGAGTCCAAACGAACAGGTTTTGCCCGTTACCGGGCCACATGTTTTTGTTTGTTTAACCAACCTATGAATGAGGAACTAACAATGAAGAAACTTCTTGCTACACTGATGATCGCAGGTACGGCTGTAACGCTGGCAGCTTGCGACACGACGGGATCCGGTAACGTTGAGACGGCCGCTCCTTATGAATCCGAGCGCACGGCTTCCCACGACAACTCGGCTCCTGCTCCGCAGACCGAGCGTGTGTTCCGCAGCACGCAAAGCAAATAATTATTGCTTCAATAATTTAAAAGCTGCCCTTACAATTAAGGGCAGCTTTTTTATTGCCTGCAAAAATGCTGGCTTTAAAATTCGGATGGGGAACCAGGCATGAATTATCTATACAAAATAGCAGCCTTGCTTATCGTGATCGCGGCGGGCTTCATGACTGTGCCGCTCTGCTTCATCCTGGGCACCAAGCTGGGGCTGCTGCAATTAGCTGACAGCGATCTGGATTTATATGCGCTCAAGACGCATTTCATGCAGGGCACGTATATGACGTGGCTCGCCTGCGCGGTATTCAGCCCGGCTTATTTATTCCTGAAAGGTAACGAGAGATTCCTGTTTTTATGGGCGCCGCTCGTGGTTCCCATGGGCTACGGGTTGTACGTTCTCTTTTCGCTCTTCTCAAGCTGAGGCCTCTTCTTCGCCTTGGGATCGATGTTCAGATCCCTGACGTCTTCCTCGCCTCCGTACATGACTTCCAGCGCCTGCGCGGCTTCCTGCTTAATTATTTTCTTTTGCGCGAGTTTTTCCTGTTTCGTGACCGGTTCAGCGTCGACAAACTCCTCGTGCTCGGGCTTGTAGCCTGCGCGGCGCGCAATCAAAATCGGGTAACCGCGGCGCTCCTTGACCGCCTTGCGGATAACAGACCATTGCAACTGGTCTTTATCCACGCCGGCAGCGGCGATGATGCGCTCCATATCCTTGCTTGAAAGCCTTGCGGAGACAATTTCGCCGGTTTCTTCCATGCGGATCGCCTGCTCAATTTCAGGGTGCGCTTCGAGGTAGAGCCCGTTATCGATCCAGGCCAGTTTGACAGGCTGGTCGACTACCGTGACTTGCGTACCCACAGGGATCAGGTTGTAAAGCTCAATGATCCCTTCCGGGTAAAGACGGATGCAACCGCTGCTGATGCGCCGGCCAATACCGAACGCGCGGTTCGTGCCGTGAATGGCGACCAACGGGAAACCGAGGTAAAGCGCATGCGTCCCCATCGGGTTCTCAGGGCCCGGCGGCATAAATGCCGGAAGCTCCGGCTTTTCGCGGCGCATACGCGGCGTCGGCGTCCATGTCGGGCCTTCGACCTTGCGCACAATCTTGGTCACACCGAGCGGCGTGTCCAGACCTTCACGTCCGATACCGATCGGGTAAGAATTCGGCGCGTCGTTGCCATTCACAAATGCGTATAAACGCATCTCCGGCAAATTAATCACAACACCCTTATGCTGCGCATCAGGCAGCAGGTGCCGCGTCGGTAAAATAAGTTTAGTGCCGGAACCCGGAATCCACGGATCGACGGTCGGGTTGGCGGCGCGCATCTCGACGAAGCCGAGATTGTAATCGCGGGCGAGATACACGAACGTATCTTCGTACTTGGCGCGGTATTCGGTCATGTCGCCGACATAAGGCAGCGCGTATTCCGCGCGCGCGGCGAGCGGCACCAGGACCAGCAGTAATGCTAAAACAATCTTTTTCATTTATATCCGTTTATCCAGGTTGCTGACGATCTTGCCCATAAATTCCTCGGTCGTCAGCCATTTCTGATCCTTGCCGATCAGCAATGCGAGATCCTTGGTCATATGCCCCTCTTCAACGGTTGAGACACAGGCCTGTTCCAGCGTTTCGGCAAATTCAGCCAGAGCGGGATTATTATCGAATTTCCCCCTGTATTTCAAGCCTTGGGTCCAGGCGAAAATCGAGGCGATCGGGTTGGTGGAGGTAGGCTTTCCTTCCTGATGCAGCCTGTAATGGCGGGTTACGGTCCCATGGGCGGCCTCGGTCTCGACCACGTCGCCGCCGGGGGTCAGCAGGACCGAGGTCATCAGCCCCAGCGAGCCGAACCCCTGCGCCACGACGTCCGATTGCACATCGCCGTCGTAATTCTTGCAGGCCCAGACGAAACCGCCCTCGGATTTAATCGCCTGCGCCACCATGTCGTCGATCAGGCGGTGTTCATAAAACAACTTTATTTTCTCGAATTCCGCTTGGAATTCTTTTTCAAAAATATCCCTGAAAATCTCGATGAACCGTCCGTCATATTGCTTAAGGATCGTATTCTTGGTCGACATGTAGACGGGATAATTTTTCTGCAGCCCGTAATTGAAACAGGCACGTGCAAAACCTTCGATTGATTCATCTAGGTTGTACATGCCCATCGCAACGCCGCTGGCGGGAAAATCGAAAATCTCCCATTCCTTGATGTCGCCATTAGTCGGCTCGTATATCATCTTGAGCTTGCCGGGCCCGGGTATCCTGACATCCATTGCCTTGTACTGATCGCCGAACGCATGACGGCCGATGATGATCGGCTTTTTCCAGCCCGGCACATAACGCGGCACGTTTTTGCACAAAATCGGCTCGCGAAATACGGTGCCGTTTAAAATATTGCGGATCGTGCCGTTCGGCGATTTCCACATTTTCTTGAGGCCGAATTCCTTCACGCGCGCTTCGTCCGGCGTGATGGTCGCGCACTTCACGCCGACGCCGTATTTCTGAATCGCGTTGGCAGCATCCACCGTCACCTGGTCGTCGGTTTTGTCGCGGTTCTGAATCGAGAGGTCAAAATATTTGAGGTCGATATCGAGATACGGAAGGATCATCTGCTCGCGGATCATCCGCCAGATGATCCGGGTCATTTCGTCGCCGTCAATTTCCACGAGCGGCGTCGCGACTTTGATTTTCTTCATGTTCATGATTTAGACTTAAGGGAGGAGTTTTTCAATCTGTTCGCGAAGAACATCGTAAGCCCGGTCGAAAATGCCGCTTTTGGCGATGCGGCCTTCGCCCTGCTTATACACTTCGTACATCATGTCCTTGGGTCCGACCCGGCGCAGCACGAACTGGAACATCGGCAGCTGATCCTGGGATTGATAATATGTATAACTCGCGACCCCCTCGTTGAAATCGCACTCAACAGTCCGGTAAGTCAGGGTCTTGGCCGAAGCCGCCCGGCAATAGAGGTCGTCCAGCTTCTTGAACTGGCCCTGCGTAAAGCCCGTTTTGGCGATATAGGAGGGGTTGGTAATGACTTCGAAACCCATATATAAATATAGCATTTTCCAGCAACCGGAGGAAGAACCCCATGGCCCTTTTGCACACCCCCACGAAAGACAACAGTTTTTATGCCGCACCCTTCAGCCTGAAGGATGTCTCCGACAAAACCCTGTCATGGGACAGCGTAAAGGGCGAAAACGGCACCCTCGTCATGTTCATCTGCAACCATTGTCCCTATGTGAAGGGCGTGATCGACCGGCTGGTTGAGGATTGCAAAATACTGCAGAAGGCCGGGATCGGCTGCGTCGCCATCATGCCGAACGACACCGAAAACTACCCTGACGATTCCTTCGAAAATATGCAGAAATTCGCCAAAAAACACGGCTTTACCTTCCCCTACGTGATCGACGAGACGCAGCAAACGGCAAAAGCTTACGGCGCGGTCTGCACGCCTGACCTGTTCGGCTTCAACGCCGAGGGACGCCTGGAATACCGCGGCCGGGTGGATAGCGCCGGGCCCAATCCCGCCAATGACGGCACGGTGCGCGAGCTGCGCGAGGCCATGCTGCAGGTTGCGGAAACAGGCAAGGCCCCGGCGAAGCAGACGCCGGCCATGGGCTGTTCCATCAAATGGAAAAGCTGAAAAATCCGGCCTGAAAACACTGGAATCGTGCTGAAATATCTCTAAGATAGCGCCCTGTAACAACCAAGGTGCCCTATGACGGATTTACTCGCCGAAGTCAACGCGGCCATGCGCCAGGAGCGTATGGAGAAATTCTGGAAAGAAAACGGCAAAACGCTGATCTTTTTTGTCTTCGCGACCATCGTGATGACCGGGGTTATCTCTGCTTACCGCACATGGGATGCAAACGCGAAAGCCGCGGGCACGGAGCGGTTGCTGAACCTCACCGAGGCAAAGGATTTCCCCGATAATATCCGCAACGCCGAAGTCGATCTTCGTCCCGGCCTGCGCGGGATCGCGCTGATCAACGGCGCGCAGGTTTACCTCGACAGGAAAAAGAACGAAGACGCCCTCGCCCTCTACACGAAAGCGGCGGAAGACAAGGCCATACCCGCCGAGATCCGCGGCCTCGCCGTCCTGATGCAGGCGCGGCTCGATGAAAAGGCCGCTGACAATGCCGCGCTGATGAAAAATCTGGACTCGGTCGCCCACGATGGCGGCAGCCCGTGGCAATATCACGCGCGCATCGAAGCTGCCGCATTCGCCGCGGCAAGAAAAGATTACAAACAGGCCCGCGAATATCTCGCCGGGATAATGGATCAGAAAGAAGTGCCCAATACGCTTTACAAAAAAGCCATGGCGCTCGACCACGTTTATGCGCTGAGAGAACAGAAAATGTCCGCGGCGCAGGAAAAGCCGCAGAACAGCACGGAGGAAAAATCATGATCCGCGCCTCAAAATACACCCTGCTTATCGCCCTGCTCGCACTGGCATCACTGCCCGCATGTTCCGACAGCGACGATAAACCGCCGCTGGAAGGCGAACGCCTCTCGGTTCTAGAACTGCAGAACTCGATCGAACCTGACGATGCGGCGCTCGCCGCGCAGGGACTGGTCACGCCCGAACCCTGGCGCAATGAATTCTGGCCCCAGGCCGGGGGTTACCCCAATCACTCGATGCAGAACCTCGCGCTGAACACCGGCGCGCTCAAAAAAGCATGGAGCGCCGACACCGGCGCAGGCAGCACGGATCAATTACCCCTTACCGCCCAGCCGGTGGTCGCTGACGGAAAAGTTTTCACGCTGGATACGGAATCCCAGCTCTCGGCTTTCGACGCCCAGAGCGGCAAAAACATCTGGCGCGTGAACATCCGCAAGAAAAAAGAAAAAGACGACCCTGTGATTGGCGGCGGCATTTCGTTCGGCGGCGGCGTGCTATACGCGACCAATGGCTACGACGAAGTCCTGGCGCTCAAGCCCGACGAAGGCACAGTATTCTGGCGCAAGAAAATCGGCAGCCCCTCGCGCAGCGCACCCACCGTTCTCGACCAACGCGTCTTCGTGACCACGCTCGACAACCGCCTGCTGGCCCTCAGCGCCGTCAACGGTGAAATTCTCTGGGAATATTCCGGCATGTCGGAAACCGCCGGGCTTATCGGCGGCGCCAGCCCTGCCGCCAGCCGCGATATCGTCGTGCCGGTGTTCTCTTCAGGTGAAATGACCGCTCTGCGCGTTGAAAACGGCGCGGTCGCATGGTCTGACAATCTCTCCAGCACCCGCCGCCTCGGCAACCTCGACAGCATCTCCGACATCAAGGCGCATCCGGTCATCGACAAGGGCCTGGTCATCGGCATCAGCTTCAGCGACCGCTTGGTCGCGATCGACGAACGCACAGGTACTCGCACCTGGCAGCGCGAAATCGGCGGCTCCAACATGCCGTGGATGGCGGGCAATTACCTGTTCGTCCTCACTCTGAATAACGAACTGATCGCACTGGGGCGCGAAACCGGCTCCATCATCTGGGTCACGAAACTGCCACGCTTCGACGGCGACACGCCCATCTTCTTCACCGGTCCGGTTCTCGCGGGCGGGCGTCTGTTCGTGTTCGGCAGCGAAGGCCGCGTCATCGAGGCTGCGCCCGGCACCGGCAAAATCACTTCCGAATGGGATGCCGGTGACAGCATCCTGATCTCGCCGGTCATCGCGGGCGGCATAATGTATGTACTGTCTGAAGACGGCACATTGACCGCTTACAGATAAGAGTTTTTCCATGTTCACACTCGCCATCGTCGGCCGACCCAATGTCGGCAAATCAACGCTTTTCAACCGTCTTGCTGGCAAGAAACTTGCCATCGTCGATGACACGCCCGGCGTAACACGCGACTGGCGCACGGCGGAAGGCAACCTGTTCGGCCGCCCCATGACAATCATCGATACGGCGGGCCTCGAAGAAAGTTTCGACGATTCCATTCAGGGCCGCATGCGCAAGCAGACGGAAGCCGGGGTTAAACAGGCAGATGCCATCCTGTTCGTTATCGACGGCCGCCAGGGCCTCACAGCGATGGACAAACATTTCGCGGAATGGCTGCGCCGCCAGAAAAAACCCGTCATTCTCGCCGTCAATAAATGCGAGCATTCAAAATCCGCCGCGTCCGGCCTTGCCGAAGCGCACGCGCTCGGCCTTGGCGAGCCAGTGCCGATTTCCGCCGAACATGGCGACGGCATGGAGCTTTTATATGAAATGCTAACGCCCTATTTCCCCGAGGAAATCGAAACGGAAAACGGTGAGGACAACGAGGGTGATAATTTCGCCGCGCTCGACGAAATCGAGGGAAAAGAAGATTTCGAATTCGAACAGGAAGAGGAAGACCCCGAAACACCGTTGAAAATCGCGATTGTCGGGCGGCCCAATGTCGGCAAATCGACGCTGCTGAACTCCATTGTGAATGACCAGCGTGTCATGACCGGGCCCGAAGCCGGTATCACGCGGGACGCCATTGCCGTCGACTGGAATTACAATGGCCGCGCCTTCAAACTCGTCGACACCGCCGGGATGCGCAAAAAAGCCCGCGTCCAGAACAATATCGAGAAAATGTCGGTCGAGGATTCCATGCGCGCCATTCGCCTCGCGCAGGTTGTCATTCTTGTCGTCGATGCCGCCGATGCGTTCGAGAAACAGGACGTCCAGATTGCCGCCCACGTCATCGAGGAAGGCCGCGCCCTCGTCGTCGCCATCAACAAGTGGGACGCTGTCGATGACCGCAAAAAACTCCTCGAGGAAATCAAATACGGGCTGCAGGCCCAGCTCGCGCAGGTCAAAGATCTCCCCCTCGTCACCATTTCCGCGCTGAACAACAACAATATCGACGGCCTGCTGGAAACCGTGCTGAAAACCTATGAAACATGGAACAAACGCATCCGCACCGCGGGCCTGAACCGCTGGCTGCGCGCCAAGGAAAGCCAGAACCCCGCGCCGCTTGCGAACGGCCGCGCCAACCGTCTGAAATATATTACGCAGATCAAAACGCGGCCCCCCACTTTCGCGATCTGGGTTTCAAAACCAGACGCCCTGCCGCAGACGCACAAACGTTACCTCATCAACAGCCTGCGTGATGATTACGATATCCCCGGCGTGCCGGTGCGCCTCCTGATCCGCGCCAGCAAAAATCCCTATACTGATGAATAATTAAAGTGAGACGATCTCGCCGTGCTTTTTGCACGCGGGCAGGGCAAGCTTGAGATAAGCGGGCGCAACATCGTCCGGTGTTTTGGTCTCGCCCTGGAACCCGCCGGGAAAAGCCTCGCGCAGCATCGCCGTATCCACGGGACCGGGACTGACGAGATTCACGCGCATGTTCGTTTTCATCGTCTCGCCCGCGTAAGTCTGCGCGAACAGATTGAGCGCGGCCTTCGTCGCGCAGTACGGGCCCCAGTACGCCATCGCCCGCTCGCCAAGGCCTGACGTCGTGAACACCACGCGCCCCGCATCGCTGGCGCGAAGCACAGGGTCAAGACTCCGCACCAGCCGCACATTCGCCATGACGTTGATGGTAAATGCCTTCTCCCATTCTTTCGGAATGATATGGTTGACCGGCCCTAAAATCCCCAGCACCGCCGCATTGCCGATGAAAATATCCAGCCTGCCGAAACGCTCATAGATCGACGGGCCGAGCTTGTCGACTTCATCCAGTTTCGCAAGGTCCATGGGAATGAGCGTTGCCTTGCCGCCGAGGCCGCGGATTTCATCGTCAAGCTCCTCCAGCGCGCCCTGCGTGCGGGCAAGAAGAATGACATGAGCGCCCTCGCGCGCAAAAGTTTTTGCCACCGCTGCGCCAATGCCGCGCGAAGCGCCCGTGATTAATGCTACACGTCCGGAGAGAGAAGAGGCCATCAGCTTTTTTTGTGTTCGCTGAGAACGGAAACCTTGCCGTTGCCGCAATGATTGATGTTATCGACCAGCTCGACCGCGTAATCGCCGGTAAAACACGCATCGCAGAATTGCGGGTTCTTGGCATTGCGCTTGACGTTATCAACCGCGCGGTAAAGCCCGTCGATGGAAATATAAGCGAGCGAGTCCGCCCGGATGAATTTGCAGATTTCCCCGACCGTCTTGCTGTGCGCGAGCAATTCCTCGGTACGCGGCGTGTCGATGCCGTAGAAACAGCTATGCGTCGTCGGCGGCGATGATATGCGCATATGAACTTCCTTCGCGCCCGCCGCGCGGACCATTTCGACGATCTTGCGCGACGTCGTCCCGCGCACGATGGAGTCATCAATCAGGACAACCTTCTTGTCTTTCAGATAGGCGCGGTTCGCGTTGTGTTTCAGCTTCACACCGAGGTGGCGGATATGGTCGCTGGGCTCAATGAATGTCCGGCCGACATAATGGTTGCGGATGATGCCAAGCTCAAACGGTATGCCGCTTTCCTGCGCGTATCCGATGGCCGAAGGCACGCCGCTGTCCGGAACGGGAACGACAAGATCGGCGCCGGTCACAGGCGATTCACGCGCCAGTTCCTCGCCGATACGCTTGCGCATCTCATAGACGGAGCGGTTTTCCATGAAGCTGTCGGGCCGCGCGAAATAAATATATTCGAAGATGCAGAATTTCGACGGCTTTTTCGCGAACGGGAATTGCGAAATAACGCCTTTTTTCGTCAGTGTCACCATTTCACCGGGCTTGATTTCGCGCACATATTCCGCGCCGATAATGTCGAGCGCGCAACTTTCCGACGCCAGCACATGCCCCTTGGCGAGCTTGCCCAGAACGAGAGGGCGAATACCGTGCGGGTCGCGGAGGCCAATAACAGAATCTTTAAGCAATATCACCAGCGAATACGCGCCTTTGATTTGCGTCAGCGCGTCGACAATCCGGTCGGTGATGTTTTTCTTCTGCGACAGCGCCACGAGGTGAACGATGACTTCCGTATCGCTGGTGGATTGAAAAATCGCCCCGCGCGAGACCAGTTCCTTCTTGATCGTCATCGCGTTGGTGAGGTTGCCGTTATGCGCGACGGCGAAACCGCCGAAATCCATGTCAACATGGAGCGGCTGGACGTTGCGCAGGTGCGTCTCGCCCGTGGTGGCGTAACGGTTATGGCCTATGCCCGTTTTGCCTTTCAGCGCCTCGATGATCTTTTTGTCGCTGAAGGTATCGTCGACAAGGCCGAGCGCGCGCTTGATATAAAATTGCTCGCCGTCGTTGGTAACAATGCCGCAGGCTTCCTGGCCGCGGTGCTGGAGCGCGTGCAGGCCGAGCGCTATGTGCGCCGATGCGTCGTCATGCCCGCAGATGCCGAAAATTCCGCATTCATCGTGAAGCTTGTCATCGTCGAACGGCGTTGCCATTACTGGTTCGGTGCCTCGTTTGGCCGCAGCGGCGTTTCGCCGTTCGGCCTGTTTTCAAATAATTGGTCCATCTCGTCGCGGAATTCCTCGGTATAGCCCGGGCTTCCGTTTTCCGCGGGCGGCAGGTCTTTCTCGGGCGGCGCGCCGCCCTGCAGAATATCCATCTGCTGCAGCTTCTCGCGTGTGCCGGCGCTTTCCTTGATCGTCTCCGCGTCTTCCTTGAATTTCTCGATAGTTCCTTCCGGCACCAGCGCGGCCATCGCGGTCGCCGTGCGCTCGATGTAGAAATAGGTCTTGCTGCCCTCGAATTGTTTTTCCTTGCTCTCGTCGCTCATAAACACATGGAACGGGAGGTAGGCAATGGCAACCAGGATGACGCCGCGGGCGATGCCAAAGATGACGCCCAGCGTGCGGTCCACTGGCCCGAGGCCGATGCGGCGCGCAGTTTCCGCGATCAGGTGGCTGAAGATCGACAGCACGACAACGACGACGATGAAAATTGCGCCGTAAGAAAGTATGGCGGCGAGAATATCGTAGGGCAAAACGCCGAGCAGCTTTTCCGGCTCCACCCCTTCCTCGACCCCGAGCCAGCTTTTCATGTGCGGCAGGAACAGCGGCCCCGCGTACCAGGCGGCGGCAAGCCCGCCGATGACGCCGAAAATGGTGAGCACCTCGCGGATAAGACCGCGCAAAAAGGCTATGAGGGCTGAAACGAGAACGACGGCGAGAACGACAATGTCAAAGACCATGATGCATCCGGCTGCTGGGGTCTGGAGCACATATACATAGGGAAAAGGCGCCGGAATTGCAAGGGTTTCCGGGCGTTCTACCCCTTGTTTTCAAGCTATTTCAGGCCGCCTCGGCCAGCCTTCCCCTGCCCGCGAACATATCGGCCAGCTCCTGCACGTGGATGATTTCGGTAGCGCGCATGGCCGGGATGTCGGCCTTTTTCTTCTTGGCGGCGGGGATGACGGCCTGCTTGAAACCAAGTTTAGAGGCCTCCTTCAGCCGCAGGTCGGGCTGCGCGACCTGCCGCACCTCCCCGGCCAGGCCAATCTCGCCGAAGAAAACCGATTCCGGCGGCAGCGGTTTGTTATGCAGGGCGCTGACCAAAGCGGCAGCAACCGCAAGATCGGCCGCGGGCTCGGCGATTCGAATTCCGCCCGCGATATTGAGAAAGATGTCGCAGCCAGACAGCTGCACACCGCAACGCGTCTCCAGCACCGCGACGATCATGGCGAGACGGTTGGGGTCCCACCCCAGAACGGCGCGGCGGGGGCTCCCGAGTGATAAGGGGCCGACAAGCGCCTGGACCTCCACCAGCAGCGGCCGCGTTCCTTCCAGCGCGGCCAGCACGGAACTTCCCGCCGCGCCTTCATTACGTTGCGCGAGGAACAAGGCTGAGGGATTTGCAACCTCGACAAGACCCTCGGACGCCATTTCGAACACGCCGATTTCATCCGTGGGGCCGAAACGGTTCTTCACGGCGCGCAAAATCCGGAACTGGTGACTGCGCTCGCCCTCGAAATACAGCACCGTATCGACCATGTGCTCGAGCACGCGCGGGCCCGCAATCTGCCCGTCCTTGGTGACATGCCCGACGAAAATCACGGCGATTCCACGGGTTTTGGCGGTGCGGATAATTTCCTGCGCGGAAGTTCTCACCTGCGTCACCGTGCCGGGCGCAGCGTCGATCGTGTCGATGAACATGGTCTGGATGGAGTCGATAATTAACAATGAAACCTGCTCATCCTCGACCGAAGCCACGATGTCGCGCACGTTTGTGGCGGCGGCAAGCTCGACCGGCGCATCGGCAAGGCCGAGACGCTGCGCGCGCATGCGCACCTGGTCGATGGATTCCTCGCCCGACACATAGACACAGCGCGTGTTCTTTTTCGAGAGCGCGCAGACCGCCTGCAGCAATAAGGTCGATTTGCCGATGCCGGGGTCGCCGCCGATCAGGATGGCCGAGCCGGGCACCAGCCCGCCGCCGGTGACGCGGTCGAATTCACCGATGCCGGTAACGTGGCGGGGGTAATCCTTACCGGGCGCGCCGGACAGGCTGGCGAATTCGATGGAGCGACCTTTCTTCTTGCCCAAACCCTTCGGCGCGGAAGCCTGCACGTTTTCCTCGGCGATGGAATTCCAGGCATTGCAGGCATCGCATTTCCCGGTCCAGCGCGTATGGACCGCGCCGCAGCCCTGGCAGATATAATTACGCTGGGATTTTGCCATGTGTTTGTTCCGGAACGGTTATTCGGTTTAACTGCGTACACTTTGGAGGGGGTGGGGGTGGGGGTGGGCCTGGGCCCTGCCCCCGGAGTCCTCCAAAACGACTCGTACTACCTTTGTACCGGAACAAAAGGAACAAATCAAGAACGATTAAAAAGCTTATTTATGCGGCCTTCACGGCGGCCCATTCCGCGGCGAACTGCTCGCGGGAAGGCAGGTACATGCCCTGCATATAATGAATACCCGGGTGGTGGCGCTGCAGCTCGGCGGCGTGGGCCGCGCTTTTCACCCCTTCCACCACGATATATGCGTTGGGCAGCGTCGCGTTTAGAAGCGCCATGATATTGTCGAGCGAGTTTTTTTCGCCCGGCTTCGTTATGACCGTTTTACGGTCGAGCTTGATGAAATCGGCGATCTGCTCAAACTGCGAGAGGCGGAAAATATCGTTCATGCTGAGGCCGACATCGTCGATAGCGAACGCAATCCCCAGCCGGCGGCATAAATCCAGCACGCGCGGACTCATGATTTCCGAGGGCGCGCTCTCATGGATTTCAAAAATGATTTTGTGCCCGGGCGAAAGCTTCATGGCCTCGATCACCGGCAGCACGGTTTTGATGAACCCGGGATCGCGCAGCGAACGCCCCGAGATATTGATGGAAACCTGCTGCTCATCACTGCTCTGAAATTGCTGCAGGGCGCAGAGCACAAGCAGCGTGTCGATATCCGCCGCCATGCCGTTATTGTAGAACGCCATGATCGCGGGGTAGGGCGGCAGCGGGCTGCCGCCTTCGTCTTTCAGGCGCAGCAGCATTTCACCGGGCTGCGGCAGGGGCGCGTCCTTGTGAATCTTGTGCCAGGGCTCAATGCCGAAAAAAGGATTTTGCTGCGTGATGGCAGCGTCCAGCGCTCTTAAACAACCGAGCGCACAGGCCGCAGCATTTTTCTGCACGTCGTCTTGAGCAGCTTTTTCAAGAGTGTCTGTTTTCAGTGAGAGAGACTCGATATGTCGCAGCAATTCAGGACCGGGCATTCTATTCCTTGGCCAGCCCTTCGCGCTGCATCGCCCATTTGACCTTGAATTCCGTCTCCGGCATCTGGCCATAGACCACGAGCTGCTTGGTTTTGCGCGGGCGGCTGTCTTCGCCGAGATAAACGGAATCTTCGAGCTTCAATATTCCGCCCGACTGGTGGAAACGCCAGCCGATGCCGGAAGGCAGGCGCAGCAGGGCCGCGTCGCCCTCCTCGCCGACCAGCGAAACCATGACGCGCGGGTGAATGTGGAAGCGGATGGCGACATCGACGGCTTTGGGCGGCCCGGCCTGGCTGGTGAGAATATCCTCGCCGCGCAGATCGTGGCCTTCATTCGTGAGATACAGGCGGCGGCGGTGCTCGATGCCGTTCAGGAGCGCGTAGCCGTCATGCGTGGCCTCCAGCAGGCAGGAGCCCTTGGTTTCCTCGCGCACGATGCTGACAACGCGCGGCTTGCGGGAGAGATGCCCGTCCTCGCGGATTTCGCAGGCGTTGCGGTAGTCCAGCGTGATGGTGTTGTGCGCGGCGGTGGCGCGCAGGGCCTCCTGCCAGTCGGGGGAACTTGGGTGCGTGCCGCAGGAGACGAAAATACGCTCCTTGCCGTAGGCCATTTCGAACGCCAGCGGCGCGGCGTGGGAGACCTTGTCATACGGGCGCTGCGGGCTGCGGCCGCAATCGAACATCACCAGCGTGCGCCCTTCTGTGATTTTTTCGAAACCCGCGCAGGGCAGCGTATGCAAACCTTTGCCGCGCACATTGGCCTGCGCGAGGACGGAGTCTAATAATTCGCGTGGCCCTTCCTGCGTGCCGTGGAAAACGGCGAGGCCGCCGTCGCCATAGCGGAAAAACCGGAGCGCCGCGCCGAGGCTGTCGATCGCATGCTGCACCGTTTCAGGGAGCGCGCGGCCCGCGGCGGCCAGGGCCGTACGGATGTCTAACAGTATCTGCAGCGCCTGCATATGCTGCAGCGGCGAGCGCGAAACATGCGCGCCGTCGCGGAGAATTTGTTTCGCGATTTCGGCGTTGAGCTGGCCGAGCGATTGCTGCACCCATGCGTCGCGATCCTCGAAGGCGAGACCGGCATAGAGCAAACCCTTGATCGCCTTCAGCGCGGCAATGCCGGAAATACCGCCCTGCAGCGCGCGGCTTAAATGCACGGCCTGTTTGGTAAGCGAGTCGAAATAAATGTCCTGGAAATCGGGCCCAGCGGCTTCGACGAAGAATTCGAAATGCGAAATCCACATGGCGATACGGTTGCCGCACATATCGGCGCGCCACGCATGCGCGGACCATTTCGGGTGGTAGTAAATCCAGCTTTCCGTCAGCCAGCGCGCCTGCTGCCGCGCCTCTTCACCGCCGAGGGCGCGAAGGTCGCGCAGCCATTCAAAACCGTGCATGTGATCCAGCCATGATTCACTGACGCCCAAGGGCTCCCAGCACCCGCCGCCCAGCGAAATTTTATCGCCCGCCAGCGCAAACGCGCCGTCGCATAGCCAGCGGCCCGATTCAGCATTGCCCGGCCACGCATCGGCGGGCTTGACGTTCAGCCGGTCCGGCGCCTCGCCGCGCAGCGACCAGTTATAGAGCGCGGTGTTGCAGGCCATTTCGCTGGCCTCTTTGCGGATTTTGCGGATTAAATTCGGTATCATGCTCTAGCCTCTCAACGCTTTTATGTGCGCAGCATATTTCTCAGGTCCATCCTTGAACACGGACGTGCCCGCGACGAGAACGTCGGCGCCCGCCGCGATAACCTGCTTCGCGGTGTCGGGATTGATGCCGCCGTCGACTTCTAAATCTATAGGATGTTTTTGCGCATCGATCATTTTGCGTGCGGCGCTGATCTTGTCGAAAATCGGAATGAAGCTTTGCCCGCCGAAACCGGGATTGACCGTCATCAGCAAAATCAAATCAACCATCGGCATCACTTCGCGGATGGATTCAATCGGCGTCGACGGGTTCAGCGACACGCCCGCTTTCACGCCGTGCGCTTTGATCGCCTGCAATGTGCGGTGAAGATGCGGGCCCGCCTCGACATGCGCGGTGATGATATCCGCGCCCGCATCGACGAAAGCCGGGATGAGCGGGTCGACCGGCGCGACCATCAGGTGAACGTCGAAAACTTTCTTCGAGGATTTGCGGATCGCCTTCACGACCAGCGCGCCGAATGTCAGGTTGGGCACGAAATGCCCGTCCATGACGTCGATATGGATGTAATCGGCCCCGGCAGCGTCAATGGCGCGGACCTCCTCGCCCAGCCGGGCGAAATCGGAGGAAAGAATCGAAGGGGCTATGCGAACGGGCTGTTGCGGCATTGTTTTAACACGGGGAGGCTGTGAGTGAATCGGTGAATAAAAAACTGGATAACCCTGTGAACAACAAGGTTAATATTAATACTATATCAATTCGCCGCGGATTCCAGCAAATAGCGTAAAAACCTCCCTTCCGGAGCGGGAGAATTGGGGCGGGAGGGAAGAGAAGAATTGCAGCACCCGCGCTGTTCCTTCCCCTGCGAAAGATAGAATTATTGTTAAATTTCAATATCTTATATATAAAATGGGTGTCCAGTCCCGGCTTTAGGGTAATATTAAAACAACCCCGGTATCTTAAAAACGGGCAATATAAGGGTGTGTTATGGCGAATAAGAATATCCAACAGGGAGCCAAGCTTCCCGATTGGCTGCAGGATCTAACACCTGTCGTTATGGATTTCATCCGGGATAATCCCCATTCGCCCTTCGCATTAATTCTTTCCGCTCTTGTCGGTTTTATTTTCCCCAACGGCAAAGCCGAATTTCCACCCGTTCCCGGCGATATCGCTCCTGAACTGCAGCAAAAAGCCGGGCGTAAGCTCGACCCGGATTATGCCGCCAAAGCCTATCTGGACGCGCTGGGGGATATTGACCATCCAGCCCATGAAATTAACGTGCGCTACCGGGGATCAGACAAAGACGTCATCCTCACTCGCCAGAATTTAGTCGTCGATCCTCAAACAGGATTTAAAGGCGCGACTTATATCGATAAGGGCGGGCACTCGATCACATTCTTCGGTGGCATGGACTCAATAAAAGGATTCGACGTCAAAGACGCGGCAACAATCGCACAAGGCGTCTTACATCGTATAAACAATCAAACCGGTCCCGCGCAGGATCTTTATCTCGATGCGGTGCGTTCCTCAAACAGCACGGAAATTGTCGGCTATTCGATGGGCGGCATGTTGGCCAATGATATGGCAGCGCGCCTCCACGCCGAAGCCACAACGCTGGGGGATATCGGCTTGCCCGACGTGAAAGACGGCACAGGAAAAAGCATGTATACGGCTGAGCATATTCAAAACATCCACGAAAATGTCGTGGCGCTGAAACTGCCGAACGATCCTTATTTCGCTCATGCGGGAAAAGTTCACGGTCAAATCAAAATGTTGCCGGAGGTTTCAGGCCAGGCTGTGCTTGACGCTCTGAACGATCCCGGCAACAAGATATCCCTGCCGAACAATTTCAACGCGCAAAGCGGAATGGCCCATCATCATCTTATGGCCTATGAACTGGCCAGCGACAAACTGATTAAAGAGCAGGAAATAGCCGCGGCGCCAGGCACCACGCAAATCCTGACTAAACCTTTGGTAGCGGGTATGGGCGGCACCAGCGGCAGCTAGATATTGGTTTTCGCGCTTTTCCGTTCCTTGTAGATATGCCAGAACGACGGCACCAGCGACAAAACGATGATCGCGACAATAATCGGCAATAAAAATTTATCGACGGCTTCCGGCGGCAACAGCTTGCCAAAGAAATAACCGAAGAAGCACAGACCACCCACCCATACGAACGCGCCGGTCACTGTATAGAGCATGAATTTCCGGTAATCCATTTGCGCAACGCCCGCGAGGAACGGCACGAAGGTGCGGATGATCGGCATGAAACGGGCGCTGATCACAGCCATCGCGCCATGCTTCACATAAAAACGCTGCGTCATTTCAAGGTGTTTACGCTTCAGGAATTTTGACTCTTTGGCAAATAGCTTGAGCCCGACATATTTGCCGACGGCATAGCCGACCATGTTGCCGGTAATGGCGGCAATCAATGTGCCCCCGATCAGCGCCCATATATTAAGGTAATCCTGCGAAGCCAGGAATCCCGCCGTGAACAGCAAACTGTCGCCGGGGAGAAAAAAGAAGAACACAAGGCCGGATTCAGCAAATACCATGCCCCAGACGCCGAGATAACCCAGCGATTTGATGACCGGTATGATTTCGATGCCAAGGCTCATGGTTGCTTCCTTCCCGTCCTTTCTATCGCACGGAGGCGGCAGACAGGCAAGAGCGCACAAAAACCCGGCCTGTAAAAGGCCGGGTTTCTCGGGGGAGGAAACTAAAAATGTTACTTCGAGCGGCTGCTGTTGTCCGAGCGGCTTTGCTGCGAGCTGCCGCCGGAACGGCTGCGGTTGTTGCTGGATTTTTTCTGGCTGCGTCCGGATGAGGACTGGCTCTTGGAACGTTGCATGATTGATCTCCTTTAGATGGGGTGTCGCATTGCCAACAGCGTGCGCGCCGCATCGTTCCGAAAAAATGCTAGGAAGAAAATCATGGCCCGGAACCCCGCTTGGCCCCGCGCGTTTGAAGGAAAGAACAAGGAGGAAAACATGGAATGGCAAGTCAGATACGAACCGCAAACCCGCGACGAACCGTGGAGTGTTTACAAAAGTAACAATGGCAAGCGCATCTTTGAGCAGGGATTCCTGACCGAAGACGAGGCCATCAGTTGGGCTGAAAAGAAAAAAGAACACGACGGTGCCGCGCACAAAAAGAAAAGCCCAAAGAAAAATAAGGTCGATGAAGCCTCGAAAGATTCATTTCCCGCGAGCGACCCGCCCGCATGGACCGGGACAACAATTTACAAAGGAGAGAAAGATGGCGCGCGAGTAATGCTTGTAAAAATCATCAATATCCGGGTGGTCGCGGCTTTCGCGTAAGTAGTCGCTGTCAGGCGCCGATTTAAGGCACGCGACGCGGCGCAGGATTTGTTCCTCCTGCCGGTCCATGTCGCCCTCGCACCAGACCAGCGCCCGCGCAAGAACGCAAAAACGTTTCCTGTGCTCCGGCTGCGTGATTTTCCGGTACATCGCCTCGACATCCTGCGGCTTTTTGAAATCGGATTTCAGCGTCTCACGTTGCGCGGTCGAAAACGGCACGCTGTTCAGATAACTTTTGAGCATCTCCTGCTCTTCCAGCGAGAGAGAATTATCAACGAACGAAAACGCGAACACCGCACGCCACATCGCGAATTCGCTCTCGCTTATGCCTTTTGATTGTCCAGCCATGGTCTTTCGACGATTGGGACCGCGCAAAGTTCCGGCAATTCATGAATGATTTCAGCGGAATACGCCGGGCGGGACCCCCGCCTCTTGATTTTGAGAGCGAAATATTCTAAACAAATCAACGAGATAAGCACAAAACGGCGCCGCGAAAGATAACCGGCCAGGAACAGAATGAAAAAACGGATTGTTATCTTTTGCAACAAGTACCTGGGCTTCACGCTTTTGTCTTCCGGCGGCGTTCTGGCCGACCTGATCGATGCGTTCGATGTCACGATCATCACCACACCTTCCGCCGAGGAAAGCATCCGCATGGTCACAGGCGGGCGCTGCGCGGTTGTAACGCATGACATAGAAACCGGGAAAATACGCGAGACGATATATGGCGCGGTCGGCGACATTCTTGGTATGACCTATGCAAGGTCGGGCGCGCGGAGAAACCGTACCGGCATCCTGCATCGCAAGGCGCATCTTAAGCTCGTTAAGAACAAAACTATGGGCGAGCGGCTCCACAAAAAAATTATCGTCATGCTGTCGGAGCTCGCGGAGAATTCGGGCATCACCCGGAAAATCCTGCAGGCGGTTTTTTATGCCGCAGCGCCAAAATCCGATCTTGCAGCCATGATCAGAAAAATCAATCCCGCTCTTTGTATCGCGACGACGGCAGGACTGGATGAGGATGGGGTATTCTTCGCGGCCAGCCGCAACCTCGGTGTACCGTGCGTTGCTTTGATCCAGTCATGGGACAGAACGGCGTCAAAAGGTTACCCCACCGTGCGCCCCGACCATTGCATCGTCTGGAATGCGGCAATGGCTGAGGAAGCGGAGATTTTCCTCGGAATACCAAGTGAGCGCGTGTATGTCGCCGGTGCGCCGCCGTGGGATAATTATCTCTCGGCGAGCGGTCCATTAGAGCCGCGCGAAAAAACGGAATTTTTCCGGAGATGGAACCTGGACGAAAGTAAAAAGCTTGTCTTCGTCGCTCTCAACGCACAAGCGACCCACGCGGAAAACCTGCGGATGATCAGAGATATTTGCGCCGCCGTAAAAAACGGCGAGTTTCCCGGTGTACAGTTTATGCTGCGCAGCCATCCCGGTTATTTAATCGAGCGGGAAAAAACGAAAGAGATAGAAACGGTGTTCGATAAATGCCGGAATGCGGATGTGAACATGATGCACCCGATCGTTATCGACCCTGCGATCCGCAATCACATAGTCACCGACGAAGACCGAAAATTCATGCACGACATGTTCCGCGCGTGCGACGTCACGGTCTCCATGATGTCGACCTGGATGATCGAAAGCGCGATCTTCGACAAGCCGAATGTCTGCGTTGAGTACGGGCGATATATTACAGGGCTTTATGATTTCGACCTTAGCGAATATCAGGCTGAGCACATCGCCCGGATTTTTTCCTACGATGCGGTCTACAGGGCACGCTCTGCCCCGGCCCTCATGGCCATGACCCGGCAGGCGCTGGAAAATCCCGATGAACTGGCGACGCAACGCAAGAGACTGGCCGAAGCCGAAACCGGCCCGAACAAGGGCCGCGCCCGGCAGGCTTTCCTCGCTAAAATACTGGAAATAACCGCATAAACCGCTAAGGTTGGGCCTGGGATAGATACGAAATGGATATGATTCAAAAATTGCTGGGATTGCTGAGCCGTCGGGAACGCATGCAGGCTTTCGGTCTGCTGGCGCTATTCCTGTTGATGTCGCTGGCCGAAGTGATCGGTATCGCCTCGATCCTGCCTTTCATGTCGGTGCTGGCCGACCCGGACTCGGTCACGCGCAACGAATGGCTGAAACGCGGATACGATTATTTCGGATTTTCCAGCGCGTCGGAATATTTGTTTTTCATCGGCATCTGCGTTTTGGTTATTCTCGTTTTGACGAACGTGATCAAGGCCGCAACGCGCTGGGCAACGCTGTACGTAACCCAGACATGGGGCGAGAGCCTCTCGCGCCGTCTCTTTGAAATCTATCTCGGCCAACCTTATCGTTTTTTCCTCGACAGAAATTCCTCCGACATTTCAAAAAATGTTCTCGCAGAAGTGCAGATCATCAGTAATAGCGTCATCATGTCATTCCTGGAGCTGGTAACGCGCGTGGTGGTGTCGACCGTAATCTTGCTGTTTCTCCTGGCGATGGATCCCGTGCTGGCGCTGGCAACAGGTGCAATTCTGGGCGGTGCCTATCTTGGTGTTTTTATGATCTTTAAGAATGCGCTTAAGAAAGAGGCGCAGCGCCGCAACCAGGCTCAGGCAGAAAAATACAGGATCGTCAACGAGGCCATACAGGGCATCAAGAACATCAAGCTCGGCGGGCATGAAGCGCTGTACAGGCAATATTTCAAGGCGCCAGCGGAAAACTATTCCATCAGCACGGCGCGCAGCAGCGTGATGGGCGAAATACCGCGTTACGCCATGGAGGCCATCGCTTTCGGCGGCATACTGCTGATGACGCTTTACCTGTTGCAAAGCCAGCAGGCGCTGAACCAGGCGCTGCCGATGATTGCGCTCTATACTTTCGCGGCCTACCGCCTGATGCCGGGCCTGCAGGGTATCTACCAATCCTTCACGCGCATGCGTTTTTATAAGCCTGCGCTCGATACCATCCGCCGTGAACTGACGCTGGCGGCAACAATGCAAAACCCCGGCCCCGAAGACGCCACGATGGAATTCAACCGGAGCCTTGCGCTGAAAAACGCGGGCTTCCGCTATAACGAGAACGGCAGGGATATCCTGAAAAACGTGAACCTGGAAATCCCAGCGCGCAGCATGACGGGCATCATCGGCAAAACCGGCGCAGGGAAAACGACGTTAGTCGATATTATCCTTGGCCTTCTGGCGCCGGATACCGGCGAAGTTCTGATCGATGGCTTGCCGGTGAATGCCGAAAACCGCAGGGCATGGCAAAGAAATTTGTCCTATGTTTCACAGAGCATATATCTGTGCGACGACACCATCGCGGTCAATATCGCGTTCGGCATCCGTACAAGCGAGATCGATATGGACAAGGTGCGCGCCGCTGCAAAAATGGCGAGCCTTTCGGACTTCATCGAAAATGAGCTGCCCAAAGGTTACGACACGATCATCGGCGAAAACGGTATTCGTCTTTCAGGTGGACAGAGGCAAAGGGTCGGTATTGCCCGCGCGCTGTATCTCGACAGGCCGGTGCTGGTGCTAGACGAGGCGACAAGCGCGCTCGACCCCGCAACCGAGGAAGAGGTCATCAATTCCATCTATGCGCTGGAGCGGAAAAAAACAGTGTTCATCATCTCCCATAAACCGGAACTGCTGGCGCGGTGTGATTCAATTCTTGTTGTGCAGGGCGGGAATGTAACGCAGCAAAAACCGGACGCGGAAAAACTGCAAAATGAATTACAGGCACACGCCTAGGCCTGAGCGTTTTAAACAAAATCCAAATCTCTGAAATATAAAAACGAGCGCAGGAACTCAGGCGCCCGGATGAAGAACGCGATACTGCCTGAGAAGTTCTTTGTTACTAGCTGTAACTTTTTCTTTTCCCGGAGCCGCACTGGCTTTAAAATTGGTGCCTAACGAACCATCCATAGATAAAATCCTTAAAAATGATATAGCCACACATACGCCCGTTATAAGGTTCCGGCAACAATTTTATAGAAAATAGATCGAATGGCTGATATAACGTTAAGTTATAGCTTAAAATCTTAGTAAATATTAAGATATTGAAAAATAACAAAACTTATTTTTGAGGGTTGTAATTTATAGCACATGTTATGTTTTTTAAGCAGGTATTATTTCCATAGATTAAAACCTGTCGAACCTCCTCGCGGACACGAATTCGCCTCCGCAACACTAAAATTTCATGAGGTTTTGGGGATTATGCCTGCCCTGCGATCGGCATCCGGACGGCACTTGAAGCACAAGCCTCGCCATTAAGAAGGCCGTAGAGCCCCGGGCAATCGGCGACCGAAGACAGATCCTTCGAAAGGTCGATAATCGTCTCCGAACCGCCTAGGAAAAGATAGCTATGCGGCAGCATGCGCCGGGCAAGCGACTGGAGGATCATTTTCTTGTGGTCCTCGCTGAAATAAATCAGGACATTGCGGCAGAACACGATGTCGAAATCGCCGAATTTATCCATGTTGCCCAGCAGATTGAATTTCTCGAACTTAACCATTTTCTGGAGATGCCCCTTGATCTGCCAGTTCGTTCCTTCCTGCGTGAAATTCTTCATGGCCATCTGGATAGGCAGTCCGCGCTGCACTTCGAACTGGGTGTACTTGCCAGCGCGCGCATGCGCCAGCGCTTTCTCGGATATATCGGTTGCAAGGATATGAATATTCCATTCCTCGATCTTCGGCAGGGCTTCCTGCAGCACCATGGCGATGGAGTAAGGTTCCTGCCCGGTGGAACAGGCGGCGGACCATATGCGAATGGACTTGCGTGTGCCGCATTTTTTCAGGATTTCAGGCAGGACAATGTTCCGGAATTGCTTGAACGGTTTTTCGTCGCGGAAAAAAAGCGTCTCGTTGGTCATCATGGCGTCGATGACGTCCTGGACAAGCTCGGCATTCTGGCCAAGCCTCAGGGGCGGGATCAGGTCGTTGATCTCAGCGAGCTTCCATTTCTTCAGAACCGGAACAAGGCGCGAGGCCAGCAGGTAGCCCCTGTCCGCGCCGATCGAAAGACCTGCCTTGTCTGACAAAAACTTTCTGAAAAATTCGAAATCGACATCACTCATGACAACAGCCCCGACATTATAATTTTACCGTTTTTTGTATCCATGGATTTATGCGCTCCAGCGGCAGCACCGCCGTGCACAGCCCCGCATTCGCGACCGCCGCCGGCATGCCCCAGACTGCGGATGTGGCTTCATCCTGCGCGATGACCTGCGCGCCCTGTTTTACCGCGTCATGGCAGGCCTGCAGCCCGTCGCCGCCCATCCCAGTGAGAATCGCGATCAGAATCCGGTTGCCGTAAATAGGAACCAGGCTCCGCACCATGGGATTGACGGAAGGACGGCAGAAATTTTCGGGCGGGTCTTCGTTCAGGCGAATGACGACATCCGCGCCCTATCTTCAGCGTCATATGCTGGTCGCCCGGCGCAACATAGACCCAGCCATTCTTGACGACCATGCCTTCGGCGCCTTCAAAACAGGGAATTTTGCAGCTGCGCTCGATATTCTGCGCAAGAAAGACAGTGAAGCTCTTAGGTATATGCTGGGTAATGACAATGGGCACGGGGAAATTCTCGAGCCCCTTGAGAACGGTCATCAGCGCCTGCGGCCCGCCGGTTGAACTGCCGATTGCGAGAATGCACGGCGGCAAAACATGTTTGCCCGGATGCAACGAAATCGGCTTTTTCGGAGGGAGTGCGCCTAAACCTACCACCGGCGTCCGGAGCGCAGCGGCCCCCAGCCCGCGTATAAGACCGAGCAGGCTTTTCTGGAATTCCTCTGTACTGCCGCCAGCGTCAGCCGCAGGCTTTAAAAGATACTCCGCCGCGCCAAGCGCCAGGGCCCTGATCGAGATTTCAGCGCCGCGCGAGGAAAACGTCGAACAGATGATGATTTTCACGCCCGGTTTTTCCTTGAGAAGAAGCGGAAGAGCGGTGAGGCCGTCCATGACCGGCATTTCTATGTCGAGTAAAATAACATCAGGGTTGGCCTGCTTCACCATTTCAACAGCGTTCTTGCCGTTCAACGCGCTGGCGACGATTTCCATGTCAGAATTTTCCTGCACCAGGCGCGAGATGACGGCGCGGATGATCGAGGAATCATCGACGATCATAACCCTGATCCGCCTGGAGGCGGGCGGGTCTGCCGATGGTGGATTTGGCTGCATTTTACCCTGCTTCGTCCTCTAGAAGTCCAAGCTGTACATACTTGGCGCGGAGGATGGTTCTGTCGAATGGCTTCATAATGTATTCGTCGGCGCCTGCTTCCATCCCGCGCTGAATGAAACTCATGTCGTTTTCCGTTGTACAGAATACGACCTTCGGGCTCGTTCCGTTAGGCATGGCGCGGAGTTTTTTCAGGAACTCAAGCCCGTCCATGACCGGCATGTTCCAGTCCAGCATGATAATGGTCGGCATAGCGGCCTGGCACGCTTCGAAGGCGATCTGGCCGTTTGCGGCCTCGCTGCACTCGAAGCCGAAATCTTTGACGATGTCAGTTATGATTTTCCTGATCGTCTTGCTGTCGTCCACTATCAGACACGTAATCATACTGCCTCCTGGAAGTCGATGGAACTGAGTTTGGTGAGTTCAATGAGTTTCTTGATTTCGATGATGATCCAGAGGCTCTGCGGGAGCTTGTATATCCCCGATGCGATCTTGCGCCAGTTGCTGTCCAGCGTCGGCGGAACATTCTCGAGCGCGTTCTGGTCAATAGCCATTACATCGCCCACGGAATCGACTAAAAGGCTGATAAGCTCGCCGTCCTGCTCGATGACGATATTCATGCCCGGGATATTGACCGGGCGCGGCGGCTGATTGAGGCAGCGCCGCACATCGATGATGGTTACGATACGGCCGCGAAGATTCATAACGCCGGCGATCGAGGCCGGCGATAAAGGCGGGCGTGTGATTTCACGTTCGTTCAGCACGTCATTGACCTGCAGAACCGAAATGCCGAAAGCCTGGCCCACAACATGAAAAGTCAGAAATTCATGCATGTTGCTGTCCGGGGTCATTGAACGGCCCTCTTGTGTGCATGCCCGTCTTGAATAATGGAAGCAAATTCAGGCGGCTGGTTGGCGGGTTCATCGTGGCCATTTTTCTGCGTGCGGTGGCCGAGGCGAATGATATCGGTGGTCTGGCCCTGGATAATTGCGCTGCCTTCGAGCGCACCATCGCCCGATCTGATCTGGTATTCGCCGCGGAAGGCGGTGATATCGAGAATTTCATCAACGACCAGGCCCGCGAGGCCGCCGCGCGTGGAAAACACGATAACCGGGAAACGGCCCGTGGCAGGAAGCTCCTGGTCCTCGCGCAAAATATAAAGCGGCATAAGCGAGTCGCCATACTGGATGACGCGCTGCTTTCCGGCCCATTCCGTGTCAGCGACATCGATTTCCTCGAGCCTCGAGACATGCTCAAGCGGCACGGCCTTGAGCGCATTGCCGCCGCTGCGGAACAGCAGGAGGTGTTTTTCCGGTTGCTGGACCTGCAAACTTTTCTCTGCTTCTGAAATTTTGACACGGGCCGCATTGTTGGCGATGCCCGACATTTTCATGATGCCCGAAGGATCAAGAATCATGACGACCTTGCCATCGCCGAGGATAGTGTTGCCGGAAAAGGCCGGGATACCCTGGAACAGGCTGCCGACCGGCTTGACGACGATTTCTTCCATGTCAAAAACATTATCGACGATAAGGCCGCAGCACAAATTGCCCACCTTGATGACGGCGATGTAATAGGATTTATCGGCCACGATTTCACTGTCGCCAAGACGAAGAAGCTTGCGCATGGAAACGAGCGGCAAAAGCTCGTCACGCAGCCTGAAAACAGGCACGCCGTTAACGGTTTCTATTTTATGATTACTTCTCGAACCCGTGATGACGAGTTCGCTGACATCGAGCTGCGGCAACGCAAAACGCTCGCCGCCGACGCCGATGATGATGGAGGAAACGATCGCCAGCGTCAGCGGGATTTTTATGGTGAATACCGTTCCCTTGCCCTCGGTGGATTTCATTTCGACGCTGCCGTTTATTTTTTCAATATTGGAGCGCACGACATCCATGCCGACGCCGCGCCCGGAAACGGCCGTGACTTTTTCAGCCGTGGAGAACCCGGCGGCGAAAATATATTGCTGGATTTTCTGATCGGACATCGAGGCAAGTTCATGCTCCGTCGCGAGGCCGTTCTGCAGTATCTTTTTCTTGATGCGTTCGACCGGAAGGCCTTTGCCATCATCGGCGATCTCGATGATGATATGTCCGCCCTCGTGCCAGGAACTCAGCTTGATCTTGCCGGATTGCGGCTTGCCGGCGCGTGCGCGCTCGTCGGGCAGCTCGATGCCATGATCGCATGAATTCCGGACCATGTGCGTGAGGGGGTCCTTGATCATCTCGAGCACCTGACGGTCGAGCTCGGTGTCCTGCCCGTGCATTTCGAGCTCTATTTTCTTGCCAAGCTCTGTCGAAATGTCGCGCACGATGCGGGGCAGCTTGGACCATGCGTTACCAACAGGCTGCATGCGCGTTTTCATCACGCCGTCCTGCAAATTCGAAACGATATGATTCAGCTGCTGCAGCGAGGCGGTGATGGGGCTGTCTTTCTGCGTGCGCGCGATCTGCATCATCTGGTTGCGCGTAAGCACCAGTTCGCTGACCATCGTCATCAGGTTTTCAAGCACATCGACATTGACGCGTAAAGACTGGTTCGAGACCGCGGATTCTCCCGATGTGGCAGCGGCTTTGGCTTCAGGTGCTTTCGCACCGTTGGTTTTCGCGGTCGGTTCGGGAACAGCAGCGGCAACGGGCACATGAATCTCAGGCTCATCAGCGCGCACAGGGACAAAACCAAATTCATCAGCCTCGGGCTCTGTGGCAACAGCAACAGATGCCGGGGCTTCAGAGCCAGTGCAGGCAGCTTCGAGTCGCTGGGTCAGGTCGCTGTCATCGCCCTGCGGCTCCCGCCGCGTGGCTTCGATCCCCGCCATGATGGCCTTGATGCAATCGAGGGATTCAAGAATAAGCGAAATATTATCCGGCGTGGCGAGGCGCTTGCCGTCGCGGAAAAGTCCGAGCAGGTCTTCGGCTTTGTGCGCGACCTTGCCGAGACGCGGCAGGCCAAGAAAGCCGCTCGTTCCCTTGATCGTGTGCATGACGCGGAAAATTTTTGAAAGAAGATCGGCATTGTTGGGATCCTGCTCAAGCAGAACCAGCGAGTTGTCCAGGTCGCCCAGGCTCTCGTTGGTCTCGGTGATGAATTCAACAATCAGATCGTCCATATGCCCTTCTCGAATTTCTCAATCGTCGAAAGAAGAAAGAAGTTTGTCTATATCGTCCTGCGACATCGCGTTTTGCGGCAGCGCCGGGCCGTTCATGAGGCCCTCGCCTTTCGAATAATCAGGCTTTTTTTCCTTCGGCGCTTCGCCCGGGTACGGTGCGTTTCCGTCCAGCGCATGGACGATCGCAGAAATGCTTTCATCTACTTTCTTGAAGGTTTTGATGACCTTGGTGATACGCTGGCCGACGATATCCTGAAACGTGCAGGCCTCGTAGATGCCGGTGATTTCCGTCTCAATGGCCATAGCGGTTTCCGGACCCGCGCCCGCAACCTTGGCCCGAATTCTCTCGCAGGAATCCATGATGGCATGCGTGGCTTTTTCGGTCTCACCAATAGCTGCTTCGAGCTCATCCTTCGCGCCGATGTCCCGGGGCAACGAATTCCGAAGCTGGCCACGCATATCGTCAATCGCACTCTTCAGAGAATGAAGTTCCAAGCAGATAGTCTCGTACGAGACTTCCTGCGGGTTTTTCACCTTCGCGATGACAGAATTGATGATGTTGACGACCTGGTCGCGGCTGTACTGACCAGCAACAAAATCGTCTTTTTGTTCCGGCATTAAAATTCCCCCAACACGGCAGTAATCTTCTTCTTGAGTATTTCAGCGCTGAACGGCTTGACGATGTAATTATTTACCTTGGCTTCGCGCGCGACCATGATGTTCTCGGCCTTGCTCTCGGCAGTGACCATGATGAAGGGCACCTTGTTGTCCTGCGCCCTGATGTTTTTCAGGAGGTCGAGGCCGCTCATCGGCTCCATGTTCCAGTCGGAGATAATGAGGCCATATTGTTTTTTCTTGATCAGTTCGAGAGCCATGGTGCCGTCGGTGGCCTCATCGATGTTCGAAAAACCGATTTGTTTCAACAGCCCATAGATCACGCGCAGCATGGTTTTGTAATCATCTACGATCAGGATGTTCAGTGTCGCTGGATTTATAGCCATAGATTCCCCTCGGTCTTTGTAAAATTATGCATGGCAGGATGCCGGCAAAATATTTTTGTCGAAATTGTGAAATTGCCGGTGCTCATAAACAGTGCGCTTCCTTCAGTCAAAAGTTTGACGCTTCAGTATTACGCAGCGAACGGCTCTGAACGGCTTAATGCCTGAAACAACAGGTCATCGTGCCTGTATTTCAATATTTTTAGCCGGAATCACTTAATTTTCCCCTAAGAGTGGTGGGCAACCGCATGATTCTGACAGGGAAGAACAGGAGAAAAGACGCACTTTCTGAACCATGCATTTTTCCCTCCTGGAAAAATCGTCTGTCCTCACAATATAAGGGGTTCAGGGCCCGGCAAGAATAAAAAAAGCGCCGGGCTTAAATGTTACTAAAGCTTTTCGGACTAATATATTAGGTAAATAGGCGGCTATAGCCCCGCCCCTCTCTTTTTTGGGCTATACTACCCAAGGTCCCCAGCGGACAGAATCGAGGTCCATATGCCCACGCGCGTTCTCGTTGTTGGTGAATCCGATTCCAGCGGCGCCGCCGGCATTCAGGCGGACATGAAAACCGTCATGGCGCTGGGCGGTTACGCCATGACCGCCGTATCGGCGGTATGGGCTTGCGACACCCGGAATATCATCACCACGCAGAGCATTGCTCCGGCCGACGTAGCGGCCCAGATGGTCGCGGCGATCAAGGATATAACCGTCGAGGCGATCAAGCTCGGCTTTCTTGAAAACGAGGCGATGATCAACGCCGTCGGCGATGTTCTGGACACGTACCGCGAAAGTCACATTCCTGTCGTCGTCGACCCGTCGATCACGTCAAGAGGCGGTCATGTGCTGGTCGATAACGCCGCCATCTCCGCGTGGAAGCGCAGGCTTTATGTGCATGCGAAAATTTTAACCCCCAACCTGAAAGAAGCCGAGCTTCTCGGCGGCATGCCGATCGAAACCATAGACGACATCCGCCACGAGGCCGACATGATGCGCACACTCGGCGTCGAGAATGTTGTGCTGAAAGGCGGACAGGTCGAACCCGGCAAGGAACTGTATTTCGTCGCCACGCATAACGAGGAAAGAATTTACGAACGCCCATCGCTGCAGACGCGGCATACGCTGGGTGCCGGGAACACACTGGCCTCGGCTCTCGCCCTCAACGCGGCGAAACACATGGATATTTTCCAGTCGGTGGAGAACGCGCTCGACTTCCTGCACCAGGCGATGCTGCACTCGCCGGGTTTTGGCCGGCGCGAAGGGCCGGTCAATCACGCCTTCGATATCCTGCGCCATCCATCCTCGTTCCATCCCGAAACGATCAAGCTCCGCAAGATCAATTAAAGTTATTACGACGCGGAAAAACCGGGCTCAGCCTGCTTGCCGTCATAGTTGGTGCTTATAGTGCCGCTTTGAACGAATTTCTCAACCGGCAATGAACCGTCAAGAAGCCTTATCTCCAACCCGCTGAATTTTTTGAGACGTTCAGCCTGCTGCATTAACAACCCCTCATGCGCCATTTTGGCCTTCCACAACATATGAGCGGCATTGGCGCCGTTCTCAGCTCCCAGGTACCGCACGCTTATCGGAGAGCCCGGCGCGTTGTATTCCATTGCCGCCAGCTTAAAAGCTTCCCGGTTGGAAAGATGTGGAAGTTCACGCGCAAGGAAATTGATTGTGTCGGAAGCCTTGCCGGGCACGATATTGATCGAGGAAAGATTGTACCAGAGCGTTTCGCCGTATGAGGGACCGATTTCGCTGATATTCGTGTAAAGCTTCGCACCGCCTAAATTCCATGATTCAAAAATGCCCGCGGAACGCTGGTTCCTGGCTGCGGTGTGCAGCGCTCTCATGATAGCTCTGTCTTCAGGAAAATTAAGTGTCGCGGGATTACTTACATCATCGTGCCGGACGGCCAGAACATTTCCATCCGGGGCGATTATAACCGCCACAGGTTCGGCAAGCTTCATACAATCCCGAACAACATTCGGAACATCTTCCCACCACGTTTCATGAACCGGCACATAGATCAGTTCACCGGCATCGAGAAGCCGGGACGTAACGGGACTTCTTTTGAATGTGGCTTCAAGACCAAGGAGGCCGTCTTTCTGATCGAGAATACCGAGCTCGGAAATGGCGCGGAAAGTCATATCATACTCCGCGTCGCTGAAATTGGCGTCGCGCTTCGTCTGCTGGAACGTGGCTTTATAGACGACATGAAAACCGCCGCGTTCTATAAGCCCGTTTTGAATCAGCTCTTCGGCAAATAAAACCTGCTTGGTCCGGCAGCTCTGGCAGCTTTCGCCGCTTGAAACCTGCACGACCTGCCAGCCCTGGCCTTTATTCCTTGCAAGAAAACGCATGACTTGCAAACGCTGCATGGGAGACAGGTTTTCAGCTTCCGCGTGCGCGCTGGCGATGCCTTTTGAAACGACGGCGTTTGAATCTTCCAGTCTGTCCCCGTCACCGCTCAATATGTATTCAGTAGGTTTGTTGCCCTCACGGACGAGCCAGAGCTGCGCGCCGAACGGGCCGCCCTTGTTATTGTTCGCCGTCTGGTAAGAAAAATTGTCGCTCTGATCGAGCATCATCCGCCAGAAATCAAGGTCGCCCGGCAAAGGCGCGTTCGCGGATTTGAATTTGGGCGTGAGCAGGACTGACATATTTTTCTCCATATAAATTTTTCATAAAATAGGAGAATTTTTATTTTATGTCAACTTAGAAAAACCGGCGGTTTTTGCGCTTCCGGCGTGAAAAAACGCCCGCGAAAAGCGGGCCCCCAGAAAGAAAAATATCCGGATGAAAATTGGTTGCGGGAGTAGGATTTGAACCTACGACCTTCAGGTTATGAGCCTGACGAGCTACCGGGCTGCTCCATCCCGCGATACCGAGAAATCTGGCATCTTGGACCTTTTAGTTTGTCGGCTTTGCCGACGGGCCCACGATACCATGGAAAGAGTTGGCCTTTATATAGACCCCGCCGCCCGCAAATGCAAGCACGGCGGCGCTTGCCGCCCATAAACCTTTGAAAAGGGGCTAAATCCGGTCGTTATTCGGAGTCCGTGTCAACGATCGCGGGCGTGATATGGATCATCAGGTCCCTGAGGTTTTTGCCCTCGTCCCTCTCAACAAAGAGGTGCTTGATGAACGGCACGGTTGTCACAGGGTCCTGGCCCGGCAGGGTCAGGTGAGTGACCGACGCAAGGCCGCATTCTCCCATCAGGTCTTCCGGCGCGATGTCATAGAGCGCGCCTATATGGCGAACGCCCTTCACCGCCGTGTCGAAGCCCGACTGGTACCAGATGCTGTTCTGGATTCCCTTCTCACCGCCGAAGCGAAGCTTGTAGCTGCCGAGATCCTCGCGCCACTGCGATGTCTCGCTGCCCTCGTCATGAGCATCATGCACGCCGTTCGTCCAGTGGTCGTAGGTCCACCAGACAGTCAGCTTGTGATCGCGGTAGATGTCGTAGATGTAATAACGCGACGGCATGATCGTGCGGCCCTGTGAATCCTGGAGCCATGTCGCGTGGAACGTGCTGTTGCCGTCGGGAGATTCCTCGATCTGTTCATTCAGCACGAACCCGTCATCGGTGAAGCCGCCCTGCACGCCCACATAAAAACCTTCCCATTTGAAAGGCTGGTATTCGAGGCCGCGCAGCGGGTTCTTGTCGAGCTTTGGTCCGTCGGAACCGCCGCGATCACCGCCCATCGGGCTGCCGATGCCGTCACCGCCACCGCCGAGCGAAATCCCGCCGCCACCCGTAACGTTGCCGAGCGCGCCCATCGCCATACCCGTCGCCATGTCCTTGGCTTTGTTCTTCATCTGGGCGCCGGTGCCGTATTCGGCGTTGGCGCCGAGGGTAAAGGACTGGCCGAGATCAAATTTGCCGTAGCATTTGCCAAAATCGTAACCAGGCGAGCCGCCGAGCGCATATTCCTGCTTCGGCTTTGCCGGGTCGATCATCATGCCGGTTTCGGTTTTCCCGGTGCATGTCTTGATGCAATCCTCGTACAGCTTCAGCGTTTCTTCGAAATTTTTGGTGATCGCGTCAAGATCGGCTTCATATTTCGCTATGTCTTCCTCGGCCTTTTTTTTCTTGGCCTCCATTTCATCGCGGCGCTTGCGCGTTTTCTTCTCGTAATCCTGCTGGTCTTTTTCCCTTTTTCTTATTTCTTCCTGGATTTCCTTGTCCGTTTTCGTTTTGCCGTCGGGATGCGTGTCGAATACTTTACGCTCGAGAATAATATCGTCATGTTCGGCCTGGATGGACAGAAGCTCCATCTCGGCGAACATCAGATCGGCGCGCGCGGCCTCAAGCCCCGCCAGCGCAACGCGCGCCAGTGTCGGCAGTTCGTTCAACCGCTCGGCGAGTTTTGCGCATTTCTGGCAAACCGGCGGATACGGGCCCTTCCAGTCGAACGGCAGCAGGTTTGCGGACGGAAGTTCAACGCCTGCCTTCAGAACCGGCTTGAAGCCGCCGCCCGTACACATGCGCGCTTCGCATTCTTCAAGCTGGCGATACAGATCATCGCTGAGGGCCTGAAGACTTTCTTCCTGCGCTTTCAGAGCCGGCAAACGCCCGGCCATGTCCTCGACGCCCATCCTGTAGGATAATTCCGCCGCAGCCTGTTTTTCCTGCTCCGGGTTCAGGCCGGTATTCTCGCCAGGCTGTGGGGCGCCGCCATAACTGCGCGTGAAATTGTTACGCCCCTGGATATCCGATTGCCTGTCCTCGATCTCCGCGATCCAGTAGCGCGTGTTCATCAGGGACTGCATGGTTTGATTATAGGCATCAGCCAGTGGCTTGCAGGGATCGCATTGCGCCGCGATCTCTTTCCACTTTATGGGGAAAGGAAGATCGTCCTGGTCATAAGCGTAACCGCGGTGATTGGGGTCATCCGTCGTGGGCCCGTCTTTTTCAAGAAAAATAAGGCGCGGCAGAGGGCTCGGCCCGTCCTCGTCTTGCGCGAAAGCCGGAACTGCGAGAAACATAAACGCACAAAGGCCGAGAAGAAACTGCCTGACCACTGGAAAGTCCCACAATTATGAAGCGAATGAAGGCATTACTGCATTTCTGCCCACGGAAATCAACAGGAACACGCGCGGCATTGACTTGCGCGGATATCCTTAACATATTGTCGGGACAATGAAACCGACGCCCCCAAGCTCAACACCAAGCATTGCCATAGCAGGCGCCGGAATCATGGGCCTGAGCGTGGCTCATGCGTTACGTCAATTCAACGTCATTCTCTTCGATGCCGGCCTGGGAAACCGGACCAGCGCCATGGCGGGCGGCATGCTGGCGCCCTGGTCGGAGATCGAGCACCTGCCGGAAAATTTCATAGACGCAGCGCAGGAAGGCATCGCGCTCTGGGAAAAAATTCTCCCCTCGCTTAACGAAAAAGTGGAATTCCAGCGGGGCGGCAGCCTGATGGTCGCGCACAAAGACGATGAATATATTTTGAATCGCCTTGCAGCAAAATTGCCGCAGGAAAAAATCATCGGCGCGGAAAAAATTGCTGCGCTGGAGCCCGCGTTGCGCGGCCGCTTCGCGCATGGAATTTTTATTGAACAGGAAGCGCATATCAACCCGCAGCAGGTGCTGAACGCGCTCGCCGCGTCGGTTCCGCATATCCATGAAAACGCGGACATCGAGGCGCTGCGCAAGAAATTCGACTATGTCATCGACTGCCGCGGTTTTGCCGCAGCAAAAGAGGACAAGGAATTGCGCGGCGTGAAGGGCGAAATCGTCATCGTCCGCAACGAGGGATTTTCACTCTCCCGGCCCGTGCGCCTGATGCACCCGCGCTACCCGCTTTATATCGTGCCGCGCCCGGACAATGTTTTCATGATCGGCGCGACGCTGATCGAAAGCGCGGACAGTGCCGTAACGGTAAAATCGGCGCTGGAACTGCTGAGCGCGGCCTTCAGCCTCCACCCGTCATTCGCGGAAAGCGAAATACTGGATATTCAGGCCGGGATTCGCCCCGCTTATCCCGACAACCTCCCGCGCATAAGCATTGATGGGAATGTTATAAGCTGCAACGGCCTGTTCAGGCACGGCTTTTTGCTGGCACCCATCATGGCGGCCTGCGTCGCCGATTTTGTTGCCGGAAAGAAAAATAATTTTATATCTTTGTTCAGGAGTGAAAACGATGATCATCACCATCAACGGTCAGCGCAAGCCCATAAACTGCGCGCCTGACATCCGCAGCATTCTCGATGCTGAAGGCTTCGAAGGCAAGCTTGTCGCAGTCGCGCGCAACGGCGAATTCGTGCCGCGCATTTCCTACGCGAACACCGAGCTGCATGACGGCGACGCGCTGGAAATCGTCGCGCCCATGCAGGGCGGATAGAACCATGGCGCGGGGGCTGGCCATCGGCGATAAAATATTGAGCGGGCGGTTGTTCCTCGGCACCGCGCAATATCCATCGCCCGATATCCTGCGCCAGTGCATCGAGGCCGCGCAGCCCGGCCTGATTACCGTCTCACTCCGCCGCGAAAACGCCGCCGGAAAAGGCCAGAAATTCTGGGAAATTTTAAAGAGCTTCAAAATCCCGGTGCTGCCCAACACCGCCGGGTGCTTCAGCGCCAAAGAAGCCGTCACCACCGCCGAAATGGCGCGCGAGATTTTCGAAACCGACTGGATCAAGCTCGAGGTTATCGCGGATGACTACACGCTCGCGCCCGACCCGTTCGGCCTCAGCGACGCCGCCGAAAAACTGATCGCGAAGGGATTCAAAGTTTTCCCGTACATGACGGAAGACCTCACGCTCGCTCGCCGCCTCGTTGATATGGGCTGCGATATTTTGATGCCGTGGGGCGCGCCGATCGGCTCGGGTCGCGGCCTTAACAACCCGCTCGGCCTTAAAATGCTGCGCGAACAATTCCCCAATATTAAACTGGTCGTCGATGCAGGTGTTGGTGCACCCAGCCACGCCGCCGCCGCGATGGAAATGGGTTATGACGCCGTACTGCTCAACACCGCCGTCGCCAAAGCAGGCGATCCCGTGAAAATGGCGGCGGCTTTCTCGAAGGCCATCGAAGCAGGGCACGACGCGTATTTATCCGGCATTATCGCGCCGCAGGAAAACGCCAGCGCCTCCACGCCCATGATCGACCGTCCCTTCTGGCATCAAAATCAAAACAACAATGTCATCCTGAGCGGAGCGCCACTTGGCGCGAAGTCGAAGGATCTAAAATGATAGATAAAATTTACCGTATTTATTTTATGACGAGCGAAAATAACAATGCTTTATATATTGGCGTCACAAGCAATTTAAAAAAACGAATTTATGAGCATAAAAACGATTTAATTGATGGCTTTACTAGGAAATATAAATGCCACAAATTGATTTACTTCGAAGATTTCAATGATCCTGAAAATGCCATTCTCCGTGAAAAACAATTAAAACGCTGGATAAGAAAAAAGAAAAACGCTCTTGTAAATAAATCCAATCCCGAATGGAAAGATTTATCTTTGGACTGGCATTTAGATCCTTCGACTACGCTTCGCTCCGCTCAGGATGACAGGAAAGCTGTTAATGAATAGATACGAAAAACAACTCCTGCTCCCTGAACTCACGCAAGGGCATCAGGATTTACTGAAAAACACGAAACTGCTGATGGTCGGCGCGGGCGGCCTCGGCGCGCCTGCCCTGCCCTATCTCGCGGGCGCGGGCATCGGCCATATCACGATTGTTGATGACGACGTTGTCGATATTTCAAACCTCCACCGCCAGACAATTTTTAAAACGTCAGACGCGGGGAAAAACAAGGCCGAGCTTACTGCCGCCTATCTCAAAGAACTCAATCCCCAAATTAAAGTTACAGCCGTACCGCAAAAACTGAATCCCGGCGATGATATTGACGGTTTCGACATCATCCTCGACGGCACCGACAATTTTGAATCCAAACAACTTCTGAACGAACTTTCCATCCGCAGCAAAACACCGCTGGTTGCCGCGAGCGTGGAAGGCTTTAACGGCACCGCCGCAATTTTCGCGGGCTTTGATAAAAATTTGCCCTGCTATCACTGCATGTTCCCCGAGCTTCCCATAGATTGCAAAAGCTGCGTCGGGGGCGGCATCCTTGGCACCGTCGCCGGGCTGGCCGGTCTTTACCAGGCGCACCTGACGCTATGCTTTCTCCTGGACATCGGAGACGTAAAACCCGGCACGGTTCTCTCACTCGATTTTAAAACGATGAGAACACAACAACTTTCACTCGCGAAAAACCTGGAATGCACGGTGTGCGGCAAAGCGCAATATGGCGCAAAACGCCAAACATCCCCCGCCCAGGTTATACCCCTTATCCATCCGGACGAACTGGACGGTCATATTGTCGTCGATGTCCGTACATTCGAGGAAGTGGCAACAGATCCGATCGACAGCGCGCTGCATATGCAACTCGATACGATCCCCGAACGTTACGTCGAACTGCCCACCGACAGGCCGATTGCCTTTATATGCAGGTCGAATGTTCGCAGTCGCCGCGCCGCGGAATATCTTTACGCGCGGGGCTACAAGAATGTCTGCGTGCTGGATGCGCTGGCTGCCTGAGAGTGATTAAGGCCGCAATTGAGGCTGCGATTCTGGCTTCAATAATCCTAGCTCAATCAACTTGGCCTCAAGAACCTTTGCCTGGGGAGTACCGGGATCATATTTCACAATTCCCTTAATCCGCATGAGGGAATTGTTATAGGCCTCCACCTCTGCCTCTGTTTTCGATGAGAGCTGGCGCACGGTTTTGATCTCAAGTGGGCTATTATAATTAATGAGATAATAATTTCCTTTATAAAGGGCCACGATTTCAGAAACCGCGATCTGTAAATAAAACTTGTCCTGTTGCTTTTGTGGTGCCTGCTCGGAATCCCTGCCACAGCCAGTCAAACCCGTCATAACGGCAAAAACAATAGCAAGAGATGCAGAAGTTGTACGGTGCATGATATTGCCTTTAAGCCGCTAGGGCTTGCTGCGTCTTCAGGTCGCGTGGCGTGATGTACTTGCTGGCATAGATGAAGAACGTGTCGCTGAACGCCACCACCAGTTTAAAGCAGTAATTGGTCGTCGCCATCAGCACCCAGTCATCGAACAAACCATAGAATGCGAGGAACGTGAACAAATACGTATCCACGCCCTGCGAGACAATCGTAGAGCCCTTGTTACGCGCCCACAGCCATTTCTCGCCCGTGATTTTGCGGATGCGGTAGAAGAGAACGATGTCGAGGCTCTGCGAAACCATGAACACGAAAATACCCGCGAACACCATGCGGAACGACGTCGTGTAAACAGTGCCCATGGCATCGGCCATGAACTGCATGTCAGGCGTTGCTTCCGCCAGTAACGTGATCTTGATAAAAAGCTGGAAACACAAAACCGCGAAGATGGAATAGAACGTCACCTCGAACGCGGCCTTACGCCCGTAACGCTCACTCAGCATGTCGGTCGAAAGCATCAGCACGCCGAACAGCGCGGTACCGATCGTCGTCGGCCAGCCGAACACCTCGATGACTTTTGCCTCCGTGATGCCGAGATAAAGGCTGATCGTGATCATGAGCACAAACACGAAAATCCGCCCGAGGTAAAACGCCCCGAGGGAGATAGTGAGGCCGCCAAACAGGGCCAAGGCAAAAAGAAGTTCGTTGCTCATAATGGAAACCCTTTAAAACGGGCGAAACCTATCAATACGCATGTCCGGGCGCAAGAAAAAGTTGACGCAGGCCATTTAAAGCCTAGTTTAAGGGCCTATAGACAAGAATAGATAAACAAGGAGATAGCACCATGCCCCGCATTCAACCCGTTGACCACGCCTCTGCCCAGGGCCCCGCGAAGGAATATCTGGACGGCATCAAGGCCAAGCTCGGCGCAACGCCCAATATTTTCCGCACCTTCGCCAATTCGCCCGCCGTCGGCGAGTTTTACGCGAATGGCTCCGCCGCACTCGGCAAATCGACCCTCAGCGCTGCGCTGCGCGAACAGATCGCCCTCACGGTTGCCGGTGCAAACAAGTGTAATTACTGCGCTTCGGCCCATACGGCTATCGGCAAGAAAGCCGGCGTTTCAGATTCCGAACTGCCGCAAAACCTCGCCGGAAAATCCGCCGACAGGAAAACGCAGACCGCGCTGACCTTTGCGAAACGCATTGTCGATACCAAGGCGAAAATCAGCGACGCAGAACTGAAAGCGGTCAAGGACGCAGGCTTCACTGATGCCGAAGTTCTGGAGATGATCGCGGTTGTCGCGTTCAACATCTTCACGAACTACTTCAATCATATCGTCGATACGGAAGTCGATTTCCCGAAAGTGGAAGCGGACAAGCTTGCGGCGTAACTAGGCCGCTTTAGCCTGTTTCGCGTCTTTGAGGAACTGCCCGAACGCCTCGCACGCGGCTTTAACGCGCGGCGCGTTTTTGGTGATAAAGGCCTCGTCCAGTTTTTCGCCGGACTGATACGCCGCCAGCGCCGCGGCGCCGTCGTAATCGCAGCCTGACAGGCGCAGCGTGAGCACTTCTGGCGCGGCGCCGAACGCTGTGCCCGGCAGCGTTGCGAGCCCGTAATTCTTCAGCAGGTAATTGGACAAATCTTTCGACGTCTTGATGCCGACCTTCGCAAGATCCGCGCGGTGCGCATCGAAATCGGGATAATTATAGAACGCGCCCTGCGGCTCCGGTGCCTTGACGCCGATATCGCGCAGGTTTTTCGCGATGAATTTATTCATCAGCGAATGAATGTCACTGCAGGCCTGCATGTGGTCCTCGATATCCTTGTGCTCTTCATAAGCCTCGACCACGGCTTGTTGAATAGGCGCGGGCACGCACGACCATGTCTCGCTTGAAATGTTCGAGAGTAATTGCTGCAGCCCTGAAACGGCCTTCGGAATGAAACCGATGCCAACGCGCCAGCCGCCGAGCGACAAATGCTTGGACAGACCCGACGTCACCGCCGTATGCGTCGGCGCGTAATGCGCGATGGAGCGGTATTTGCCGTCAAACGACACGAGGCCGTAAATCTCGTCGGAGATAATGAGAATGTCTTCCTCGACGCAGACCTTGGCGATTTCCTTCAGTTCGTTTTCAGGAATGGTCAAGCCGGTCGGGTTGCTCGGGTAATTCAGGATGATCTTGCTCGGATTTAAACCGTCCTTGCGTGAAGATTTAATCAGCTCGCGAAGCGCCGCCGGATCGATATGAAAGCCCTTGTCATCGAGCGTCGTCGGCACCTTGATGACTTTCGTATTCAGCATCTTCGCCTGCGGCGCGTACGAAACCCAGCTCGGCACCGGCATGAGTAAATCACCTTCAACCGCCATCTGCAGCGCGTATAAAATCAGCTTGCTGCCAGGCGCGACAATGACGTCAAACTTGTCCGTGTCTAAACCGATTTTCTTTTTATAGTAAGCGGCGACCGTGCTGCGGAGCTGCTCGAGTCCCACGGTCGGCAGATATTCCTTGCGGTGCACGCTCGCGGCCAGCGCTTTTTTCAGGCGTTCAGGAACAGGAAACGGCCCCTCGCCGAAGCCCATATGCAGGACCTGCTTCCCGGCGGCGCGCAGGCGCTTCACTTCCTCGTTCATGCCGAGCGTGGGGGAGAGTTCGAATTCAGTCGCGGTTTTGACAAGCTTGACCATCGTGGGATTCCTCAAAAACAAAAGCCGGAGAAAAACTCCGGCTTATATTGCATATTTCGGTAAAAATTGAAAGCCTAGGCTGCTTCCAGCAGGTCTTTTTCGCCTTTTTTGCTGCGGCCCAGCAGGCGGTCCACGAAGGACGGCTTGCGTAATTTCGGTTCGTCCTTCACCAGCTCGATATAGGAAACCGGCTTTTCAATGCGCTCGATCTCGTCCGCGACAAACATAACCCCGCCATTGGCCGTACTGAATGCTCTCATTGCCGACTCTCCGTCTGTAAGCCGCCCTCGAGCGGAAAACCATCCTACTTTAAACGGGGAATCGCTGAAACTTTTTAATGTGCTGCAGCGCGGAAATGCTAGTTATTACAAAGAGTTATGAAATTCTCTATTGCACGAAAAAGTCAACAGTGGAAACGACTCGGACGGTTTTATAGCGCTGGTTCTGCTCGGACACATACATCACCGGGTCGCGCGGCAAAATCTGGAACTGGCCCTGGTACGCCATCTTGATGCCGCCGACATTCTCGCCCGAGTCCCGCGCGAATTCCTGGGCGCTGGTACGGGCGTTCTTGACCGCCTCGGCAAGCATCGCGGGCTTGATATCGTTCAGCTTGGTGAACATGTAAACCGGCGGCTGCGTGTTGGAGAGCGTCACACCCTGCTGCAGCAAAGTGCCCGCATTCGCCAGGGCTTTGTCCATTTTCGCCATGTCGCTGGTCCGGACATTGATGTTCTGCGTCACGATATAACGGCCCTGCTCGACATTTTCAGGGCGGTAAGCCTGCGCCAGCAGATCCTGCGACTGCACGGGCGGAATTTCGATTTCCTCTTTCAAAAAACCGGCATGCTCCAGGAACGCGAGAATGATTTTCTTGTTACTGTCGGTCTGCTGGATAACGGCCGAAAGCTCGTTCGCCGTCGCCGTGGAGGATAATGTCCAGATCGCGAGGTCCGCCTCGACGTCTTTCTCCGACAATCCCTTCACCGAGACCACGCGGTCTTCCATGCGGAAGGTCTCAAGCCCCTTCTTCACCGACCATCCGGCAAAGGCAGGCCCCAGGGCCAGCATCGCGGCCGCGGCGATGAGAAAGTAAGGTTTATTCCTGGAAGAATTGTCCACGGGGGATCTCCTTATTTGAGGGGCAGACATAAACTGCTCCTTTTAAAAATTTTATGCAAGATATACGCTGGACGCCTGAAATATCATGCGATAGATCATAACCATGGCCTCCAACGAGCAGTTTTTTAGCATCCATCCTTTCCGCCCACGGCTTTTGACTGCCCTGAAAACCTACACCCGCGCCGATTTTTTCAAGGACCTGCTGGCCGGGATTACGGTCGGCGTGGTCGCCCTCCCGCTCGCCATGGCTTTTGCCATCGCCTCCGGCCTGCCGCCCGAGACCGGGCTGTTCACCGCCATTGTCGCCGGCTTCATCATTTCGGCCCTGGGCGGAACAAAGCTCCAGATTGGCGGCCCGGCGGGCGCTTTCATCGTCGTGGTCTACAGCATCGTCGAGCGTTACGGCATCGACGGTCTGATTATTTCAACGCTGATTTCCGGCATTTGTCTTTTCCTGATGGGACTCTTCAGGCTTGGCACGATGGTGCGTTTCGTGCCCGTCTCTATCGTCATCGGTTTCACGAACGGTATTGCTGTCCTGATCGCGCTTTCGCAGGTGAAGGATTTCCTCGGCCTGCGCACCGGCCCGCTGCCTGCCGAATTTTTCGCGAAAATGTCCGTCATCTTCACGCATCTACCGACGATTGACACACAGACCGTCATTGTCGGCGTGGCATGTTTCATGATCGTCCTGAGCTGGCCGCTGATCGCCGGGCGGCTCCCCGGACGGCTGAAGCGCACGGGCTATGTGCCGGGCAGCATCATCGCGCTCATATTCGGCACCACCGTGACATGGTTTTTCCAGCTCGACATCGAAACCGTCGGCACACGCTTTGGCGGCCTGCCGCGCGCTTTGCCGGAACTCACGATTCCCAATATCGATTTTGCAACATTGCAGATGCTGTTCCCCGCCATTCTCACCATCACGATGCTGAGCGCGATTGAATCCCTTCTCTGCGCACGCGTGGCGGATTCCGTAACCGGCGACCGTCATGACCCCAACCAGGAATTGATGGCGCAAGGGCTTGCCAACGTCGCCGCGCCGCTCGCGGGCGGCTACTGCGCGACAGGCACCATCGCCCGCACCATGACAAATATCCGCTCCGGCGCGGTCAGCCCCGTATCGGGCATGATCCATGCGATTGTACTGCTGTGCATTATCCTCATCGCCGCGCCGCTGGCCGAAAATATTCCCCTTACCGCTCTCGCCGCGATCCTGCTCAACATCGCCTGGAACATGGGCGAATGGCACGAATTCGCGCGCCTCAAACATTTCTCGCGCAGCTACGCCATCATCATGCTCAGCACGTTTTTCCTCACCGTCGTCATCGACCTGACGGTTGCAGTGGAAGTCGGCCTTGTCCTCGCCTGCGTCTTCTTCATCCGGCGCGTGGCGGATCTGACGCGCGTCGAACCCATTCCCGAGATCGAGGCCATGCTCGCGCCGCATCTTGGCCGCTCGATCGAGGCCTACCGCATTTACGGCTCGCTGTTTTTCGGCGCGGCGATGAAACTCGAGCGCCTGATGGATACCTCGCGCGCGCTGCCGAAAATCCTCGTCCTTGATATGAGCAGCCTGCTCAACATAGACACAACGGGGCTTGAGGCGCTCGAGAACCTGCATGAATTCCTGAAAAAACAGGGCAGCCGCCTGATGCTCGCAGGGCTGCAGAGCCAGCCGCTCTCGATCGTGAAGCGCTCAGGCCTCGCGGCCCATATCGGCGAGGAGCTCGTCTGCCCGGATCTCAAAACCTGCCTCGCGAAAGCGGAATCCCTCGTCTCCTGACGTTATTTCAGGACCCGTACAACCCCATCCCACTTGTTTAAATTATGTAAAATACATAACCGCCCCGGACACAAGACAACTTGCGCCTTTGGGCGCTTTCGCCCTATAACGCTCTATCTTTTTCCCATGTCGGGGCGTGGCGCAGCCTGGTAGCGCGCTTGCTTCGGGAGCAAGAGGCCGGAGGTTCGAATCCTCTCGCCCCGACCATTAAATCCGTGAGTCAGAACAGTGACTTATAAGGTTTAGGCTCTCCTCAGAAAAATCCAATGATTTCGACTTGCTGCAATTCTGCTGCAATGAGGTCGGTTATCATGGCTACTTTCTCGAAACGTAATGGGAAATATCAGGTTCAGATAAGACGCAAAGGCTTCCCCACTGCTTGTCGAACATTCCGACTTAAATCAGATGCCGAGGAATGGGCTCGTCACATGGAAACCAAAGCGGATAGAGGCGATATGCCTACTCCTGTTCGGGTTCTGAATGGTTATAAGGTCAGGGACATTCTGGAGCGATACAGGGACACCGTAACAGTCAAGAAACGTAGTGCCGATACAGAGACCTATCTTCTTAATGCCTTCCTGCGGGAGCCTATTGCAAACCTTACGCTGAACCAAATCAGCACAGCCCATTTCAGTATGGCTCACAAATACGCCCTCTTCTGAAAGACAAAACGACCATGGGAATATTGTATGTTTCAGGCGATCCATTGAATAAAAAATTAACCAAAGCCGATGGAGATGCTTATATTCAAAAACCGTGTGACCTGCACGATTTAAGCAGTGCCTTGCGTATTATCCATGATATCAGGACAAAAGATATTATTCCGCGCTCTCTTTTTCCAAAAGGCTTTCATCTTCTTGAGTATCCTGTCAGCAATAATCGGATAGCGGCATGACCGCCAGCCGGACGATCGAAAGATTGCTTCGTCAACAGGCTGCATTGGCGAAGTTTGGCAGCTTTGCTTTTAATGAAACTGATTTACAAAAGGTGCTTACGGAAGCTGCGCGTATCTGCGCTGAAAGCCTTAACGTTCCCTATTCTAAAATTTGCCGATACAGGCCCGAACAGAACGACCTGCTTGTTGTAGCAGGATACGGCTGGGAAGCCGGCGTCATTGGCCGTGTTGTATCCCAGGCTGATGAAAGTTCAACACAAGGACGGGCATTCGTTACCGGCAAGCCGGTGATCCTTGAAGATATTCGCAAGAATAACAGCTATAACCTTCCGGATTTTTATTCCCAGCATGGAATTATTTCGACTGTAGACGTACTAGTAAAAGGCAAAAGTGGCCCGTTTGGCGTCCTAGAGGTCGACTGCACCTCTCAACATACTTTCGACGAACACGACATTAACTTTCTTACAGGCTTTGCGAATGTTGTCGCTGAGGCGGCTCAAACATCGGAACGCACGGCAGCTCTGCAAGTTACGCTCGCGGAGATGGAAAAACTGGTTGCAGAAAAAGGCGTGCTGGCGGAAGAACTGCAACACCGGGTCCGGAATAATCTCCAACTGGTCTATAGCATGTTGCTCCGGCAAATCGATCTTGCTGACAAAGCTGGCAAAGAGGGCATTCGCTCAATTGCACGGCGTGTCATGAGCCTTGCAAGCATTTACGATCATCTCCTGGGCCACGGACTTGTTCAAACTATCGATTTTGGCGCATATCTGGAGTCACTTTGTACAAGCCTTCAGAATTTTCAGGAAAAGGGTCCGTTTGAGATCACCCTTGTTTGCGACGCGAAGCAAATGGCTTTAGAGCTGGATACGGTCACTGCCCTTGGGATTATCGTAACAGAGATAACTTCAAATTCTTATCTCCACGCATTTCCAAAAGGCCCGGGTACCATCAAGGTCATTCTCACACAAAAAGAAAATGATGGCATTCTGACTATTTCCGATGACGGAGTTGGTTTTGCGGCGCATACCGAAAGCAAACGTCATGGCGTAGGGTTGATAAAACGGCTTATGGAACAGGCCAGGGGGATGGCAGAATTAAAATCCGATAAGGGCACGGTCTGGACCCTCGTTTTTCCTGTCACATCAGGTGCAGAAAAACCTTTGGCGGCGTGATCAAAGGAACAAAATCCTACTCATAGCGTTTGCTCAAAAACAGGAGGATTTTCACATGGAAGAACAACAAATCGGCTGGCTAGGAGCCATTCTGATCGGCGCATTCGCAGGCTGGCTCGCGGAAAAAATCATGAAGTCCGATCACGGTTTGCTTACCAATATAATTCTTGGAGTGATCGGTGCCGGTATCGCCAATACAATTTTCATCTGGCTTGGTATTTCGTTCGCCGGGTGGCTGGGCTACCTGGTCGCAGGATTGATCGGTGCTTGTCTTTTGATCGCCGCCAGCAGGTTTTTCAAAAAGAATTTTTGATCGCTTAAAAATAAAAAAGGAGGCATTTGCCTCCTCTTGAACCCGCTTATTCAACGGAAAGTTTTTAGGTTATTCGACAACTCTCAGGTTTGCTGCAGCTTCCTTGCCGCGGTTTTCCTGGATTTCGAATTCGACCTTTTGTCCTTCATGCAGGGTTTTCAGTCCTGCTTTCTCGACTGCGGAGATATGGACGAATACGTCCTTGCCACCATTGTCGGGAACGATAAAGCCGTAACCCTTGGTTCCGTTGAACCATTTTACTGTGCCGGTCTGTGCCATTCTTGCGAACTCCTCGCGTTAGTTTAGGTTTTAGTTCAATCGGCTCTTTGGATCGGCCGATTGTAGTCAAAGCGCGAAGTCCCAAAGATAGATCAACAATGGGCAGTTTCTAGCCTTTTTTGGGCTAAAAAGCAAGGAAAAATGGGCAAAAATGCCCTGTTTGGGAAGCTGCTATATGACCAGCAGGCCCTTCATATTCACCCACACCAGGCCATTACAGTAAAAATAGCTGTTGCTGAAATAATCCATCGTGCCCGCACCCGAGCACAGGCTTAAGGTCGGCGTGCCGACCAACCTGATCCAGTTGGTGCCGTTGCAATATTGGTAAAGCCCCAGGAGGGTGCTGAATTCCGTCACCGCCTCGTCGCTGCAGGCGCCGAGCGCAATGCCCAGCTCGAAATTGTACCACCCCGTGCCGTCGTAGAATTCATACTTCTTGGTCACGAAATTGTAACGCCGCTCCCCGGCTATATCGGCGTAAGCGGGCGCCGGGACGGCAGTCACGAACGCACATATGAAAGACAGGAAAAGGACGAACTTCCCCACGCGAAATCCCCATAACACAATCTATAGTTGTATTATGAGGAATATTTCGCGGATCAGGAAGATTGAGCATCATGGTATGCAGGAACGGATGAACTTTTTAAGGGCCTGGATTGTTAGAAATGGAAACCAGAGGAGAGCTTCATGAATGACGAAATAAAAAATCCCGGCCAGGACCCGCGCCAGCGCAATGAAAACCAGAATATCGAGCGCAACCGCAAGCGCAGCGGCCCCGGCGTGGCGCGCGATAATTCCCGCGGCGAAGGCCACCGCGACGGCAAGCGTTGATAATAAAAAAGCGGCCCGCCAGGCCGCTTGATCATTTCTTATTTCTTATCATCGTAAACAGGTAACGCATGCGTTCGAAAGAACCGGCAGCAATCTACTCTCCCATGCCTTAAGACATAGTACCATCGACGCAAAGAGGTTTCACGGACCTGTTCGGAATGGGAAGGGGTGTTTCACTCTCGCTAAACCACCGGCTCATTCGAACGCACGCATGTAAAGACATCGGACAAAACCGAGCTTCAATTCAAACCGCTTACAGTGAACTTATCACTGCGCGCGACTTCACACAAAAAACTTTCCGAAGAAAATCCATTGCATGAGATGAATTCAAGCCAATCGAGCAATTAGTACTGGTTAGCTTCACGCCTTACGGCGCTTCCACACCCAGCCTATCAACGTGGTGGTCTTCCACGGCTCTAATAGGGAGTTCTGGTATTGAGGCTGGCTTCACGCTTAGATGCTTTCAGCGTTTATCCATTCCGCACATAGCTACCCTGCTATGCCGCTGGCGCGACAACAGGTACACCAGAGGTGCGTCCATCCCGGTCCTCTCGTA
>JBASFK010000007.1:0-32648 GCA_049652985.1 Alphaproteobacteria bacterium
GCATGTCGGTTGCGCCGGTTGTGCCGTCAACTACGGCTGAAATCATGGCGCCTACACGGTGTGCCGTCCCGTCATGGCCCCTGATAGAAAAATCAAACAGCGCGTCGCCCGACTGTACCGCCGTGGGCGCGGCCATCGTTCCCCGGGAACGTTTTATATCCATATAAGGGTTGCTGCTTGCACTGGCGTTGGAAACCTGTAACGACATGCCATTCTCGGCATCGGAGCCGACGTCGAGCAGTTCGTCAGGGGTGATCCCGATACCAACCCTACCGCTGGCATCCACGATCATGAGGTCGCCGTTGCCGGCGGCGGCGGCGCTCAACATGAAGAGCGGGCTGGCGGCGTCCTTGATGACTTCAAGCATCGCGTCGGGTGTTATATCGTTGCCGCCGGTGGCGAGGCGTTTTGTACTGCCCTCGAAAAACGCAATCGGATTGGTTTTACCGTCGTAAACGTAAAGGTTTCTGAAGTCGGCGGTGCCACCTGCGGTGCCGACCGCGTTGAAACGCAACGAACTGTCCTGGCCGTCCCAGCCCACGTTGATGCTATAGGGCCAGACGGGGCCGGAGTAAATGTCGCCAAGATTTCCATCAGTGTTGCTGTCGAGAAACAGGGGTCCCCTCACATCAAGTTTCGATGAGGCGTGAGGCGTCGTGGTGCCGATACCGACAGCGCCGGAGGCGTCGATGACAAAGGGCGAGGTGTCGCCGCTTGCGTCGTCAACCTGGAACGAGCGGCCCGCGCCGACATTATTGACGAAGAGCGGAATGGCGGTGGAGGTTGCGAGCGTTTCCGCGCTCAGGATGTATTGGTTGCTTGCGCCGCCGGAAGAGGCGACGTTCTCGCCGAATTTGAATGCGGTCTCGGCACCGGTGAGCTGCCAGTTCCAGGTCTGGTTCCATGCACCGTTATTGATGGAGTTGTCAGCAGCAGCAGCGGTGATGGCAGAGAGCGCATTGCTTGCGCTGGTCGCGCTGGAGACGCCGCCTGCCTGGTACCAGCTGGTGCCGTCGGAGCAGACGCGGACGGCCTTGCCCGGGGCGAGCGCGAGGTCGGTGCCGGGGCCGGTGATGAAGTTGGCATTCTGATCGAGCGTGATGGTGTCGACGGCGTCAATGTTCACGACGTCCATGCAGCATCCGTTATAGGAAGCGGTGGGCGAGGTAAATGTATCCGTCGTGTTCGTCGTGCGGTTGGCGGTGGCGCTGATCTGTTTGACGGTGCCGCAAGAGTTGGCGGTGATGACAGCAGCGGCGGCGATGACCTCAGCCGTGGGTGATGCGACAATGAAGCGCGAAGCGGGCGATGTCGTGCCGATACCGACATCGCCGGAAGAGTTGATGCGCATGCGCTCCGTAATGTCGGCAGCGCCGTCCGCAGTGGTGTAGAACAATAGACTGCCGGGCATGTCGCCTGCCCCCGGCGTTCCACCACTATTCCCCGAGATTTGCGCGCTCCGCCGCCACGTTGCTCCGTCATACCCCATGAACCGAATCTCTCCCATTTCATCAAGAGCGCCGATAATCGTGGGAGCGGTGGGAGTGCCCCTGGATTTTTTAAGCTCAAGGTTCGGGCTATCAGAGTCCGCACCAGAATATTGAATGGCCATCCCGTTATCGCCAGTGGTATTGACGATATGCATTTTCAATACCGGCGTCGCCGTCCCGATACCGACATTGCCGCCGGATGTGATGCGCATGCGCTCTGTCGGACCACCCGCATCGTTATCCGCCCTGGTGTAAAACTCAATTTTGCCGGGCATGTCGTCGTCGCCGGGCGTACCGTCCACACCCTGGATAATGTAAGAAGAGTTTTCCCAGCTGTTTCCGTCATAGCCGTTGGAGACTATTTCCATCAGCTCATCACCGTTCTGAACAATCGTCGGCACAGTAAGTGTGCCGCGCGACCTTTGGCCCACAACCCCGGGATTGTGATAATAATTCGTATTTTCAGCTCCTTCAACTAAAGCGTATACTGCCCCGTTATCAGCAATATGGAGTTTTTGAGTTGGCGTCGTTGTCCCGATGCCGACCTTGCCGTCGCCCATAACCCGCATGAGGAGACCGCCGCTTCCGGCCGTAGCATAATTGTTTTCAATGTCCAGCACAGGTGTTGTGCTGGTGAGTGCGGCGCGGTTATTGGTGCCGCTCCATTTCTGGCCGCCGATGGTCACGGCGGCGGTGGTGGGGGCGGTGCCGCCATGCGTGCCGATCAAGTGCAGCGGGAAGTGGGTGTTGACGCCGCTGCCGGTGAAGCCCTGGATCATCATGCCGCCGGTTTGTGTGCCACCGCCGTCTATACGGTTTTTAAACTGGCCGAACGTATTGGTTGCCGAAACATCGTTGACCGATGAGGAGCCGCTGTAATCCGGAAGGGTGACATCAGCACCGGTCAGGCGAAATTTAGGGAAGGAGCCGGTGGCCGTGTTGAGCTGGAGGGTGGTTGCGGGTGTTGCGGTGCCGATACCGACGAAGCCTGTGCTCTTGATGACCATTTCAGGCGTGGTCAGTTCGGGATTGACTGCCGCGCCGTCAGCCTGCGTCTGGAATTCAATGCGGCCCGGCATGTCGCCGTTGCCTGGCGTGCCGTCGACGAAGAACTGGATCAGGGCCGGGGTTTCCCAGCTGTTGGAGTCATACGCGGTTGCCCAGAGGCTAAGCACTGAATCCCCGCTCTGCACGACCGAAGGCGCGGCGACGGTGCCGCGCGAACGGCGGCTTTGAATCTCCGGATTCCACGTCGCGGCAGCAGATGTCGCGCTTTGAATGTATAAGGCTGTTTCAGTGTCACTGGAGATGTGCATCTGGGCTACCGGGCTGGCCGTGCCGATACCGACATCGCCGTCCGTCTGGATGACAAAAGGCGTAGTATCAGCATCGCCGGTTTCATCGTTCACGCGGAAGGAATCCGCCGCACCAAGGTTAGTGATCATGAACGGCGTGGCGGTGGATGTCGCCAATGTTTTCGCGGCGAGAATGTATTGATCGGCGGTGCCGCCTGCAGAGGCTGTGTTCTCGCCGAAGGTAAAGCCGACTTCGCCGGCGGCAAGCTGCCAGTTCCAGACCTGGTTCCAGTTGCCGTTATTGATGGAGTTGTCGGCGAGAGCAGCCGTGAGGCCGGAGAGCGGTATGTTGCCGCCGCTGGCGACGCTCGTTATGGATGCCGCCTGGTACCAGCTGGTTCCATCGGAACAGACACGAACCGCCTTGCCGGGGCCGAGCGAGAGGTCGGTGCCCGGGCCGGTGAAGAAATTCGCGTTCTGGTCGAGCGTGATGGTGTCGACGGTGTCGATGTTGACGACGTCCATGCAGCATCCTGCATATGAGGCGGTCGGCGTTGTGAAAGTATCCGTTGTGTCGGTCGTTCTGTTCGCGGTCGCGCTGACCTGTTTAATCGTACCGCAGGCGTTGGCCGTGATGACGGCAGCGGCGGCAACGACTTCAGTTGTGGGCGGCGCGGCGATGAGCGGACCCGCGCCAACAACACCGCTGCCGCCGATGCGGACGCGGTCATTGCCAAGATCGCCGAAGATTGTGCCGCCGATATTCAGGTGATTGTCGGTCGTGGCGGCGGGCGCGTCGATGTCGTAGCCAATCAAGATATTGTCGGAGCCTTCGGTCAGTGAGTCGCCTGCGGCAAGGCCCAGCGCGGTATTGTGTTCGCCGGATGTCATCGCGGTTAATGCAGAGTAACCGATCGCCGTGTTGCCCTGGCCGGTGTTGTCGGCGGCAGTGCTGCTGCCCTGCAATGCCAGGGCGCCGACGGCGGTGTTGGCCGACCAGTCGCCGGCGCCGGTGTCGTCGGCATACATCATGGCGCGGTGACCGACCGCCGTGTTGTATTGCCTGCTGTTGTTCGACAGAAGGGCGCCTTCGCCGATCGCAACGTTCGCATTACCGGTAACGTTGTTGTTCATCGCCTGGTAACCGAGGGCGATGTTGGCATCGCCGTCGTCGTTATTATGAAGGGCGGCGTAACCCATGGCGACGTTGCCTGTGCCGCTGGAATTTGCCTGCATGGCCTCGTGGCCGACGGCGGTGTTGCCTGTGCCTGTGTTGTTAGCGGGAGTTGTGCTGCCCTCCAATGCATACGCGCCGACGGCGGTATTGTACGTAACCGCGCCGACTGCTGTATCATCAGCATAGAACATGGCGGCATGACCGATAGCGGTGCTCTCGCGTTTTGCAACATTGCTGTAAAGGGCAGTGGTGCCCACGGCAACATTGCCATTACCACTTGTGTTATTTTCAAGAGCCTGGTTGCCAACTGCAACGTTCCAGACGCCATCAGTTGTGTCTGCCAGGGCATTGCGGCCAACGGCGGTATTCTGGCTGCCACTGGTCAGGGCATTTAGTGCAGCGTAGCCTACCGCCGTGTTGCTATCTGTATCTACCGTGCTGTCGACGGTGGTTGCGCCCGCGTTCTGGCCGATGAATACGTTGCGTTGCGCGCCTGCTGCGAGTGCTACTGCGCCCGCTCGGCCCATAATCAGGTTATTTTCAACCGCGTAATCGGTGAAGGCGTCGGTCAGGTCGTCGATGGCGAGGAGGGTCGCGGCGGCGCTGGTGACTGTACTTGCCTGGTACCAGCTTGTGCCGTCGGAGCAGACGCGCACCGCCTTGCCGGGGCCGACTGCGAGATCTGCGCCGGGGCCGGTGATGAAGTTGGCGTTATTGTCGAGGGTGATCGTATCAACGGTGTCGATGTTGACGACGTCCATGCAGCAGCCGTTGTAGGACGCTGTGGGCGCGGTGAAGGTGTTTGTCGTGTCAGTCGTTCTGTTCGCGGTCGCGCTGATCTGTTTGACGGTGCCGCAGGAGTTGGCCGTAATCGTTGCGGCAGCGCCGACGACCTCTGCTGTCGGCGAAGCGACGACGAAGAGCGAAGCGGGTGATGCCATGCCGATGCCGACCGCGCCGGTGTTTTTGATGACCATTTCGGGGGTCGTGGTACCGTCGCCCAGCCAGCCGCCAGCCCCGTCGGCCTGCACGTTGAACTCAAGCCGTGTCGGCATATCGTTTGCGCCCGGTGTGCCGTCAACAAAGGCTGAAACCATGGCCCCAACTCTGAAGGCTGTGCCATCATGGCCACTGGCATAGAAATCCATGAGGTTGTCGCCCGACTGCACCGCGGTCGGCGCGGCCATCGTGCCGCGCGAACGTCTTTGGACTATATAGGGGTTATTGTTTGGATCGGCGGATGTGGCAACCTGTAGTGCCAGGCCATCCTCGGCATTGGCACCGAGGTCGAGCAGCTCGTCAGGGTTGGTGATACCGATACCGACTTTGCCGGTGTTTTTAATGGTCATGCGCTCGGTCGAAGTTATTGATCCGTCCGGCGTCGTGAAGAACGACATACGGCTTGGCATGTCGTTATTGCCGGGCGTGCCGTCGACATAAAAGCCGATCCAGCCGGCGGATTCGTAACTGTTGCTGTCATAGGCACTTACGCCGAGTGTCAGAAGCTCGTCATCCGCGACGACGACCGTTGGCGCCGCGACGGTGCCGCGCGAACGGCGTCCTATGATCGTCGGGTTCAGCCACTGGTTGGTAGCGGCGCTTTGAAGATATAAATATGTTTCGGCATCGCTGGAGATGTGCAACTGACCTGCCGGGGCTGTTGTTCCAATACCGACATCGCCGTCGTTTTTAATTGTCATACGAGGCAAATGACCGGCGGTTCCGTCAAGAGCTGTGTAAAAATCCAGCCTGCCGGGCATATCATTATTGCCCGTCGCGCCATCGACCACCGCTACAATCGAAGCTGCATTTTCGTAGTTGGTGCCATCGTGCGCCTGGAATAAAAGGTGTCCGACTTCATCGTTATTCTGGACAATGGTTTCGCTTCCTTCCGTGCCGCGGGCGTGACGGAACGTAACGTTTCCGCTGCTGCTGCTGTCGATAAAAGATTCGACCAGAAGGCCGGTGTCATCCAATTCGCCGGCAATATTCAATCTATCGGCTGGTGTTGCCGTGCCGATGCCAACATCGCCATCTGCCTCGATAACAAAGGGCGTGGTGTCGGCATCGCCGGTTTCATCGTTAACGCGGAAGGAATTGGCGGCGCCGAGGTTTGTGATCATGAACGGCGTGGCAGTGGACGTCGCCAGTGTTTTCGCGGCGAGGATGTATTGATCTGCGCTGCCGCCTGCGGATGCAACATTCTCACCGAAGGTGTGACCAACTTCGCCTGCAGCGAGTTGCCAGTTCCAGATCTGGTTCCAGTTGCCATTGTTGATGGAGTTGTCGGCGGCGGCGGCGGTAATAGCGGACAGCGCACGGTTGCTGGCGACGGAAGCGGGTGTAAAGCAGTTCAGGCCGTTCTGGTCGCAGTAATGGCTTGCGCCTGCCGGGCCTTCGATGTCGAGCAGCAGGTTCTGGCCGCCGCCGCCGGTGCCGTCATCGGGTGTTGTATCGCCGATGCCGACCTCGCCGAGATTGTTGATAATCATACGCTGTACTTCGGCGCCGGTGAAGAAATTAAGCGAGCCTTCGAGCGCGCCCGCCGCCGCCGGATTTCCTACCGTGAAGTACATATTGCCGCGCTGGTTCCCGATGTCGGAGAAATCATTGCCGCGCGCGAGGAAATAAGCACCGTCATTCGCGCTCGAAGACCCCATGCCGCCGGCGAAGAATCCGAGCGAGCCATCGACTTCGCCCGCAACTGTTGAGCCCAGATACATGAGGTTGTCGGTTGCGTCAGAACCCTGGTTGAACAACATGCCGCCCTGGGTTTCGATTCTGCCCGCCACGGCCAGTTTTTGTCCCAGTGTCGTCGTGCCGATGGCGACGCGTCCGTCCGGGCCGATGAGGAAGGGTGAAGCGTCGGCGTCGCCGGTTTCGTCGTTGACGACAAGCGAATCTCCCGCGCCAAGGTTGGTGACTCTCAGCGGTGTTGCGGTTGAAGTCGCCAGCGTCGCGGCTTTCAGGATGGAAGAGTGGCCGGTGGCTGTGGAAGCCGTGTTTTCGGTGAAGGTGAAAGCATCTTTGTCGGCGGTGGTGAGCAGCCAGTTCCAGACCTGCGCATGGTCGGCGTTGTTGATCGAATTACCCGCGGCGGCGGCGGTGATGGCCGAGAGCGCGCGGTTTGATGCGACGGACGCGGGCGTGAAGCAGTTGTTACCTGCCTCGTCGCAGAAATTGACCGCGCCGATATCGCCCTGAACGTCGAGTTCGAGCTGCTGGACGCCAGTGGAGACGTTGGTGTTTGTCGCGGACGTAGTATCTGGGTCGATAACGAGACGACCGCCCATCAGCGCCATGATATTGCTGGCGGTGATATCAACAGCGTCCTGGTCGCCCATGAAAATGCCGAAAGATTCAACGCCCGTGACTGCTGGAGGAACGGTAATAGTGACGCTATCATCCATTAACCCGATACCGATAGATCCGTCGCCAGCGCCACTTCCAGGCGTGCCATCGCCGACCATTACATTCTGCCCCACCGCGATGCTGGCTATGCCGCTGGCCGTGTTGGAATAACCGAAGGCGGAGCTGCCGGCACCAGTGGCAGATGACGCGAGGCCTATGGCGGCGCTATACGCACCACTTGCCGTCAGGTCAGTACCCAATGCCACGCTGCCAGTGCCGACATTGGCATCGTCCCATTGTGTGCCGGTTGCCGATCCTGCGCGGAACGCACCCTTGGATTTGTCGAAGAACAGGCGGTTGTCGTCGTCGACGCCGACAACACCAGCAAGCTGCGCCGCGCCGAAAACCAGATCATCTGTTGCATAAACGCCGGGCGCGCGGATGCGGACGACGGTGCCGTTGCGTTCCCACAGGCCGGACCCGGCAACGGAAGCTGCGGTGAAGCAATTCAGGCCTGCCTGATCGCAATAATAGGTGGCGCCCGCGGGGCCTTCGATATCGACAAGAAGATTCTGGCCGCCGCCGCCGGTGCCATCATCGGGAGTCGTGTCGCCGATACCGACCTCGCCGCCTTGCAGAAACGTTACCCGGTCCGCTGTCGAATCCACGAATACGAGATTGGTGGTATTCTCGGGGCGGGTCATGTGCCATGCGGCGGTTCCAGCCACATACAAGCCAAATCCTGAATCCATGTTGGCATCGGCATTCAGCCTGACATATGCAGGCTGGCCTGCATTCGCATTAACATAGATCAGGCCCTGGCCGACGACGTGATCGCCTCTCACAGTTAGCGCCGTGGTCGGGCTGGCCGTGCCGATACCGACCTTGCCGTCGGCGGCGATAACAAAGGGCGATGTGTCGCCGCTTGCATCGTTGACCTGGAACGAGCGACCGGCGCCGACATTATTAATGAAGAATGGAATAGCCGTGGAGGTGGCGAGCGTTTCCGCGCTCAATATATATTGATTGGCAGCGCCGCCGGTGGAGGCCGCGGTTTCACCGAATTTGAATCCAGTTTCCGCGCCGGTGAGCTGCCAGTTCCAGATCTGGTTCCATGCAGCGCTGTTGATGGAATTATCGGCGATGGCGGCGGTGATGGCCGAGAGCGCGCTGCCAGCCGCGCCGCTGGCGACGTCTTCGGGGTCGAAGCAGATGGTGAGGTCTTCGTTACAGAATTCGTTGGAGCCGAGCTTGAGGAAGTCCTCCGCATTCAGGGCGGCGGCGTCGTTGCCTTCGCCGAGGACGCTGGCGAGGTCCTGGGTGCCGCCGCCGGAGCCGGCCGAGTCGGTTTCGCATTCCCAGCTATTGCCGTCCCAGCGGTTGAAAGATCCGGCGTTGCAGGTTCCGGGAACGAAATCGTCGGTGTTGTTGACGTATAATTCATCGGTGGTGACGCGCACCGACGTCGTCAGGTTGTCGGCGAACATGTCGCCGGTGGCGGTGATATTGGTGCCCTCGATATTGCCGCTGGCGTCGATATTGCCGCTGACATCAAGTGCATCATCCGGCGCAGGGACGCCGATACCGATGCGGTCGTTGGCGAGGTCGCCATATAGCGTGTTGCCGATATTCAGGAAGTTGCTGGTGGCCGCGGCTGCGACATTGATGGGGACGGTGTCGTGGGCACCGATCAGGATGTTGTTGATGCCCGTCGTCAGCGTCGCGCCCGCGCCGCCGCCGAGGATGGTGTTGTAATTGCCCAGCACGCCCGTGCCCGTGCTTTTGCCGATGATGGTTGAGCCGGTCGTGGCGTTATCGGTCAGGATATTTACGCCGTCGAGCTTGTAATGTTCGGTTATGTCGATACTGCCTGAAATATCGAGCTTGTCATTGGGGTCGGCGACGCCGATGCCGACATCGCCGTCATTCTCGACAACGAAGATCGGGGTGGGTGTGCTGTTGGAAATGAGAAGAGCATTGGTGGTTCCGTCAGCGCCGGTGCCGGTGATGGTGGCGTTCCCCGTCAGCCCGAAGCCGCCATTTGCGATGACGTTCAGGCCGCTGGCGCTTTCGGTGATGCTGGGGTCGCTTGCGGCGCCGTCCCATACAATCGCCGAAGCGGCGTCGAGCATGAAGTTGTCACTTATATGTACGTTGCCTGTGACGTCCAGCGGCTGTGCGGGATTGTTGCCGCCGATGCCGACATTGCCGCCGCTGTAATAAATTTCGGTCGGAGCGCCGGGGCCGTCATTTTTCCAGAAGCTGACAGACGTTGCGCCTTCGGCCACGGATTTCCATGTTGTGGTGCCTGCATCGCAGATTTCAACCGTGTCGGGGGTGGTGCCCGTATTGACGCGCAGGATGCCGTGATTGGCGCTGTCGCCGGGATCGTCGCAGGCGGAGTCGGGCGCCTGGGTCTGATCGGGAAGAACCATAGAGCCAGCGCCAAGTGTAAGTTTCGCGAGGGGGTCGGTCAGATCGACCGCGCCAGCGAAGGTTGCGCCCTGCGCGGAGATGTCCTTATTGATTTCAGCAAGGTCAGGATCGATAGCGTTCAGTTTCCAAAGACCGCCGCTGCCCGCGACAGCCATCGCGTAGCTGAATGTGCTCCAGACGTCGTCGCTGCCCGCGGTTTTCGTCAGGTCGGGGCTGGCGCCGCCCGTACATGTCGATTCGAAGGCCTGGTTCGGACCGGCGGAAATCAGCGCGATGACGGTGTATGTATCATCGCCATCGCCGGTACCGGCAAGGCGGTTATCGCCGTTGCAGTCATCCAAATCGACGTCGCTACCTGCATCCCAGGCGCAATAGCCGTAAGGCGTGCCCCAGGGGTCGAGCTTGTTGGAAGCGACGGCATCGGGTAACTGGCCACCGCCCGTGGGCGCGGGACTTCCGGATTTATAAGGGAGCGGTTCGACGAAGCCGTCAGCGTCGCAGTCGCCGTCGTCCGCGGCCTGCGCGGCTTCCATCAGGACCAGTTTGGAGGCGACGCTCATTTCCGCATCGACCTGGGCGCGGCGGTTGACGTTCACCATCGTCGAGAGCGGCCCGCGCATCGTGGCCATGATGCCCGCGCCGAGAACGCCGACAATCGCAACAGCGCCGAACAACGTGAAGAACACGTTGCCTCGTTCGGATTTTCTGTTGCGGATGGATTTCAGCGTCATTGATCACCGCGCTTTTTGTATGTGGGATAACGCGGCGTTGTTTTCACGCGGACAGGCTGGAGGCTTTGTGAGAAATTTTGCGTGAAAACGGAAAAAGACGCGGGAATATGCGTTAAAACCTTCGGTAAATCCGAAGCGATAATCTGAACGTGTTTTAAAACGTAATGAATGCTTTGCGCAAACATGCGTTTGACGGCCCCCAGAGCCCGAAAGTCTTAAAAATTTCCCACTTGTTAATTATCAATTAAATTTGTTTACAAATGATTAGCGACTCGGAGTTTCTTTTCGTGTGTGTTTTCTTGGGGATAGAGGGGTTTTTATTTCATAACTCATGAGTCGCACCGGATTCATTTTCCGGAGTCTGTGCAGAAATTTTTAATAAAGCCTTAAGGATTGCGAATCGCCCCGATTCGCGATTATTTCGGCTTTATTTTGGTGGGGGGACGCCGAATTTTTTCAAAGTTTCGCGCTGACGTTCGCGCAAAATTTCAAGATCGAAACCGGCGATTAACTCATTAAATACGCGGTACCAGTTGATTTCAGCCTTGAGGTGAAGGAAGACCGAGCCGAGGCCGAGCGCCGCGCGGTCCATGAAAACGAATTCGCGCGGCACGGTGACGCCGCCTTTATCCCTGCTGAGTTCGCGCAGCTTTTTGTGAACTTTTTCAGCGGTTTCGCGGCCGTAAATGCCGCCGCTGGCTTCACCGATCATGCGGGCTTTGTCCTCCATCACGGGGCCGTATAAAAATTTCGCCCAGATATTCAGCGTATCGATCTGCTCATTCGAGAGGCCCTTGAAACCCCATGTTTCATAGGCTTTTACAGCAAGCGCGCGGTCGTTTGTCATCAGCGCGTTGTACAGATCGATGACGCCGCCGACGAATTCCGGGCGGAAGACGCGCACGCAACCGAAGTCAAGCAGGTTGATCGAGTCATCCTTGCGCACTGTGTAGTTGCCGAGATGCGGATCGCCATGGATGACGCCGTAGAAATAAAGCGGGACGTACCATGCGCGGAACATGTTCATGGCGAGGCGGTTGCGCTGATCGGGATGAGAATCAATGAAATTCAGGATTTTTTCGCCTTCCAGCCAATTGGTGGTGAGGAGCCGCTTCGTTGAAAGTTCGTCGATCACTTCCGGTATGTGCACATTCTTTTCATCGCGCAGCATCCAGGCGTAGAGCTTGCAGTGGCGCGCCTCAAGCTCGTAATCGAGCTCCTCGCGCAGGCGTTCCGACAGTTCGGTATGGATATGTTCGGTGCGGATCGAACGATCGTAACGACCGTAAATTCCAAAGATCGCTTTCAGCTGATTAAGGTCAGCGTCGATGGCGGATTGCATGTCCGGATACTGGAGTTTGCAGGCCAAAATAGCGCCATTTTTTCCTTTTGCCTTATGGACTTGGCCAAGACTGGCCGCAGCCGATGAGGTCTTTTCAAAGGACTCGAATTTTGACTCCCAGTCGGGCCCCAGTTCGGCCTTCATCCGGCGCCGGACGAAGGGCCAGCCCATGGGCGGGGCGTTGGACTGGAGCTGCTGAAACGCGGCGGCGTATTCGGGCGGCAGGGCCTCGGGGATGGTGCCCAGGATCTGCCCTACTTTCATCAGCGGGCCTTTCAGGTTGCCGAGGGCCTGCATGAGTTGTTCGGCGTGTTCGGCGCGCTCGATTTTAATCCCAAGGAAACGCTCGCCTGCCAGTTTCGCGGCCAGCCCGGCCATGGCGCCCGATACGCGGCCGTAGCGCACCAGCTTCGCACCGGCACGGGCTTCGCTTCTGGGGGCCGTGGAGGGTTTGTTCGCCATGGCCTAAATGTGGGGATTTATATTGAAAAGTCTAGGAAAAAGCGCCCTTTGAATTCGGAAGCTGTTGCTTTCGGGCCGGGGGAAAGGCGATACTGAGAGGATGAAGATGCACGCCGGATTCCTCGCTTTCACCCTGATATTCAGCCTTGCCGTCACCGCCGCCCCGCCCGCACAGGCCGGGTGGCTGGAGTTTTTCTTTCCCACGCTCCGCAAGAAGGAGTACGACCCCACATACACCATGCAGGCGCCGTTTGCCGTGGACGAGGAAACGAGAAATAAACAGGTCGCTGATCCTAATGCGCCGCGCCCGCCGCCGCCAAAACATGTGATGCCGGAGAATAATACCCCGCTCAGCCAGCCGCACCGCGACAACCGTGAAATCAGCGAATGGCTGACGAACGTGATGTCGGACGTGATGACGTTCGACAAGCCCGATTTCAATGCGATGATCAAAACCGACGAGCAATTTTTCACCGAGGGCGGCAAAGGACAGTACAAACAATTCCTTGCGACCCACAACGTGATGAAGATACTTGATTCCGGCAAATACGACGTGCGCGGCTTTGTGGAGGGCGCGCCGTTGCTGCTGAACGAGGGCGCGGTCAACGGCACATATCGCTGGCTTTATGAAGTGCCGATGATGATCAGCTATGTCGAGCGCGGCGCCAAGAGTTATAAAAATCTCGACCCGGTGAACCAGCAACTGGTCCTGACCGTGCAGGTCGGCCGGGTGCCTGGCGTCATGGAGGGTACGGCGATCCTGATCGAGCGCTGGGACGGCAGGGTTCAGCCCACGTTGAAAAAGCCATCGCCCTGAATTATCCCCGTAATCCCCGCTAAAAAATCCTGGAATTAATTATTCGCTTTTGCGCACCGTGCTGCCGGTTACAATCCGTCATTCCGAATCACAAATTTTTTTACAAGGAGCTCTCCCATGCCCAAGGATGCCGCGGCGCGTAAAGACCAGGACGAAGATACGAAGGAAGTCGGCGGCGTCGCCGGACAGCGTTTGAAATCGCTGATCGAGCGCATCGAGCGTCTCGAGGAGGAGAAAAAAGGCCTCGGGGATGATGTGAAGGATGTTTATGCCGAGGCGAAGGGCGTTGGTTTTGATGCGCCGACGATCCGCCGTATCGTCAAGCTCCGCAAGATGGAGCCGGAGAAAATCCGCGAGCAGGATGAACTGTTAGACCTCTATAAATCCGCGATCGGGATGGGCTAGCCCGTTTTACGATTATCAATCAGGTCTTTGACAACCGCCGGGTCGGCGAGCGTTGACGTGTCGCCGAGGCTATCAATCTCGTTGGCCGCGATTTTGCGCAGGATACGGCGCATGATTTTGCCCGAGCGGGTTTTCGGTAGGCCGGGCGCCCACTGGATGACGTCGGGGCTGGCGATAGGGCCGATGACCGTGCGCACCGTCTGGACGATTTCTTTTTTCGTGGCTTCGTCGGGCGCGCTGCCCGTCTTCAGTGTGACATAGGCGTAAATGCCCTGGCCCTTGATGTCGTGCGGGTAGCCGACGACGGCGGATTCCGCGACTGAAGCGTGTTCGTTGATGGCGCTTTCGATTTCGGCGGTGCCAAGACGGTGGCCGGAGACGTTGATGACGTCGTCAACCCGGCCGGTGATCCAGTAATAGCCATCCTCATCGCGGCGGGCGCCGTCGCCGGTGAAATATTTCCCTTTATACGTGGTGAAATAGGTTTGTATGAAACGCTCATGGTCGCCGTAGACCGTGCGCATCTGGCCGGGCCATGAATCGGCGATGCAAAGATTGCCCTCGCACGCACCATCGAGAACTTTTCCGCTGCCATCAACGATTTCGGGCCTGATGCCGAAGAAGGGAAGCGTGGCCGAGCCGGGCTTAAGTTTGAAACTTGCCAGGGGTGTGATGAGGTGGCCGCCGGTTTCGGTCTGCCACCAGGTGTCGATGACGGGGCAGCGTTTTTCGCCGACGATATTGTAATACCAGAGCCAGGCTTCGGCGTTGATCGGTTCGCCTACGCTGCCCAGAACGCGCAGGGTTTTGCGCGAGGTTTTTTTCACGAAATCATCGCCGGCGCGGATGAGTGAGCGGATGGCGGTCGGCGCGGTGTAGAAAATATTGACCTTGTGTTTGTCTATGACCTGCCAGAAGCGCGACCAGTCGGGATAATTAGGGATGCCCTCGAACATGAGGCTGGTCGCGCCGTTCGCGAGCGGGCCGTACACTATATATGAGTGGCCCGTGACCCAGCCGACATCGGCGGTGCACCAGTAAATCTCGCCCGGTTTGTAATCGAACACCATTTCATGGGTCATGGCGGCAAAGACAAGGTAGCCGCCGGTCGTATGCAGTACGCCCTTGGGTTTGCCGGTGGAGCCGGAGGTGTAGAGAATAAAGAGCGGGTCTTCCGCGTTCATCATCTCGCACGGACAGTCGGAGGATTGTTCATCGACCAATTCGTGCCACCAGATATCTCTCGCATTGTTCCAGCCGGTTTCATTGCCGGTATGTTCGAGGACGAGGATCTTTTTCACATCCGGGCATTTTTCCAGCGCCTCGTCGACATTGTTTTTCAGCGGGACGATCTTGCCGCCGCGGCGGCCCTCGTCGGCGGTAATGACGATTTCCGCGCCGCAATCATGGATGCGGTCGATCAGGCTCTTGGGCGAAAAGCCGCCGAAGACGACGGAATGCACTGCGCCGATTCGTGCACAGGCCAGCATGGCGAAAGCAGCTTCGGGCACCATCGGCATATAGATGATGACGCGGTCGCCGCGTTTGACGCCGAGGAATTTGAGCGCGTTGGCGAGGCGGCAGATTTCGCCCTTCATTTCGCCGTAGGTTATTTTTTTGTCGGTGCCGGGTTCGTCGCCTTCCCAGATCAGCGCGACCGTGTCTTTTTTCGCGGGGAGATGGCGGTCGACGCAGTTGAAGCAGGCGTTTAAAATTCCGTCTTCATACCATTTGATGGATACGGGCGCGTTGAAGGACGTGTTCTTGATTTTCGTGGGTTCTTTGATCCAGGTGAGACGTTTCGCCATGCCGCCCCAGAATTTATCGGGGTCGTTCACCGACTGTGCGTACATATCCCGATATTCGGCTTCGGAAATCGCGGCGCGTTTCAGTGTATCGTTCGAGGGCACAAAAATTTCGGTCATGCGGCCAGTTTATACCAGTAATCAGGGATTTCAATGTCCGTCATTGCGAGGAACGAAGTGACGAAGCAATCCATTTTGAATAATACTGGATTGCTTCGCTTACGTTCGCAATGACGATAATTTGGCAATAATTTCCCATTCCTCTTTCGTGACTGGGGTCACGGAAAGGCGGGACTGGCGGACGAGCGCCATGGATTTGAGCGCGGGCGTGGATTTTATGGTGGCGAGGGTGACGGGGCTTGGGAGTTTTTTCACGGCCTTGAGATCGACCATGCCGAACTTGCCGTCTTTATCGGTGTGGTCGGGATAATATTCCTTGGCGACCTCGACGATGCCGACGATCTCTTTGCCTTCATTTGAATGATAGAAGAAAACCTTGTCGCCACGTTTCATCGCCTTCATGTTGTTGGCGGCCTGGTAATTGCGTACACCGGACCAGAAAGTGGTGCCGTCTTTCACCATCTTGTCCCAGGAATAGGTGGAGGGTTCGGATTTGACGAGCCAGCAGGCCATTATTTTTTATAGACAAGGGCAAAGATGAGCCCGAGACCAATACCCTGCAAAAGCCCGCCGCAGAACCACGCAAGGGCCAGGCCCAGCGGGATCGGCAGCCATGCATAGGGCGCCATCATTATCGTGCCCATGAGCAGGCCGACCGGGATGCCGAAGCGCGCTCCCTCCGCGAGGCCCTTGCCTTCGTAGTTGCGCGTGAAAATATAGGCAGTAAACAGCACGATCAGGAATTCCGTGAGCAGCGTAAACCAGAGAAGTTCCGCCATGTCGGCACTGTTACGCCAGACATCCGGGATCGAGTGGTATACAGGCAGGAGGATATGGCCGTGGAGCGCGTATTCACATAGAAAAATAAAAATGAAACCGAAAATCAGGCACAGGATAAAATTTATGATATTGACCCCGGTAACCGGGCAATGCGGGGAGCAGTTTTTCATCATCAATCTCCTTTAATTTTCGTCTTTGACGGGTCGATTCAATAATTCTTCGATCGCCTTGTCAACCGGGAGGGACTCGTTGAGACACCCGTTGACGGCCGCGGTGACCGGCATTTCGACTTTCAGTTTTTTCGCAAGCTCGACCGTGGCTTTGGCCGTGTATACGCCTTCGGTCACTTCCTTGCGTCCGCCTAAAATCTCATCGAGGCTTTTACCTTCTCCCAACGCTGCGCCGAGTGAAAAGTTTCGTGACTGCATGGAGGAGCAGGTCAACATCAGGTCGCCGATGCCGCAAAGGCCCATCATGGTTTCGCGGCGACCGCCCAGGGCCATGGACAGGCGCGTGATTTCGGCGAGGCCGCGCGTGACCAGGGCTGCGCGGGCGCTGTCGCCCATGTTGCGGCCATGAATGATGCCGCAGGCGATGGCGATAACATTTTTAACTGCGCCGGATACTTGAGCTCCCGCGACGTCGGTAGTGACATAGGGCCGGAAATATTTCGAGCCGAGCGAGGATTGAAGCTGCTTGGCCAGCAATTCATCGGCGCAGGCCAGCGTGACCGCGCCGGGAAGGCCGCGCGCGATTTCGGCAGCGAAGGTCGGGCCGGTGAGAATGGCGATTTTGGCCCTGGGCGCTACGTCTTCGGCGACCTGCGACAGTAACAGGCCCGTGTTCAGTTCGATGCCTTTCGCGCAGATGACGACGGGCTTGTCATTCAGGTCTTTTTTAAGGCTACCTAATGTGGTGCGTACATATTGTGCGGGGCTGACGAGGACGAGAATATCCTTCTTCGCGATTTCATCGAGCGAGCCGGTGGCTTTCAATTTTTTATCGAGTGGAATACCGGCGAGAAAGACAGAATTTTCGTGGCGCTCATTGATGGATGAGACGACTTCGGTTTCGCGCGCCCAGATCGTGGTGTCGCGGCCATTTTTTGCAAATACCTGCGCGAGGGCCGTTCCCCATGCGCCGCCGCCGATAACGCCGATTGATTGCATCAATTTATATCCCTTTGGCCCTTAAGCCTTCACTCCCGCACCATGGCGCGGCTCGGCGGACGGGTCAAGGGGCCAGCGGGGCCGCGCTTTTACATCTAAAGTATCAGTCATACCTTTCTTCAACCGCTCGATGCCCGCCCACGCGATCATGGCGGCGTTGTCAGAACATAAATTCAGCGGCGGCGCGTAGAGTTTTGCGTTATGCGCGGCGGCGGTTTTTTCAAGCTGCTGGCGGATGGCCATGTTCGCCGCGACACCGCCCGAGACGACCAGCGCCGGGTTTTTCGGCTTGTATGTTTTGATGAATTTTTCGAGCGCGCGATTGCAGCGGTCGGCGAGCGTTTCCGCCATTGCGCTTTGCAGCGCGGCGCATAAATCGGCGACGTCGTTTTCTTTGAGCATTCCTGCGGGCAGGGATTCAACATAAACGCGGACGGCGGTTTTGAGGCCGGAGAAAGAAAAATCCAGTTCCTTGCGGCCCATCATCGGGCGCGGCAGATCGAAGCGCGCGGGATTTTTTGCAAGTTTTGCAATCTTCTCAACCTGCGGACCGCCCGGATAGGGAAGGCCCATGAGTTTTGCTGATTTGTCGAAACATTCGCCGGCGGCATCGTCGAGGGTCGTGCCCCAGCGCTTGTACTGCCCGGCATCTTCCGCCACCAGAATTTGGGTATGGCCGCCGGAGATGAGGAGCAGCAGATAGGGGAATTCCAGCTTGTCGGTCAGGCGCGGGGTGAGGGCGTGCCCCTCGAGGTGGTTGACCGCGATGAAGGGGATTTTGCGGGCGCTGGCGATGGCCTTGCCTGCCATCATGCCGACGAGTACGCCGCCGATCAGGCCGGGGCCGCAGGTGGCGGCGACGGCGTTAATATCGTTGAAAGTCAGTCCCGCGTCATTGAGCGCGGCCTTAATCAGCGTATGGAGATGATCGAGATGCGAGCGCGCGGCGATTTCCGGAACCACGCCGCCGAAAGACTTATGTTCCTTCACCTGGCTGAGGACGAGGTTGGACAGGATTTGCCCATCACCCGTGACCACGGCGGCGGCCGTTTCGTCGCAGCTGGTTTCGATGCCAAGCATGTGTACAGGAGCGCTCATGGCGGCAAACATAGGCTGTACTCCATGGTTTTCATAGGATAAAACGCGTGGGCATGGGCAGTGGAATCACAACAATCCGGATCGGTACGCGCGGCTCGCCATTGGCGCTGCGGCAGACGGAAATTGTCTGCGCGGAACTGGCGCGCGTACACCCCGGGATCAGGACTGAAATCGTTACGATCAGGACCTCTGGCGACTGGACGTCAGCCCATGGCGAGAAGCCTCTCGATGCCAAAGGCGGAGGCAAGGCCCTGTTCGCCAAGGAGCTGGAAGAGGCCCTGCTGGAAGGGCGGATCGATGCCGCCGTACACTCGATGAAGGATATGGAATCGGTTTTGCCGAAGGGGCTGGCGATTGCAGCCATGCTGCCGCGCGAAGATGTCCACGACGCGGTGATTCTGAAGGAAACAGACCGGGCGGTATGTAGTCTTTCAGGACTCCCGGAAGGGGCTGAAATCGGAACCTGTTCCGTGCGGCGGCAGGGGATGATTCTGGCTGCCCGCCCGGATTTGAAAATATCGCCGCTGCGGGGGAATGTCGGCACGCGGCTGGAGAAGTTACGGACAGGAAATTTGGCCGGAATCGTGCTCGCGAGTGCCGGATTAAATCGGCTAAATATGGCTAAAAATATCGCTTTTCAGGTGCCAGTTGAGGACGTTTTACCCTGCGCTGGACAGGGAGCTATAGGTATTGAAATAAAAGAAAAAAATGAGAATTTGTTGACCATATTTAGCCAAATTAACTGCCCGGACACTCAAAAATGTGTTACCGCCGAGCGCACGGTCTTGGCCGAATTGTGCGGGACATGCCATACGCCGGTCGGGGTTTACGCTGTGTTAGAAAACAGTAATATATGGCTGCGGGGTCGGCTGGTTTCTCCGGACGGAAAGAATATTTACAATGTGGAAGGGCGCGCCCCCGCAGGCGAAAGCCTGACCCTTGGCCGGGAGCTGGGCGCGCAACTTCGCGAAAAAGCGCCAAAGGAGTTATTATACTAATATGACAAAAAGCAGCGGGAACATAATTCTTATCACCCGGCCGGTTGCCGACGCCGACGATTTCGCCCGTGATGTCCAGGCGCTGGGGCTTAACCCCCTTGTCGAGCCGATGCTGGGTATTGTCCCGGTTTCCTACAAGCCTCCCGTTATAAACGCCTATCCGGCGATCGTGTTCACCAGTGCGAATGGCGTACGCGTATTCGGATGCCCGCCGGGTGCCGCGGAAATGCCCGTGTTCGCGGTCGGCGCTCACACTGCCGGCGAGGTTCTGAAGCAGGGATACCAAAAGGTTTTCACCGCCGCAGGCGATGCCGCCGACCTCGCGGCGCTGGTCAGCAAAAAACTTTCCCACGGCCCTGTGCGTGTTCTGCACGTACGAGGCGAACATATTGCCATGCCATTGGATGAGATGCTGAAACACGACCGTATTACGGTGGATTCGGTGGTCGTCTATACCGCCCGCAGCGAGGATCGTTTCAGCCCTGTATGCCGCGATGCCATCGCGAACGGACAGGCCGGGGCGGTGACGTTCTTCTCAAGGCGTACGGCGGAGAATTTCGTGCGCCTCGCCGAAAAAGAAGGGCTGACGCAAAAGCTTTCCGGCATAAAAGCCTTGTGCATCAGCGATGCCGTGCTACAGTGCGTACAGGACGCGGAATGGGCCGGAGCGTACAGCGCTGAGCAGCCTGAAAAATCCTCGATGCTTGCCTTGCTCAAAAGCCACTGCGTTTAGACTGTAACCGACTGAACATTTAAAACCGGAGTTCTCCATGTCGCAGACCGAGCCCGCGGCGCTCGAAAACGCGGAAGCGATCATTGAAATGTTCGGGGGCATACGCCCCATGGCCACCAAGATCAACGTGCCCGTCACCACGGTCCAGGGCTGGAAAAAGCGAAACGTGATCCCAGGCACAAGGCGGGAAGAGATTTTGCGCGTCGCGCAGCAACTCGGCCTTGATGTTGCCAAGATCATGCAGCCCGGCCAGTCCGCCATGCAGGGCAGCGGCGCGAATATCCCTGAAACAGTCGCGAATGAAAATAATGGCAGGGCTCCCTTAAATCTTTCCACGCCGCTGCGCACCGAGGAGGCCATTCTTTCCGCGCGGCGCCCCGGCACGCTGGAGAGCGAGCTTATGCGCACCGAGCGCCGCGCCGTTGCCAAGAGTGCGGCGATCAATCTTTTTCTCGTGCTGCTGGCGATCATCGCCGCGGTTCTGCTGCTGCTCCCGCAGAGCGAGCGCAGGCTCGACGCGCTGGAAAGCGACATCAGCGCCATCCAGAAAAAACAAAGTTTTCTCAGCAGCCTGATTCCCGACGATATCGAAGCGCGGTTCGCCGCCCTCCAGGTGCAGATCAGTGGCTATCAGCCCAGCCTCGGCTCGGCGCTCGGCAAGGCGCAGGATATTTCGCGCGATGTTTTCGGACCCGGCGCAGCCACATTCCAGCAGCGTGCAGAGCGTCTGGAAGGCCATGTCACGCATATCACGGGTTTAAGTGCCCCGGCTAATCTCGACGCGCTGGTGACGCGTCTGCAGGCGCTGGGCGAAAGCGCGCTCGGGCAGGCGCAGCTCGACCAGGCTTCCGCGCATCTGAATTCGCTGCTGGCGGGCGTGCCTGAGGGCGACCCCGTGCAGGCCGAACAGGTTTTGCAAAATGTCAGCCAGGACCCCGCGCTTGCGCAGACCTTCGCGGGCGTTCCGCCGCAGGATATGAAAGCTGCGGCGTTGCTGCTTGGCATGACGCAATTCCGCGAGTCGCTGAGTCGTGACAACCAATCATTCGAAAACGATCTCGCTTTGCTGAAGAAACTTGTCGGCACTGAAGATATCGAACTTACCGCCGCTATCGACCGCCTCGCGCCTTACGCGCAGCAAGGCGTGCTGACGCCGACAGGCCTGTCGCAGGAATTCCGCGTGCTTACAGGCGATATCGTTGTCGCCTCGCTGCAGGGCGAGGAAATTTCAATCCGCGACAAGGCGCAGGCGCGCCTCGGCGAGATACTCCAGGTCGAGAAAAACGGCGAACCGGTGAGTGGCACGGAGACGCAAAAGACCCTCGCGCGATCCGAAAAGATGCTCGATGAGGGTAACGTCGAAGGCGCGCTGGCGCATATGCAGACGCTGGATGGCGCGGCCCTCGTGGCGGCGCAGCCCTGGATCACAAGGGCGCAGGCGACCCTGCTCGCGCAGAAATTCAAACGCATGCTGACCAACTCGATCGGCACGCGTGGTTCCGCCGGGACGCCGATTTACAATGGCGGCGGCCCCTTGCTGCCCGGTGCGCGTGGTTTGAATATCCCGTCTTCCGGCCTCGTCGAAACGCCGTCCCCGGACACTCCAGAGAATTATAACCCGAATACCGGCGCGTTGCCGGAAGGTCCGCAGTAATATGCGCCCGCGGGGCGGGGGCAAAGCATGATTCGGTCGATAATTTATATTATCAAAGCCGGATTATTGGTTGTCGCTGCGGTGTGGCTCGCCGACAGGCCCGGAATCGTCAATATCGAGTGGCAGGAATACACGATAAGGATGAAAGCGGGATTTTTCCTCGCTGCGTTGTTCGTCATCATCACGCTCGGGATTTTCATTTACGGGCTGATCCGCACGCTGGTGAATTTACCCCGCACATGGCGGCGCTACCGCGAAATTACGCGCAGGGACAAGGGTTACCGCGCGCTGGCGCTGGGGCTGACGGCCGTGGCCGCCGGGGACGCGCGTTCGGCTTCGCGCCATGCACACCGTGCGATCCGTTTCCTGCCCAAAGGCGGCGGCATGCCGCTTTTGTTGCTAGCCCAGGCCGAGCGGCTGAAAGGCAACGAGCAGGAAGCACGGCGTATTTTTAATGAAATGCTGCAGAACAAGGACACGGCATTTCTGGGTGTACGTGGTTTGCTGCAGGGTGCGCTGGAGGAAAAGGATTACGAACGCGCCCTCGGCCTCGCGCAGCATGGGTTAGACCTTTATCCCAAGCAGAAATGGGTTTTGCGCATCGCCTATGACCTTGAAATACGCCTCCGGCATTGGGACGCCGCGCGCAAAGTTCTCAGCCGCGCCGAGCGTGCAGGAGCTATTGAAAAAGACGAGGCGCGCAGCGACCGCGTCGCCATGGTGATGGCGGAAGGCGAGGAATTGCTGCGCCTCGGCATGCGTGGTCCGGCACAGAAGAAATTTTATGCTGCATATAAAATGGACCCGTATTTTGCGCCCGCTGTGCTTGCATTAACACGATTGCAGAAATATGACGGGCACCGGAAACGCGCAGCAAAACTTACGAAACGCGCATGGGAGCGCACAGGTCATGCTGCGCTGGCAGAGCTGTGGATGGAGATGAAGGACACCGCGAAAAACAACGATCCCCTCGCGCGCCTGAAATGGTCGGAGGAACTGCTGGAGACCCACCCGCATAGTGCCGACGCGCATTTAGTCGTGGCCGAGGCGGCGGTCGAGGCGGCGCTGTGGGGCGAAGCGCGCGATCATCTGCAGAAGGCCGAGGACGTCACGGCGGATGCGCGGGTTTTCCGTTTGCGCGCGGAAATCGAGCGGCGCGCCTTCCAGGATGACAGCGAGGCCGTGATGTGGCTGAAGAAAGCCGAAAACGCGCCCGAGCCGCGCAGCTGGGTCTGCCGCATGACGGGGCGCGTTTATGAGAGCTGGCACGCCATCGCCCTGCCGCACGGGTCGTTCAATACGATCACATGGGATTTCCCGGGCCTGATACCGGGAATGGCGTCGCTGCCGACCACCATTCCCGCCGACCCGGTCATCGAGGCGCCGCTTATTTTCCGCGTTTAGGTTTAAAGTCTGATTTTGCCTTTTTGCATCAAATGCAAAAGGCCGATGCCCGCGAGAAATCCGCCGATATGCGCCTGCCATGCGATCCCGCCGCCGGTCATCGATCCGGTCGCGATCATGAATACCAGCCAGAAGGCAACCAATGGCCAGGGTCCCCGCGTCTGACGCCCGAGGCCACCGCGTTTTCCCATCAGCATGATCAGTGCGCCGAACAGGCCGCTGACGCTGCCCGATGCGCCGATGACCGGCACCTCGGAGAAGGGATTGAGCGCGAAATAAGTAAGCGCCCCCGCAAGGCCGCAGATGAAAAAGAAAAGCATGGTGCGCCTTGTGCCGAATTCGCGTTCGAAAAACATGCCGAGCGACACGGCCATGACCGAATTGAAGGCGAGGTGCATCCACCCGCCATGGATGAAGATATGCGTGATGGGGCTTAATGCTGCGCCGTAGGGAAAGGGCTTCAGCGCGCCGGTGAAATAGGCGGGCACGAAGCCGAACGTATAGACGATCTGCGTCTGCAGTTCCTGCGGCGCGAAGGTCAGGCCGATCTGCACAGCGACGAATGCCAGCAGTACCAGGCGCGTGAAAAGGGGAATCCGGCCGAAATTGAAAAACGGGGCGGCGGGGCGATCATTCGCGGGGCGCAGCGATTCTTTCTTCAGTTGTTGTTTTTTACGGCGCTCGTCCCCCGAGGGAAAACGCACAATCCTGCGGTCTTCATCCCTGTGGTCATCGTGGCCGTTGCCGGAGCCATTGGTTTTTTTGCCGCTCATAAGAAGCATTTTACACGTGCCGCGCGATAAAAAACACCGCCTGTTTTAAAGGCGGTGTTTAAGTGACGTTGATTGGAGACGCCGTGTTTTTAAGCTACTTTTTAGCCCGGACCGGGTCGGAAACCGATGTCGGCATTCTTCTCGCGGTCATATTTATAAACTTTCTGCTCGTCGCCGGTCGGTGCCATGAAGGCGGGCGGCGTGTATTTGGTGACGAAATCACCAGCCCTGGCCAGCAGGTCCGTCGTCTGGATCTTGGCGTGGCCGATCTGTTTGGCCAGCGCGCCCATCACGTTGCCGTAGGCTTCAGCGGCGACTTTCGTGCCCATGATGACCATGGCGACAATCTTGCCGAGTTCAGGGACTTTTCCCTCGCGGACGCTGCCGAATGCTTCGGATGCTAATGAGCGCATGCTCTCGAGCGATTTTTTGGGGCCCTTGGAGCTGCCGCCGCCGGAGCCGGAGGAGGATTTACCTTCCTCGTCTTCCTTGCTCTTGTTGTCGTTGATGATTTCGATGTCGACATAAGTCGGCGTCTGGAAGCTGACAGGATAATTCTTCAGCTCCTTGATCGTGAGTTCCTTGCCGGTCAGACCCGCGCGAAGCTCGATCCGCACCTTGTCCGGGTCGCGCCAGTCGAGAACCACTGAATGGCTTTTAAATTGGCCTTCCTGCCTGCACGCATGGACCAGCCTTTTTCCCGGATAAAACGCTTCCGTGATACCGGCTTCCTGCAGAAACTGCGTTACGTTGCATCTCATTGGCACACCGCTCCTAATCTTCTTTTTTTTTACTCTTCTATTACCTATCCGCTTGTCCTTGCCGGTTAACATCCGGTTTATAGCTTACGGAAATTATGATTATCTTGCTCTAAAAGCGTTAAAAAAAGGTTAACATCGGTAAGTGGCTGAAACTCAATGACTTTCCTGCCAATACCGGCTGTGCTATACTGGAGTCGTTAAGAGATACGTGGAAACCCATGATTCGAGCTGTTTTATGTCTTTCTCTGCTTATTATCTGCCTGGCGCCGCAGCCGGCGGGGGCCGAAGGCTTCTGGATTTTCGGCAAGAAAAAGCAGGAAAGCGCTGCCGCCGCGCAGAAACAAAAGATTTTCAATGCCCCGGCAGTTAAAGAAACGGGCAAAAAATCATTTATCAGCAAACTTTTCGGAATTGATCAGAAGAAAGCCGCCCCCGACGTGAAGATCAACGGCGTGACGTTCAAGGGCCTCAGGCCCGAGATGCTGGCCTCGTCCTATATTCCAAAAACCACGGATGAAATCATGCTCCTGTCCTTCGTGCATAAAAGCTGGGAAGGCGATGCGATGGTGCGCAGGCAAGCGCTGGCGAGCCAGCGCGCAGCCGCCTCGCTGCAAAAATCCGATGAAGCGCTGAAGAAAATGCAGGCGGAAGCCACGCAGCAAATGACAAATGCTTCTACAGGGGTTGCTACTCCGAAGGGCGTTCGCCCCGCGAGCGCCGGCCCCGGAACATCTGCCGAAAAACAGATATTCAACAAACCCGTGCTCAAGACGCCGGCCAAGGTTTTCAAAGACTACCGCTGATTTTTATCCAGTCTTTTATATTGCCGGATTGTCGGAACAAAAAAACATTTTGGAATCAAGGCGGCACGGCATGGCGCTCAAAGTTGCTTCGCCCGCCCGGGTATTGTATTCAGATAAGTCCGAAAAAATTTGAGTGATGCTTCGACCTGATCATGCTTAAGCCGTCCGTCCTGTTCATCAACCGCGTCTATCCGCCTGTCACCGGCGCCACCGGCAGGGTGCTGCGCGACCTGGCGCGGGCTTTCGCTCGCGAAGGCTGGACGGTCACGGTTATCACCTGCGGGCCGAAACCGGGCACGGTGCGCGACGGCGGAGTCAGGGTCATACGGGTTCGCGGCGCGGTCCGCCCGCGCAGTGCTCTCTCCCACAGCATGGCGTGGATGCGCTTGCTGGCTGCGGCTTTACGCCAGCCCGCAACTGACCTCGTCGTGACGCTCACTGACCCGCCAATGCTGGTCGCCGCGGGCCGTATCGTGCAGCGGGTGAAGAAAAACCGGCATATCCACTGGTGCCATGATCTTTATCCGGACATTTTCCCGGCGATTGGTGTGAAGATGCCGGGCTTCACGATGGACTGGCTCATGAAGCTTTCACGGCGCTCCATGGCGGCCTGCGACAAGAACATCGTGGTGGGGCGCTGCATGGCGCAGCATCTCACGCGCGGCGGCACGGACCCCCGCCAGATCACCGTCATTCCCAACTGGCCGGACCCGGAACTGGCCGCACCGCCCGAAGAAGGCAGCCCTGCGCAGGCGGCGAACGGCAACGGGCACGTTAACGGCGCCAAGCCCTATGCCGAGCAGGTCAAGGACCAGAGCCCCAAATTCCGCGTGCTCTATGCCGGGAATATCGGCCGCGCGCACCCGATGGGGACGATCCTTGACGCGGCGCAAATCCTCGACCGCGACAACCCTGAAATCGAGTTCGTGTTCGTGGGCGATGGCCCGCGTTTTGATGAAATCGCCCGCGAGCGCACGCGCCGGGGGCTGCACAATATCCGCCTGCTGCCATTCCAGCCGCAGACGCGCCTCCGCCATGTGATGGAGAGTGGGGATGTGCATATCGTGTCCATGCGCGCGAGCGCGGCGGGGTTATTGGTGCCGAGCAAGATTTATGCTGCGCTGGCCGTGGCGCGGCCCTGTATTTTCATCGGCCCGGCGGAATCGGAAGCGGCCGAGGTGATCGGTGGTTTTCATGCGGGCGCGGTGGTGGCGCCGGGCGATGCGCAGGGTCTTGCCGAGCGCATACGCCAGTATCGCTTCAACGGCCAGGACTGGTTTGCTGCGCATAGCGGGGCCATGGCCGCGGGCCAGGTTTTCCAGCCCGTCGAAGCCATCAATGCGTGGATCGAGCGCGCGGAAGCGGTCGTCGGGCGCACGGCGCGGGAAGAATAATGAATAGGCAGCCGGGGAGCTTAATTTTGTGCAAAACCGGGCTGGGCAGTGGGTGGTGATTTAGCGCGCCAGTTAAAAGCAGGCCTAAAGCGCCCTGCCGTTCCTGATAAAAACTGCAGCAAATAAATGACGCTATTCTCCAATAAACCAGCGATTTTAAGGCGTTTTCGCACAAGAAACTGCTCGCTCCGCGCCCGCGCGGTTTTTTGCTGCAGCGTACCAGCCTGCTCGAAAGCGCAGACCGGAAGCGGGAAATAAGAGATGTTTTTGCTGCGTTGCAACAAGCGTGCGGTAAGGTCGTAATCTGCAGCAATCCGGTAACGGGTATCATAGGACAAGCCGTTGAGCATCCCGCGCCGGCAGATCATGGCCTGATGGGGCGTGAACATGCCCAGCTTCAGGTGATCATGTCCGCGGGCGGACTTATAGGCGCCGCCCTCCAGCGTGTCGCCGTAAATGAAATCGGGCGGGGTGGACTCCGAGCGGATAAAGTTGCGGAGCCTTGCGAGGGTGTTGGCATAGGCCAGCCTGTCGCCCGCGCCGAGAAAGAGCACGTAATCGCCGGACGCCCGGGCGAGCCCCATATTCATGCCCTCGAAAAATGCTGCGTCCGGATGGCTGATCGATGTTGCGCTGCTATGCTGCAGGAAGTCGCGTGTGCCATCCTTTGAGCCCCCGTCCACAACGATCCATTCGAAATCGCGGAAGGACTGCAGCATCAGCGAACGGTCGGTGGCCTGGAGCCCGGGGAGGCTGTCCAGCGTCACGGTGATAATCGAGAAGAAAGGGTTTTCCTGCATGGGGTACCGGGGAAGGATTTACGTTCGTTACATCATCGGCCAAGAAGACCGTCAGGGCAAGGATCCGGAGGGGACATAGGTGTTCATACCCACGGTTCCGGGGTGGGCCTCGCGGCTTCTGGTGATCAGCAGCACCGTACCACCGGCGAACGAGGCGGTAGCGGGATCGTGAATCTGGGTGACTTTCCCATGATCCCCTTTCAGTTCAAGAAAATTGCTGCGTTCCGGCGCAAGTGCACCGCCGCTGAAATCCAGCGCCTGCTGCAAGGTGATCTTCCCGTCTATTTCATAAATGCCGGGGCGTCTGACCCCGCCCGCGATGGCCAGGGTCGGGCCGATGGGCGGCACGATGATGCGGTCGCCGTCGCGGAGCTGCAGGTCGGGGCCCGTGCTGCCCATCAGCACGGCATAGAGGTCTATGACGCTCGCGCCGCCGCCGCGCACCAGCTTGATCTGCCGCAGTGAACCATCCTTGGCCACGCCGCCCGCCTGCACCAGGGCATCGATCACGGTGTGGAAGACGGTCAGGCCCTGGCGGCCCGGGCGGCGCACATGACCCACCACTGTCACACCGATTTCACGCACCGAGGAGAGCGACACGGAGGCATCCGTATTATGTAGGTTACGCGCTGCTGCGGCGACGGAGATCCGCACCTGCCCGACGGTACGGCCCTCGGCGGGGATGGGCGGCATGCCGGGGAGAGCCAGCAGTCCTTGAGGGTTGATCTTGTAGAGGCCGCGGTTGTTTCTCTGGCCGGTGAAGGTAACCTCCAGCTCGTCGCCCGGGTGCAGCATGAATTCATCCTGCGCGGCTTCCATCCCGGCCCCGGCATTGGCGAGACGGTCGAGATTTTTGCGCGTTTCCGGAGCAGGAACGCCAAAGAGGTCATAGCCGAACTGTTCAAGCTTCTGGTCGGCGCGGGCGGAATACATGCTTTCAAGCGCGGAAAAGCTTTCCCGCGGCACGGCGAGGGCCATTTCTTTTGCCAGCGCGGGCGGCGCAAAAAGCGCGGCAATTACCAAAAAATATGAGAGCCAGTTCAAAGGGGCGTTTCGGCCTGCGCGTCCGGTACGGGCTGCTCAGGTTCGTCGGTATGCGCGGTGCGGCGCGTTTTATGCTGCTCGTGGTGGTCGATGATCGTATAGGCCACCGAGGTCACGTAGCTGTTGATGCGGCGCAGGTCGCGGATAATGTCGAGGTGAAGGTCGCTGGTGCCGATGGATTCCGAAACGCGGTCCCGCAGGCGGTTGAAGTGGCTGCGCGAGCTTTCGACCTCGGCTTCGCGCACGCTGCGCTTGTTTTCCACCAGCCGCGCCGCCAGTGAGGGGTCTTCGGAGAGGAAGATATTCTGCGCGAGGCGTAAATTCTGCAGGACATTGCCGTGGAATTCCCGGATCTCGGCGAAGCCCTTCTCCGAGAATTTCTCCTGCTTGCGGATTTTCTTCAGGGCCATGTCCATCAGGTTCTTGTCGATGATGTCGCCGCAATTCTCGAGGTTTGTACAGAAAGTGAGGATCTGGATGTAGCGGTCGGCCTCTTTCGGGTCGAGGCTCTCCTGCGTGAGTTTTGTCAGGTAGAATTTGATTTCCTGGTTGAGGCGGTCGACACGGTCATCCATCTGGCGGATCGAGGCGACCAGCGTTTCGTCGTTTTTCTCGAGCGCGGTGATGGTTTTTTCCAGCATGCGTTCGACGATTTCGGCCATGCGCAGCGTCTCCCGCGCCGCGCCCGCCAGCGCGATCACTGGCGTATCGAGCGCCGTGGAATCGAGATAGGCCGGGGCCGCGCTGTCTTTCGCGGATTGTTTGTCGGGGAACAGTTTCACGAGCGCGAGCGCGTAAATCTTGGCCAGCGGCAGGAATACAATCGCCAGCGCGAGATTGAAGACGGTGTGGAAGTTGACGATCTGGCGGTCGATTTCGCCGGGGCCGTAGTTTTTCAGGAGCTCGGCGATCTGGGGGATGAAGAACAGTATGGCGACTGTCATCACGAGCTTCATGATCAGGTTGCCGGCGGTGATGCGCTTGACGCGCGGGCCGTCGCGGTATGTCGCGACGAACGGGATCAGCGCCGCGCCGATATTCGCGCCGAGCACAAGCGAGAAGCCGAGCTGCATCGAGATGACCTCGTTGCCGGTCATGGTCGCGAACAGCAGCACGGCGGCGAGGCTCGAATGAATTGCCCAGGTGAACAGCGCAGCAAAAGCAATCGCGAGCAGCGGCTCGTGCTCCATCGGTTGCAATATAAGGGGAAGAACTTCCGAGGTTTTCAGGGGCTGCGAAATCTCGCGGATCAGGGTGAGCGAGAGCAGCATGAGACCGATGCCGATCATGACGCGCGCGATATGCCGGGTGCGGCCGCCATGCTCATAGAACGAGAAGGTCAAAACCCCGGAGGACAGCATGACGGGCGAAAGCCAGTGCAGGTCGAAGGTCAGGACCTGGGCGACCAGTGTTGTCGCGACGTCGGCGCCGATGATGACGGCGAGCGCCGCCGTCACGGTCATAAATCCCTTTTTGACAAAGGAGAGCGTGATCAGGATTGATGCGGTCGAGCTCTGTAGCAAAGCGGTCACTGCTGCGCCCGCAGCAAAGGCGCTGATACGGCTTTTGGTGCCCTGCGCGATGGTGTGGCGCAGGTTCGTGCCGTAGGCGCGGCTGAAGCCGGTCTTGACCATGCGCGCGCCCCAAAGCAGCAGGCAGACGGCGCCTATAAGGTGAATGATGATGGATGTAACAGAAATGGCGGGACTCCCTGGACAGGCCGTTTCAAACGGCCAGAACTCTATTTATAGCAAAAAAACGGGTGGAATTCTTAACAAAAGGTAAATTTTTGTTCTGACACGATTTTTTGACAAAAAAATCGACTCGGAGTATAATTTCTTAACATAATAAATAAGAAAATAAAACGGTAATTAGTAGGGCAATTAGTATGAATATAGCGCTGACTCTCGGTCGCGATAACAAGGCCATTATCCTTTACGATCAACCGCTCGGGTTTGCGCCTGCCTGGATCGAATCGTCCGAGGACGGGCGCGGTGTGCGCATCATCGGCAGCGAAGGGCAGGAATATCTCGCGGGGCTGCTGACGGATTCGTTTTTCTCGAAGCTTCGCAATTTAAGCAATATCGTCATGGTGCGCATGGAAGACCGCAGGCCGGTCGAAAGCCACCGCGTTTCTTTCGTTAACCAATGCTACGGGGATGATAACTAATGTCGATCAACCTGAACGACAGGATCAATGCCGATAACGTAGCGCGCGATATCCGCGCCAACATCACCTCGGGCGCGGCGGGCGCAAGTGTTGAGTTGCTGGACAGGATGGGTACAGGCTACCAGCCCACCGAACTGGAGCTGACGTCTCTCAAAACGATCGCTTTCGCCGCGATGACAGCCGCAAAACCCGGCAGCGACAAACCCGCCGAAATCATGGGTATGACTTCGCAACAGCTTTTCGCCGACAAAAATGTGCGCGATGCGCTTAACCGGCTTCCGGGCACGGACATAATGAATATGCAGACGCTGATGATACTGAATAATGCGCACAGGGATATCGATCCCGAGGGCGCTGACAAGGCGCTTGAAGGTTATGATCTCAGTGCTTTGGAGGAAGATAGCGGTTACGAGCAAACGTTGTTGCCTGATGAACTTCAGGAAGAGCTTGCTTTGCAGAACCCGCAGGACGGTATCGGATTGCAGGGCGACCCCAACCAGACCCTGCAAATGGTGAGCGATTTGTACGCGAGCGGGGGTCTTCCCAGTCAGAAAATCCTTCTGCAGGCAGGCCCCCTGATGGCGGCTGGTCCGCAGGCGCCGGGTCCGCAAGTGCCGGGCTGGGTTCCCGGCATGGATATGAACATGAAAATGCCGGGCGGCATCGCGTAGAAATACGTCTTGCGGCACGTGCTTTCCAGCGCGGTTCCCCATCTGAAAAAACTGATCCGTAACGCATGCCCGTCCGTAGAAATCCGGGCGCGGAGATTTTTTGGACGGAATCGTTAAAAGTTGTTTGACAGGGTCGAATCAAGTGGGTATAACCCCGCTCACGCTTGTGTCCGGCCTTAGTCCGGGACGGGCGGAGGGTGCGGATTTCCTAGTCGTTTCAAGGGATTTTGTGCGCTGCGATTGACGGGCCGGATTACCGGGTCTATATTTAGCGTCATCACATAAAAATAGAGAAACGAGTAACAAGAAGTCGGAAAAAGACTTCTTTTTTCTCGGGTCTTTTTTTGCGGTCTCCGGACTGGAAGAAAAAACTAGAGCGGTTCTTAGACATCGTGAATAGGAAAGAAGAGATGCGCAGGCAGCAGTGGCTTGTGAACGCATTGAATGCGGTAAACAAGATATCTGTTTGCAGCGCGCGTCTCGACGCATTATTACGACCCTCACGGGTCGTATAATAAAACGCAAGATTAGTGGTCGTTCGTTTTCGGATGATCGGCCACGGTCTATATGCAAGCAGGTCTCTGAAGATTTCTTATACTTCAGAAACAATTTTTAGATTTCGATCTATGATTAGTTCTGATGGATTCAAACGTGAGAGTTTGATCCTGGCTCAGAACGAACGCTGGCGGCAGGCCTAACACATGCAAGTTGAACGATGTAGCAATACAGAGTAGCGCACGGGTGCGTAACGCGTGGGAATATGCCCTTCACTACGGAACAACGTTTGGAAACGAACGCTAATACCGTATAACGACTTCGGTCCAAAGATTTATCGGTGAAGGATTAGCCCGCGTCTGATTAGCTAGTTGGTGAGGTAATGGCTCACCAAGGCGACGATCAGTAGCTGGTCTGAGAGGATGATCAGCCACACTGGGACTGAGACACGGCCCAGACTCCTACGGGAG
>JBASFK010000008.1:0-83933 GCA_049652985.1 Alphaproteobacteria bacterium
CATGGAAGTCGAGCTGATCACGCCGATCGCCATGAACGAAGGCCTGCGCTTCGCCATCCGCGAAGGCGGCAGGACCGTCGGCGCCGGTGTCGTGTCGAAAATCGTTGAATAATTGAAAGCGTAAAGCGAAGGAAACCGAAAATGGATACGCAAACGATACGGATTACGCTGAAGGCGTTCGAACACCGCATCCTCGACAGCGCGACGGCGGAAATCGTCAATACCGCCAAGCGCACGGGTGCGAATGTTTGTGGCCCCGTTCCGCTGCCGAACCGCATCAAGAAGTTTTCGGTCATTCGTTCGCCGCACATCGACAAGGGCTCGCAGGAGCAATTCGAGATGCGCACGCACAAAAGACTACTGGATATCATCGACCCTACGCCGCAGACCATCGACGCTTTGATGAAGCTCGACCTGCCCGCTGGTGTGGATGTGCAAATTAAAATCGGTCAGATGGCTGCCTAAGGGGCAAAAACCAGCTGGCTCTACGTTGCGTAAGCAACCTCTGGATAGGAGTGAGAAATGAGAACTGGACTGATTGCAAGGAAAGAGGGAATGACGCGCATCTTCACGGAAGATGGCACGCAGGTTCCCGTAACCGTTCTGAAAGTGGACGAATGCCAGGTCGTGGCTGTCCGCAACGCGGAAAAAGACGGCTATGTCGCCGTTCAGCTCGGCGCAGGCAAGGCGCGCGTCAAGCGCACCACCCAGGCGCAGCGCGGACACTTCGCGAAAGCAAAAGTCGAGCCGAAGAAAAAGCTCGCTGAATTCCGCGTCTCCAGCGAGAACATGCTGGAAGTTGGCGTAGAGCTCGGCGCGAACCACTTCGTCGCCGGCCAGTTCGTCGACGTCGTCGGCACCTCGATCGGTAAAGGTTTCGCCGGAGCGATGAAACGTCACAATTTCGGCGGTCTTCGCGCCACGCACGGTGTTTCGGTTTCTCACCGCTCGCACGGCTCCACCGGCCAGCGCCAGGACCCGGGCCGCGTATTCCCCGGCAAGAAAATGGCGGGGCACCTCGGTACCGAGCGCGTAACAACACAGAACCTGGAAGTCGTCGGGATCGACCTCGAAGACAACCTGATCCTGATCAAGGGCTCGGTCCCCGGTAACAAGAATGGCTGGGTTTTTGTCAGCGATGCCGTGAAAAAACCGCTGCATAAAGACGTGCCGAAACCGGCCGGCCTGAGACAAGATGTAAAACCTGCTGAAGCGCAAGCCGAGGCCCCGAAGGCTGAAGCTGCTCCTGCCCCCGCAGAAGCTCCCGCAGCCGAAGCAACGACTGAGAATAAGGAATAAGAACTATGAAACTCGCAGTCAAAACGATCGAGAACAAGGACGCAGGCGAAATCACGCTTGATAAGGACGTGTTCGCGGTGGAAATCCGCCAGGACATCATCCACTCGATGATCGGCTACCAGCTGAACAAGCGCCGCGCCGGCACGCACAAGACCAAGGACGTTTCCGAAGTCAGCGGCACCGGCAAAAAGCCGCACAGCCAGAAGGGCACGGGCCAGGCCCGCGCCGGTCAGAAACGCAGACCCCAGACGGTCGGCGGCGGTGTAGCGCACGGCCCGATTCCGCGCAGCCACGCAACCGAAATGCCGAAGAAGATCCGGAAATTAGCTCTTCGTATCGCTCTCTCTTCGAAAGTGAAAGAAGGCAAGCTGATCGTCATCGATGACGCGAAAGCCAAGGACCACAAAACCAAGGCGATGGCCAAAGCGCTTGAGAAAATGGGCGTAAGCTCGGCCCTCATCGTTGGCGGCAAGGAAATCGACCCGAATTTCGCGCGCGCAACGGCAAACCTGCCGCGCGTTGACGTTCTCCCTTCGCAGGGCGCGAACGTTTACGACATCATGCGCCGTGACACGCTGATTTTGACAAAGGAAGCCGTCAACGACCTGACGGAAAAGCTTAAAGGATAACGGCCATGGCAAGAAAAGCACCCGCAAAAAAAGAAACGAAAAAAGTCGAAGCCGCCGAATGGATGTACACCATCGTCGCCTCGCCCTACGTGACCGAAAAAGGAACGCGCGGCTCCGAGTCCGGCCAGGTAACGTTCAGGGTTCCCCTGGAAGCGACCAAGCCGCAAATCAAGCTGGCCGTTGAAACGCTGTTCGGCGTCAAGGTGAAGGGCGTCAACACCCTTATTCAAAAGGGCAAGACCAAGCGCTTCAAGGGTAATAAAGGTTTCCGCAGCGACACGAAAAAAGCGATCGTCCGCCTCGAAGAAGGACAGTCGATCGACCAGGTCGGAGCGTAACAGGTTTAAAACTATGGTGGTCCCGCTGATAAAGGGCAATGAAGGAAAAAGACTATGGCACTGAGAGAATATAGACCCACATCGCCCGGTATGCGCCAGCTGATCCAGGTGGACCGCAGCCAGCTGCACAAGGGGCTGCCTGAAAAGACGCTGACCGAAGGTAAAAAGAAAACCGGCGGCCGTAACAATCATGGCCGCCTGACGTCCGGCAACAAGGGCGGCGGTCACAAAAAGCGTTACCGCATCATTGACTGGAAGCGCGACAAGAAAAATGTCGAGGGCAAGATCGTTCGTCTTGAGTATGACCCGAACCGCACAGCATGGATCGCCCTCATCGAATACAAGGATGGCGAGAAGCGTTATATCCTCGCGCCGCAACGCGTGAAGGCAGGCGACAAGATCGTCTCCGGCGACGCCGTCGACATCAAGCCGGGCAACGCGATGCCGCTGCGCGCAATGCCGGTCGGCACGATCATTCATAATATCGAGATGAAACCCGGCAAGGGCGCCCAGATGGTGCGTTCGGCCGGAACCTATGCCCAGCTCGCAGGCCGCGACCAGGGCTATGCGCAGATCAAGCTGGCTTCGGGCGAACTTCGTATCGTTCCGGCGGACTGCATGGCGACAGTGGGCGCGGTATCGAACCCCGACCACATGAACCAAAACTTGGGTAAAGCTGGCCGTAACCGCTGGAAGGGCCGCAAGCCCCATGTCCGCGGTGTGGCTATGAACCCGATCGACCACCCGCACGGCGGCGGCGAAGGCCGCACCTCCGGCGGACGTCACCCGGTCACCCCGTGGGGCAAACCCACCAAGGGCAAGAAAACCCGTCACAACAAGAAAACCGATCAGTACATTATCAGAAGGAAGAAAAAATAATGGCACGCGCAGTCTGGAAAGGTCCATTCGTTGATCGCCACCTCCTGAAAAAGGTGGAAGAAAACCGCACCGGCAGCGGCAAGGGCGTCATCAAGACGTGGTCGCGCCGCTCGACGATCCTGCCGAATTTCGTCGGCCTGACGTTCGGTGTGCATAACGGCAACAAATTTATCCCGGTGCTGGTGACAGACCAGATGATCGGGCACAAGCTGGGCGAATTCGCGCCCACGCGCACCTTTAAGGCCCACAGCGCCGAGAAGAAGGCGACAACCGAAGAGACCAAGAGCTAATTGAAAGCAATAAGGAAATAGAGTCATGGGACAGAAAGCCAACGCGAAACGCACCAAGCCGAACGAGGCGAAAGCCTACGGGAAATATATCCAGGGCAGTGCGCAGAAACTTAACCTGCTCGCGCAGATGATCCGCGGCAAGAAAGCCGGCCGCGCACTGGTCGACCTGCAATTCTCCAAGCGCCGCGTCGCGCAGGATGTCCGCAAGGTGCTCCAGTCCGCGATCGCTAATGCCGAGAACAACCATAGCCTCGATGTCGACCGCCTGATTGTGGCCGAAGCCACCGTCGGCAAGACGCTGAAGCTGAAGCGTTTCCATGCGCGCGGCCGCGGACGCGCCGCAGCCGTCGAAAAGAAATTCAGCAATATCACGATTATAGTTCGCGAAGCAGATGATGCCGCTACGGCGAAAAAGCCGAAAGCGAAGAAAGAGGCGAAACCTGCAGGCGAATCCAAAAAATCGGGGTCCGCAGCCAAGCCGAAGAAATCTACTACCACTAAAAAAGCAAAAGCAGCAGCGTAAGGGAGAAAAACATGACTATGTCAGTATTAGAGCAATTCAAAGATATCGTTTCCATCGTCCCTAAACGGGGCGAGAAAGGTATGTACGAAATCGTGCATGCAGGAGATGAACAATCTATCAAGACAGTTCCGGCTGCTGAAGCTTCCGCCATCATTAATCAAATTATGACCGCTGAGTTGAGCGGTCTTGAAAACAATTAAAAGGTTAATTTAGGAGAAAGTACAAAATGGGTCAGAAGGTCAATCCAGTAGGTTTAAGGGTCGGTATCAACCGCACATGGGATTCGCGCTGGTATGCCGGCCGCGATTACGCCAAGAAGCTGGTCGAGGACCTGAAACTGCGTGAATACGTGCAGGAGAGACTGAAGCCCGCCGGCATCAGCAAGGTCATCATCGAACGCGCCGCGAAGAACACCCGCGTTACAGTTCACACCGCGCGTCCCGGCGTCATCATCGGCAAAAAAGGCGCCGACATTGAAAAACTCCGCTCCGACCTGTCCAAGCGCGCGGGCGGCGAAGTTTCCCTGAACATCATCGAAGTCCGCAAGCCCGAAGTGGATGCACAGCTCGTCGCCGAAGGCGTCGCGCAGCAGCTCGAGCGCCGCGTCTCTTTCCGCCGCGCCATGAAGCGCGCTGTCCAGTCGGCCCTTCGTCTTGGCAGCCAGGGTATTCGTATTAACGTCTCGGGCCGTCTCGGCGGCGCCGACATCGCCCGCATGGAATGGTACCGCGAGGGTCGTGTGCCCCTGCATACCCTGCGCGCCGACCTCGATTACGGCACGGCAGAGGCGCTGACGACCTATGGAATTATCGGCGTAAAAGTCTGGCTCTACAAAGGCGATATTATGGAACATGACCCCATGGCCCGCGATAAACGCCATTCTGAAAGCCAGGGTGGCGCCCCCCGTAACCAGGGTTAACGGTTAAGATTTAAAGCCTCCCAAAAGCCTGTAAATAAAGCTGGCTTTTGGTTTTTAAGTGGGGTAATGTCCCCGCGAATTTACTGAAAAATGGCTCCAAAAGCCATGTGGGAACTAGGGTTCGAAACGAACCAAAAGCCCATGTGAACGCAAGTTTTTATGTTTGAAATTTTGGGAATAGAAAACGATGCTAAGTCCTAAGAAAACAAAATACCGCAAGGCGCACAAAGGCCGCATTCACGGCAACGCCAAGGGTGGCTTCTCGCTCGCTTACGGCTCCTACGGCCTGAAGGCGATTGAGCCCGACCGCCTGACCGCGCGCCAGATCGAAGCCGCGCGCCGCGCGATTTCGCGTCACCTCTCACGCCAGGGCAAGCTCTGGATCCGCGTATTCCCGGACGTTCCGGTTTCGAAAAAGCCGCTCGAAGTTCGTATGGGCTCCGGTAAAGGATCTCCTGAATTCTGGGCAGCACGCGTAAAACCCGGTCGTATCCTGTTTGAACTAGACGGTGTTTCCCGCGCTCTCGCCGTCGAAGCGTTCTCGCTAGCCGCGATGAAACTCCCGATTAAAACAAAATTCGTCACCCGCATCGGCCACGAAGACAGCGCCAAGAAATAAGAGAGACGACAATGGCAAAAGCAAAGAAAACCGAAGACCTGAGAGCGAAGACCGTGGACGAGCTGAAAAAGCTTTTGCTCGACTCCCGCAAGGAGCAGATGAACCTGCGTTTCCAGCGCACCGGCGGCCAGCTCGAGAGAACCTCGGAAATGCGCAAATCACGCCGCGAGATCGCGCGCATCAAGACATTCATCAACATGAAGCAGGCGGGTAAAGACACCGCGTCTGCGAAGCCCAAGGCCGTCAAGTCGGAAGCGAAAGCGCCGGCGAAAAAAGCCAAGGCGAAAGCGTAAGAGGAGTAGAGAAGAATGCCACGCCGTATCCTGGAAGGTGAAGTTGTCAGCGACCGCGCAAACAAGACCGTAACGGTTCTTGTTGAGCGGAAATACATGCACCCTGTTTACAAGAAATATATCCGCAAGTCGGACAAGTTCGCCGCGCACGACGAGCATAACCAGTTCAAGGTCGGCGATGTCGTCCAGATCGAGGAATGCCGTCCGATTTCGAAATCGAAGCGCTGGACCGTGATCACGGAAAGCACAGCCACGAAAAACACCGAGCGTCCGAAAGCGCAAAACGATGACGGCATGCACGCTGGCAAAAAGAATACACCGAAAAAAGAAAAGTCTAAAAAAGAAGCTGCCAAGAAAGAGGCTGCTCCGAAAGCTGAAGCCAAGCCCGCTAAAGCTGAATCTAAAAAGGCCGGGCCCGCTAAAAAAGACACCAAAAAGAAATCGAAGTAATTGAAGGAATAGGATTACGAACATGATCCAGATGCAATCAAGAATGGACGTAGCGGACAACAGCGGGGCTCGCCTCGTGCAGTGCATTAAGGTCTTGGGCGGCTCGAAGCGCCGCACCGCGAATATCGGCGACGTCGTGATCGTGTCGGTCAAAGACGCCATCCCGCGCGGTCGCGTTAAAAAAGGCGCCGTTCACCGCGCCGTGATCGTCCGCACCCGCCAGGGCACCAGCCGCTCCTATGGCGAGAAAATCCGCTTTGACTCGAATGCATGCGTTCTGATCAGCCCGCAGGGCGAGCCGATCGGTACACGTATTTTCGGACCCGTCACGCGCGAACTGCGCCAAAAGGGCTACACCAAAATCCTGTCGCTCGCGGCAGAGGTTCTCTAAGGAAACAAGACAATGAGCAAGGCAAAACTGAAAATCAAAAAAGGCGACAAGGTGGTTATTCTCGCCGGTCGCGACAAGGGCCAGAAGGGCGAAGTCCTGAAAGTGCTGCGCGAGGACAATCGCGTGGTGGTGCAGGGCATCAACATGGTCACGAAACATTCCAAGCCGACGCAAGTGTCCCCCGGCGGCAAGGAACGCAAGGAATTGCCGATACATATCTCCAATGTTGCAGTCGCCGACCCGAAAGGCGGCAAGGCGACGCGCGTGGGCTTCAAGACTCTGAAGGACGGCAAAAAAGTCCGCTTCGCCCGCAAATCCGGCGAGACGATTGAATAAGGAACGAAAACGATGGCAAACGCAAAACCGCGCTATAAAGAAATCTACGAAAAAGAAATCGCCCCGGCGATGCAGAAATCCCGCGGCTACAAGAACAGGCACGAAGTTCCGCGCCTGACGAAAATCGTCCTTAATATGGGTGTGGGCGAAGCTTCGCAGAACAAGGCGTTCATGGAGCATGCCTCGAACGATCTCGGTCTGATTGCCGGCCAGAAGGCATTGATCACGCGCGCCAAGAAATCGAACGCATCGTTCAAGATCCGCGACGACATGGCGATCGGCTGCATGACAACGCTGCGCGGCGAGCGCATGTATGAATTCCTGGACCGCCTGGTAACCATCGCGCTGCCTCGTATCCGCGACTTCCGCGGCATCAATGGCCGCAGCTTCGACGGACGCGGCAACTATGCGCTGGGCATCAAGGAACACATCGTGTTCCCGGAAATCAGCTACGACAAAGTGGAAAAAATCCGCGGACTGGACATCGTGATCTGCACGAGTGCAAAAACCGACGAAGAAGCAAAAGAATTGCTGACGGCGTTTAAAATGCCGTTCAGGAAATAAGTTTAAGGAAAAAGGAAACAGTACATGGCAAAGACCTGCTCACTGGAACGCAACGACAAACGCCGCAAGATGACCAAGCGCGACGCGAATAAACGCGCGGCGCTGAAAGCGATCATCAAGAATAAGGACACCTCGCCTGAGGAGCGTTTTGCCGCCGTTCTGAAACTTGCCGAAATGCCGCGCAACGGATCGAAAATTCGCATCCGCAACCGCTGCGCCCTCACAGGCCGCCCGCGCGCTTACTACCGTAAACTGAACCTGTCCCGTATTGCCCTGCGCCAGTTGGCTTCGCGCGGTGAGCTTCCGGGCGTCACGAAATCAAGCTGGTAAGGAGCATCAACGATGTCAATGAATGACCCTTTAAGCGATATGCTCACACGCATCCGGAACGGTCAGCAGGCCAGCAAGCCGACGATCGAGGTGCCTTTTTCGCGCCTGCATGAGAACGTCGCTGCCGTGCTCAAGGATGAAGGTTTCATCCGCGAATACCGCACCGAAACCAAGGACAAGAAGAAAAACCTGCTGATCGAGCTGAAATATGCCGAAGGCAAGGGCGTGATCCGTATCATCGACCGCGTGTCGAAGCCGGGCCGCCGTGTTTACTCGAACGTCAAAAATCTGCCGCGTTTCTATAACGGCCTCGGCATCCTCGTTGTCTCCACGCCGCAGGGCGTCATGGCGGACAGCAAGGCGCGCGCGGCCAATGTCGGCGGCGAAATCCTCTGTCAGGTATTCTAAGGGAAAAAAGACAATGTCACGTATTGGAAAAAACCCCGTAAAAATCCCGCAAGGCGTTGAAGCCAACATCAACGGCCAGACCGTCAAGATTAAAGGCAAGCTCGGCGAGCTTTCGATGGAAATCCATGACGACGTTTCGGTCGCGATGGAAGATCTCGAGGGCAAAAAAGTCCTGCGCCTGAAGCCGCGCAACGATAGCCCCATGGCTCTCAAAATCTGGCCCACCATGTGCGTTCTCGTAAAGAACATGGTGGTCGGCGTGAGCGAAGGCTACACCAAGAAAATGGAAATCAAGGGCGTCGGTTACCGTGCGAACCTGCAGGGCTCGGACCTCGTACTTCAATTGGGTTACTCGCACGAAATCCGCTACAAAGTCCCCGCCGGGATCAAGGTCGCGGTTGTGGAACAAACGCAGCTGACCGTTACCGGCATGGATAAACAAATGGTCGGCCAGGTGGCCGCAAACATCCGCGGCTACCGCCCGCCGGAACCGTACAAGGGCAAGGGAATCCGCTACACGGATGAATATGTCCTGCGCAAAGAAGGCAAGAAGAAGTAAGGGATAAAAGCTATGAAAGCACTGACAGCAGCAAAGCGCAGAAACTTCAGGACGCGGAACAAGATCCGCCTCGTGAACGTCGACCAGGTGAAGAATCGCGAAACGCGCCCGCGCCTTTCGGTTCACCGCACCGGCCGCCATATTTACGCGCAAATCATCGACGATATTAAGGGTGTAACGCTCGCCTCCGCATCCTCGCTGGACTCGGACGCAAAATTCGACAAAGGCACGACCAAGGACGCCGCCACGAAAGTCGGCAAACTGGTTGCCGAGCGCGCCAAAAAAGCAGGCGTTGAAAAGGTGGTCTTTGACCGTGGACGTTATTTGTATCATGGCCGTGTGAAAGCAGTGGCCGAAGGCGCGCGCGAAGGCGGCCTTAATTTTTAATTTGAAGGAAGGAAACTAAGAATGGCTCGTGGAAGAGAAGGCGAACAACGCCGGGAACGTGGAGATCGGGACGAACAACCGGAACTGGTTGAACGCCTGGTCGGCATTAACCGCGTCTCCAAAACCGTGAAAGGCGGACGCCGTTTTGCGTTTGCTGCACTCGTGGTTGTCGGTGACGGCAAGGGCCGCGTCGGTCACGGCCACGCGAAATCCCGCGAAGTTCCCGAAGCCATCAAAAAAGCCACCGAACAGGCGAAGCGCAAAATGATCCGCGTTCCCCTGCGCGAAGGCCGCACGATCCACCATGACGTTTACGGCCGCCACGGCGCAGGCCGCGTAACGCTCCGCACGGCTCCCAAAGGTACGGGAATCATCGCCGGCGGCCCGATGCGCGCAGTATTCGAAGCGCTCGGCATCCAGGACGTCGTTGCAAAGGCCCTGGGTTCGAGCAACCCCTACAGCATGGTGAACGCAACTTTTGCAGCGTTAGAAAATATGCAAAGCCCGCGCCATGTCGCGAACCGCCGCAACAAGAAAGTCGGCGACATCGTATCCAACCGCGACACGAAAATGGGCGACGACGCCGAAGACAAGAAAGACACGGAATAAGAATCTTATAAAGGATGATGGCCATGGCTGAGACAAAAACAAAAAAAGCACCGCCCAAAAAAGAAGCTTCCAAAAAAGCTTCCGGTAAAACCGTGCGCATCACGCAGACCGGTTCGCCCATCGGCCGCCAGCAATATCAATACCGGACATTGATTGGCCTCGGGCTGAAAAAGCGCGGCGCCGTAAGCGAACTTGAAGACACACCCGCCGTTCGCGGCATGATCAACAGCGTCCGTCACCTCATCAAAGTAGACGGCGCAGCGTAAGGCATAAGGAAGAGAAACATGAAACTCAACGAACTCTCGCCGAAACCCGGCTCCAAGAAAAAACGCCTCCATGTCGGCCGTGGTATCGGCTCCGGCAAAGGCAAGACGGCCGGACGCGGCGTAAAAGGCCAGAAGGCCCGTACGGGCGTATCCGGCATCCGCGGTTTCGAAGGCGGCCAGACGCCTCTGTATCGCCGCCTGCCGAAACTCGGCTTCAGCAACGAGGCGTTCCGCACGAACCTCGTCGAGATTAATCTTGGCCAGCTCCAGGCTGCGATCGACGCAAAAAAAATCGATGCGAAAAAGCAGATTGATGAAGATGCGCTGGTGGCCTCCGGTATTCTCTCGCGCAAGCGCGACGGCGTGAAGCTGCTCGGCAACGGCGAGCTGAAAACCAAGGTCGACCTGAAAATCACGAAGGCCTCGAAATCTGCGCAGGCGGCTGTTGAAAAGGCCGGCGGCAAAATCGAGCTGATCGTGCGCGAAGTTGCGCCCGTGAAGCGCCCCGTCCGTAAAAAAGCGGAATAAAAAACTTTAAATTCAGATTTGAAAACCCCGTCAGCGCGGGGTTTTTTGACATAGAGAACAGCATAATTTTATTGTCAGATTTTTCAAAAAAGACCAAAGTTTTAAAATGAAATTGCGCGGGAAATTAACAAACGCTTTTTTAGCATCGGCACTGACCCTGGCTGGTTGTGGTGCAGAACCGCCGCCACATGCAAAATCACCACAAATCACGGAATCTGTAGAATGCAGACAAGAAGACATGAAAGGCGTCAGGGGCGTTCTGGTTATTTTGAACGCTTTTAACGGCGAGGCTGAAAGTGAATATAAAATTGAAAAACGCAATGGGCGATATACAGCGATAAATTCCAAAGAGCCGGGAATAAAAAGTGAGCACATAATAAAGAATTATCACGTGCGCGGGCTTAACTCTGCTCTGGATATAAGGGAGATAAAAATAACAAAGGGATGCCTGATGAACGAAGCCACTGCGGCCAATTGGGCTTTTATGAATATTCATACCAAGTACACGGACTTGGTTAAGAACAACACCCCCGCTCCATTGCAGACCTGAATTTACCCGCCACGTTTTTATTGACATAAGAGCAAAAATTTTCCTATGATCGGCTAAACCGGACAGGGCTGGTCTATGAGAAACGAACAAAACAAAATATTCAGGGCCGTAGCGCTTGCGGGCGTTATTATGGCTGCAATGTATTACGCGAAGACTAATCTGCCCTCCGGCGGAGCGGATCAGGAGAATTTACGGTTCGCTCACGATGTATTCAACAGGAGCGCCGGCAGCAAGTCTGAAGATCCAGACGGTGCCAGGCAGAGGTGGCTTAATATCGGCAATGGCCCGCTCAAAAGCGGCTGCAACATAGTCCTGGAATTGCCCGAAATCGTCGTTACACCTAGTTCAAACAAAAGCGAAAGAAAAGCGAGAAACAGCATGGCAGGTGAAGATTATGAGGCGATTGAATGCAAGATATAACCAGCCCGTCCCAAATCAGCTATAAACCCTGATTAGGCTCCTTTTATTTCCTGCCCGGCCCTTGCCCCCGGGCCCTCTTTTCTTTATCTATCTGGGTCAGGAAACAGGGTTAAAAAGGGACGATTCCAATGGTATCTGCAGCCGAGCAACTGGCCAAAAACGCGAACTGGGGAGCGCTGGCGAAAGCGACCGAACTGAAGCAGCGCCTGCTGTTCGTTGTTGGCGCGCTGCTGGTTTACCGCCTCGGCACCTATATCCCGGTCCCCGGCATCGACCCGCATATCTGGAACGAGATTTTCTCGCAGAAGGGCGGCGGCATCCTCGACATGTTCAACATGTTCTCGGGCGGCGCGCTCCAGCGTATGACCATTTTCGCCCTGAACATCATGCCCTACATTTCGGCCAGCATTATCATGCAGCTTGCCACTTCCATGTCGCCGCAGCTCGAGGCGATGAAGAAGGAAGGCGATATGGGCCGCACGCGCATCAACCAGTACACGCGTTATCTCACGGTCCTTCTGGCCACGGTGCAGGCCTATGGGCTGGCTGTCGGCCTCGAAGGCATGCAAGGTGCCAGCGGCTCGGCCGTCATCGACCCCGGCCTCTATTTCCGCATTTCAACCGTCATCACTATTGTCGGCGGCACCATGTTCCTGATGTGGCTCGGCGAGCAGATCACTGCGCGCGGCATCGGCAACGGTATCTCGCTCATCATCTTCGCCGGTATCGTCGCGGAACTCCCGCGTGCGATCGCCAGCGTTCTTGAGCTTGGCCGCCAGGGACAGTTCAGCTTCCCTGAACTTCTTCTGCTGTTCGGTCTCGTCTGCGGCGTCATCTGCCTGATCGTGTTCATGGAGCGCGCCCAGCGCCGGGTGATTGTTCAGTATCCCAAGCGCCAGCAGGGCAACCGCATGATGGGCGGCACGTCGAACCATATCCCGCTTAAATTAAATACATCAGGCGTTATCCCGCCGATCTTCGCGTCTTCGCTCCTGCTGCTGCCGCTGACGATTGTGGGTTTCTCCGGCGCCGATGGCGGCGATTTTACGGCGATGATTGCGCGTTATCTCGCGCACGGCCAGCCGATTTATATGACACTGTATGGCGCTTTGATTATTTTCTTCTGCTTTTTCTATACCGCCATCGTCTTCAACCCCGAGGACAACGCCGAGATGCTGCGCAAATATGGCGGCTTCGTCCCCGGCATCCGTCCCGGCAAGAATACGGCCGATTATCTCGATTACATCCTGACGCGCATCACGACTATCGGTGCGCTTTATCTCGTGTTCATCTGTATCTTACCGGAGCTTTTGATCTCAAAATATTCGATGCCGTTTTATTTCGGCGGCACGAGTTTGCTGATCGTTGTTTCCGTCACGCTCGATACGGTCGCGCAGATTCATTCGCACATGATCGCGCACCAGTATGAGGGCCTGATTAAAAAGGCGAAGCTGAGAGGAAGATAATGTCACGGAACCTCGTTATTTTCGGCCCGCCCGGCGCGGGCAAGGGCACGCAGGCCGCACGCCTCCAGCAGAACTACAAGATTAAAAAGCTTTCGACCGGCGACATGCTGCGCGCGGAAGTGGCAAGCGACAGCGACCTCGGCCGCCGTTTGCAATCGATTCTGGACGCAGGCGAGTTGGTGTCGGACGAAATCATCATCGAGCTGATCGGCAACTGCATCGCCGGGCCTGAATGCGAGAAAGGTTTTATCCTTGATGGCTTCCCGCGCACGGTCGGGCAGGCGAGGGCGCTGGATGGCATGCTCGGCAAGGTGAAGCGCAAGCTGGATCATGTGCTGGTTCTCGAGGTCGACGACAAGGCGCTGGTCGACCGCATCAAGGGCCGTGCCGCGGAAACTGGCGGCGCCCGCACCGACGACAACGAGGAAACGCTCAAGAAGCGCCTCAAGGTCTATCACGACCAGACTGCACCGATTTTGCCATATTACGAGGCGAAAGGCCTGCTCCGTTCCATCGACGGGATGCAGCCCATGGATGACGTCACCACGCGTATCGGTGAAATCCTGGCCTGAGCAACGGCAGGACCTATATAAGTCATTGAAAAATATATAAAATAACGCATTTATACGCGTCTAAATATATATTGACGCGCAGGGCCCGAGTGCCTATATTCCGGCATCTTCAAGCCATCGAAGATAAGTTTACGAACCTACCGGGGGAAGCGTAATGGGCAGACCCGGCCCGGTTTGGCAGGGCCAATTGTGGCCCGGAAAAATGAAAGGAAAATACCATGGCACGTATCGCCGGCGTTAACATCCCGGACAAAAAGCGCATTCCCATCGCGCTGTCTTACATTCACGGCATTGGCCGTCCCACAGCATTTAAAATCTGCGAAAAGCTCGGCATCGATGTTTCGATGCGCATGGGCGAAGCGCCTGAAGAAATCCTGAACCGTATCCGTTCGGAAATCGAAAAAGGCGGCTACCAGATCGAAGGCGACCTGCGCCGCGAAGTTTCGATGAACATCAAGCGCCTGCAGGACATGCGCTGCTACCGTGGCCTGCGTCACCGCGCCGGTCTTCCGGTTCGCGGCCAGCGCACGCAGACCAACGCGCGCACCCGCAAGGGCCCGGCAAAAACCGTTGCTGGCAAAAAACCCACGCCTGCGAAATAAGGAGATAGCGAGTCATGTCTACAGAAAAAACAACAGTCGCTCGCGTCAAACGCAAGGAGAAGAAAAATATCGTCTCTGGCGTTGCGCACGTGAATTCGACCTTCAACAACACGATGATCACCATCAGCGATGCACAAGGCAACGTTGTCGCGTGGTCATCCGCCGGCCTCATGGGCTTCAAGGGTTCGCGCAAATCGACCCCGTACGCCGCGCAGATGGCCGCCGAGGACGCCGGCCGCAAGGCGCAGGAACACGGCATGAAAGACCTGGAAGTCTGGGTCAAGGGTCCGGGATCGGGTCGCGAATCCGCGTTGCGCGGTTTGCAGTCGGCCGGTTTCAACATCCGTTCGATCAAGGACATCACGCCCGTTCCGCATAACGGTTGCCGTCCGCCGAAGCGCCGCCGCGTTTAACCGAATTTACCGCACGGGGGCATGGTGTTTCCCGCGCGGATTTTAGTAACCAGAGGCCGGCTAAGAACCGGATGAAGTGAAGAAAAGGAACGACACATGATACAGAAAAACTGGCAGGAACTGATCAAGCCGACAAAGCTTGATATCAACAAATCCGATGCGCCAAACACCGGTAAGGTGATCGCTGAACCGCTCGAGCGCGGCTTTGGTCTGACACTCGGCAACGCGTTGCGCCGCATTCTGCTCTCCTCGCTCCAGGGCGCAGCCGTAACGGCCGTCCAGATCGATGGCGTTCTGCATGAATTCTCGTCCATTGAGGGCGTGCGCGAAGATGTCACCGACATCATCCTGAACGTCAAGGCCCTGGCCGTGCGTATGCACGCCGAAGGCCCGAAGAAAATGCGCCTCCAGGCTGTCGGCCCGTGCGAAGTTACCGCCGCGCAGATCGAAGCCGGCGCGGACATCGAGATCATGAACCCTGACCTCGTCATCTGCACGCTCGACAAGGGCGCAAAGCTGAACATGGAAATGACGGTTAACAACGGTAAGGGTTACCGCCCCGCCGCGCAGAACCGCCCGGAAGAAGCCCCTGTCGGCCTCATCCCGGTGGACAGCGTGTTTTCGCCGGTCCGTAAAGTGACCTACGAAGTCGAAGACACCCGCGTTGGCCAGATCACCGACTACGACAAGCTGACACTGTTCGTTGAAACCAACGGCGTCATCACCCCGGAAGATTCGGTTGCCTATGCGGCCCGCATCCTCCAGGACCAGCTGCAGGTCTTCGTGAACTTCGAAGAGCCCGAAGAGGCGCGCGGCAAGGAAGAGGGCGAAGAGCTTCCCTTCAACCGCAATCTCCTCCGCAAGGTGGACGAACTTGAACTGTCCGTCCGCTCGGCGAACTGCCTCAAGAACGACAACATCGTTTACATTGGCGACCTCGTCCAGAAATCGGAAGGCGATATGCTCCGTACGCCGAACTTCGGCCGGAAATCGCTCAACGAGATCAAGGAAGTGCTCTCTACCATGGGTCTGCATCTTGGCATGCAGGTCGAGGGATGGCCGCCTGAGAATATCGACGAACTGATGAAGAAGGTCGACGAGCCCTTCTAGTCAAAAACTTTGGGCAATGTGCCCGCCCGCCTGCTGACAGACTATCGTGGCAGGCGGTTGTTCCATGGTCCTCACGCGTGAGGCCGCATCGCCAGCAGGCTGGCAGAAAGCCCCGCAAGGGCAAGAAAGAGAAGTAAACTATGAAACACCGTATCAAGCACCGTAAACTCGGTCGCGTCTCCAGCCACCGCAAGGCGATGCTGGCGAACATGGCTGCCGCGCTGATCAAGCACGAGCAGATCGTGACCACTCTGCCAAAAGCGAAAGAGCTTCGCCCCTACACGGAAAAGCTCGTTACGCTGGGCAAGAAGGCCATTGCAAACCCGCAGACCGCGCTGGCGAAACGCCGCGAGGCGATTGCGATCCTGCGCGACCAGACGCAGGTGCGTAAACTGTTCGACGTCCTGGCCGAGCGTTATGCCGACCGGAACGGCGGCTATATCCGCATCATGAAGGCCGGTTTCCGCTATGGCGACGCCGCCCCGATGGCCGTGATCGAATTCGTTGACCGCGACGTCGAAGCCAAGGGCAAGGACAGCGGCACGATCGAGATCGTGGCATCCGAGCACGACGCTAAATCAAAGGAAAAAGCCGCGAAACCCCCGAAAGCCAAGGCCGAGAAAAAGCCGAAAGCCGACGTCCAGGGCTCAAGCAAATCCGCCGAGAAGAAAAAATCCAAAGTCCGTAAAGTGGGCGGCTAAGGTTTTTCGAATAAGAGATTTAAAGAGGCGGCTTATGGGCCGCCTTTTTTATACAGCCACGTTATCAATCAGCCTTGTCTTGCCGATATGCGCGGCGGCGAGGAGGCGGGCATTGCCTTCGCCGGAAAGCTTCGTGATGGGCTTTAATGTGTCCGCTTCGCGCAGTTCGACATAATCGACCTCGTCGAAACCGGCTTCGCGCAGGCGCTGATCGCCCGAGGAAACGAGGTCATAGGCCTCTGTCGGAAATTCCCGGAGTTTCGCTACCAATGCCAGTAATGTCTTGTTCAGCCGCCGCGCGATTTTTAATTCAGTCTCCGAGAGATAGGCATTGCGCGAGGACAGAGCGAGTCCTTCAGCGTCGCGGATAATGGGGCCGGACATGACCTCGATGGCGCTGTTGGTTTCGCGCACGAATTCGCGGATGACGCAGAGTTGCTGGTAATCTTTCTCGCCGAACACGGCGACGTCGGGCATCACCTGGTCGAACAGCCGTGCCACCACGCTGAGTACGCCGTTGAAAAATTGCGGGCGGAACGCGCTCTCGAGACCTATGGAAGTTGGCCCTGCGCCGATATCGGACATCGGGCCGGTGGGGTAAATCTCTTTTTCCTGCGGGATATAAACAAGATGAACGCCCGCCGCCTCCAGTTTCGCGAGGTCGGATTCTTCCTCTCGCGGGTAGGTCGTGAAATCCTCGTTCGGCGCAAACTGCGCCGGATTTACAAAAATGCTGGCAACGCACTTGTTGGCATTGTCGAGGCCGATCTTCATCAGCGACATGTGGCCCTCATGCAACGCGCCCATCGTCGGCACGAACGCGATGCGGCGCTTTTCTTTTTTCCATTCGCCAATAGCTTTTTCAAATTCGGCATAGGAGCGTGCGACCTGCATTACGAAGCCTCGCCTTTTTTGGTTTCAACGATTTTAGGCCGCGTATAGACGTGCTCGGCATCCGGAAATTTTCGCGCGCGAACATCGGCGGCGAAGGCACTGACAGCTTTTTCAACCTCGCCGGAGATATCGGCATATTGTTTCACGAATTTAGGTGCGTGCGAGGTCAGGCCGAGCAAATCGTCGATCACCAGAACCTGCCCGTCGCAGGCGACCGACGCGCCGATGCCGATGGTGGAAATTGAAACTGCTTTTGTCATTTTCGCGGCGACGTCCTCGATTGTTCCCTCGATCACGACGGCGAAAGCGCCTGCGCGCTCGACGGCGCGGATATCGGCCAGCAAGCGCACTTCATCTTCGCCGGTGCGGCCCTTGATTTTATAGCCGCCGTCTTTCAGCACCGATTGCGGCTGCAGCCCGATATGGGCCATGACGGGAATGTTGCGTGCGGTGAGATATTGAATCGTTTTTTCCATGTCCTGCCCGCCTTCTATCTTGACGGCGTCGCAGCCTGTTTCTTTCATCACCCGGGTCGCGTTGCGCAGGGCTAGCTCCGGGCTTTCCTCATAGGTGCCAAATGGCATATCGATAACCACGAGCGCATTCTGCGAAGCGCGGACCACCGCCTGCCCGTGACGGATCATCATCTCGAGATCGACAGCGAGGGTATTTTCAAGCCCGTACAAAACATTGCCGAGGGAATCGCCGACCAGCAAAATATCGACATAGCGGTCAAGAAGGCGGGCAATGGGGGCGGTGTAGGCGGTCAGGCAAACCAGCGGCTGCGCCGCGCCCTTGGCAGCGCGTATCTCCGGTATGGTCTTACGTCCGGACGGCTTATTCATAATGTAAATCCCCGCAAGATACCGTTGAACGGCCCTTGATATTTGCCAATGGTGGGCCTAAATTTTCGTTCCATGTTTACCAGAATTATCACAACCTTGCTAGCGATAACCATGGCGTTTCCGGCCCTCGCCCAGGATACGTCAGGTGACGCTGAACGGGCCCTGCCTGAAAGCCGCGCCGAGGTACAACTCTCTTTTTCGCCGCTGGTTAAAAAGATCGCGCCTGCCGTAGTCAATATATATACCAAGCGCGTCGTGACGCGCTCGTACCATCCTTTCATGAACGACCCGATGTTCGCGCCATTCTTCAAGGACCAGACATTCGGCCGCCGCATGAAAAAACAGGTCGAAGGCGCGCTCGGCTCCGGCGTTATTGTTGATGGCGCTGGGCTGATCGTCACCAACTCGCACGTCATCCGCGAGGCCCAGGAGATTACGGTCGTACTCAACGACGGCCGTGAATTCGACGCGACGCTGGCGCTGCTTGATGAGCCATCCGACCTTGCTATCCTGCGCGTGGACACGAAGGGCGAAGCGCTTCCTGCTGCCGCGCTCAAGCCCAGTGAATCTTTAGAGGTCGGCGACATGGTGCTCGCGATCGGCAATCCGTTCGGTGTTGGCCAGACGGTAACGAGCGGCATCGTCTCCGCGCTGGCGCGATCGAGCCTGAATATCAGCGACTTCAATTTCTTTATCCAGACCGACGCCGCGATCAACCCGGGCAATTCCGGCGGCCCGCTGGTGGCGATGGACGGTGGCGTCATCGGCATCAACTCGGCGATTTATTCGCGCGACGGCGGCTCGCTCGGCATCGGTTTTGCAATTCCCTCGGAGATGGTCGCGAGCGTCATCGCTGCTGAAAAATCCGGGGGCAGCAAGAGCGTCGTGCGGCCCTGGCTTGGCGTAACGGCGCAGGCCGTGACGAATGACATTGCGCAGTCGCTGAATCTGCCGCGCCCTGTGGGCGCGCTGATTACCGTCCTGCACGAATCCAGTCCGCTGGCGAAAGCCGGATTGAAAGTCGGCGATGTGGTGACCTCGGTGAACGGCAAGGAAATCCATGACCCGTCGGAAATGAAATTCCGCATGGCGACGGTGCCGCTGGGCGGTAAGGCGACGATGGAGGCTATAAGCGGCGGCGCCAAAAAAACCTATGAGGTCGAGGCCATGGCCGCGCCCGACAGCCCGCCGCGCGACGAAACGAAGCTGGAAGGCGCGCACCTCCTGAACGGCGCGACTGTGGCCAACATGAACCCCGCCGTGGCGGTCGAGCTTGGCCTGTTCGGCAAGGAAGAGGAGGGCGTGGTGGTTCTGAAAGTGAGCGAGGGCGCAACGGCTTCGCGCCTTGTCGCGCCGGGCGATATGCTCGTTGCCATTAATGATGTGCTTATAAAAAACGTGTCCGATGTCGAAAAGGCTTTATCCAAAATCGATACTGCCACAAAGTTGAAAATCAGAAATGATGGCCGCACACGCGAAATGATTATGCACCACAATAAAATAGAAAGGCGCTGACATTTTCAGCGCCTTTTTCAGATTTCAGAACTGACGATTTTAAGCTGGAACGGGTTCAGCCTCGGGAAATGTAAATTTATAACGTTCTATGCTGTTTTTCAGCATCCAGTCCCAGAACTGCTCTTCCCGTTCCTTGTATTTCGACTCGACGATATTGAGCCGTCTCTGAAACCATGCGGTGATATTGTTCCTCATCGTGGCCTCGCTTTTGCCAAGGCCGCTGGTATCATTAATATCATCGATATAATCTAGGTGGTCGCTCATATCCGATCCTTTCGCCCCATCCTAACAAAAACGGCGGAAAACCGCAAAATTCGCGCCTTCCGCCGACATGTAAAATACCGGTATTTTCTTTATATTCACGGCCTTACATACTTTGTGAAGGACCGTTAAAAGATGCCAGCAGGTTATAACGCTGGGCCTCTCTCGTATAGTTACTCCGTTGAGCGGCCCGCTCTATAGCTTCGGCATTAGCTGCGCCCGAATCGACGCCATTCCACATTCCAACTTTGGACATTTCAATCTCCTTTGCTGGTGTTTCTGAAGTAAAGAATAGAAAAAGAGTCAAAAAATGTCAAATATAGGAAATAATTCAGACATTATATTTGTCTAATATTTAAGTAAATACGAAATAAAAGCGAAAATAAATGAGATTAATATAGAAAATAATTAATCATTTATTTTTAAATAAACTCATAAATATTTTTTTTACTTTAAAGTTTTTGCTGTTTTAAGTCGAAAGGGTGAGCAGGGAGCCAAAAATTTAATGCGGGCGCCGCTCTTGTTTTCGGCGGAACGTCTCGCCATTATAACCGCCTGAAATAAGGAAAAGACGTCATGACCCAAGCCGCCGCCACCGTTCCTGCCATGAAGGACATTGTTGCCCTCTGCAAGCGCCGCGGCTTCATTTTCGCGGCGTCCGACATTTACGGCGGCATCAACGGCTTCTGGGATTACGGCCCGCTCGGCGTCGAGCTCAAGAACAATCTGCGCGATCTGTGGTGGAAAGCGATGGTCACCTGCCCGCCCATCGGTCCGGACGGCACGCCCGTCGAAATCGTCGGTCTTGATTCATCCATCATCCAGAACCCGAAAGCGTGGGAGGCATCCGGCCATGTCGGCGGCTTCTCCGACCCGATGGTCGACGATAAGGAAACCAAACTCCGTTACCGCGCGGATCATTTGTATGTACTGGTGCCGAAAGACGGCAAGGGCAAATGGCTGGCGCTGCACCAGGACGCCGAAGTGGAAGACGTAGCAAGGCGCATCAAGAAAGAAGGCGGCGGGAAATCGTCAAGCGACCAGTACGAGAAAAAACAATTCACCTCTATCGATAAAAACGATTACGTGAATATTCTCGGGCCTGATGCGAAAACACCCGGCACACTGACCGAGCCCAAGCAATTCAACCTCATGTTCCATACATTCGTCGGTGCGACAGCGGGCGATGAAAACAAGGCTTACTTACGCCCCGAAACTGCGCAGGGCATTTTTCTCAATTTCAAAAACGTTCTGGATTCTTCGCGCGTTCGCGTGCCGTTCGGCATTGCCCAGATCGGCAAAGCATTCAGGAACGAAGTCACGCCGCGCAATTTTATTTTCCGCTCCCGCGAATTCGAACAGATGGAAATGGAGTGGTTCTGTCACCCGAAAGAAGCCAAGATGTGGCGCGATTTCTGGTTCACCGAACGTCAGAAATTCTGGCGCAGCATTGGTTTGTCGAGCGACAACATCCAGATGCGCGATCATGACAAGGACGAGCTCTCGCATTACGCGAAAGAGGGCTACGGCACGGCGGATATCGAATACCGCTTCCCCTTCACCGCGCCGGGCTATGGGGAGCTGGAAGGCATTGCCCACCGCTGTGATTTCGACCTGACGCAGCACCAGAAATTCTCGGGCACCAAGCTCGAATATATGGACCCGGTAACGAACGAGAAATTCATGCCGCATGTGATCGAGCCGGCGGCGGGCCTTTCTCGCGGCGTTCTTGCGCTGATCTGCGAGGCCTACACCATCGATGCCTCGCGCCCCTCGGGCGTTTACCTGAATTTCCATCCATCCGTAGCGCCGATGAAGGCCGCGATCCTGCCGCTCACGGCGAAAGAGGATCATGTTCCCATCGCGCAGAAACTTTACCTGGAACTGCGCGAGGAATTCGCGGTCGAGCTCGATATCAAACAGAATATCGGCAAGCGTTATGCGCGCCAGGACGAAATCGGCACGCCGTACTGCTTCACCATCGACAACGACACGATCACCGATCACACCGTGACCGTACGCGACCGTAACACCATGGCGCAGGAGCGCATCCATATCGACAAGGTCGCCGAATACCTGCGCGAAAAAATGAAACCGTCCGCGCAAAAAAAGAAACTCAAAGCCGTTGGCTAGAATTCTTCTTTTTGTTGTGTTTCTGACTGCGCTCGCCGCGCAAGCGCAGGCCGAGGAATATAAGCCCGGCACAGTCGGGCATTTATACGAGAACTGCCGCCTCGCGCTGGAATCCGCCACCAAATACACTGAACTGCAGGAGACTTATTGCGGCGCGTTCAGCGAGGGTTATTTCTGGGGCGCGTCGGCGTCGAACTGGGTATTGCCGATGACGGCGGAAGAGGGCCCCTGTGCAGAAGAAAAAAAGCGCGAATGGGAGCGCATCAATAACCGTTTCTGCGGCAATTTCCCGAAGATGGATGAGAACAACGCGACGACGGGCGATGCCCTGAAAAGCGCGACGGATATCGTCACGCGCTGGATCGCATTTGAAAAGCAGCATAGCGAGAACGACCCTCTGAAACGCGGCACATTGCGTGAGGTGAATGGCCTAGTGCAGCCGGGGTCGTTCTGCGACTCCCTTTCAAAAACTTACGTCGTCCAGGAATCTCCCTTCGCGATTAACCCGGCGCTCATGAAAATAAACCTGCGCGATTTTATGAAGGCGAAGTCGAACATGACGATGAAGGCGAAATATGAGCGCTGCCGGGGGGACGTGGATTATGCGGCCGGGGACCCGGAAAAATTCCTCTCGACCAAGTGCGGCGCAGAAATTTCGGGTTATATATCAGGCGTGTATTCCACCCAATATCTTCAGAAGAACAGGGCGGAACTGCCCGACGAATGCCGCAAGCCTATCGACCGCCTCTATAAAAATCTCGATGTTAAACAAAGCATGTGCGTGAGTTACGACACCAACCCGCTCTGGGTCGCCGAGATTTTCCTGAAGAAATATCCCGAATTCAAAGGGCTGGATGACCAGCCGGGAAGCATCGGTGACCTGATTATCATGCGCAGTTTTCTCTGCGCCGAGAAGAATGCCGGTCCGAATCAGCCCTGATCATTCTGCCCGCGAGAGAGGGCGGCATTTCATCTGGAAAACGCCGTAAAAATTCCCCCCCTGATTGTTTGGAATAAAATCATCATTTTGGTGCCGCAAATTTTCCGCTGTGAAATTTTTCATGCATCATCGGCTATAAAAAAAATCTGCAAAAACCTGCATCCGGCTATGCAGAAATATCAGTCGACATAACCGCGCACCTTGCTAGATTTCATGCAGTAGCAACGAAGGAGGTTTGACCATGACTATGAGCACTTCTGAAAGTCCCTTAGCCAAGTTGAGCAGACGTTTTAACTTCGGAAAAGGTCGGCTACCTTACAGCGCTGATCTTTCAAATGTCGTTGAGAATATCGCCGCGCGCGTTGAGCGTGAGCGCTGTCTCGCCAATGATTTTGAACCCATGATCTTCCCGGTCACCACTAAACTGGTACGCATCGGCAAAAAGCGCCTAAAGGGCTAGACCTTTCGCACCGCGCAGGATCCTGTCGGCTTCTTCCGTATAGGATCCATCGCCGCGGTGCAATGTCAGCCCCGCATGGATTTTCGCTGGCGTCTTGCGATTTTTCAGCGCACGGATAATGACGCGCTTGGACGGCTCGCCCGTGCGCGGGTGCAGCGGGATGATCTCCACCGCACCGAATTTTTTTCCGAAGGATTGAATGATTTTATCCGTATGATCTGCGCGGTGAATGATGGTGAAGCTGCCGCCGTTTTTCAGATTCCTGAATCCGGCCTCGACCCAGTCTTTCACCGATCTATCTTCATCTGCATGGTAAAGCGCGGTCGCCTTCGGCATGGAAGGCGAGGGCGTGTGTGTCCCGGCGTCGAGATAAGGAGGATTGCAGATTACATGGTTAAATTCTTTTACATGGAGCGAGCGGATGTCGCCGGTGATGAACGCAGCACGTCCTTCCATATTGTTGAGGGCAATGTTCTGAACGGCAAGATCAATATGATCCGCCTGGATGTCCACGCCGGTGAGGTGAACCCCCGGTACGCGCGCCAGTACGCAAAACCCCGCGCCGCCCACACCGCAGCCAAGATCAAGCAGCGTCTCGCCCTCCTGCGCCCGGCAGGCAGCGGCCAGCATCACGGAATCGAGTGATGTGCGAAAACCTGCGGGCGGCTGCAAAAGCCGCACCCGGTGGTCTAAAACGTGAATTTCCTCAGGGTCCATCCCCTTTAGAAAAGCCATAAATAGCGCGGGGTCAAGCCAGTCTTTTTAAATCAGTCGTTCAGGCGGAAGGAATTGGGCCTGGTGGCAAAGGGCGAGTCCATCTGGCTCAGCAGCATGATTTCAACCGGGTTTGCCGCGAGTTGCTGTGCCGCCAGCGACACATAGCCCGAATCCGCCGGGACAGGGACGTTGGCGTAGAATTCATCGCGGTAGAGGCTGCCGTTATTATTGTGGCCGCCGTTGAAAACGCTGCTGGCGATCAGCCCGGTTGTCTCGCTCGGGTTCATGGGTTTCTGTGTTGGTACCGGTGCGGGCTCGTAACCGGGAATGCCGGTTTCCTTGAGGTCGAATTTCCTGTCGAAGAATGCATAGACCTCGTCCATTGTTTTCGGGCGGCCTGTGCGCGTGTCGAAAAAGACATTGCGGTTCGCTTTCGCGGCGGCGGGGAAAAGCAGGGCCGCCTGCTGCATCGGGTTGGCGTCGCGCGCCTTCAGGAAAGCCGAAGCCTGTCCTGCACCGAGGAAGTGGGCGAAATACAGTTCCGTCGCGCCGACCTTTCCGCCCCATCGCGCATCCAGGAATTGTTCGTTCTCGCGGGCAAATTCTGCCGCCATGGCGGAGGCTTTCTCGGGATCGTTGCGCAGCGCCAGGATTTCTTTCCTGTCGGCGCGGCTCGCAACCTTGCCGTTGTTGCCGATTTTATCCGCCAGCGCCCCCATGCCATATTTATCGCCGTGCTTTTTCACCATGTTGAGCCATGTGCTCTCGATGAACTGGTAAAGGCCGGAGGCCGAGCTGGTCTTGGCTTTGATTTTCGGGTTGAAGCTGCTTTCAGCGCCTGCCTGCTGCACAAGGTAGGCAAAATCAACCCCCGTCCGGGCGCTGGCGTTTTTGATGGCATTGACCACCTTGCCGGGCACCGGGGCCAGCATTGAAGCTAAAGCGTTGTTTTGTATTGTATTTGTGCCGTTTACCATGAATAATGACTTTGTGTTCGAGAAACGCCTGCATAGGGAATTGCAACCTCTGTGCCACCTCCGAAAGGCCCCGTTATGAGCGATTACCAGCCCCCCCTCCAGGACATGAATTTCCTCCTGACCCATGTGCTGGGCTTCAAAAGCGAGAGCGTGGATGAGGCCACCATGGAGGCCGTGTTGGGCGAAGCGGCCAAGCTGGCGTCAGAGGTGCTCGCGCCCCTCAACCAGCCGGGTGACAGACATGGCGCGAAACTGAAAGACGGCAACGTCACCACCGCGCCCGGATTTAAAGAGGCCTATAAACAATACTGCGAGGGCGGCTGGAACGCTGTCCCGTTCGGTCCCGAATTCGGCGGGCAGGGCCTGCCCTACGCTGCGGCTTTTCCCATTCAGGAAATGTGGCAGGGCGCCAATATGGCCTTCGGCCTGTGCCCGCTTTTGAACCAGGGCGCGGTCGAGGCGATTAATCATCATGGCTCGGAAGACCAGAAAAAATTCTACCTGCCGAAAATGATCTCCGGCGAATGGACGGGCACGATGAACCTGACCGAGCCGCAGGCAGGATCTGATCTCGGTTTAATCCGTACGAAAGCCGAGCGCGCGGGCAACGCCTATAAAATCTCCGGCCAGAAAATATTCATCACATACGGTGAGCATGATTATACCGACAACATCATCCATCTCGTGCTGGCGCGGTTGCCGGATGCGCCGGAAGACGTTAAGGGGATTTCATTATTTATCGTTCCGAAATTCCTGGAGGATGGAAGCCGCAACAAGGTTGAATGCATAGGGATCGAGCATAAGCTTGGTATCCATGCCTCGCCGACCTGTACTATGGATTTCGCGGGCGCGACCGGCTATCTCGTCGGCAAGGAAAATGAAGGCCTGAAATACATGTTCACGATGATGAACAATGCGCGGCTTTCGGTCGGGCTGCAGGGCGTGGCCATCGCCGAGCGCAGCTATCAGCGCGCGCTGGCTTACGCGAACGACCGCGTGCAGGGAAAATCATTCGCCACCAATCAACGCGTAACGATTTCAGGGCATGCCGATGTAAAGCGCATGCTGCTCTCCATGAAATCACAGATCGAGGCGGGCAGGGCGCTTGTTTACGAAGCCGCTGTCGCGCTCGATAATAAAGACCAGGCAAAGGTCGAGGTTTTAACGCCCATCGTTAAATCCTGGTGCACCGATATGGCGTGTGATGTTACGTCGCTGGGCGTGCAGGTGCATGGCGGCATGGGCTTCATAGAGGAAACCGGTGCGGCGCAATATTTCCGTGATGCGCGCATTCTGCCGATCTATGAGGGAACGAACGGCATCCAGGCCGCCGACCTTGTCTTCCGCAAGATTTTGCGTGACGGTGGCGCGACAGCGAAGAAATATATCGGCGGTATGCTGAAGGGTATCGTTCCCGGAGACGAAAAACTTTATGCGCCAGCGGCGAAAGGGCTATTGGAGGCAACGGACGCAATCGTCGCAGCAGGTGGACGCAAGGAAATGGATGCCGTGGCCGCAGCTTCGGCGTCTTATCTGAAGGCTTTTGGAATTATCGCGGGCGGGGCCCTTCTTTCACGCTCGGCGGCGCAGGCGGGCGCGCAGACTGACAAAAATTTCGCGGCAGAAAAGTCGAAAACGGCGGCGTTTTACGCATCGGATATTTTGCCGCTGGCGCATGGATATCTGCGCGCGGCGATGGCGCAGTTATAGCCGCTATTGCGCTTGCCGTTCAGGGAAAAGTTTCTTCGCTGTTTCCGGATCATTACAGGAGATATAGGCCTGCGTCTGAAAATGAACGAAGGCTTTCGAACTGGGCCCGCTGCGATTGTCACGCTCATATAGCTTGGCGAAAGTGTTAGCGTAGCACGCGCAATATTCCTCGACCGGGATATCAAGCGGCATCAGCGTGGCATTCTTGACGCACTCCTGATATTCATAGCCCGCCGCTTTTGTTGCGTCTGCGCATTCTCCCGTGATTGAAAGAGCAATGGAAGTCATCGAAGCCTTGGGCCCGACCTGGATTCTTCTATCAAGAAATTTCGAAGCCAGGCATTTGCAGTTGTAATATAGCGACATGCTGCCGGTTCTTTCACACAGGCTGAAATATTTCTGTGCTTCCTGGATATATTCTTCCGGCAGGTCCATATAAAGATTGGGGTCTGAGGGCGTCTGGGTTGGCGCGTTTTTGAGCGTTTCCTCCAGCGTCTTCCTGTCGGCCGGGCCGGGTTCCTGCGCGCCCGCACAAGCCGACGCTAAAATGGCAAGCCCCAGGAAAAAGGCAAAAAACAGGTGGATGAAGGCACTGAACTTCATGCCTTCATCATAACATTTTAGTACGGATAGTGGGAATTTTATGAGCCGGCGCCCTTGACGCGCTTCCAGAGGCCCTTGAAGTTGAAATTCTCTTCTTCGGCTTTCTCGTCCTGCGCATTCTGGTTGCCTGGCTTCAGCTTCTGGACAGTTTTATCGGACTGTTTTTCCATCTGCTCGCGGCGCTGGCGGGCGCGGGCTTCGCGCTCCTTAAGTTCGGCGCGCAGCTCTTCAGCCTGCTTCTGGCTGAACTGGCTGGTGATCAGAACCTGCGAAGCCTGTTTCTGCCACAGGTCGCGCTGGTCTTTCAGGTCGGCGATCTGGCTATGCGCCATCTCAAGCTGGTCTTCCAGCATCTTGATGCGCATTTTGAGGCGTTCGGTTTCAAGCATCGAGGATGCTTTTTCCAGCTCCTGCTCCACCCCCATCGACGAGGGTGCGGCACCGTTGCCGCTGGCGCGAAGGCCAAGGGCCCGGTCCAGTTCCGAGACATCAATGACCCGGCGTCCGTTAGGATCGACCTCGTAAGAAAGCTTGCCGTTATTCATGGCCCGCTGGATGGTGGATTTTGATCTGCCGGTGAGCTCGGCCGCTCTTTGTGCGCCTACTTTAGCCATTGTTCGAATCCCTTTCAGTGTGAAGCGTTAGCGTTACCACGAGTAAGCATCCTGAATCAAGAATCTATTACATAAGACGAAAAACCCTTTTGAAACCGGGCCTTTCGCTCCGGGCCGTGGCCCGGCCTTAAGCGGCTTCTTTCGAAAGACGCTGATTCAGCAGGTACGTAAGGCGCTGCCATTGTGCGCCCGAAAACAGGTGCGCATACACAAAGGGCAGCCAGCCTTTTGTACGCCATTCGAGGAACGTCTTGTCGTCCATATCGGCGAGTTTCTGCTCGTCGACAATACGGAAGCCAGAGAAATTAATGCGGCGATTGCCCGCGACATTGATTTGCGCCTCGCGCTGGACCAGCAGGCCGCTTTTGGCCAGAGCCTTGCTGAATTCCTGCGTCTGCTGCGCGGCGGCATGGTAGGACTTGCAGAATTCCAGCGCGTTCTGCGCAAGCTGGCTCGGCTTGCCGTCGGCGGTAAAAAACGGCTGTGTGTCGCTTTTTTCGACGATGTCATCGCTCATGTCCACGCACAGTGAAAGCTGGTCCTTGCCCGGCAGTTCCGAGAAGATGAAAGGATAGCGGCGGATATAAGCCGGGATATAGGTGGCATCTTCCCAGCGACCGGTTTTCTTGTCGAAAAACAGGTTTTCGTTGTCGCGCAGGCCCAGGATCGCGACAGGCGTCGCGTTTTCATCGGGTCCGAAAGCGATCGGGTAGAAATGGCAGATCTGCGGCATCTCGATCAGGTTAACTGGCACGGCGTTAACATCCTCGGCGAAGTTGAAGCCGAAGTTTTTACGCAGGGAAAGATTGGCATGCGCCTTGGCATCAAGCGGCGTCGGCTTTTTGTAAAAAAGAGGCAGCACGTTACCGGTACGGGGCTGTTCGCCTTTTGCGCCGTTTTCTTTGGCTTTTTTATTATTGTCCGGCTTGTCTTTCTTTGCCATCGGGAAATCCTTGGTTGTGTTCGTTTACGATGGGGGATATTAGGCCAAAGATTACCCCCAGCGCAACGGGTTTTGGGCGTCTAAAGACCCTCAAAAACACCCCAAAAACCGCCTTTTTCGGAGCCTTTAGCGCAAAAAAGACCAGAAAATCCTTCCGCCCGGTCTGAAAATCGTCTAGTTTCGGGCCGGTTCTTGGGAAACGAGGCTCCAAAATGCGCATAGCGATTGTCGGAACAGGATATGTCGGGCTGGTTTCGGGTACGTGTTTCGCCGAATTCGGCATCGATGTCACATGCGTCGACCGCGACAAGGGCAAGATCGCCCGCCTGAAAAAAGGCGAAATCCCGATTTACGAACCCGGCCTGGAGGATCTCGTCGCCAAGCAGGTCAAGGCTGGCCGACTGGCCTTCACCACGAACCTTCCCGAAGCAGTCAAGGACGCCGACGCGGTATTCATCGCCGTGGGCACGCCCGCCCGCCGCGACGACGGCCATGCCGACATGTCGTATGTTTACGAGGCCGCAGCAGAAATCGCCGCCGCGCTTGAGGGCTATACATTGATCGTCACCAAATCCACGGTGCCCGTCGGCACCGCGCGTGAGGTGGAAAAAATCATCCGCTCAACAAATCTGAAAGCAGATTTCGACGTTTGCTCGAACCCGGAATTCCTGCGCGAAGGCGCCGCGATCAACGACTTCATGCGCCCCGACCGCGTCGTTATCGGCACTAATTCGCCGCGTGCGGCTGAAATGATGCGCGAGCTGTATCGCCCGCTTTACATCAATGAAACGCCGATGGTGGTAACGACGCCTGAAACCGCCGAGATCATCAAATACGCAGCGAACGCATTCCTCGCCACCAAGATCACATTCATCAACGAGATCGCGAATTTATGCGAGCAGACTGGCGCGAACGTGCAGGAAGTCGCGAAAGGCATTGGCCTCGACGGACGCATCGGCAAAAAATTTCTGCATGCGGGCCCCGGTTACGGCGGCTCGTGTTTCCCTAAGGATACGCTGGCGTTGACGCAGATCGGCCAGAAATACGGCGCGCCGCAGAACATCGTCGAGACGGTTGTTTGGGTGAATGCCGAACGCCAACGTAGCATGGCGCACCGTGTTATTGAAGCCTGTGGCGGGAACCTCGAAGGCCTGAAAATCGCCGTTCTTGGAGTTGCGTTCAAACCGAATACCGATGACGTGCGCGAAGCGCCGAGCCTCGTCATTATCCCGCTGCTGCAGGAAGAGGGCGCAAAAATATCGGCTTATGACCCCGCCGCTATGGAACATGCCGGCGAGCATCTTGAGAATGTCGAATGGTGCAAGGACGCTTATAACGCGGTAGACGAGGCCGACGCGCTGGTGATCCTGACCGAATGGAACGAGTTCCGGGCGCTGGATCTGGATCGCATAGCGGGTATTATGAAGACCAGACGTATTATCGATCTTCGTAACATCTACAAGGTCCGGGACATGAAGGAAGCGGGCTTCCATTATGTCTCGGTTGGACGGCCCGAAGTCCTGCCACCCCCGGTTGTTGCAGCGAAAAAAATAGGCTAGTCTGATCCTGCTGCGTTTCCTTGCAGGATCAGGATTTTCCCTTAGTGAATGATTTTTTGGACGGGCTGGAAGCGCGGACGATTTATATCCTTCGTGAAGCATACAGGACTATGCAGCCCCTCGGCATGCTCTGGTCCATGGGCAAGGATTCCACGGCGCTGCTCTGGATGGTGCGCAAAAGTTTCTTCGGCCGCGTACCCTTCCCGGTCATCCTGCTCGACACCGGTATGGAGTTGCCCGAGGTCTACGAATTTCGCGACCGTTTGATCAAAGACTGGAAACTCGATTGCATTAGTTACGAATGTCCGCCCGAAAGCGAGATGGATCAAAGTCTCAAGCCGGCGACGCGCGCGGCAGCGCGGAAAACGGAAGGTCTTAAAAACCTGCTGCGCGAGCAGAAATTCAAAGGCATCATCGCCGGCATACGGCGCGACGAGCAGGGACTGCGCGCCAAGGAGCGGGTGTTCTCCCCGCGCCGCGCCGACGGCTCGTGGGATTTCAAAAATCAGCCCGCCGAATTGTGGGACCAATATAATACCGCCCTGCCGCCCGATGCGCATATGCGCATCCATCCCATTCTGCACTGGGCCGAGATCGATATCTGGCGCTACCTGAAGCGCGAGGATATTCCATGCGTGCCGCTTTATTTTGCGAAGGGTGGCATGCGTTACCGCTCGCTTGGTGAAAGTAACATTACGTTCCCCGTGGCAAGCAATGCCGCGACGCTGGATGAGATCATCGCCGAGCTTGAAACCACGAAAATTTCCGAACGCGCCGGTCGCGCCATGGATCGCGAAACCGAGGACAGTTTCGAACTTCTCCGTACGCGGGGGTATATGTGAGCGGTGCTTTGCGCGTTGTTATGGCTGGCGAGGTGGATCACGGAAAATCCACCATTGCCGGGCGTCTGCTGCATGATACGGGCTCGCTTACCGACGGGCGTATCGAGGAATTAAAGAAAATATGCGAGCGGCGCGGCGGCGGACAGGAATGGTCGTTCCTGCTGGACGCATTCCAGGATGAACGCAACCAGTCCATCACCATCGATACCGCGCAGGCGCGGTTTAAGACTTCAAAACGCGGCTATGTTCTGATCGACGCGCCGGGACACCTGGAATTCCTGCGCAACATGTTTTCCGGCGCGTCCGGGGCCGATGCAGCGGTGCTGGTGGTTGATGCCTCGCGCGGCCTGCAGGAACAGACGATGCGCCATGCACAGGTTCTCTCGCTGGTTGGTATCGCGCAGGTGATTGTCGCCGTCAATAAAATGGATGCGGTAGGTTACGACCGCACGGTTTTCAAAAAAATCACTGGAGAGATTTCAAAAATCCTGACGCCATTCGCCGTTATCCCGATCTCGGCCCGGAACGGAGAGATGATCGCAGGCCGCAGCGAAAATATGAAGTGGTATGAAGGCCTGACGATTACAGAAGCATTTGATGCGCTGGCCGTGCCGAGGGCGCTTGACGATAAGCCGCTGCGTTTTTCCGTGCAGGATATTTATCATGATAGTGGCCGCCGCATTTTTACCGGCCGGGTGGAAAGCGGCGTGTTGAAGCGCGGCGATGAATTGCTGTTCGCGCCTTATGCCCAGGTGGCGAAGGTGAAATCCATCGCGGTCTGGCCGGATGATCCCGCAAAAACCGAAGCGCGCGCAGGCGAAGCAGTCGGTATAACTCTGGATCAACAGATTTTTGCAGAGCGTGGCGCTCTCGCCAGTCATGCGGATGACGCGCCCGCCCTTTCGCATATTTTAAAAACCAGGATTTTCCGCCTGCGCAGCGCGCCCATTATTCCCGGTGAAAATTTTACGGCAAGAACGGGAACCTCCTCCTTTAATGTAGAAATTGTTTCGGTTGAGCAGAGCGATGGTATGCTCTCCGAACTGACGTTGCGCGCGGAAATGCTCCAGCCCGTCGACCCGGGTAGAAAAATCGTTCTCCTCGCGGAGGCAGAGCCTGTTGGAGCAGGAATATTGCTTGGCACCGGGAAATATTCGGCAAAATCAACCCCCGATGGTTGCGATTTCTGGCTCACAGGTCTTTCCGGCGCGGGTAAAACAACCATCGCCAAGGCCGCGGAAAAAGAACTGTTGGGCCGCGGCTATAAAGTGCACGTGCTGGACGGTGATGAAATCCGCCGTACAATAAGCGCTGATCTTGGCTTCTCGCCTGAGGACAGGGCAGAGAATATCCGCCGCGCGGGTGCTTTGGCTGCGCATATGGCAGGCGCAGGGATAATCGTCATTGCCGCCTTCATCTCGCCTTTCCGCGCAGGCCGCAGCCATGCCAGGAAAGCAGCCTCGGGCCGGTTTCGTGAAATTTACATCAGGGCCGACCTAGAGACATGCGAGGCCCGCGATCCGAAAAATCTTTACAAAAAGGCCCGGGCCGGTGAGATTACCGGCTTCACGGGGATCGATTCCCCCTATGAAGCGCCGGAGAACCCGGATCTTGTGATTGATACGCAGAACCACGGCGCGGAAGCGTGTATAAATGGCGTTGTGGCCTTTATCGAGAACGAGGTTTCCCCGCAGCGGGAGAAACAAGAGAAAGACAGGACCGTTGCCTTCAAGTGAGGAATTACTGAACAATCCCGGCGCGCTGTGTAACATGGTGCGGCGGATCGCCGTGGGCGCGGGCCATATCACGCTGGAACATTTCGACATGGTGCGCCCCGGCGAAGTTTCTGAAAAGGGCGACGGCTCACCGGTTACCTCCGCCGACCGGGAATCCGAAAAATTCATATCGGAAGGCCTGCGCGCGCTCACCCCTGACATTCCGGTCGTCGCCGAGGAAGCCACGGGCGCAGGCGGCCTCAACGATCTTTCGCAGCACGAATATTTCTGGTCGGTCGATCCGCTTGACGCGACCAAGGAATTCATCGCCGGCGGCGAAAATTACACGGTGAATATCGGCCTCGTGAAAAAAGATACGCCTGTGCTCGGCGTAATTTACGCCCCCGCGCTGGGCGTTTTATATGCGGGATTCGGTGAAACCGCCCTGCGCTGGAGCGAGGCCACCGGCAAGGACAAGAAAATCTCAGTGCGCCAGCCACCATCTGCAGGACTAACGGTAATGTCGAGTCTTTACCACGCGGATGATGCAGCGATGGATAAATTTCTCTCCGCTTTCAAAGTCGAGAAAATCCTGAAACGGGCGAGCGCTTTGAAAATCTGCGCCGTGGCGGAAGGAAAGGCAGACCTTTATCCACGGCTGGGGCCCACATCAGAATGGGACACGGCGGGCGCGGAGGCGATCCTGCGCGCTGCGGGCGGCACGCTGACCGATCTGCAGGGCAGGCCCCTGGTTTACGGTTGCGTGGACAGGAAATTCGCCAACCCGCATTTCGCCGCCGCGTCTTTCGACTGGTTCGCCGGGGGCGAGGACTAGATCATCTGTAATTTTGCGACGACGCGCCCGATGATCAGGAAATCGCCGGGCTTGAGCACCTGCGACTGAAAACCTTTCTGCCGCGCCGATATGCGGACTTCGCCATTGCTGGACCGCGGCGCGTATTCACAATGCCGCAGCATGCTGCTGAAGCCATCCGAAACTATAAAAATCCCGGGCGGTGAAGGCTTGCGGTCGGAAGTATCGACCAGAATTTGCTCGCCGTGCCTGAATTCCGGTTCCATTGCGGTTTCACGCACCTGGAATATGCGGGTGGTTTTATCCGGGCCATGGGCCGCCTGCGAGGAAAGCACCATGGCCGGGATTGCCCATTCGCCGGGCGCGCCTTGTCCGTCATCCAGCCCCTTGCGGCCGGGGCCCGCTCCGCCGCCGGCAGGGGCCTTGCGGATTGCGGCGTCGCCGTCCACAGGCAGGTCGAAATAGCCGCGCATGAGTATATATTCCTGCGCCTTGATCTGGCGGGCGCCGTTGAGGATTTTGCTGATTGCGGGCGGCTCCAGGCCGATTGCGGCGGCCAGCCCGGCTTTCGTTTTTTCGGGGTGGTTTGCGAACTGGGTCTTAAGCCATTGGGAATCCATTAAGGAAATAATCTCATGGCCCAAGAACACAAAATATTTCTATTTTGGAAAATAAAGCTTGAAAATTTCCAAAAAAGAAATAAATATACAACCCATGGTATTAATTTAGAGGTGCAACTTGCCGCCGGATTACCAAAAACGTGTCCCCGCCGAAGCCGCCGTTATCGGGCGCAACCTGCGCAGGCTCCGGGAGGGTGCCGACCTGACGCAAAAGGACCTCGCCCGCCTGCTCGGTATCAGTTTCCAGCAGGTGCAGAAATACGAACGCGGGGAAAACCGCCTTCCCGTCGACAGGCTGTTTGCCCTGAGGAAAATTTTCGGCGCGCCGTATCACGCATTTTTTGCGGGGCTTGGTGGCGATACGCCTTCGCAGGAATTACCATGGACGGAAAAGATACATGCGCACCTGCTGGAGGCGGACGATCCCGCGCTGCAGGACAAGATCGCGCGCGTCGTCGCGATTATGCTTGAATGATCAAAGGAGGTGATCAGGATGGCTCGGTGAGGCTTTTGTACAGGTCTGTGCGGCGGTCGCGGAAGAAACCCCACATCGGGCGCTCGGCATTGATCGCGTCTAGGTCGAATGAATGAACAAGAACCGCGTCCTTGTCGCGGCCCGCTTCCTGCACAAGATCGCCCGACGGCGCGGCGATGAACGACTTGCCATAGTAGCCCTGGTCGTTGCCGGGGTTGGCCGGGTTTTTCTCGACGCCGATGCGGTTTGCCGCGACGACGGGGACGAAGTTAGAGACAGCATGGCCCTGCATCGCGCGCTGCCACGACAGGGCCGTGTCGAGGTTAGGGGTCGAGGGCTCAAAACCTATCGCGGTCGGGTAGAACAGTATTTCCGCGCCCTGCAGCATCATGCTGCGCGCAACTTCCGGGTACCACTGGTCCCAGCAGATGCCGACGCCGATCTTGCCGAACTTCGTGTCCCAGACTTTGAAGCCGAGATCACCGGGGCGGAAATAGTATTTCTCGCTGTAGCCGGGGCCATCGGGAATATGCGTCTTGCGGTAGATGCCCATAATAGCGCCGGTGTCGTCGATGACGGCGACGCTGTTGTAATAATGCGCGCCGGATTTTTCAAAAAATGAAACCGGGATGACGATTTTGAGCTCTTTCGTCGCTTTTTGCATCGCTATGACGGCCGGGTGTTCTTCAGCCGGGAAGGCTTCCCTGAACCAGCGCGGGTCCTGCGACGTGCAGAAATAAATATTCTGAAAGAGCTCGGACGGCAGGACGATCTGCGCGCCTTTTTTAGCGGCCTCATGTACATAGTTCACCGTTTTCTCGATGTTCTGTTTCATATCGAGTCCGTACGAAGTCTGAATCGCGGCGACTGTGACAAGCCTTGAATTATTTTTAGGGCTCATTCTTTCGGCTCCTGCTGCGTCATACAATGAAAGGACCCGCCGCCATTCGTCAAGATCGACGTGGATTTGAGGCCCTTCACTTTATGGCGGGGGAACAGTTTCTGGATCGCTGCGACGGCAGAATCGGCGGATTCCGTGCCATAGGTCGGCACCGCGATAGCGCTGTTGCCGATAATGAAATTCATGTGGCTGGCGGCCATCGGCTCGTCTTCATATCCCGTTACAAGGCCGGGGGAGGGTGCAAAAACAACCTCGATTTTCTTGCCGTTTGCGGCAGTCATTTTCTCGAGATCAGCAGCAATTTTCTTCAGCACTTTTTCATTCGGGTCGTTCTTTACCGGCGACTGGCAAAGGACTTTGTTCGGTCCAATGAAGCGCGCGATATTGTCGATATGGCCGTCAGTATGGTCGTTGAGGAGGCCATCATCGAGCCACAGGATCTTACCCGCGCCGAAGGCTTCTTTCAGTATGTCTTCGATCTCCTTCTGCGATTTGCCCGGGTTGCGGTTCGGGTTCAGCAGGCATTCCTTGGTGGTGAGGATTGTACCTTCGCCGTCATTTTCCAGTGAGCCGCCTTCGAGGACGAGATCGAATGCCTTAATCGGCGAGTCTGATTTTTTCGCGATGAAATCGCCGATGACGCGGTCGGCGGGGTAATCGTATTTGCCACCCCAGCCATTCACTTTAAAACGCAGGGCCGTGTGTGCGCCGTTTACGCTCGCCCAGATCGGGCCGGTATCGCGCAGCCAGATATCGCCGAACTCCGCCGGGACAACCTCGGTATTTTTTCCAAGCAGTTTTTTTGCGGAAGCAACGGCCTCATCGCCGCGGGCCAGCATATAAACCTTCTCGCCTTCTGCAATAAGGTTTGCCATCGCTGCGGCTTCTTCCTGCGCAGGCTGAAGATCTTCGAGCCACAGTTCGGGATCGGAGGGAAATGCGATCCACATAGCCTTGTGTGGTGCCCATTCAGGTTGAATGGTCACGGCATTTTGCATTTTTTGCCTCGGTTGCGCGGTCATTTCATGTTCCCAAAAAGTCACCCCCGCAAAAGCGGGGGCTTTGTATAATTTATATGCCGTTTGAACGATTAATCAAACTGCTTCGCCAGTTCCCACTTTTTGCGCTTTTTCCATGCGCCTTCATGGTAGGCGGCAGACGCCAGCAACGGCAGGACACTGCCTGCCTCGGCGAACACCATCTGTTCGAACGCGACGTCAACCTTACCCCACGAGCAGGCTTCTTTCAGCGTCGAGGAGGAGCAGGCGCCGTCGCGCACGTCGGCAACGGTGATCTGCACGGCGTATTTGTGCATTTCGGCCTCTTTGCCGAGAATTTCGGCGCATACGACCGTATCCTGCACAAAGTTCTTCGGCACGCCGCCGCCGATCATCAGGAGGCCTGATGTTCCGGCATGGATTTTGAGGTCCGTCAGTTCGCGGAAGTCGGCGATGGAATCGAGAACCATGTGCTTCTTCGGGTTGTCAACCTGGTGCTTCACGAGTCCGAAACCGGCGGATGAGTCGGTGAAGGCCGGACAGAAGATCGGCACGTTTTTCTCATAGGCGAGTTTCACGAGGCTGTTCTTCTTCTTGCCGTGCTTCACGAGGTACTTGCCCATCTCCTTGATGAACTCGCGCGAAGAGTAGGCGCGCGGCTCAAGGCTGTTGGCGATTTCCAGGATCGTACCGTCGCAGGCCTGCAGGTCTTCTTCGTCGATATATGTATCGTAAATGCGGTCGATATAAAGGTCGCGCAGTTCACGGTCATCGACCTGCCCCGCGGCCTGATAGTGCTTGAAGCCGAGGCCTTCGAAGAAATCCATGTCGACGATTGAAGCGCCCGTGGCGACGATGCCGTCGATCATGTTGTTCTCCAGCATGGCGGCATAGGCGTCCATACAGCCGCCCGCGGATGTGGAGCCCGCCAGCGTCAGAAAAATCGCGCAGTCCTTGTCGTTCAGCATCATGTTGTAAATCTCGGTCGCGCGCGCGAGGTCGCGCGACGTGAACGACATTTTTCCCATGGATTCGATAATCGGGCGCGCGTCGAACGATGTTATGTCGATATGCTCGACGACGTTTTGCAGCAGCTCCGCCTTGCGGTTGCTGGTGACCTTTTTCGGAGTTTGATTAGACATTCCTTACAGCTTTCTTTTTAACAGCGGGTCTCATTCCCGAACTGTAAAGACATAGAGTATCCGAGCCGCCAAATCCATTAAAATTCGTGCGTAAGCTCCGGCTGTAGGAACCCAGATTTCCGATCTCGATCCAGTCGCCCATATCGATGTCGGCAGGCAACATGAACGGGCCTTCCATGACGTCCAGCGCGTCGCAGGTCGGGCCTGCGAAACGGAAGGGGACATCGGGCTGTTCAAAACCGCCATCGACGCGGTAAGCGCGGGCAGGGAACTTCGTCTTCAGCAGCGGGCCGGCGTCAAACATGCCGCCATAGGTGCCGTCGTTGATATAGAGCGTGTTGTCCTTGCGGAGCTCGACGCGCACGATCAGCGAGCCCGACTCGGCCACCAGCACACGGCCGGGTTCGGCCAGCAGGGGCATGTTCTCGAGGCGGTTTTTCGCCAGCGCGCCTTTCAGGGCGTGGACGCAGGCCTCGACGGACGGCACGCTGTCGTCATAGCGGACGGGGAAGCCGCCGCCGATATCGAGAACGTCGACGGTGATGCCGGATTTCTTAATGACGGCAGCCGCCCTGTCGACGCCGCGGGCATAGGCCGCCGGGTCGGTGGTCTGGGTGCCAACATGGAAGCACAGGCCAAGGCGCTGGGCAACCGGTCGGGACGATTTCAGCAGTTTCACCGCGTCATCGGGGTTCGCGCCGAATTTCGACGAGAAGTCGATCGAGGCTTTACCGTTGCGCGGCAGGGCCAGGCGGACATAAAGGTTCAGGTCCGAGGCGAGGTCGGTCTCGCGGACGATCTTGAACAGCTCATCCTCAGTGTCGAGAACGAAGTCGCGGACGCCGAAAAGCGTGTAGGCCTCGCGGATGGCTTCCGGCGATTTGACCGGGTGCATGAAGTAGATGCGGGCCCTTTTGGATATCTTGCGGACGAGGCGGACCTCTTCGATCGAGGCTGCGTCGAAGCTTCTCACGCCAGCCTGGTAGATGGCGCGAAGCACGTTTTCGTCAGGGTTGGTTTTGACCGCGTACATGGTTTCGCCGGGAAAAGCCTGGACGAATGCCTTCGCCGTTGCTGTGATTTTCTCGGGCCACAGAACATAGAGAGGACGCGCCGGGCGGCGGGCGGCGATCAGCTCCTCGATGGAAGCGTAGCCTTCCTCGATTTCTGGCCGCATGGCGGAATTGTTCATAGAATAAAGTTTAGTCATCTCGTTAGTCCTTCAAATTCTTAAAAATGGGAAAAGTTCCGAGCCGCTGCTGGCTCAAAAAAGGTCACCCGCTCCTTTGCGAAAGGGAGCAGGGAGCCGGGGTTACCGGATGATTTCCAGTACGAAGGACTTCTGAAATGGAATAGGGGATTGTAAGCGGCCCCGCTTCACTGCAAATCTCATCGTAAACCCTTTCAAAGCTTTGGGGCTTTCGCTTCACCCCAGTTCAAAAATGTCTACGCCGTTGCATAACCATGCCTAGTTCAAGACTAGAGGGGGCCATCGGCACGTGCGTCTTGCTCTTAATATAACATTTTTTGGCGAAATCAATAAATTTTTTTGATGTTTTCCGCCAAAAATTTTCAACCGGCCTTTAAGGAACTTTTAAGACCCCCGGGGCCGGGTTGAAATATGCCCGGGAGAAGCATATAGAACAGATATGACGCTGCGCCTCGAGCTGCCCCGCTGGTACGATCTGCACGCCCACTTCCGGCAGGGCGGCCTCGTGAAGGCGCTGGTGGCCGATCACCTCGCGATGGGCTGCGCCGGGATCCTCGCAATGCCCAACACCAGCCCGCCTGTCTCCAGGGTTCACAAGAAGGATCCCGGCGATGGCTGGAGCATCGAGGAGTACCTCGGCATGCTCCGCAAGGCGGGCGGATCCAGGTTCACCAACATTATAGTGCCTCTCTATCTTACGAAGGATACGACCCCCCGGATGATCGAGGAGGGGGCGAAGTCCGGCGTTTTGCGCACTGCAAAATACTATCCCCCGCACGGCACCACCGGCGCAGGCTCCGCCGCGCCCTTCCAGACCTATATAGAGAACGGCGTCTTTAAGGCCATGGAGCAGGCCGGGGTGATCCTGAATGTCCACGGCGAGGAGCATGGGCTGGATGCCGTCAAATATTTCGGCCGGGGAACCAACGCCGAGGAGATTTTTTATAAAGAGCGCCTGCCGCACGCGGTCGATAAATTCCCTGAACTGAAAATCGTCGGCGAGCATATAACCACCAAGGTGGCGGCTGAATTCATCGAATCCGCCCCGGCGACGGTCGCGGCCACCATCACGCCCCAGCATCTCATTTATACGGTCGGGCACCTGTTGAAGGGGCTGAAATACCACCTCTACTGCCTGCCACTCCTGAAATACGAGGAAGACAGGCTGGCGCTCTGGGCCGAAGTGACGGCGGCCGACAATACGAAATTCTTCGCCGGGACCGACAGCGCCCCGCACGTTAAAAAATTAACCGAATGCGGCTGCGCGGCCGGGTGCTATACGGGCGGAGTCGCCCCCCAGCTTTATATCCAGGCCTTCGAAAAGGCCGGGATCAACATGGGCAGCGAGGCGGGCGTGGCCATGTTCAGGAAGTTCCTTTGCACTAACGGGCCTGCTTTCTATGGCCTGCCCGTTCCACGTGAAACATTCACGCTGGAGAAGGTTGAAACCGAAGTAAAAACGGGAAAATCACGTGTTGTGCCGCTGCCGCTCGGTATGGCTGGCGAAGGCGAAAAGGCATCACTCCACTGGCGGATTGCCTAGCCGGCTTTCTTTCCCGCAGCAGCGCCTCGCGCGTCGTTTCAAAAACCGCGCCCATGCGGCGGTTGGTCCATGAAAAAACCTTCTCGCGCAAATCGTTCGTACGCACGGGTTTTGAAATGTAATCATCCATCCCGGCGTCCAGACAGCGCTGACGGTCACCCTTCATCGCGTTGGCGGTAAGAGCAATGACCGGCAGATCGGCGCGCAAGGCGCCCGTCTTTTTCATGTCGCAGATTCTGCGGGTCGCTTCGAATCCATCCATAACCGGCATCTGGCAGTCCACATTACCGCGCGATGAGCAGGAAAATATTCAGCATGAACGCGGAAAAGTAGGATTTCCGGCCGTTTCGAGGGCTTTTGTCCGCGGGAAAACTCGTTTAGAATCGTCTAATTCATGGAGGCGATTCATATGCGTGTATTATTCAGCAGGGTGCTTCTTTTTTGCGCAGCGTTTTTATGCATTGCTACACCCGCACGGGCCGAAGCGCCGACCCTGGACAAGCTCCGCGCCGAACTGGCGGCGAAATCCTCGACCGACAACCCGGAAACGCCCATCGACCTCCTGAATGTCTCCTACGACCCGACCCGCGAGCTTTATACCGACTACAACCAGGCCTTTAAAAAATACTGGAAAGAAAAAACCGGCCAGGACGTTGATATCAAGCAATCGCACGGCGGCTCCGGCAAGCAGGCCCGCGCCGTCATATACGGACTCAAGGCCGATGTCGTGACCCTTGCGCTTGCCTATGACATAGACAAGATTTCATCCGGCATGGAAGGCAGCCTTCCAAAAGACTGGCAAACGCGCCTTCCTAACAACAGTGCTCCTTATACTTCGACAATTGTGTTCCTCGTGCGTAAAGGAAATCCCAAAAATATCCGCGACTGGTCCGATCTCGTGAAAGATGGGGTGCAGGTTATAACGCCCAACCCGAAAACCTCAGGCGGTGCGCGCTGGAATTATCTTGCGGCCTGGGCTTACGCTGAAAGAACGTTCGGCGGCGACGAGGAAAAAGTGAAGGAGTTCGTGGGCAAGCTATTCAAAAACGTGCCTGTTCTCGATTCCGGCGCACGCGGCTCGACCATGACTTTCGTGCAACGCGATATCGGTGATGTCCTGCTCGCGTGGGAGAACGAGGCGTTTCTCGCGATCAATGAACTGGGCCCCGACAAGTTCGAAATTGTTATGCCCTCAATGAGCATTCTCGCCGAGCCGCCCGTGGCAATGATCGATTCAAACGCTGCCCGTAAGAAAGCCGGGGACGCCGCCCGTTTTTATGTCGCCTATCTCTATTCAAAAGAAGGACAGGAACTGGTTGCGAAACATTATTTCCGTCCGGTCGACAGTGCGGTCATGGCCGCGCATCGCGCCATGTTCCCCGACATCGAGATGGTGACGATTGACAAGGATTTCGGCGGCTGGGACGCCGCGCAGAAACGCCATTTCGACGACGGCGCCATATTCGACCAGATTTATAAACCCTGACGACAGAAAACTGAAATGATTGCGCTGGCAGCCAAGCCTTTGAAAAGCCCAAGCGTCATTCCGGGTTTCGGAATCACGATGGGATTTACGTTGCTCTATCTTGGGCTCGTGGTTATGATCCCGCTCGCCGGTCTCGCGATCAAAACCTTCGAGATGAGCTGGCAGGAATTTTATACTACCATCAGCGATCCGCGCGTCGTCGCCGCTTTTAAAATCAGCTTCGGTATTTCATTTATAGCTGCTCTCATCAATGCAGTATTCGGTCTGCTCGTTGCATGGGTATTGGTCCGTTACGATTTTCCCTGGCGCAAGGTAGTTGATGCTATGGTTGATTTGCCTTTCGCATTGCCGACCGCCGTTGCGGGCATCGCGCTGACCGCGATTTATGCGCAGAACGGCTGGATCGGCCAGTTTTTCGCGCAGTTCGGCATTCATATAGCCTTCACGCCTACGGGTATCGCCATCGCGCTGGTTTTCATCGGCCTGCCTTTTGTGGTACGCACGGTGGAACCGGTATTGCGCGATCTCGATCCCGAGATGGAGGAAGCTGCAGCCTGCCTTGGTGCAACACGGATGCAGATATTCACGCGCATCGTGCTGCCTCAGATATTGCCCGCCCTCATGGCCGGTTTCGCCATGGCTTTCGCCCGCGCGCTCGGGGAATACGGATCGGTCATATTCATCGCCGGCAACATGCCGTATAAATCCGAGATCGTGCCTCTCATCATCGTCATCAAGCTTGAACAATATGATTACGCCGGGGCCACGGCGATTGCCCTCGTCATGCTGGTGGCTTCGTTCGTCATGCTGCTCGTCATCAACCTCCTGATGAAATGGTCCCATATTCGACGGGGCGGGGGAATGCACGCATGAACGGCTACGCCCTTAAGGTATCGCGTCCCAATCACCCGCTGGCGGAATCGCGGGGCGTTCGGCTGGGGCTAATTGCTGCCGCCCTTCTTTATATTGGCGTCATGATCTTCCTGCCGCTGCTCGTCGTATTCATCGAGGCGCTTCGCCAGGGGCTCGGGGCTTATATCGCCGCGATCAATGAGCCGGATGCACTGGCAGCGATCAGATTAACGTTGCTCACAGCTGCAATCGCCGTTCCGCTTAATCTCGTCTTTGGCCTCGCCGCGAGCTGGGCCATCGCCAAGCATGATTTCCGCGGCAAGCATCTGTTGATCACCTTTATCGACCTGCCGTTTTCGGTGTCGCCGGTGATTTCCGGCCTGATTTACGTACTGCTGTTTGGTTCGCAGGCCGCACTGGGCGGATGGCTGGATTCACACGACATCCAAATATTATTCGCCGTTCCGGGAATTGTGCTCGCCACCATCTTTGTAACTTTTCCCTTCGTCGCCCGCGAAATGATCCCGCTGATGCAGGAGCAGGGCATCGAGGAGGAGGAAGCCGCGATCCTGCTCGGCGCCACGGGCTGGCAGACTTTCTGGCGTGTAACCCTGCCGAACGTTAAATGGGGACTGCTCTACGGCGTGCTTCTTTGCAACGCGCGGGCGATGGGCGAATTCGGCGCGGTTTCGGTGGTCTCGGGACATATCCGCGGCGCGACGAATACGATCCCGCTTCATGTCGAAATTCTCTATAATGAGTATAATTTCGTCGCGGCTTTCGCCGTGGCGTCGTTGCTCACCGTTCTTGCGCTGGTGACATTATTGATCAAGGAATGGCTGGAACCCCGGCTGGAGAAAGACTGATGGGCATACGCATCGATAACGTCTACAAGATTTTCCGCGATTTCATGGCGCTCGACGGCGTCAGCCTGAACGTCGGCACCGGGGAACTGGTCGCGCTTCTGGGCCCGTCCGGCTCGGGCAAAACCACGTTGCTCCGCATCATCGCGGGGCTGGAGTTCGCGGATCTCGGAGATATATACATCGACCGCGAGGAGGCCAGCCACACGCCGGTCAAGGAACGTCGCGTCGGCTTCGTGTTCCAGCACTATGCGCTGTTCCGCCACATGACCGTCTTCGAGAACATCGCGTTTGGCCTGCGCGTGAAGCCGAAGGAAAGCCGTCCGAGCGAAGGTGAAATCAGCAAAAAAGTCATGCGCCTGATTGATCTCATTCACTTGTCGGGCCTGCATAACCGCTACCCGGCGCAGCTCTCCGGCGGTCAGCGCCAGCGCGTTGCGCTCGCCCGCACGCTTGCAGTTGATCCGAAAGTGTTATTGCTCGACGAGCCTTTCGGCGCGCTCGATGCCAAGGTGCGTAAGGAACTTCGTCGCTGGCTGCGCAAAATTCACGATGAACTGAATATCACCACCATATTCGTCACCCACGACCAGGAAGAAGCGCTGGAACTCGCCGACCGCGTTGTGGTGATGAATAACGGCCGCATCGAACAGGTAGGCAGCCCCGAGGATATTTATCACAACCCGGCCAACGCATTCGTTTACGACTTTCTCGGCAACTACAACGCGTTCGAGGGTGTAATGGAGCAAAACGGCGAGGAATGCCGCCTGCTGAAACCCGGCGAAAAGCTGCCTGCCGGCGCCGAGCGCGTGCAGTTATTCGCGCGGCCCCACGATATGGAGGTTTCGGCGCAACCGCAGGACAAGGATGCCATTTCGGCGCGCATCATTCACATTAATCCGGCGGGCCCGCTGGTTTCCATCGAGCTTGAGAATGAGCAGGGAAAATTACTGCAGGCGGCAGTGACGAAGGAGCGATTCCTAGAACTGGCGCTGGAGAAACGCCAGACCGTCTACCTCAAGGCGCGGGACATGCGCCTGTTCGAGTGATTATCTCTTCTTATCTTTGGTTATTTTTTCAAGCTTGATCACCACGCGGCGGTTTTGCGACTGGTTCGCCGGGAGAGCGTTGCCGTTTGAATCGCGATTGGGCACCTTGGGGAATACGTCGGCATAACCAGCCGCCCGCAGACGCTCGGGGTCGATGCCGTGCTCGAGAAAAAACCGTACCACGGCTGCTGCGCGCCCGGTCGAAAGCTCCCAGTTCGATGGAAACTGTACGGTCTTGATGGGGTTGTCGTCCGTGTGCCCTTCGACCGTGATCGAATAATTGATGTAATCCTTGCCTGTCAGCTTTTCCTGAAGCTCGCCCAGAATGCGCTGGCCTTCGTCGCTCAGTATCGATGACCCGCTCGCGAAAAACGCGCTGCTGTCCATCTCGATGCTCGTGATGCGGTCGCCCTCCTGCTCGATATGCACGCCTTCGCCTTTTTCGTACATATCTACGATCGAGGGCAGGCGGTCGTATAACTCCTTGTCGCGGCTTTGTGCTCCGATCGGCGAGATCGGGTTCAGGACGAATTCATCGAGCACGTTCTGTGCGGCAAAGCGCTCACGCACTTTTTCACGCGCTTGCTCCATTTGCTCGTCTTTAGGTACCGAAACGGAAAGAAAGATAGCAAAAAAGCAAAGCAGCAACGTAATCATGTCCGCGTAGGTCATGAGCCAGTCATCAGTGCGCGGGCCGCGCCGTCTGCGTGCGTTTTTTTTATACATTCTTTGTCGCGCTGAGACCTGTCGCCATCGCGGGCGCTCCTCCGCCTGCCGCAGGCGTACCTGGGGGAGGCGTGGGATCGGGCAGCGTCACACGGCTGTGCAGGCCGGGTTTGAGGAAGCTGTTCAGCTTGTCCTGGATATAGCGCGGTGATTTATTGGCCACCAACATAGCCATACCTTCGGTGATCAGGTGATTGCGGAAGCGCAGATTATCCTGCTTCTGCATGATTTTCGTGGCGGCGGGCAAATAGAGCATCCGCGCGGTGACGACACCATATAATGTCGCGAGCAGGGCGACGGCGAGGCCGTGCCCGATACCGGACATGTCGCCCGAGAAATTGCCGAGCATGATCACCATCCCGATCAATGTGCCGACCATGCCGAAAGCTGGCGCGTGGCTGGCCATCGCAAGAAGAACGTTGGCCGGAATTGTGTCGCGTTCATAAAACGCCTCGGCGGCTGTCTCCATCATGCCGCGTACTTCCTCGGCGGTGTAATTGCTGACGACCATGTCGAGGCCATAGCGCACGAACGGGTCATTGATGCCTTCATCGTCGACCTGGTTCTCGAGGCCGCGTAATCCTTTATCTTTCATAATGCGCGCCCACGCGATGACATTGATCAGGTCGCGATACAAATTCTCATGCGTGACGTTCGCTTTTTTGAACATCAATCCGACGCCGCGCAGCGCTTCCATGACGTCGTTGGCCTGGTAGCTCATGAACGCGACAGCCAGCGTTCCACCGATCACGATCATGAAACCTTCTATGCTCAGGAAGGCATAGACATTCGGTGTTCCCACGAGGATCGCGACAACAATAAGTGCAAATCCGAACGCCGCTCCGGCAATGGAGGCAAGCGAGAACGGATGACTGGAACGCAGGGTAAAAAGGGATTTATTCTTGTTTTTAGCCATATTTTTATTATGCCACCGGGTTTTTAGTCTGGCTACCTTACTATGAAGCTTTACCGAACGAAAGCCCGTCAATTCTAGGTTTTATGAAACTTTTGGCCGCTCCGGGTCGTTAGTGCCCTGAAGGGAATATGTATTATGCGAAGTGCCAAGATCAGCAGGCTGCTGGATACCATTGATGACAGTATCGAGGGACAAAAGAATGTTTCCGTTTCCGATCTCGTCGATGCCCTTGAAAAAAGGGGATTCGGCGCGCTTTTGTTAATGCCCGCCCTTGTTACCGTTCTGCCGACTGGGGCCATCCCGGGCGTGCCTGCGGCCTGTGCCGGGGTGATATGCCTGGTGGCTGGCCAACTCGCAGCCGGGAAAAAGCGCCCGTGGTTGCCCGGCCCTTTGGCAAAAGTCTCTATCAGCAGGAAAAAAATTTCAGACGCGATCAAGAGATCCAAACCTTATGCCGAGGCTGTGGATGAGCTTGCGCAGGTGCGTTACGAATTTTTAACCAAAGATGCAGCCCAGCGCATCATTGCCGTTCTGTGCATCGTTCTGGCGCTCATGATGGGCATTGTAGGGTTCATTCCTTTCGCGCCTGTGCTGTTCTCTTTGCCAGTATTATTATTCGCTGCCGGGATGTGCCTGCGTGACGGGCTTTTAACTCTGTCAGGTTTCGTTCTCTGCTTCGTCGCAGTGGCAGCTCTGCCGCTTCTGTTCACACTCATAAAATAACAATTCTGAAACAAAAAATCGCGGGAGAGGCTGTTCGCCTTGCTCCCGCGATTTTGTATTCGCTTAAACTCTAGTCGCCAAGGTTGATATCATCCTTGTCGGTGAGTGCGCCCGTAGCCGCACCGGCTGCGCCGCCGATTACAGCGCCGGCCCAGGGGCTGCCGCCTGTCAGGGAACTGCCGACTGCACCGGCACCTGCGCCGATCGCGCCGCCGCTCAGGGCCCGTTCAGTTTTCGATGTGCCGCAAGCAGCTAGGGCGAGCGAGATAGTAAAAAGTGCAACAATCATGGTCGTGTTTCTAAGGGACATTGTGGATCTCCTTTTCTGTCCTGTATTCATCAGGCGCTTTCATTCTGATGGTAAAATTCGGTTTCAACCTCATGAAAAGGCCTTCCGGTCATTTCCTGCATGAGGTCAATTACAGCACCGTCGTCGTCGGCAATCTGCGGCAGATCGACACCGTCAGAATTGAAGCAGATGAAAATGACGTTCTCCAGACTTTCGACTTCGCGCATAACGCTGTTTCTCATGTCGAATCTCCTTTTCAGTTGCCGTGATTGACAAACGCACGCTGCGGTAGGAAGTTCCTGCATAAGGAAAATTTTCCCATAGCCATAAAACATAAAAAAGAGCGCACCCGCTTGGAATGCGCTCTTGATTGAATGAGTAAATTTAGGCAGCGCGGGATTTATTCCACTCGTTTAGCTGCTCTTCAGCTTCCTGGCGTGCGACGCCGTAATTTTCCTGGATCTTGCCGAGCAGCTTTTCGCTGTCGCCATTGATTTCATCCAGCACATCGTTGGTCAGGCGGCCCCAGCGTTTCTGGACGTCGCCTTTCACTTGCTTCCATTTGCCTTCGAAAATGTCCTTGTTCATTGTATTTCTCCTTATGTTTTCTGTTGGTTTGGAACGAGCGGCCTGACCCGGAAAGGAGGGGCAGGCCGCTCAGGGGGTAAAACTTAGTTTGTGGCTGTTTTCTTGAAGTTCTCGAAATTGACCGCCTGGTTAGCCGTCAACTGAACGTCCAGGTCGTTCTTCTCACGAATGACATTGGCGCTGTTGTAGCTCATGGCTGCTTTTTCACCGCCAAGGCCAAGCGTCTTGTCAAAGCCGATGATGATCTGGCTGGCTTCTCCATCGCGGAAAGAAATATTGTCGATTTCGGCAACGTTTTCTTTCTTGGCGTTGAGAATCTGACCTTCCAGAAGGCGTGCCACGCTGATGCCGTCAGCCGGGATAACGCGGACTTTTGCGTCTTTCTCGGCGTCTTTCAGTTCGTACGAGAACGGCGCCACTTTATCAAGCGTCTCTTCCGAGATCGGCATGATCACGTCGCCGTCTTTCTGACGCAGCGATACGAGGTTGTAATCGAAAGCGGCCAGTTTGGTGCCGATACCCATGAATCCGCCGTCAGCCAGCACGACCGTTGTCGCGTTGCCGTTGGCGTCCAGGATAATGTCCTGCACGGTGGCGATTTTCTCGCCTTTCGTGTTAAGGACAGGCTGGCCAATCATTCCCGACGCGGTTGCGCGCGAATCGATTGTCACCGTCGATGAGGTAGTAGTTGTTTCCTCGCCGATCACTGTGGCCTTAATGTCTTCATAGACATCTTCTGCAGCCTCGGCCGTTTTGTCCGTGGCTTCGGAAGCGTCTTGCTTGATATTATTCCATTCGCGCTTTGCATCTTTCGAGAGGCTTGGCGCTTCGGCCTTCACTTCTGCGTTGGCATTTGCTGAAGTTTCAGCGAACGCTGGCGCTCCCGCCATAATGGCGAGCACCGAGGCCGCGATTAAAAATCTGGTATTCATGACTATAACTCCTTGTGTTTCTTGCTTGAATTGGGTTGTTACATACGCAAACGTTCTATTCCCGGAAAATGTTCCCCCTAAAAAAAACCGGCCAGTCCCGAAGGACTGTCCGGCCTGAGGTGGTTGGGTGGGTGGGGGAGGGAAAAACCTTTGTCAGGAGGGTCGGATATCGACTCGGTCGAAATGGCCCATTCTCTCTTCAGCCTGCACCTGCAGGTCGTGAAGGTCATATAAAAGCTTGGACAGGCGCGAGTCTGCTAGATCGCTGCCGTTATTCGGAAAATTCGTCTCGATAACGAGGACGTCTTCGGAATCGCGTGGTCCGCTGTAATTCTTCTTGAGGTAAATAGACGACACCAGGGGGTGTGTCACGCTCGTAAGTCTTTCGGGTACGTTCATCATTTTCACGACTCTCCTTCGTTCTCTTAAAAGCGTAGAACGTAACCGTAACCTGCGTATGTCCTCTCTGTATGGTTTTTGAAATAATTTGTTTCATTTGTGTAACAGGAACTCTGGGGCTTTCCTGGCGTTAGAGAGGCTCAACCATTTCTCGAAGGGAGAATGAATAATGAAGAGTATTTATCTGATGACGGCAGCTGCCGTTGCGCTGGTCGGCTTTAGCGGCCCCGTTAAGGCCGAAACGGTAACCACCAAGGTTACCGTCCAGCAAAAAGACATTCCGGACGTCAACAAGGTCAATCTGACCGTGTTCGACGCGGACCAGAATGGAATTTTGTCGATGAAAGAAGTCGGTCAATATCTTTTCAAGGTATTCGATAACGATAAAAACGGCTCTATCGACAACATTGAAATCAAGCAAAAACGTTTCATGACCATCATCCCGATGGAAAAAGAAACCACGCTTCAGGTCGATTTCGACGATGACGGCCAGCCGGAGAAAGTCGAGCACAGCGAGGAAAACTTTATTAAACAGTCCCAACTGATGCGTTTCGATAACAACATGGACGGCCTGTCCGCCAACGAATTCATCAACACCGGCTTTGAAGTGCTTGATGACGACGAGGACAAGCTGATCAACAGCGAGGAATGGGATGAGGCCTACATGGAGCTCACCCGCGCCCCGGTTAACGAGCCCGAGCGTTACCAAAACTAAGCCAGCTCGTCGCTTTCCAGTGAAAACCGCCCTTGAAAAAAGGGCGGTTTTTTTGGAACATTTCGGTGGGGGCTGCGTTGGGAGGGGTAGAAAGGAAGAAAATATGAAAATATTCCATACAATTTTCTCGTGGCCTATCAATGGTTTGAAGGGCGTGACGGACTTCCTGGGTTCCTGGCCAATAGAGGACGATACCAGGCTGGCATATGACCGCACCCGGGACTTTACGGACCCTTACAGCGATCTTCATTACCTGCACGATACCGAAATGGAGCGCCTTGTAAAAACCATCGAAAACATGAAAAGCGACATCGGTCGTTCCCAATATCAATAAATAACAATAAGGGATTCTTCATATACAAACCCGCCGCACGAATTCGCCGGCGGGTTTTTTATTGCAGGGTAACCCTCATTACTTCGGAACGTTCGCGATGGCCAGTTGCTGGGCATCCTCCAGCTTGTTGACGCTGCCCGTGGACACGATGGCTCCGCGAAACGAAACGATCCATTTCCATGATTCTTTGTTCTGGGAGCATTGAGCCGCGGTTTTTTGCTTCTCAACAACCAGTTCATAGTTATTGATGTCCGTGCAGAGTTTTTGGGTTTCCCAGTTCATTTCAACGCTCATGTTCAATCCTCCATGTTAAAAATTCTCCCTTCCAGGGAGAAGGCTGTTCTAAAAAAGGCCCGTTCTCCGGGCCTTTTTGATTAGAAGAATATGTTGTAAAGAATAATGATAGGGATCGGCACGCCGATCAAAAACATCAAAAAGCTTTTCATGCTCCCGTCTCCTTATTTTGCCGTTGTGTTATCGTCAATCTCGTCGCCGATTTCCTCGACAACTTCACCGACGCTGCCGGATATGCCATCATTCCTGGGCTCGTTATATTGAACGAACAGGACACCAAGTATGGCAACCAACAATACCGCAATTAGTAACAAAAGGCCTCTATCGTTCATCGTGGCGGTCCTTTTCTATTGTGCATTTCCTTCCTTGGGCCAACGCAGCCGTTAGGAATGAGTTCCGCTATTGGCCTCGTCAATGCAGCAGCTTTTCGGCGGCGATATAACCCGCGAGGCTGGCGATCATGACGGCCGTTTTGGGGTTTTCACGGATCGGCTCTTCCAGCTCCTCGCCCACGACTTCAAGCGCGGAATGGAGATTATCCTTGAGGATGCCGTAATAGCCCTGCAGTTGTTTGCGTTTCTCGTTATATACCCCGTAAACCACTGCGGCGATAATAACACCCAGTGACAAAATCAGCGCGCCGATAACAAGGCGCGCGGTCTGAAGGTCGTAATGCGTGACCAGCCAGTCATAACCGGCAGCCACCAGGAAGCCCGAACCCGCAACCGCCAGGAAACCTGCGAGTAAAAGCGCAGGCCCCATCTGGTTGCGGACAGGACGTGATTCCTGCATAAGCAGCGATATAATCGCCTGCTCAAGCGAAGACGCGGGCATGGCTTAACGGCGCTTTCCGAGAAGGAAGCTCGCCGCGAGGCCAGCAAAGAAAGCGATGGCAAGAGCTTGCCCTGGCTTTTCCGTGACGCGGTGCTCCATTTTGTGAAGCGTGTTCTCGCCTGCCTTGCGTGCTTTTTCAAGCTGCTTGCCTGCGAAGCGTTTCGCATCATCGACATGTTTGCCGCCGTTTGATTTCACGTGGCTTGTCAGCGACACAACGTCATCTTTAAGTGACGCGAGGTCGTCCTTGATGTGGTTGATTTCGGGATATTCAGAACTCAGAGAGTTCAGACCCGGACCCACGGCCCGGAGAGCCGAGAAATCGTCGTCTTTCGAAGTGTTGTAGTCGGATTTGTTTTTACCCATTGGTTTTCTCCTGTTGTTAGATATCAGGTGAACCAACGGTTAAAATAAGGAGAAAGTTCCTGAGGGTGGCACTTTAGCTCTTGATCTGGCCGGTAAAGAGGTAACCCACGCCACGGACGGTTTTGATGAATTTAGGGTTTTTCGGGTCGTCTTTGATCTTTTTCCGGATACGGCCGATCTGGATATCGATGGCGCGGTCGTACGAATCGAAATTGCCGCTGCGGGTCAGCTCGAATAAAAATTCGCGGCTGAGCGCCCGGTTCGGCGACAGCAGCAGCGCCTCCAGCAGCTTGAACTCGCCGGTCGTAAGGTCTGCCGAGCGGTTCTTCTCATCGAAGAGCTGGTATTGCGTCCGGTCCAGGCACCAGTTCGCGAAAAAGATTTTGTCCGGAGCGCCTTGCTGCTGCGGGCTGTTTTCGTTGGGCGCTTCCGGCGCGCGGCGGAGAACAGCTTTGATTCGGGCCGACAGCTCACGCATTTCAAAAGGCTTTGTAATGTAATCGTCCGCGCCCATCTCCAGCCCGACAATTTTTTCAGTCGTGTCGCTTTTGCCGCTGACGATAATGATGAATGCGTTGCTGGCCTGGCGGATATCCTTGATAAGGCTGAAACCTTCCGCATCCGGCAGAACGAGATCAAGCAGAACAACGTCCGCCTCGCAATGGGGCAGCTTTTCGTGCAGGTCCTTACCGCTGACGGCCTTGACGACTCGGTAGCCGTCATCCTCCAGGTACTGGCCTACGACCAGCTGCAGGTTTGCATCATCGTCAACGCTCAATATGGTCGCTTTTGGCACGCGGCTTCCGTTCTTTGCAGGTTAAGAATTTGAAATGACTATATATTCTTGTTAACAAAAAAGAAACAAACTTTTTCATCCTTCATACATGCAGGACAAATAGGTGTTACCAGAGGGGGTTAGGCTTAAGGCTGGTTAATTGAAAAGGAGCCTGTCATGTTTGAACAAACCGCTCTCGTGAACGAGATGAAGAATCTTCGTAAATTTGCCTTCCGTCTCGCCGGCAATGCGAGCGACGCGGAAGATCTACTCCAATCCACTGTTTTGCGCGCCCTTGAGAAAAAGCACCTGTTCCAAAAGGACACGGATCTTTTTAAATGGACGTCTAAGATCATGTTCAACCTGTTCGTGTCGGAATACCGCCGCCGGACTAAGTTCGAAACGCAATACGATCCCGAAACTTACCTGGAGCGCCAGAGCGTCGAAGGTTCTCAGGAGGTCAAGCTCGCTCTCTCCAAAGTTAATGAGGCGATGAAGCAACTCTCCCACGACCACCAGGAGATTCTGGTCATGGTCTGTGTGAAGGGCATGCGCTACGAAGAAGTGTCCGAGACTCTGAGCATACCGGTCGGTACGGTTCGCTCGCGTCTTGCCCGGGCCCGCGAAAATCTGCAGGTCATTCTCGATACGCCCGTGAAGAGAACCACTGATCGTTTTATTCCGCCGTATCAACTCGGCAACGGGAAGAACGCTCTCGCCGCCTGATTTTACGCTGAATATCCAATCAAGAAAAACCCGGTGAATGCCGGGTTTTTCTTTGTGTCCGGAGTCAGGAGGAGGGGGCTTTAGGCCGCTTTGCGGTCGTGGCCCAGATATTTAAGAATTTGCGACTTGAGATCGGTTTCGACGATGGGCTTGGGTAAGTATGCGTCCATCCCCGCAGCGATACATTTATCCTTATCCCCGACCAGGGCATGCGCCGTCATGCCGATAATCGGCGTGCGCTGCAAGTCTTTTTCGCCTTCCATGATGCGAATCTGCGCTGTGGCGGTAAAGCCGTCCATCTCCGGCATCTGTATGTCCATCAGGACGAGATCATATTGCTTTTCCTTCCAGAGATTGAGAGCCTCGAGGCCCGTGCGTGCAACGTCGTAGCGGCAACCAATCTCGTCAAGGATATAGCCTATGACGACGATATTGCCTTCATAATCTTCAACCATCAGGATGCGGTTTTCGCCGCTGATGGCCGTCCTGATTTTCTCGGAAAGTTTTTTGCTCAGTATCTTGTTATCATTGTCAGTGGATGCGGCGGGAGCTGAGGAATCACACACCGGCAGCAGAAGGGTAAAGGACGAACCCTTGCCCTGTTCGCTTTCTACGAAAATGCTTCCACCCATCAATTGCGCCAGATTTCTTGATATCGGCAGGCCTAGTCCCGTGCCGCCATAACGGCGGGAAACCGAAGAATCGGCCTGTTTAAAGCGCTCGAAGATAATGTCCTGGTTTTCGCGCGCAATGCCGATCCCCGTGTCACGAACTATAATTTCTAGGAATTCTGTGCCTTCGCGTTTCTCCGCGTTGGAAATAACCGTGACATTGCCTTTCTCGGTGAATTTTATGGCATTGCCGATAAGATTGATCAGGATCTGGCGGAAGCGGGTCTTGTCGCCGAAGAAATCCATACCTTTGGTATTGCCTTGCTCGAATGCGAAATCCAGGCCTTTTGCCCGCGCATTCACCGACATGATGCTGATGACCTGCTGAAACAGGTCTTCGAGCTTGAAGGTTTCATGCATAAGCTCAAGCTCTCCGCTTTCGATCTTGGAGAAATCGAGAATGTCACTGACGAGGTCCTTCAGCGTCGACGTGCTTGAAGAAAGCGTTCGCACGAGTTGCTGCTGCTTGCTGTTCAGGTGATCGCTGTCCTTCTGGAATATTTCTGCGATACCGCTGATGGCTGTAAGGGGAGTGCGAATTTCATGGCTCATATGCGCAAGGAAATCGCTCTTGGCGCGGTTGGCTTTCTCCGCCATTTGTTTTTCGAATTTCAGCTTTTCCTGGTATTCCTTCATATAGGTGATGTCGATATTGGCGCCGACGATCCGGATCGCTTCGCCGTCGCGGTTGAATATCGCTTTCGCCCGCGAATTCACCCATGTCCAGCGCCCGCTGTCATGACGCATGCGGAAACTATTGGAATATTCCGATATCTCATGGTGGAAATAACGCTCGATATATTGCCAGACTTTATTTAAATCGTCGGGATGAATAAGATCGCGGAAATCATCGATCGTTCCGATGAAGGCTTCCCGGTCTTGTCCGAGCATGCCGAAAAACTGGCGCGAATAGAAAACTTTCCCCGTCTTCAGGTCCCAGTCGAAAATCCCGTCATTGGTGCCCTGGATGGCGAGGGCGAAGCGCTGCTCTGTGTCGCGCAGTGATTGTTCGGCATCATGCCGGCGGTTCTGCGTGTAGAACAGCATGATGTTGAAAACGATCACGGCCATGGCCGTCAGGATGCCGCCGATGCAGAGCGTGTAAAAATAATCGCTTTTCTTCTCGGCGAGCAGGGCAATGCGGTTGTTGAGAAGCTGGTGTTCTTCTTTCAGGATTCCGCTGTTAATCCTGAGCATGTCGTTCTTGGTATTCGTAATGACATCGACTTCATTGATGAATCCTTCGGGCACAGCAACCGGCTTATACAATTTTGCCCGTTCCTCAAGCCGGGCCGTGAGGTCGCGGAACAACTGGCGCAGCTCGGACACCCTGCTGCTCTGCGATGGGTTGTCCTTCACCAGTTCGCTGACCGTGGCCAGGAATTCGGAGATCGCCACTTTGCGGCTGACATACTCTTCCTGGAATTTATCCTGCCCCGTCATGACATAGGCGCGCTGACTTGAAATCATCCCTTCGGCTAGCGCCGAAAATTCTTCGGCCTGTAGAATGGTTTTGTAGGCGTGGTTGACCCAGTAATCGGTGCGTTGAATCTGGCGGTCGCCGGAGACGAGAATATACCCCAGCCAAAGGGTGCATATACCGACCAACGCAAGGATGACCAGCGCCCTCCGAACCATCTGACGGTCTTTGGTGATGCCGAGGAGCAGCCGGTGGATACGCGCTACCTTGTCTTTTACGCCAAGCTGATCTTTCACAGTAAATCTTTCAAATAATGGACAGTCATAAAAGCCCATCAGCGCGGCTGTTGCAAACAAAAACACGCAAAAAAGGCGCTGATACAGCGCCTTTTAAGGGATTTTCATCCTTCTTTATGCCGGGGGCATTCTGCCGCGCACAACGTGCGCGACCATGGCGATCAGGAATAGGATGATGAAGATAAAGAACAATATTTTTGCCATCTCCACGGACACGGCTGCAATGCCGCCAAAACCAAGCAGTCCGGCGATAAGGGCAATGACGAGGAATGTAACAGCCCACTGCAACATGGTGCTCTCCTTTGCTTCGAATATGTTTTCAGCTATACCAACTATATGGGCAAGAAAAAGTTCCTAAAGCGGGAACCCGCCGGGCCGCCGGTTGTTATTATTGTGGGGCCTTGCAACGTCAATATTCCGGGAAAAAATGAAAATCGTAGCTCAAAATATAACGGATTTTGACATACAGGCCTTGGTCGATAATGAACTCTCCTGGGAGAAGCAAAAGGCCGTTCGGGCCCGTATCCATGCCGATCCTGACCTCCGCCGCCGCTATAATGAACTCTGCCGTCAGAAGCAGCTGCTGCAGGAATGGTGGGAAAGCGGGGGTTTTTCCCACTGAATTGCCTTCTTCCGCGCCCTTTTTCCTTAAAACAGCAAAACCCTTGATTTCCGGGGGACTTAACCATTATAAGACAGTGTCTTTAAAAGACCTCTCTGGTACGTCCCCTTCGTCTAGAGGCCTAGGACACCTCCCTTTCACGGAGGCGACACGGGTTCGAATCCCGTAGGGGACGCCAATGATTTCAATGACTTAGCCACACATTCACACGCTACGGAAACCCCATGCGTAACATATGCGGAATAACCGGGTAAGAACGACCCCGGATATGACCGTTTGTCCGCGCATGGATCGCCCCGCTTTGGGGGTACAAACTTATCCCACACGATTAAAGCCAGCCCCATCAAAACGATCCGCGCCCAGTTCGAATCCCGGCGCGGAATTGTAATTGGTGTCGCCTTCAGATGATCCATTTCGCGCGTTAGTTCAAACGCGAAAGGAGAAATACCATGATTGAGATTACAGGGCGCATTTTAAGACTGCAGGATGTGAAGGAAATGACGGGCCTTAGTAGAAGCACCATTTATGCTTACATGCATAAGAGCCTTTTTCCGCGCCATATAAACCTTGGTGCTCGATGTGTCGGCTGGCTTGAAAGCGATATTCAAAATTGGATTGAGTCTCGTGTTGAGAAAAGCCGTGCCGGATAAAGCTGCGGTGCATACCCAATCGAAACGATTGCGGCAATACAGGAGGGCTGCGGTACATACAGCATCTTTTGGATGGTGTTAATACCGGAGATCTCCGGGCAATACTCCATTACGATAATGGTGGCAATACCGGAGATTTGGGGCAATACATGATACGCCGTATCATGGCAATACCGTAGGCTTCGGTGCATACACCATACGCCGTATGGCGACCATACCGGGGGACCACCCCCAAGGCCGCCCCTCCATCCGTAGTTGATCCGACTAGATAATTTTCCAGCACCTAAAAAGGCGTCAATACTTCAACAAAAAAAGACTCTCTATGACCGATCAATTTGTGATTGAATAACGCTAAATAATAGCTTTTATCGGAGTCTGTATGCCTTTTTCTGCCACGGTTTTTAATGTGCTTATCGCATCGCCATCTGACGTCCCAGATGAAAGAGAGGCTATTGCCGCCAGCCTGCACGAATGGAATGCTTTAAATTCCCAAGAAACAGGAAAATTATTATTACCAGTAATGTGGGAATCTCACAGCGCCCCGAGCATGTCCGATCGCCCTCAAGGCATTATAAATGATCAAGTCGTTAAAGCCTGCGATATGTTGATCGGAGCTTTCTGGACTCGTTTAGGCACTCCAACGGGTGTAGAAGACAGCGGCACGGTTGAAGAAATAAAATGGTTTTTAAAACATGAAAAGCCGGTCATGCTTTATTATTCCACCGCGCCAATTCCGAGAGAGAAACTTGATACAAAGCAATTTGAAAAACTTGAAGCGTTTAAAAAAGAAATTCGCGACAAAGGTATTCAGGATGAATATTCCTCAGTAGCGGAGCTGCAATCTAGACTTTCTAGGCATCTTACTATTGTTATGAGAGGTATGTCAGTTGGCACTGTCGTCAATGCAGAGGTGGTCAAAGCCGCTAAAGCCTCAACAAAAGAAAATGCTCTCAACACAATCGAGCCAGTAGAACAAAAAGATTTAAGCCCGAACGATAATTCTATTCTTTATTTTGAGGAGTACAGTGAGAAAGCTTTTTTGATCAGAGGGAATTCGAAACCATATAAAGATCAAATAAAAGAATTGGGTGGGAAATGGATGAAATCCAAAGACGGCAGCTATGCTTGGATGTTTTCCAAAAGAAGGCTTGATCAAGTGGCGCAGGCCTTGAATATTTTACCTCAATACAAACGATAATTCCGTTCATCAATACATCACAAGTACTTAAGTACTTGAACATCTTCATTCTTTGAGCGAAGGTTACAGCGAAGCAGTCGATGGGGCTGTTTCGGGGCTTTGTAACCTCAGTTAGGCGGCTGACATCAGCCGTAATGGTGTCGCTTCTCGGTTTATGGCCGGGAGGCGGCAGTGCATGTCCAAGCCTTCGGGCTAAAGACTGCCGCGCCGTGCCTAGCTCGGTTACAAACTCCCGGCCACCAGCCCATCTGGTGGCTTTTTTATTGTAAAAAAAAGGGAGAAAACATATGAAACATTTTTTAATCGCTTTGGTGGCTTTGAGTTTAAGTGCTTGCTCTACGCCCTATCAGAAAAAATCATCGTTTAATAATATTGCAGGAGGGTATACGGAGCTTCATTTGTCTCCTGATACTTATATGGTCACCATGCAAGGAAACCAGCATTTAGAACCAGAGAGCGTTTTCATGATGCTTTTCTATCGAGCTTCAGAAATTGCAGCTCAAAACAATTCACGTTATTTTACAATTGAAAGTTTTGATAGCAGTGCAAAGCTGCATAATAGCGTTTTACCGGGTTGGTCTTCTGAACAGTCTTCAGGAACTGTAACCGTGAACCCCTATGCCAACACAGGAAATTTCAATGCTCAACGGTCAGGCATTTATATGCCGCCGCAAACAATTAGCGGACAAGAAATTACCATGAGGGTAGTTATTAGATTGGTTGCCGATAATTCCAACATAGATAAGAAAAAGCTTATTGATGGACGCTTCATTTTAGATAACTGGCAGGTAAAGTAATAAGAACACGAATATTATCTTACTCTAATGCTGCCAAATACAACTATAAGCAGATGGGTAGCTTTTTATTTACAATTCGCTATTGTTGAAATTCTCAATAATAGCGAATTACGTTACAAAAATAGATAGCTATATTTACATAGAGTTGGCGATGGGGAGCGCTTAACTCTGAAAATATTGGTTTCATCCAATATGTCCCCACAAAAGTTTATTAGAAACGACGCAAGCGCCATCAATCTGTAGGGGATTACAAAGTGCTTAATTGTGAAAAACAATTAGAGATAGAGGAAGGTGATCAAGCCTTACATCGTCGCTTACGCGAGCTTCGAGAAATTGTTGTTTCTCTAAAAAAATCTAAAATGACTCCTTTAAAAATATGCGAGTCTATTTTAGAAAATCGATTTATCGATTTAAAAATTCGCACCTTTTTCAAAAATCTTCCTGCCGAAGAAAAACATTATTGGATAGCTAGTCTATATGCGTTGCTGATGCCTGAACAAAAACGTATGAAGCTTGCTGCCTATTTTACGCCACCGCATTTAGTTCAATATGTTGTTAGTACTCTAATTGAGCTTGGCATTGATATTGGGCAGCATAGAATTTTAGACCCGGCATCTGGAGGAGCAGCATTCTTAGTTCCTTTGGCACGACATATAAAAGACAATTCATCAAAAAGTTCTAAAAATATAATTAGTTCAATTGAAAGCACTTTGGCAGGAGTCGAGATTGAACCTAATCTTGCAAGTCTTTCTGAACTATTGTTGAAGGATTTATTGCGTACAGAAATTAGCAATACCGGCCACGAGCTTAAGACTCTTATTAAGCGAGCCAATACTTTAAAATTAGAAAAACCTGACAAACTATATGATGTGGTTGTAGGAAATCCTCCTTATGGAAGAGTGCTCCGCCCCACACCTCAAATACTGAAAGATTTTTCTCCAATCATAAGTGATGGCTATGTCAATTTGTATGCCCTGTTTGTTGAGCAAGCAATTAAATGGGTGCGTCCCAAAGGATTTATCTGCCTAATTATTCCTACATCATTTATTGGTGGCCCGTATTTCTCTGCTCTTAGGGAACGTATTCTAGAAACATGCAGAGTTATAAATCTTGATTTAATAGATAAGCGCAGCGACGTCTTTTTAGATGTAGTGCAGGATGTGTGTGTGCTTGTTTTGCAAAAGAAACAAGCCAAAGGAAATATGGAGTTTAAAGTTCCTACCTGTTCTCTTATCACAATGGGAAAACCCCGGAAATTATTAGGTAACTTAGGTTTGCCAACAGCCGTTAGTAATCGCGTGTGGGTATTGCCAGATGAAGAAGGTGGTACTGAACTTTTCCAAGAAGGCTTAGAAACATTAGAAGATTATGGGTACATAATAAAATCAGGATATTTCGTATGGAATCGTGAAAAAGAACGTTATCGGATTGGAAGAAAGCCAGGTCCTAAAGAAGTGCCTTTGTTTTGGGCGCACAATGTAAAAGCCAATTGTATCTGTTCTCCGCTTGAATCTACTTCAAAATTAAATAGTTTTGGTTTTGTTAAATTTAATGAAAAAAGCAGTGCTATCATTAAGTCCGATGCCATTATTTTACAGCGTACAAGCAATCGCAGGCAAGATCGCCGCTTAATAGCTTCCATTATCCGTAAAAATAAAGTCCCAGGGAAAAAAGGATTTGTCAGTGAAAATCACACAATTTTAATAGTTCCAGACCCTAAAAAAACTCAATTAGTTTCATTGAAAATCTTGTGCCGCTTAATTAACACGTCGCAGGTTGATGGTCGTTTCCGCCGGATTTCAGGCTCCGTTAGCGTTTCTACTAAAGCTTTGAGGGGCCTTCCTTTGCCAGTGGCAAAAGAAGTTGTTTTGGCTTTCAAAGCTGACAAAGACGACAATAACGCTGCAAAAATTGCCTACGCCAAATCTATAGTTAAAACGCTAAAGAAGCCGAAAGGTAAAAAGCGTGGTGGAAAATAATAAAAATATTGCCTCGTCAGATGATATCTCACAGGAGGTAAGGCAAGCGCCCGTTGAAAATAGCGACGGTCTGACATTAAAGAGAATCTATGAGCACGATCAAATTTGCACACCAAGCCCAGCTATGCAAAAAATCCTAGAAGTTTTTGAGCGTACTCTAATTAATAAAGAAAGTGAAACTTTGCTAGTTTGGCCACAAAGGCCAGAAGAAGTCTCAATTGTGCACTCGCTAGCGTCGAAAAAACGCATCGCAAATTGCGATACAGAAAAGTTGGCAACTCTGTTTTTTCCTTGGTGCCGCAGTACCAGTGCAACTCAGAGAACATTATTGCTAGATAGATTGAAAATTACGCAAGAAACCCTTCCCGCGCTTAATCGGATACTGCAGAAAAAACCCCCTGCAAATGATTCATTCGGTTATTTGATGTCGTTACATAGCCTGAAACATTTATTCTCAAGCGGCAAAAAAAACACAAGATTAATAAAAGCCTTGGAATTAGATCCGGGACTAGAGCATCCCACTTTGTTTGAAATTTTGCCGCAGATTAATATAGAAGAGTCTAGAATCATTACTTTCGAAAATCATTTCCTTCGTAGATTGCAAAGGCATACTTGGCTTGGTGATACTCAACATATAAATGGAGCTATAAATTCATTGCGAACTCCATTTGTGATGTTTGGCGTACATGCAAAAGCTAATCGTACAAGGTTATTGCGGCCTGCGGGATTAGATCCTAAGCATAGCGGACGAAAGCCTGACATTGTCCTTGTCGATTTGACACGCTTAGCTCGTAATCGCTTAGGTAAAGATTGGCGAAAAGCGGTTTCACGCTTTTTAACTACATTGCGCGAACTTTATGGCGATGATTGCCCTCCGCTTTTGACTATAACAGAAGATGTATTTGTCCTGCAGGCGTTGAGATGGGATATTGTTAAAGAATATGATGTGCAGCGTAAAGTAATCAAGGCTGATAAAAGACCTGCTAAGGCACAATTAGTTCTAAATTCAAATCCCGATCCTTTTTTTAAGGACGATCTTCCTTATCCCTCAATTCCAGAAATCACAGCAGATCTGTATGGAAGCGATATATTGAGCTTTGTAAGCTTTGGCATGAAATTAAGGCGCACCCTTGCCGAAGGGGGAGATGAAGAGCTTGCAGATACTGTAATGACGGCAGTAGATGTTATTCAAAATCTTATTGGATTGCCCGGGTCTCCAAGACAATTTTTTGAGTTTCTTGAGGAGCATTATCAAGGCTTTGAAAAGCAAAGCTTGGGCGCTCGTTTTGATCATATGTCGCCAAGAGGAAAAATAAAAACGGCTTTAAACTTAGGTTTAGCTGGAGCCAATCATAAATCACTTACAGAATTTCTTTCGGCATTTGATAAGTTAGGTACAGCTTTATCGGCTAATAATCCTGGATCGGATTTATTTAAAGAATGTATTAAGGACCTTTCGCGCAAAGCATCCAAGTCGATTATTATTTTCTCCAGCGAGCTTATTCGGGGATTCGCAGAATGGCGAATAGAAAATGATGCTAATTTTTCTGATATACGAGACAGCGTAGAGAAGAAAATTCTTCTTTTAGATAAAAGAGAAGCAATCGAAGAACTGCAGCTTAGCCACGCAGAAAAAAAGTTTTTTCAAAGAATTGTATTTATTGAGCCTTATGCCGATGATTTTCTTCTAATTTTAACTCGTCATTGGCTCCCAGCTAAAGTTTCTATTTTATCCAATTTAGCTAGGGCAGAAAATATAATAAGACGTCTTAAAATTCTGTTGGATATTGAAGGTGTAGAGCCGGTAAGAGAAATATTATCTGTTGTTGAAAAAGAATTGGAGCGAGCTTTAGAAGGAAGAAATGTTGATTTTCCTGATCTTGATAGCGCCCCCTTACCTATGAAATTAGGAACGCTAGATTTGACAGCGATAGGAACTTCAGCAAGTGGCCCAACTAGAATTATTGGCACATCTTCCGATTTTCAAATTAAAGCCTTTGATGGCTCAGAAATGGCCCTTTATAACCCCGATAGCTTGCAGGTTTTTTCTAAAAAGTTAGCTAAAGACTTACAAGTTGATGATCAAATTTGTGTCTTTAGTCCTGATTTTGTTGGTATGGCGCGTGAAAAACTAAATCTCAGAACAAATGCATCGGAAATTTTAGTTTTGTATCATAAAGCTGTTGTTGAGGCTGCAGAAAAATTACCCGGATATGATTTATCATCTAAAGCTAGCGCACTTGAGGCGCGCATGAAAAGCATTGATCCTTTATTACAAATGCCCGGACATCAATCTCTTCGTAGCTGGATTAATGTCGCTGATCTTATTGACTCCCCGCGTGACGAGGTCCGCCCACAAGCGCCTAAGGATAGGCGCCGTTTTTTAACTTTCATGAAAGCTTTAGATATTGATGAGAACCTTGCAAAAAACTATTGGGATTTTGGAGTATTTTGGACTCGTTCAATGAGAATTCGCAATGGAGCTGCATTCCACCAAGTTTTTATGAGTATTTTAATAGATCCATATGGCGCTGCCAATTCTCTACCCGCAGCAAGTAGGCATGATGTATGGAGAATTTATGAAACCGCAGAACATCATATCGTGACTGTAAGATCTAACGAGCGCGAGGAAAAATTGTAATGAAAATCATTGATCTCAGATCACCCCCAAAATCATTGGAAAATTCTATTGTTGATGCCAAAGAAGGGATCGTCGACGCATTGCTTAATCTCACATGGCAGAGAGTAAGTGGCACAGGCCAAGATGGCGAGACTATATATGGTACAAAACCATCCTTAAAATTTGTATCTGGCTTCCTTCTGCCAAGATTTGATGATGTTGGACAGGAAGATGAAACATCAGATATTCACCTAAGTACCCTCGGAATAGACTGTCAAATCGATGCAGAATCTAATGATGAAATTATAATAGAAGCTCAGTTTTCTATATATGTGCGAGCAATACCCAGTTGGGATGAATTAAACAGATCGGAACTTGATCTATTTCCAAATCCTCCACTCAAACAAGAAATTGAACAGCAAATCCGCGATGCAATGAAGAATATACTTCAGGAATCCTGGGAAGCGGAAAAGAAAAAACCAGAAGGTGAGCGTCGAGCACGCAAAGATATTCAGCAAGATATATACAAAGCTTTACTAGCCGCTCATGGCGTAGAAGTATCGAATGATAGCTGGATAGTTAATAATGATGAAATCGAGCTAAATAGCCAAGTACAGTCTGAAAGCGATGGAGCCACTGCCTTACTTAAGGCACAACGAGGAAAGTATATCTTTAATAGCGATCATCCAGCTAAAGAAATAGATATACCGCAGAAATGGAAACGGCTTGAGGTCAAACTTTTGCCATTAAGCATTTCACTGTCAGATGCCACCAAAATGGTATCTACAGTGACGGCCTGGAATTTACAAATGCAGCAAGCTGTAAAACAAACTGTTTTAGCATGGCTGCAAACTGAAGATGGATCAAAGTGGGCATATCGACCTGCGAATATTAGACCTAGCAACTTTAAGTCTGAGACGGCATGGGGCGAGTTCATTGCTGGCCTTAGAGCAGCATTGCCCTTAATCGATGATATTGCCCCTAGCTTAAATGGCCTATCCTTGGCTGTAACGATTAATGATGACCTTAGAGATTCTAAGAGAAAAAATCTTCGCGTTATTTTAGAAAATAATAGTAATGAAATTGGGAAAAGAAGAAGGCATAGATTTGACCACGCTATCCACCAAGTGGAAGTTAAGTTTACCATGCCTAAAAAAATACATCTGCCTTTATGTTTAGATCGTGTTGAATCTTCTTATCGATTTAGAGATTTTTTAACTTATGCGGCTATCGGAATTAATTGCGGTGTTAATGAAAAATCGGTTGGCTCAAATTTAATCCTATCTACGACGTGGATGCCTAAATACCAGCAACCCAGAATTGTTCCGAATGAAATTCCCGGGGCGCCTATGGAATTTTCTATTTTAGCTTCCAATATTTTTAACCCAGATGACCTATATTCAATCACTAAAGCTTATACATTGTGGATAGATCGCCAAAGTAAAGATATCGATCCCGCTCAAGGCGTATTTGATCAAGATGAAATTGATAGAGAACATGAAAAATTTGATGGAGATATCGAAAAATATAAACTTGAAGTTAAAAGAATTAACCTTGGAATCGACTTATTAAAACACGCTCATGCAGCGTATAAGGCAGATCCCGCAAGTAACGAAGCTATACCTTACAAGGCATGGCTTTATTTAAATGAAACATTTTTAGAATCAGGATCGGCGCGGGGTATAACGACCTGGAGGCTGTTCCAGCTCACATTCATTCTTGCTCATTTACCTACTATTGTTTCAAGAATGCCAGAGTACTCCAAGTCCCCCTGGTTTGACCCAAAATTTGACGAAGAGACCGCAACTTTATTGTATTTCTCTACGGGCGGAGGAAAATCAGAAGCGTTCTTTGGTTTGCTAATTTTTAATTTGTTTTTTGATCGTTTAAGAGGGAAGGAAATAGGTATTACCGCGCTTATCCGTTACCCCCTTCGACTATTAACTCTCCAGCAAGCGCAGAGACTGTTGTCAGTCTTAATGCATGCCGAATTTATAAAGAGAAAAGCAAAGATAAAAGGTCAGCCCTTTGAGATAGGTTTTTGGGTAGGCAGTGGTAACACTCCCAACAACTCCAGTGATGCGCGCCTTAAGCCAGTCCCTAAGCGCGAAGATCCCAAGCACATCAATGATGAGACCTCAAGTCTGGACTACAGAGAAGTAAACGATAGCTTTAATAAAATACCTAACTGTCCATCGTGCAAGAGCCACACAGGTTTACGTCGAGTCCACCATCATACAGCAGAAGAAATTTCTATTGTATGTTTTAACAAGAATTGTAATTGGAACATTAAGACTGAAAATAGCCCCTTGCCATTCTTAATAATAGATCAGGATATTTACAGGCATGCGCCAGCAGTCTTGCTCGGTGTTATTGATAAGCTGGCCCTTATTGGTCAACATCCTTCGACAATAAATAGAGTAATGGGGATGTTTGGCTTAGCTAGGTGGCAAGAGTTAGGCACAGGCAGGCTTGTCATGCCTATGAAAAAGATGATCCAAGAAGGTTCGGAAGCACATTCATGCAATTATATTTCGCCTGCTTATAAAAACGGTAAGGAAATTTTTCGTGACCCCTTTCCATCCTTAATAATTCAGGATGAGGCGCACCTTCTCGATGAAAGCCTAGGTACTTTTGCTGGTCTTTTTGAAACGATATTAGAAAACCTCTTTACACGAGCAGCGTCTTTATTGGGCGACAGAGTTGCCCGCAGCCCATTCGGTGCAAAGGCAGCCCGCCTACCCAAAGTTATTGCAGCAACAGCAACAGTCAGTGTCCCACAGCAGCAATTTGGCTCGTTATATCAAAGACGCCACATGCATTTCCCATACCCAGGAACTTCCATATACGAATCTTTTTATGCGAAGCCAGCACAGCCAATTAATTCAGCGCGAAAAGGTATTGGGAATAATACGCCTCGCGCTCCTGAAATCGAAGCGCCTTGGATGCGTGTATACACAGCAATCATGACTAATGGGCGAAATCATACTGTAACAACTGTATCTATATTGGCGGCTTATCATCTTGCTATCACTGAAATTTGGCAAGACCTTCAAAGCGAGGAAAAAAGACCTCAAACAATTCAGCGACTCTTGGATTCTCTGACGAAAGACGGACTACTTAGAGATTTTCATGCTGATGCTCTTGAGAAATGCTCCAAAGATTCAGATCTATTCTTAACATTAATTGATCTAATGAAAATTTCTCTAACTTATGTGACCAATAAAAAAGGTGGGGATCAGGTCATAGACGCATTTAGAGAAGAGGTTACTAAAGTTCACCATCGTTTTGGTCGCGAACTAGGTCAGTTGAATACAAAGCTAATTTCTGGAGGCGTTGATGTAGCCGAGATTCAGGAAATTATGAGAGAGGCTGAGGGGCAATCTAAGCCTGGAGACAACTTTCCTGAATTAGAGAGCTCGCTAAGGAATATTGTTGCTACTTCTGCAATTTCTCATGGCGTAGACGTTGATAAATTTAATGCCATGTTTTTTGCTGGCATGCCTAATGATATTGCCGAATTCATTCAAGCTTCCTCTCGCGTTGGACGAAGCCATGTGGGATTCAGCCTGCTTATACCAACTCCCCACGCACGGAGAGACAGGTACATAGTTGAAACCTATGACATATTCCATAGATTTTTGGAGCGCATGATTGCTCCTCCCGCAATAACAAGATGGGCAGCTACCGCACATAAACGCGTTTTGACTAGCCTTTTTCAAGCTTGGTTGTGTGGATGGGTAGAACAAAAAATATTCTTTGACAAACCGGACGAAGAAAAAAATAAAGCCTTAATATTTGAGAACGTAAATGACGTAGAAAAAATGCTATCGGGCAAGGACTTTCCAGGCGCTGCAAAGGATTTTATGGAGTTCTCAGTAATGGCGTTAGGCATTCCAGGGAGGGGCGTTGATAAGATTGGCTCGGCTCCTCATGCAGAATATTATGACGGCCTCATTAGAAATCTCTGCAAGGAATTAACAGATCAAATTAAAACACAATATACAACCACTAGACTTTCAGAATATTGGGAGAACTCGCCTGTTGGACAAAAACCGATGACTTCGTTGCGTGATATTGACGAGTCTGGACGATTTATTGGGGCCCGAGGTTTTGGAAATTATAAAACTAGGGGTGAAGAAGAAAAAGACTTAATAAAAACCGCATTACGGATCGTAAGACGTCAACGAGGGCGTGTAGGTGAATTAGACAGTGAAGATGGAGAACTATAATGCAGAGATCAAGAACACAAATAGCTAGATCTTATGCTCCGGGAGCGCTTTTTACTTATGAGGGTGGGTTGGGTTGCTGCGTTTCAGTGCCCATATCTGCACCAGTAACGCCATCATCACCAGCAGTTCAAAGACAGCTTTTCGAACATCTTCAAGAGTATGTTGAAAGCTGGTTGCAGCGGGGCCTTAACTGTAGAGCAACACCTAGCGTTCTGCCTGAGCAATGTGTAGATGGTGCATTTTTAGATTTTAAAAATGAGCCGATTGCCGATCCTGGTAAATTTGTTCTAACACAACCGAGCCGAATTGGTTTTGTACCTGACCCGCTTGTTTTCGTGTGTTCAGATTGTAGTAAAATTGTTGAATTTAATAGTTTGGAAGACTTAGCTCTTCGCTGGCCAAATACTGAACTTAGAGAAGATTGTTTATCCGAAAATAAGAGACACAAATGGCGTCAGATTGATGTCGTCTTTGCTCACTGGTCTGGAAATTACTGTGGTCTTAGCCCGCATCGTTGGGTAATGGGGCCAGATGGAAACACGCACCAACTTAAGAAATGTCAAAACTGCGATCATGAAGAATATAAACTTATAACAAAGTCTTCTCCTTCTATGAGTGATTGGCGCTTTCAGTGTGTTAATTGCCTAACGCCCAAAGATGTTGTTCAAGCAGATAGAGATACATTGAAGCTTCTGAAGCCTGGCATGGATTCTGGGTTAGGCAATCTTCCTAAAGAATGGAACATGCTTCCTGTCTCATACAGAGCTTCCTCAGTTTTTTATGCCCAGACAGATAGTTTCATTGTATTTAAAGATCCTGAAATAACCACTTTACTTGCAGTATCAAGGAGACCTGATTTAATCGCGAGATTGATGACACTATATAATTTCCCCGGAACCATTCTTTCTAACGATGAGATTGTTAAGCAACTCAAGGATAACGGTCATCCTGATAAGGCTAAAACATATCAAGATTTAATGTCCATTTTGAGCGTTATACCCAGTGAAATGAAAAAAACAATTGAAGGGCAATTATATGATGCGCGCTTAAAATATGAAGCAGATGGTTTAATCGCTAAACAGCATCATCAATCACCGCTATTAGTGAAACAAATTGAAGATCATCAAGATTGGGCAAGACGTTATAATCCCATCCGTCTTGCGGTTGAACATATTTCGTTAAGGTCTGAAATTATTGAAAGACAAGGTTCAGATCCTAGTCTGCCAGCTATTTCTGTATTAAACCCCGAAGTTTGCGATATAGATAAAAATAATATCAAGGAGCGCAATGATTATATTGAGACTACAAAAGCTAAGATTCAAAAATTAGGATTAGATGAGCTTATTCTCTTAAGAGGATTAGATATTTGCGAGTTTAGCTTTGGATTCACTCGAGTTGGATCTACTCCATCAATTAATGTTAAGGATAGAGAGATGCCTGTTTGCCTTAAGGCATTTGATTATGCCGAAAAAGGGAAAAGACCTATTTATGTACTCGAACAAAAGAATGAGGGTTTCTATGTCCGCTTAAATGAAGATCGTGTTGTCTCTTGGCTTGCCCAAAATGGATTGGGTGCTTCCTTGCCTCCACGTGAGGGAATGAGCTTAGGAGGCTTGATTATTGAGGAGTACGATGATTTCGGAAGATTTCTAGAAGACTACAGGGAAAGAACCACAGAGGATCGAACACCAAGATCTATCTCGAATTACACCTATATGCTTTTGCACACAATGGCCCACCATTTCGCTCATGCAATAGTTGAGTACTCTGGGTTGGAACATGGATCCATTGGCGAATATATATTCCCTGCTGACTTATCATTCCTTATATATCGCAGAGGCATGACACCAGATTTAGGAAATCTATCTGCAATGTGGCGCAATAATGGCCTTAACCTCTTAGACCAACTTCTTTGGGATCGCGCTTTAAAATGTGATGGTGGGAGTTTATGCGACCAGAGAGGGGGGGCTTGTCCGGCGTGCATAATGGCTCCTGATGTAGTCTGCATAGGTGGCAACAATCTATTAAGCAGAGCTTCCCTTAACGGTGGTCCTCCACCGGGATGGGACTTAGATAGAAGCCCACTTAAAGGATTTTTCCGTTTAAGCGAAAATAAAGAATAAAAAATGGAGGGATTTCCAGAGGAAGCTATTGTAGATGCCACTCTTCATAATCCCCTTGAGGCGGCACATTTATTAACTATCTTTGCCAAACGTGGATCAGCGCCTTTTCGCAGACAATTACTAAATGATATTATTAGATCTCAAGATATTTCATCCCAAATAATTGAAAAGCTGTTGATCTCATTTATAGAGATCGGCTTAGTAAAATACTTTGATGGCGAAAATCTTATATTATCCATTTCAAGCGATGAGGCATTGCGTCATGCCGCAGTCTTACGAGGCGTCGCCTACGCGAATTTCCGCTCTCGTGATGCTAATTCTGTTGAGATTACTCTAAGTCCTCCGGCTTCGCCCTCAAGACTTATGGAGGAACTCCCCAAACAAGGATTTTCATGGGCTAAATTAAATGACACTAAGGATAGTCTAATTGAACTGGCCAGTCAGGCAACTAAAAGATTTGTTATTGTCAGCCCGTTTCTTGATGCAGAAGGAATAGATTGGATTTCAAATCTTTTTGACGCTGGCGCAAGGCATTCTTCTGAAAGAGTTCTGATTGTGCGAGGCAAGGAACAAAGGGCTATCGATATTCTTCAATCTAGCCGTGAAAGATTTTCACAATCTAACGTAAAAGTTTATACTTATGCTATTTCTCATGAGCGAGAGCTACGCCGTCTTGAAATTGAAACCTTTCATGCCAAAATTCTGTTGGCTGACCATGACAAAGCTTACGTAGGCTCTGCAAACATGACTCGCTCATCTAAGGATTTTTCCATGGAATGTGGCACTATAATTAAGGGCCCCTGTGTTAAGCCAATAGCCACTCTTGTTGATACAATTATAAAAATATCAGATCGATGGCTTTAATTATGAATCAGAAGGTAGAGCATCGTGACCTTCTAGAGCCCTGGGCCAAGCTTTGGCTTTGAAATAAAAAGAAATATTAAGAAATGCCAATGCCGGGATGTGCCTTACCCCTTGCTTTAACCATCTCTGGATATTCAATTTCGAGTAATGGGCGTACAAGCACCTCAATTGCTTTATGCCTTTGGAAAACATTAAGTCTCTTAATCACTCGTAGTTCATTGGGGCCGTTTGTGACAAAACTCAACTGATCGTATTCGCAGTTTCCAGTCTGCCGAAGTTGCTCACGAAAATTATAAAACTTTCGCCGCAGCTGCTTACTATTTTCACCATGCGGAACGGTGACGCTAACTCCGTATTTCGATACGTTAGCTTGATTTAATATATCAAGTAGATTGAGTGTCTGTATTTGGATCACTTTCATCCTCCTGTATAAGCACGGGGTCTTTCATTGCAAAGATCGGCCCGACAATTTTCTCAAGCGCAGCTTTTGTTTCAGGCTCATGTCCGCTGACAATCGCCATTGACCATCGTTTTTGCTTTTTATGCTTGCGGTATTCCACGCCCAATAAAGGGTCGGTTCCTATATAATATCTTATAAGGGAAGCGACCCTTTTAATACCGCCGCGCCGGGTAATATATGAACCAACGGCGTTTGGTGATGACCACAGGTGCGGAGCAAAAGCATAAATATCTCTATCGCTCAAAGGAAAGGCTTTAGAGAGGTTAAATGCCTCCTGAATAGCCCGATCCATTTTAGTAACGTGACGGATTTCTTCCCATGATTTTGTCTCGGTAATAGTTGCATCAATTACGATGGAAGTTAAAAGATAAACTTTTTTAGGAAGTGCATTATAAACAAGCCGCAAACGATCTATTGCCTGCTCAATTTCTCGCTCACGAATTTGCTCAAGAATTTTCTGTACGAATGCATCAACATGAGCACGGACAGTCTCAGGCTCAGTTTTCCCAAGCAGCCTCCGATTGCGCGTGGCAGGATAATACTCTTGCGAGGATAGTAATGTTTGGGGGCTACGAGAAAGCAAAGCGCGAGCTAAGCCTTCAACAGATTCATAATTAGGTTCTTCTCGTCCTACAATCACTGCGATTTCACAAGCTTCATAAGCATTCTTTCCTCGCAACGCGCCATAATGGGAGAGCATTACGTTTGATGACAGTTCCTTAGAAATAGCCATTTCAATAGCTTTGGATGCAGCAATGAAAATGGGTTTTTCACTACTCTCGGCAAGCTCATTGATAAAATCTATTAACTCTTGTCTGCGGACCAGTGCTTTTGCAGGGGGCGTCCAATCGGCATCCGTATTGTAGGCAATACCTAATGAAGTTTTTGAAAATGTTTTTTGGGGCACTTGCACTATTTCAACATTCCGCTCCGTGCGAATTTCAACACTTCTTAAATAATGCCCCCAGACCTTGCTGTTAATTTCTTGATCCGCAGAAGCATCTATTAATAAAACGGGCACTTCTCGCGGGATCATATTCTGCTTGAGAGCATGAACACGGATTGTCTCTTTATCAGAATTATAAGTTACTGACGTGGCAACGGCTTTTCTTATGCCTATCTCATATCGCAAGTTCTCCAGCATAAGGCGGATCAATTCAAGACGAGGCTGTTCCCAATTTTCAATGCTTGATTGTATTTTGTGTGCGGTATGAGAAGGTTTGATGTGGGGCGATGAGTTTTTTGCTACGACAAGTTCTATATGCTTCAAAGCGTGGCTTAAATCCATTGCAGGGCTTTGTGCGAGTAATCGCAAAAAACCTAATGGGCTTTTCTGCATGGCCGTAAAGATGATTTCAATTGTTCTTATATAAGATAAATAATGTCCAAGCTCCTTATCTGCAAACTTTCTTATTTCCGCTAACGTAAGATCAAGTGGACCTTGGATTGGCTTACCGGACGTGACTACTACAAAATTCTGCCAATTTGTTTCATCAATAATAACTAGATCAGGCTTTGGAGCGCCTGAGTTGGCAATCAAATAGCCGTGCGTCATAACGATAATACGCGGAGGATCTGTAGCCTCTAATGCGTCAAGTTCGTGAATACCTTCCCGCTGCTTTTGGTAAAGACAGGAAGAAAAGAATTCACATTCATCCTCACTCTTTTTGCATAGATTATCTTGAACATTAATTCCTTTGGCGCCTATGTGGCGGGCTATTTTATGGCGGTCGCAGGTATCTTCATTACGCCCCTGATAAAATATGACCTCTATATCTGGGTGCTGTTCTTTAATTGACTGGCAAACTTCTTGAGCCAAGATAAGCGTAGGAGCCATAAACCAAACAGTCATGCCTCGGCACCGTGCAAGATTTTCAATTACACGCGTAGTTTTTCCTATCCCGGCTGGCGCAATGATTTGTTTCCGGAAGGGAGTAACAACCGGCCCGAACTTAAGTGTTTCGAGGATATGCTGAAGCTTCTCTTTCCCCTCAAGCTTTTCTGCGCCTTTAAAGGCTTCACGTTGAGCCGCTAAAGCTTGTCTATGCGCTTTCAAAAGATTTTGTTGCGCCAACGCCCCTGTAAAGAAGCCCGCTATGTAATTTTCAAGTCGTGCGCGGGCTTCCTCACTGTCCAAATTTGGATAAGGGTAATGGGGCTGGCCCTCAGGTGCTGAGGCCATAAGTGTACTTTCAGTTTCTTAGAGTTAATGCTGCTTTAAAGGAAACGGCTCATGCATGCTTGCTCGACCTGCGTCATCAAGTATTTTTATCGCTGGGATGCCCGAAGCTATACAAAAGTCTGTGAACCCTGAACACAAACCAAAATAACTACTTCGTCTCCTTAAAAAATACTGTGATATATGCTGGCTATATCTAGCTCGATAATAATGCCATGTATCTTGCAGGGCCTCGTATGGCAGCATAAATCTATCTGCATCGTGACTATTGCGTTCACTCACATAATGATCAAAAACACGTTTTATTTCCAAGCAATCAGCATGACTTGGTTTAAAGGTTATAGGGCCGGACTCAAGTAATCTCATGTTAAACTCCTTCGCTTTGAAGTGAATTTAGCCAAGCTTCCGCAGCTTGCTTTGTAATGATGGTTCTGCGACCAACCTTAAGTTTTTTTAATCTTCCAGAAAGTATTTCGGCATATATCTTTGTACGTCCTATGCTGAAAGCTTTTGAAAAAGACTCAATATCGTATGCTTGGATTTCCGATTTTATTTCATGTGTGGTCATGTGTAATTCCTTTTTTACGTGGTTACATTTATGAACAATGGTAACCACGCATGTATGCGCTTGTGAATTACAAAACCATCAAGAAAATGTTGGAATTGCCAATCGTATTGACCGCAGGGCGGTCAGCTCAAATGAATGGCTTTGAGAGTCATAACATTGCTTGTGAGGTTAATACCCAAAGCAGGAAAACGATCACGAATACGTTCGGTCACATAATGAGGGGCTAAGTGCGCATAGTGTTTTTCAACCATTCGCGTATCAGAGTGTCCAAGTTGACGAGCGATAATAAGCATCTCAACTCCGGCCATAGCCAATTGGCTTGCGTGTGTATGTCGTAAGGAGTGAAAATTTACGTCCTTTGTAATGTTTGCGTTTCTTACGGCTTGGGTAAAAGGTCTTTGTTGATATGAGCGCCCCCATGCAGAGCCGTCTGCACGTGCGAATATAAGATCATTAGCATCCTTGCCAAGACACGCTTGCGTAAAGAATTGAGCTGCTTCTGCTGTAAGCGTTATATGACGAGCTTTTCCATTCTTTGAAGGCCTCACATAAATCTGCTGTACCTCCGTATTAAAGTCCCTAACTGTTAATTTAGCCAATTCGTTGTAGCGACATCCTGTATATAAAGCGCCAGATACAAGTCTTCTAAGATCATCGGGACATGCATTTACAAGACGCGCTATTTCATCGAGTTCGAAATACCCAATGCGGGCAGAATCAACTTTCTTAAAAGGCTTAACCCGCCGCCAAGCATCATCGCTGGCAACCTTTCCATCGAGATAAGCCTTATTCAGAATGGCTTTAAAGATATTCAAATAGCGATTGGCCGTAACCTTGCGTTTACGCAAACCTTCCTCGCTATTATCAGCTTCATGATATTGTTGGTTTCCATCCTTATCTTTGCTTTTACGGGCAGGAGTTGATGCCCGCTTTTCATGCCATTCACGAATATGATGCGTAGTTAATTTCTCGACACGGAATTTCCCAAATTCAGGCAGGATAAAAGCATCGACTATTACTTTTGTTTTTTGATAGGTTTTCCGGTTTGTTTTAAACCACGCCATGTAATCAGACACTGCTCCCTCGATTGTGTAAGGGCCATAATGTTGACCTGCCTGTTTATGCGTGATCTGGGAAAACCACTGACGGGCTTTTTCTTGGGCTTGAGTGAAATTCAAAACCCGTATTCCGTCCGCGTCTTCAATGTCATCCGTTATCGCAATTTGTTGTTGGATGTATTTTCGATTTTCAAGACGTATGCGGGCCACCCACGCACCGCCCCCATCTTTATGCCGCCGATATCCAATGTGCGCCCCACGGCCAATTGTGCGCCAATACGGTTCCGCCCGTTGGCCCAATGATCGGCGTGCGGTCCGCGTTTCCAATTTTTCTTCTTTAACGGTGCGTGCCATGGTGCGGCGTAAACCCATTTAATTCGTGATCGTCCTTTCATTGTTCGCTCCGTTTGGTCACCACAGTCAACTCAATTCGTCCTGTATTTTCAATTAGTTACATTGCCGTTGCTGAATTGTGTGATTGTCCGATTGCGTGATTGCCGTATTGTTCATTGCCCGCCGTACCAGTTGAATATCATGCGTAACTTTTGCGTTTTATACGGGCAAAATCGGGTGTAAATTGCAGCGAACGTCACCGATGTGCAAAATGCAAAAGTGATTTTGAATTCAAGATGTTGGTGAATTATCCCGCACGATCAAGAACTTACGGGTTCCTTCTTTCACGGAGGCGACACGGGTTCGAATCCCGTAGGGGCCAAATTTTCATCCGATAAAATCCGACAACATCCGATACAGCGCTAAAAGCCCAATATTTACTGGGTTTTAATGCCCTAGGCGTCCGAGGCGATTCCTTTACATCCGGCTCTTCTGGGGGTATATATGGGGGTATAGTCGTTTGAAGAGAAACCATATACCCCCAAAATGAAGCTAACTGCCAAGAAATGTGAAACTGCAAAGCGTGATAAAGACGGCGCAAAACTATGGGATGGCGGCGGCTTATACCTAGAGCTGCATAAGAACGGCAGTAAGTATTGGCGCTATAAGTACCGCATTCTAGGGGTAGAAAAGCTGCTGGCGCTGGGGGTATATCCAGATGTCACGCTTTCAGAGGCTCGTGAACGCCATATGGCCGCTCGAAAGCTGGTTGATCAGGATATAGATCCGAATAGGCAAAAGCAGGATATCAAGCTCACTGCGCAACTCGATGCCAAGAACACCTTTAAGGCCATTTCCTTGGAATGGCATAATCATAACAAAGATGTTTGGAGCGAAAACCATGCCCGCACTGTTATGCGTCGCATGGAACTGGATATTTTTCCAGAAATTGGGCATTTGCCCATTAAAGAGATAAACGCTCCCGTATTGCTAGCAGTGATGCGTAAAATAGAAGCTAGAAGCGCCTTCGAGATGGCAAGGCGCTCTTTGCAGTATTGCGGTGGTGTATTCAGATACGCAATCGTGACAGGCAAAGGTGAGCGGGATATTTCTGCAGATTTAAAAGGCGCATTAAAGCCTTTCAAGCGGGGACATTACACACAGGCCACGGCTTTAGAGCGTTGGCTATGAGTACGATTAAAGAGAAGCTTGGCTACAGACATGAGGTTATAGATAGGCAACTTGCGCACGCGCACAAGAACACGGTTGATAAAGCGTATGATCGTGCGAAGTTCTTGGATGACCGTAAAGAGATGATGCAGAAATGGGCCGACTATTTGGATGGTGTCGCTAAGAACAAAACTGCAATCAAGATCAAAAATGCAGCTTAAAAGAAATCTTGCAAAGCAACGTGATGCCAAAAAAGAAATTTCAGATGAAATCTTCAAAGCTTTAGGGAATCGAAAGAAATTTTCTCCAGATCAAAAAAGAAAGTTTTCTAATATTGTAGCTGCGGAGCTTCCCTACTGGCTCCGCATCGCCGAATTAAACTCTGTTACCTGCTCGACAAGATTAAGGCCCGCTTGTCAGGCTCCAGCTTGCTTTCCTTGCTGACCGAAGTTGTAGGATGCGAGATAAAGGTAAAAAATGACGAACAAGCAAAAGCCGTGGCAGAAGCCGGCATCGTCAAGGGCAAAGGCCTGCGCCAAGGAATGCCATTGTCGCCGTTGCTGTCAAACCTTGTGCTGAATGAATTTGATAAAAGAGCAGTAAGAAAGAAGTTCAGGCTTCTCCGTTATGCCGATGACTTGATTGGCTTCGGCACCGATGAAGATGAATGCAAGGTTATGATGGAATTCATCAAGACCGAACTTGAAAAGCTGGAGCTCGAGATTCCAGATATAAAGGACCAGACAAAAACTGTAATCCACAAGCCGAACGAACCAGTGATATTCCTCGGCGTAGAAATTTATAAACAGGCAGAAAAATATAATAAGAAAATTCCCAAGAAAACATGGGACAGAGCCGTAGAAAATGTTCGTCAGCATGCCCTGCTGGAATGGAACCTCAAGGAAGGATATACCCTTCCTCAAGTCGTGCAGCGCTTAAAGGAAATACCCGGCGGATATAAATCAGCTTTCCCAGATTGTACAAACCTAGATTCTCTGCGGCACCTGCTAGAAGAAGAAGGGATCAAGGCACAGCAGGCCTTGCTTGCCGGAATTTTTGGTGAAAAGCTTTTAAGCAGCCTGACAGCTGAACAAAAGATTTTTCTTGGCTTACCTTTTTGATGGCGCACACATGAAGATAATTGATCTATTGAAAGAAGATTTTTCGCAAACTCTGGAATTCATTGATAAATGCGATAACCACATATTCATGATTAAAAATTGGGCTATTATTACATCGTCTGGTGTAATCGCTTTTGCAATTTCTCAAGATCATGACTTTCTATCATTGGTAAATTTATTTTTCTTATTGGCATTTATTTATCTTGAGCTTATGTATAAGTCTTTTCAGGATACTGCTATAGAACACACTGATGACATTTCAAAACGTATAGATAAATATTTGGTAAGCCCCGATGCCGAAGACTTGCTTGCGGGATACAATCACAGTTTTGGAAGAAAACTCAAATATCCATCAATTCGACCCGTGCTACTCAGTATTTTGTACAATAAGCAACGACGACACATTATAAATTTCTATAGTATTCTAGCATTCATTTCAGTCGCTGCTTTTGTGGTGGCCAAGTTTGTTTCTTGAAAAAAGGCAAATTTTTTGGGGAGTTTAGAAAAGCCTTTAAAATAAGGGCCTGCAAGTAACGTTCTGGAGCGATGCGTTTTGAATATTTGCGATTCCGAGTATTCCGGAAGCTATGTAAAAAACGCCCGTGTTTGTATTTAAAATTACTTCACGAAGACTTCAAAAAAATTTCCGTAATGGAAAATATCCGATTGCAAGGCCAGCAGCTTCCCGCAACTGAGGCGGCATACACTCAAAAGCCAGAATGACAGCTTGCCTGTGCCGGGTTCGTGCCGTATCCAATACCGACAGGATGAATTTACATGCTAGCTTTCGAACGTGAAGGCGAACATGCGTAGGCCGGAGGACTGGGATTTTATAGTGACGATCCCCTCGCTAGATTTATCATCAAGAACGATGTCATACAGTTTTGAGTCTGTAATGATTATATTTTTTTCCTGGCCATCGCGCATAATACTAACTGCCTTGGGAGCACCATCTGCACTTTCCATGACCAGAAAGACTTTTTTAGCACGGTAATGAAGCGTAAGCGCATCTCCAGACGCTGCCGTTTCAATGTGCTCACCTGTTCGCACCCACGCGCCTGTCAACGCCCAGTGATGCAGAGGAATATTTTTCGCATTCGCTTCTGCTTCGTTTTTGGCGCGATCCGTGCCCAGATAGGTTTCATGGGTTTGATCGTCAGATGTCACATCGGCTCCAGTTTCCAGTTTTGCCTCTTTGCCTAATCCCAAAAGATAACGGATATTATTTTCAGTAATATCATAGTGTCCTTCTCCAAAGTGCGTATAGACAACCTGTCCGTTACGGTCGATCAGGTAATGAGCAGGCCAGTATTTATTTTCAAAGTTTTTCCATGTTGAAAAATCATTATCCATGGCGACAGGATATGTGATGCCAAATTTCTTCAGGGCTTTTTCTACGTTCTCTTTCTTTCCTTCAAAGGCAAATTCAGGCGCGTGAACACCAATAATGACAAGGCCGTCATCTTTGTATTTTTCATGCCATGATTTTATATGAGGAAATGTGCGGATGCAGTTAATGCAAGAATATGTCCAGAAATCAATCAGCACAACTTTGCCTTTTAATGATTCCATGTCCAGGGCTTCCGAATTCTGCCAATGCGTGATGCCTGTAATCTGAGGAGCGGGATATGGGTTCTTAAGACCATCAATCAAGGCACTTTGTGATTCCACTTGCTGCTCGCTGGCGTCGGCGTTTGTAACAACCCATTCACCGAGATTAAATCCAAGCAATCCCATTAAAGAGAAAATAACGATGACAACGCCCATGGCTCTGCGAATGACGACCGCATGACGTGCAAGCGCGCGGACATATTTGGTCAAAACCTGCCCAGAATATCCTATGACGAGCATAGGTATTCCTGCACCGATGCTGAATGCCGCTATCGTGGCGACAGCATCAAAATTTGTTTGCGATTGAATGACCTGTAACAATGCAACGGCCATAATGGGACCAGCGCAAGGTGTCCAGACAAGGCCAATAAGGGCACCGATGATAAAACCGCCGCCAGCTTTTGTGGAAAGGCTGCCGCTGCTGATGTTGTTCGCTTTTCCTGCCAATCCACCTGTCAAGCTGGCGAATTTTTCCTCCAGTTTGGGGATCAACATGACGAGACCAAAAACCAACAACAGAAAGAATGCGCCAAACTGGATTTGATCCTGCTGAATGCCAGTCGCTGCGAGGATTTGGCGGGCTATGAGGGAGAAGATTGTAAAGGTGATGATAAAACCGAGCACAATTTGCAAAGGGCGCCAGCGGCTGCCCGATGCCGATGTCGCCAGAATAAGCGGCAGGATGGGCAGGATGCAGGGTGACAAAGCAAGGCCGAAGCCTTCGGCCAGCGCTAGTGCGGATTGTGTCAAATTTATCATCGGTCACTCCATAAATGTGTGTTCTACCGATGATTACGCAAGGATTAGGTGAAAGGTTACAGCCTCACTACCATTTAATGAAGCGGGGCGCTAAAAGCCCCGTAACGGCTGAAATAGCGAGCACAGGCAGGCCATAGGCAATCGTTATAAAGGTCGGGCTATCAATCGGGCAATGAATGGAATAGCCGAGTGCGCCTGCGCCTGCAGCGGCAATGCCGATTAATATACCGGTCTTTTTCTCATGCGCTGGCGCATAGGATTTCATGAGCCATGTCAGGAAGACAGCCCCTACTGCCCCGTATGTAGTGACGGCGGTCAGGCATACGGAGAAGTTTGGCAGTAGAAAAAGCGCCAAGATTTCATTTGATGGTGTAGTGAGCCATTCAAAAGCGATTGAGCCGCCGAACAGGCCCACAAGAAGCCATGGGCAGATTGCAAAATTCTTTTCGTCTGGCAATGGCTTGGAAGAATTGACCAACGCCCAGCCCGCGATCCATAGAATGGACGCCAGCAAGATCGTTTTGTGAAGGGCTGTTAAATCAGCCGTGATGTGGGCGAGATCGGGCCTTAGCCCAAGAACAGACAGGGTTGCAATTATGCTCGCCAATAAAATAAGAGCAAGCGCAGTCTTTAGCGACAGCGGCGTTTTTGGCTGCGGGGTTTGTGACAGGATATTGATCAGATCATCTGTTTTCATTTTATGCTGCTTTTTCTCTGGCGATGATATCCGATAGCTTTTGTAAGCCGCGATGCACGATGACTTTAATATTGCTCTCCGATGTCTGGTGTTGTGCAGCCAGTTCCTGAACAGACGCTCCTTCGACCTTGAAAGCATATATAATGTCACCTGCCGGGGGCTTTAAATATCCCAGCAGTTTGTGCAGATCATGACGGATCGCCTGTATTTCAGGATTTGCGGTATCGTCAGGCTCCCAGAATTCCAGACTATCTGTCGAAATAGTTTTCACCTTGTTCCGGCGCAGTGCATCAATAACTTTATGTTTCATCACGGCGCGTACCCAGGCAATAAATGATAAATTCTCGTCATAAGTATGCAACTTTAGATGAACGGCTAGCAAAACCTCCTGCGTAATATCTTCGGCCATGCTGACCTGACCATAGCGGGCAAGGAAAGTTCCGCTGTTACGGCGCACAAACGGCGCAAGCGTTTCCAACAGAGTTCTGTAACTGGCCTTTTGGCCCTGACGTGTTTCCATGACAAGCTGCCGCAGTGATGTGTCTAAATCGTCTGTGTCTTTATGTACTGTCATGGTTACGTCTGGGAATCTGGAAAGGTTACAAAAATAGTTTGTAACCTTTGTTTAATCTTCCCCGTAAGGCTAACAGAAGATCAATCGGTCTTCCATGTATAAAACCAAAACTGGAGATTAAAATGAAAAAGATCAATACCTTAGCCCTGATGACCTGTGCCGCGATGGCATTCGGTGTTTTAACAAGCGCCCCTGGCTTCGCAGCCGATGACAAAATGATGATGAAAAATGACGGCATGGCGATGGAGAAATCTGATGCCATGATGGAAAAATCTGACTCCATGGAAAAAATGGATAAGATGGACAAAATGGAAATGAGCCATGAAGCTGCTTTTACGTCAGAAGCTTTCTCTGAAGCGCAGGCCAGCGGCAAACCTTTCTTTGTGGCCTTCCACAAAAAGGGCTGCCCGATGTGCGCAGAACAGAAGCAGGCTTTAAATGCAATCTACGCCGATCCTGCCTATAAAGATTTGAAAGTTCTCGTTGTTGATTACAACAACGACACTGCCAATCTGAAAAAATTCAATGTTGGCATGCAGGGCGCACTTATTCTTTACAAAGGTCAGAATGAAGTCAGTCGTACTGCTGGTCTTGTAAAGTCAGCAGATATCGCAAAACAGATTAAAGGTTAATCATATTTTTTAAAAGCATGCGCGTATAAACTCTCTATCGCGCATGCTTTTCTATTTCTGTGTTAATTGACATCTAAAGATCTAACCGGCCCAACGCACTGGCATGCTGACCTGAAGCTATCTAACATGCCAGTGCGCTTTCTCCTGGCTCTGCTTTCTTCAACATAAGCGATGGCAACAATCGGGGGAATGCTCAAAGCAAAGCAGGCAAGAAGCATTGGTCTGTGCGAGGGTTTGGGCGGAGCGCATTAAAAATGCCAAGTGCAAAGAAGCATGGATCTATTTCAATAATGACTTCGGAGGGAATGCTGTCAGAAATTCAAAAACTTTAGCCCGCTTGCTCTGAGGGTTCCCGACCAGGTAATTTTTTATGGTGCCGCCCCGCAAGAGCATTGCCTTAACTTCCTAGTTCGATTCCACTTATACGAGATACTTTCTGTAAAATAGATTTTAATTCGGACATGCTGTAAGGCTTGGACATGTAATCGTCCATACCTTCGCTAATGCAACGCTCCCGATCTCCAGCCATCGCGTGTGCGGTAACCCCAATAATAAATGCTGGCCTACGACCTTCTATTTTTTCGTAATTTCTTATTGCGCGCGTAACTTCAAAGCCGTTCATTCCCGGCATCTGGATATCCATAAGAACAACGTCAAAAACTTTCGCCTTTATTTTTTCAAAGGCCTGGCTTCCATCCGTTGCAAACTCATACTCATAGCCAAGCGTCTCCAGGAACGTAGACGCGACTAAAATGTTTGGTTCATAGTCTTCCACTAACAAGACAATGCCCTTGGCTAACGATACTGCTGTGTCCTCATGTGATAAAGGCTTACCCTCTTTTTCTATCTGTTTGCTTCCTGATGCAATAAGAATGGGCATGGACACAGTGAACGTAGATCCGCCCCCTATAAAGGAGTCCATGTTGGATAGGTACTTTGCTATCCATAACTGGAACTTTATGGGAGATATATTGAATGGCGAGGAAGCATCATACGGCGGAGCAGATTATCTCAATGGGTCAGTTTGTCGAAGCATGCATTGAGCAGATTACGGTTCAGGCTGACAGGTTAGAAATTAAGATTAAGGTCGGCGATTTATCAGCTCTATTATCCGATGTCGCTAAAGTGAAAATCGATTTCACCGAATCCCCTTATGCAGCAAGTCTTTCAAGACCAAAACGTTCGCGGATGCGTGTCGCTTAATGCGGCTTTAATTAACTTTGTGTAAAATTTTTAACTGACCTGATTCAAAGTGGCATAAAGGTTGCAATATGGCATAAGGGCTGTAATTAAAAACGGCTAATAGTACGTCCAATCACTAAGCTTAGGGAAATTTTTAATGGCTACAACCATCGGTACAAGCGGTAACGATTCTTTAAGCGGCGGCGTTGCTGATGACGATATTCAGGGCCTAGACGGTGCCGACACGATATGGGGCAGCGAAGGCAACGACACGCTTGATGGTGGAGCCGGCAACGACATTCTTTTCGGCGAGGCAGACAATGATACGCTGATTGGTGGGGCTGGTAGCGATAGGATTGAAGGTGGCG
>JBASFK010000009.1:0-1838 GCA_049652985.1 Alphaproteobacteria bacterium
TTACCAACGCGGGCCTGGAGGAACTGATCGCGGGAAACAGAGAAGAATACATTAAAATCGCGGTGGATCTCGCAACCGACCGCGCGCGACTGAAAACACTGCGGCATGATTTGCGCGAAAAAGTCTCGGCCAGCCCCCTCATGAACCAGGAATCCTTTACCCGGAACATGGAGAACGCTTACCGCGAAATGTGGCGCAAGTACTGCGCGGAGAAAGAAAAATGACGTCCAAACAACAGGCCGCAAGAGCCGATGATATCCCGGCGCTTTTCAACCAGGCGCTGCAGTTTCAGAATGCAGGGAATCTGCCGGAAGCCGAAAAAATCTACCGACGGATTCTTGCCGCAGACCCGCGCCATACCTACAGCCTCAACATGCTGGGTTTGGTCGCGCTGGACACCAAACATTACGGCCCGGCGGAAGACCTCGTGCGCAAGGCGATCGCCGAGCGGCCCAATGCCGCCCTTTTTCATGACACGCTGGGAAACATATTAAAGGCGCAGAACAAAGTGGAAGAAGCGATCGCCTGTTTCGAAAAGGCGTTGGAGTTGAAACCTGATTTTATCGACAGCCTGAACAATCTCGGCGGAACGCTCCTCGTCCTAGGCCGCTCGGAGGAAGCCCTGCCTTTGTTCATGCGCGCGCTTTTTTTCAGCCCCGGCCATTTCAATTCCCTGAATAATATCGGCGCGGCCCTGCAGCATCTCGGCAGGCATGAAGAATCTATTCATTATTACCGGCAGGCCACGGAGGTTCGGCCCGATGTAGCGGATGTCCATTACAATATCGGCCAGGCTTATCGCGGGATGAACAGGCCCGAAGAGGCAAAGCAAGCCTATAGAAAAACCATTGAACTCCAGCCCAGTCACAGCGACGCCCACCTGAATCTCGGCTACATACTGGGCGAAGAAGGCCTGCGCGACGAGGCGCTGGAATGCTTCTACAGCGTCACGAAAATCCGGCCAAGCCTTAACGCCTGCGCCAACATCGCCCATCTCCTGTTCAAAAAGGGGATGCTGCAGGGATCGGTTGACTACTACCGGAAAGTCCTCGAACTGTCACCATCGTCACCTGAAATCCTGAACAATCTGGGCAGCGTTTACAATCTCATGACGGAATATGAAGAGGCGATGAAATGCTTTGAGCAGGCCCTAGCAATCAAACCGGGGGACGTAGATACGCTGAACAACCAGAGCACAGCCCTCAAGAATATGGGCCGACTCGACGAAGCCGCGGAAATTTATAAAAAGGCTGTTGCCGCCGAGCCTCAACGGGCGGACATTCACAGCAATTACCTGCTCATGATGATTTATTCGGCTTCGGTGACGCCGGAGGAACTGGTGGCGGAGGCAAAAAAATTCGGGGAAATGGCCGCACCGTATTTGCGCACCCGGGAATTCGTCCCCGATCTAAATCCCAAAAGAAGGCTGAGAATCGGCTATGTTTCGGCGGATTTTCGCGCCCATGCCGTGCATTGTTTCTTCGAACCGCTGCTGAACCTGCGCGATCCCGGTCAGTTCGAAATTTTCGTCTATTCGAACACGGAGATGGAGGACGAGGTGACCGAACGGCTAAAGAAAAAATGCGACCACTGGCACGATATCCGCATTCTGAACGACGACGCCGTGGCGGACCTGATCGAACGGGACAGGATCGATATCCTGATGGATATTTCAGGCCATACCGGCGGCAATCGCCTGATGGTTTTCGCGCGGAAGGCTGCCCCCATCCAGGTCACATGGCTTGCCTATCCGGGCAGCACGGGCATGCAGGCAATGGATTACAGGATTACGGATTCTTATGCCGAGCCGCCCGGCAAGACCGAGCAGTACAACGTGG
>JBASFK010000010.1:0-158434 GCA_049652985.1 Alphaproteobacteria bacterium
CCGGGCGCGCCATTTCAGGATAAATTACGCCGCTTTCCTGTCTTTCTCCGCGCATTCGCGGGTCAGGTCCTGCTGCGTCTCTGCGATATCCTTGTCGCGCGCAGCCTGCGCTATATCCCCGAACGACACCACACCCGCCAGTTTCTTGTCGCGCGTCATCACCGGCATCCGGCGCACGCGCATCTCGGCCATGTTCTTGCAAACTTTTTCGATGTCATCATCCTGGAAGCAATAAAGCACGTTTTCGGTCATGATATGTTTGACCTCGTGCTTGTTCGGATCAAAGCCAGCCGCCACGCAGCGCACGACGATATCGCGATCTGTCAGCGTGCCCACGAGCTTTTTCTCCTGTTCATTACCGACCGGGAGAAACCCGAAATCCTTGTCGCGCATAATTTTTGCGGCCTCGGTCACCGTGGTTTCCGGTGTGATCCATTCACAATCACTGGTCATGATTTCGCTGATTTTCATGGGGCTTCTCCTCGTTGCTGTTTTCGGAAACCAGCAAACGGAGCAGCAAGAAGAAAGTTCCCTACGGCGTTTTCAACTCGCCCGCATCACCCACCCAGCGCGCCGCCGCCCCGCCATTCAGCCACTCCAGCGCCGCCGAATCGTTCTTCAGGTAAGCCTCCCAGAACGCGAGGCTGAGAATTTTGATGAATCCCTCGTGCGCCTCGCGCAGCGGGTTCGCCTCGAGCTTGCCGCGCGTACCGTTATAAACCATGTGGTCGCCGGACCGGAGCACCAGCAGGTATTTTTCCGCCGCACCGGTGTAATCATAAACCACCACCCGCCGATCGTACGTAAACCCCTCCAGTGGCGAATCATCGTTCGTCCCCGTCATGTAAAAAATAGGCAGGCTGATCGGCCCGTAAAAATGTTTTTCCGGCGTCTCACCATGCAACTTACGGATCGGCACCGGGCTATACGCGATTCCCGCCTTGAACCGCTTTTCCTTGTAACTCACCAGCTCACCCGCCGGGCTGTCGTGATCGCCGGGGAAATTTTCACCCGCCATCGCCTGCGTTGTCATCGCGCCGAACGAATGCCCCGACATGCCGAGCGTCTCGAGATCCATCAGCGCGCCAACTTCCGGATTCTCCGCCGCCCATTTTGGCAATCGGTCCAGCACCGCCGGAACATCCTGGAATCGCTCCACCGTCATCGCCCGCGTGATCGGGCTTTTCTTCAGCACATCCCACGGGTGGCCGGGCTTGCCCTCCCACAGCGAACTGTCGGAACCCGTATGGGTCAGGTGAATGATGACGTAGCCATGAGATGCAACGTAACGCGACAAAAACCCGGCGCCGTCGCGGTTGCCGCCATAGCCGTGCGACCAGATGATCACGGGAACCTTCGAGGGCAACCCTTCTCCGGCGGGGTAATATAATTTGAATGGAATGATGCGCCCGCGCGTCTCGTCGTTAAATTCCCCGCGCTTGAGCAGAACTTTTAATGGTTCGGTCGCAGGATCGATACGCGGGTCCCAGAACAACAGAACTACTTCTTCCTGAATTTATCGAGGGAGACGACCTCGCCGCCTTTTTTGCCCTTGCCGCCCTTGGGCTTGGAGCCGTCATCGTCCGGCCCGATCTCCAGCTCGTCGAGAACCGCCAGCTCGGCATCCTCCAGCGACTCTCCCATCGGCTGGAACTGCAGTGCGAAATTGACCGACGGATCTGCGAAAATGCTGATCGCCGCCAGCGGGATCTTCAGCCGCTCTGGCTCGTTGTTGAACGACAGCGTCACGTTCATCACGCCTTCCTTCACCGACAGATCCGAGAATTGATATTGCAGCACGATGGTCATCTCGCCAGGATAACGGTCGCGCAGGTAATCGGGAATCTTCACACCCGGGTAATCGGTCAGGAACGTAATGTAGAAATGATGATCGCCGGGCAGCTGTTTGTGCTCGATCACTTCCTCGATCGAACTCTTCACCACGCCGCGCAGCGCGCTTTCAACCATCCGGTCGTACCGGAGAATGTCGTCTTCGTCTTTCATCACCTTATATGTCGCAAGCATGGCGGTGAAAATCAAGCCCGCTTATGCGCTGTTGACAGCCTGTTCACCGAAATCAACGCCTTGAAATTACACCTATTTTCCATCTTGGGGTGCAAGATTCGCCGCAGCCTGCGCACGTTTCGAGCGCGCCAGCCTCTGCAATGCGGACCCACTCAGCTCATGACGGCCCTGCTCCATCGCGCTGCTGGCCAGCATGTCGTAATAGGCATCCGGCACCTCGGCCGCATCCACCCATTTCCAGCCCTCCTCTAATACGGCGAAGGCCCGTTCCTTGTCGTGCTTCCTGGTGTAATAACGCGCAAGCTCGACCCGCGCCGGGAAATACATCGGCTCCAGCGCCAGCGCCTCCAGGAAAAAATCCTCCGGGCTTCCCTCGCCCTCCAGCCCCAGGAGCGCCCGGCTCACCGCCAGCAATCCGCGCGTGTGCGGCACGCCTGCGAGTCTCGGGCTCAGCTCTTCCGCCTCGTCCAGCAATGCAACTGTGTTCTTATGCAACTGCCGTGCGCCTATCCGCGCGATGCCGCCCTGCGCCTGCAGGCTCGCGACATTTACCCGCGCCGCCATCAGCACTGCTTCCGCGTTTTTGCGCCCGGCCATGCGGCTGGCCTTATTAATATCCTCCACGAATCCTTCCAGGTCGCCCGCCTGCCCGCGCGCATCACCGCGTGTGAAGACGATATGACTGGCCTGCAAAATCATGAACCCGTACGAAACTGCCAGCAGCGGCACGATAAGCGCGATCTTCAACATTTGCCTGCGTTCCGGCGGCAACGCCGTGCCTACGCCTTCCGAAACGCGCCGCACCTGTACGAACCAGTAACCCGTGAAAACCCCGGCCAGCATCAGCGTCGAGGGCACATAAAAAGGAAAGTTCACATGCGCATGCGCCGCCAGCGCCCCGAGGGCGCAAAACGGCGCGATGATACGAATGCGGGCCGGGTCATTCGGCGCAACATTTTTCAAGGCACGCCATGTCACCACGCATGCTGCAACAATAAACCCGTAAAACAGCAATGGCGCCAGCACGCCCATCTCCGCCCAGAACTGGAGCGGATCGTTGTGCGCCATGCGTCCCGCAGAAAGATAATCGCCTGCATTCGCCGCCGGGTAATAAAGATGAAACGTCCCGATCCCCGTACCGGTCCAGAGATGCTCCTGTATGATCCGCCACGTCCCGGCCCATATCTCGGGCCGCGTCCACAGCGCCGGCTCCTCACCCGTAAATGTACGAACGATACGCTCCCCGGCATTATGCTCGGGCATCACGCCTGGAAACTGCGACAGCGCCAGAAGCGCGACCACCGACGCCAGGAACGCAAAAACGCAGCGTTTGTGATGCCGTATCTGCGGCCATGACAGGATCACAAAAACCGCGAGCGCGAGCATAAGCGCCACCAGCCCGCCGCGGCTTCCCGTTGCCATCATCCCGGCGGCACCCAGCACCACGAGCATCAGTCCGGCATTGGACTGCGCGCGCCGCGTAGCCCCGAGCATCAGCCCCAGCGCCGCGAAAAATCCCGGCAGCAAAAATCCCGCCAGCGCGTTCGCATCGGCGAAGGGCCACCCGGCGCGAAACGTGTCATCGCCATACGCGAAAAACCGCACAAATTCATGCAGCAAAATTGCTGCGGCAAATAATGCGTAGCCAATCCCTGCCACTGTAAAAAACCACGTCTTGCCGCGCGCCAGCATGGTGCAGCAAAGCGACAGCGGAAACAGGCTGAACACGCCGAAATAAACCAGGCTGATCGTGGGAACCTCGGACGCTGCCACGCTCACAAAGGCAACCGCCCAGAAAGCAAACACAGGCAACAGCACCGCGATGTCCGTGCGCGTCACGCGCGCGGCGAAATCATGCTTCAGCACGGCGAACGCAACCGCCGCCGCGAGCGCAACAACAGCCACGAAAATAAATTCGGACTCCAGCGCCGCCAGCGGCATCAGCGCCGCAGCAAAACTTATGAGCCATATAAAAGGAAAAAGCCGGTCGGTCATGCGAAGCAGTTTCGCGACTGGTTCATATACTGTCAATCCAAGCCTTTCATATTTAGTTCTGCACAAGGCAGCCGAGGCGAGCCGCGCGCAGCATAATTTGGTATGTGAGCACGGCGAGACCGAAGGATAACGATGTGCAGGATTAAATATGAAAGGTGGAAAAAATGGTGGGTTTCTGTTGCGAGGTACCCACCGGACCCCACCCTTCTAGGTTAGTAGAAGGGGATTGAGTGTGTAGCGCGTAGAGTGCCGTTAGGCAGCTTTACGACCTTCACCAGCGACAACAAGATTGTCGTTGGCTGCTACGAACTGAGAGTTGTCATTTGCAACTATCAAATAGCCCGATAACGGTGGACAAAGTCCGAACGCCGCAAAACACTTTTATCACGCATGTCGATCCTGTTTCGGCCCCGCCGGAATTCGCCAATCCGTATTGAGTATCCTGCGAATTCTGGTGGAGCCGCCGGGCACTGCCCCCGGGTCCATAACGTCTATTCTGCATCCGCGTTTAGCGTCATAACCGGCGAACCGGCATCTTTGATTATAAGGCATACTCCTTAAAAATCAAGTTTATGTTAGGAATTAATTCCTTTACAGGCAAGTATTTTTGGTATATTGTCTTTTTATTTCAATTATTTAAACAGAGGCCCCACCCACCCCCCGAAAAAGCGCCGAATGAACAGATATGAAGGAATCCGGTGGTTGCTACGTACCATGGGGGACTTGAGAAACCCCTCTCGCCGCCCGATATAGAAGATAGGATAATGCCCATGAACAAGACCCTCGTCCTCACCATAGCCGCCCTGTCGCTCTTCCATGTGCCTTCCTATGCCGCCGACCCGGCGGAGGAGCCGCCTCCGGAGGCCGAGTCAACATCTGCAGAATCAAACACAGGAGAACTGCCCGTGACCAAAGCCCCTTACGCCAAAACGCCCGAAGCTCTCGAGGACCTGACGGAAATGCAGAAATACGTCACGCAGCATGACGGCACCGAGCGCCCGTTCCAGAATGAATACTGGGATAACCACGAAGACGGCATCTATGTCGACATCGTCTCCGGCGAGCCGCTTTTTTCGTCGAAGGATAAATACGATTCCGGCACCGGCTGGCCGAGCTTCACCAAACCGCTGGACCCCAAATTCGTGAAGGAACATCAGGATTACAAGCTCGGCGGCGCACGCACGGAGATTCGCTCGGCTTCCGGCGATTCGCATCTCGGCCATGTTTTCGAGGACGGCCCGAAGGATAAAGGCGGCCTGCGCTATTGCATGAATTCCGCTTCGCTCAAATTCATCCCCGTCGCCGAACTGGATGCCAAAGGCTACGGCGAATACAAAGCTTTGTTTGAAGAGACAGAATAACCTCTTTCCTGTCATCCTGAACGAAGTCAGGGCTGCGCCAGCATCCCTGACGAAGTCGAAGGATCTTCATAATTGAGGCCGGGAAAGATCTTTCGACTTCGCGCCTTTGGCGCTCCGCTCAAGATGACAACTATAAAAGAATCGCCTAAGGTACACCCATGAAGCAATATCTCGATCTCATGCGCGACGTGCTCGAAAACGGCACGAAAAAAGAGGACCGCACCGGCACCGGCACCTTGAGTGTTTTCGGCCGCCAGATGCGCTTCGATCTCGCCGATGGTTTCCCGATGGTGACGACGAAAAAACTTCACCTGAAATCCATCGTCCATGAACTGATCTGGTTTCTCTCGGGCGACACCAACATTAAATATCTCAAAGACAACGGCGTACGTATCTGGGACGAATGGGCCGACGAAGACGGCAATCTCGGCCCCGTTTACGGCCACCAGTGGCGCTCCTGGCCGACCGCCGACGGTCGCGAAATCGACCAGATTTCAAATATCATCGAACGCATCAAGGCAAATCCTGACGACCGCCGCCTGATCGTCTCAGCATGGAATGTCGGCGAGATCGGCAAGATGGCGCTGCCGCCCTGCCACGCGTTTTTCCAGTTCTATGTCGCGGACGGAAAATTATCATGCCAGCTCTACCAGCGCAGCGCCGACATTTTCCTCGGCGTGCCGTTCAACATCGCGTCGTATGCGCTGCTCACATTGATGGTCGCGCAGGTGACGGGACTGAAACCCGGTGAATTCGTGCACACATTCGGCGATGCGCATCTCTACTCAAACCACATCGAGCAGGCGCAGCTCCAGTTAACGCGCGGGCCGAAACCGTTGCCCGAAATGCATATGAATCCGCACGTCAAAAATATTTTCGATTTCAAATTCGAGGATTTCGAGCTCGTCGGCTACGACGCCCACCCGCACATCAAAGGCGTGGTTGCGGTTTAAAGATACGCCGGCGCCGGTGCAGTCATTGAAGCACGGGCTCTATTGACGTCACTGACAGCAGCTTTAGGACTCCAGAGCCCAAAGAATTGCGATGCACCATTGATATTTGAAAATAGTTCTGAAAAAAGCGGCTTTTTAGGATTGCCGGAAAAATCCTCGATCTCGCCCTTTCTGACTTGCGCCCCTTTTACAAGTTCAGCCATATGTTTTCCAAAGGCGCTTCGCAATAATTGTTGCATTTTATGCTGGGCGTCAGCACCGTCTGCGCCGCTTACGGTTATCCTGTAAATATCATTACTTGCCGTAGTCATTCTTAAGGGAACAAGGGTGATTTTGATATCCATAGGCACACTACCTCCGCGTGCGCGCGCAGAAACAGCCTCCACACCATCATTGAGGTTTTTTTCCAAATCCCTGCGGTCAGGGTTGTTGAAAACTTGCAAAAGATAAGAGCGCATAATTCCCCCATTCATAAAAAACGGATTATAAGCAATGTTTAGTATTATGTCAAGTAAAAGCCTTACTAAGCCCCGAAAACGTCCATATACACCATTAAAACACCCCTATAGTGTATATCCGCATGGATAAAACGCCGCAAATCATTATTTCCTCGATCGCCGCCATGGCCCGGAACCGGGTCATCGGCACCAATAATGGCATGGCATGGCACATCCCCGAAGAATTCAAATATTTCAAGCGCACGACCATGGGCAAGCCGATCATTATGGGCCGTAAATCCTATGGATCGCTGGGCAAAACCCTGCCTGGGCGTCCCAACATCGTCATCAGCCGCAGCACGCAGGAACCACCGCTTGGCCCTGACGGCCCGTTCTTCGTCAAAACAGTCGATGAGGCAATCAGGCTCGCGGAAGAAAAAGCGTGCGAGCTAAATGTAGACGAAATCTTCATCACAGGCGGCGGCCAGATTTACCAGGACACGCTGCCCGTAACCCGGCGCCTTTATCTCACGGTCATCGACAGGGATTACGAGGGCGATACCTATTTCCCTGAATTTGACCGGGATGAATGGAAAACCGTTTCGGAAGATAAACGCGACGGCGACCCGCCTTATACGTTCTTCGTTCTAGAACGTAAGTAAGCCCGCGATCTTCGCAAAAATTTCCTCCGCCACCGGCTTTCCCTCATCGGAATTTTTCCGGATGGATGCATCGAGCGGAATTTCGCCGAGGAACGGCACGCCCAGTCTTTCCGCTTCTTTTCGCGCACCGCCATGGCCAAAAATATGCTCCTCATGGCCGCAATTGCTGCAGACATGCGTGCTCATATTTTCGATGATGCCGAGGATTTTGACATTTACTTTCTGGAACATCGCCACGGCCTTGCGCGCATCGATCAGCGCAATATCCTGCGGCGTCGAGACGATGACCGCGCCGGTCACCGGCACTTTCTGCGCCAGCGTCAGTTGCGCATCGCCCGTGCCGGGCGGCATATCGACGATCAGAATGTCGAGTTTGTTTTCTTCCGTGCCCCATTCGACATCGCGCAGCATTTGATAAACCGCTGTCTGTACCATCGGCCCGCGCCAGACCAGCGGCGCTTCCTTATCCAGCATGAAACCGATCGACATGATTTTAAGCCCGTGCGCCGAGAGCGGCACCAGCCTGCCATCGTCGTTCTGCTTCGGGCGCTGACCTTCGAGGCCCGCCATCGTCGGCACGCTCGGCCCGTAAATATCGGCGTCCAGCAGGCCTGTCGTTTTTCCGCTCCTGGCCAGCGCAATAGCCAGGTTCATCGCCACCGTCGATTTGCCGACACCGCCCTTGCCGCTCGCCACCGCGATAATATTTTTGATCGGCAGTTCAAGCTTCGGATTTTTTTCCATGCCATGCGGGTCGTTTGAAATTTTCTGCGCTGTCAGCACCGCCGTGACTTTGCGCACGCCCGGAACGCCGGCTGCCGCGCGCTCGGCCTCCTGGCGCAGCGGCTCCAGCTTCGCGCCGCGCGCGGGATCGACCTCGATCATGAAAATCACGTTGCCGTCCGCAGCCACCTGCAGGCCCGAAACCATGCCCAGCGAAACAATATCGCGCCCGCGCCCGGGATCGCTCACGCTCCCCAGCGCCCCCATGATTTTTTCTTTAATTTCCTTCTGCAAAACAGCCAGTTTCATGGCCCGTTATCCTTGCTTTCCTGAATGAAAGAGATATTCTTATAGCCTCTAAAAAGCAAACACGCAAAACAGGGATTCGGACGCGATAATCATGGGCTGGGACGACAAACCCGATAGCGGCAAACGTAAAAACCCCTGGGGACGCCCCGGCAATGACGAGCGCGGCCCCGGCTGGGGCGGTGGCGGCCAAAGGCCCCCCGGTGGTGGTGGCAACGAACCGCCCGATATCGACGAAATGCTGCGCCGCGCGCAAGCCAATTTCCGCAGCGTCATGCCCGGCGAGTTCAACTCCGGCAGCATCATCGGGATTATCATTATTGTCGTCGTCGCCCTCTGGCTGGCGAGCGGGTTTTTTATCGTCAATCCCGGCGACAACGTCGTGATCCAGCGCTTCGGCGCATGGGTCCGCACCGTGGATATAGAAGGTCTCGGCTACCACTTCCCCGCACCGATCGAAACGGCGGAAACCGTCAAGGTCAACGAACTGCGCTCGATGAATATCGGCTTCACCGAGGCGTTCTCACGCACCGGTGATCGCGGCCAGAACGACATTCCCGAGGAAAGTCTGATGCTGACCTCGGACCGCAACATCGTCGACCTTAATATCGTCCTGCAATGGAGCATCAAGAGCGCCGAGGATTTCGTCTTCAACATCGAGGACCAGGAAAACACGATCAAGCAGGTCGCGCAGAGCGCCATTCGCGACATCGTCGGCCAGACGGAAATGTTCCCGATTATAACCAACAAGCGCGAGGAAGTTGCCGCGAAAACCAAGGCGATCATCCAGCAGAATCTCGACGAGTATAAATCCGGCGTTACTATCTCGCAGGTGCTGATCAAAAAAGCCGAAGTGCACCCCGACGTACAGGACGCCTTCCAGGACGTGCAAAGCGCCAAGCAGGATGCCGAGGATGTGCAGAACCGCGCTGAGGCCTACCGCGAGGACATTCTGCCCAAAGCCCGCGGTCTTGCCACGCAGATGAACCGCGAGGCCGAAGGTTACCGCCAGTCCGTCATCGCCAAGGCGAAAGGCGACGCCGACCGTTTCAATTCCGTCTATGAAGCCTATCTCGGCGGCAAGGACGTAACGAAAGAACGCATCTATATCGAGACGATGGAAGAAGTTCTCATGAACGCGCAGAAAATCATTCTCGACAAGGACAGCGGCTCGGGCGTCGTGCCTTATTTGCCGCTAAATGAACTCAACAGGACGTCCGTGCGCGCCGCGCCGAAGCCGGAAGCGCAGACATCACCGGAAGGACTCGCGCAATGAGCAAGACATCCATCGCACTGCTTCTGGTTCTTGCCGTTCTCCTGATCGGCGCCTCGCAATCGCTGTTTATCGTCGATCAACGCGAACAGGCCGTCGTGCTTCAACTCGGCCAGCCCATCGGCAACCCCAACGATATGTCCACATTCACAAAAGGCCCCGGCCTGCATTTCAAAATTCCGCTCGTGCAGGAAGTGCGCTATTTCGACCGCCGCATTCTCTCGGTCGATCCGCCGCCCGAACAGGTCGTCATCGCCAGTTCAAGCCTGCAGCATTACAAACTGACACCTGCTGAAAAGGCTGAGGGTATCGAACCCGAACCCGCTCCGACCGAAGCATTGCCGCAAGAAACACCCCTGGCAGAAACACCGGGAACAGAAGCGCCCGTGGAAGCGCCGGAAATCCAGAATGTCAGCGGCGAACCCATCATCGCCGACACGTTTGCGCGCTATAAAATCAACGACCCGCTGCAGTTCCTCAAAACACTGCGCACGACGGCCAACGCCGACCAGCGCCTCGAAAGCATCCTGAACGACGCGACGCGCGGCGTTCTCGGCAGCGTGACATTGCAGGCTCTCCTGTCCTCCGAGCGCGAGGCGATCATGGAAGAGATCAAAAGACGCGTGAACGGAAAAATCATGCAGGACAGGCTTGGCATAGAAATCGTCGACGTCCGCATTGTCCGCGCCGACCTGACGTCGGACCTGCGCACCTCCACCGTGCGCCGTATGATTTCGGACCTGAAGGAACGCGCCACTGAAACCCGCGCGAAGGGCGAGCAACGTGCGCTTGAAATCCGCTCCACCGCAGAAAAAGACCGCACCGTTCTCCTTGCCGAGGCCGGCGGCAATGCGCAAATGGTCAAGGGCCAGGGCGACAAGGACGCGATCAAGATTTATGCCGACGCCTTTAACAAGGACAAGGAATTCTACGGTTTCATCCGCTCGATGGAGGCGTACAAAAATACGCTGGCCGATCCGGAAACGCGCCTGATCCTTTCACCCGGCAGCGACTTCTTCCGCTACTTCCAGGATCACACGTCCGGCATCACGAGGTAGCGCGCCATGCCGTCCTTCGGCCTTACGCTCCTGACAGCACTCTTCCTGGTTTTCGTCATCGAGGGACTGCTTTACGCTCTTTTTCCCGAGCAGGTTAAAAAACTTATGGCAATGGCCCTGTCCATGCCGGCCCAGCCGCTCCGGATTTTCGGCCTGCTTATGGCCTCCGCCGGCATCCTCGCCATTTATATATTGAAGGCGTTTTATACGCCGTGAGTTAGCACCTGAGCGCTGTTGACCCCGCCAGCAGGCAGGCCTATTTTACTGCTGCAACAGGTAACAGAGGACCTTCCCCACATGCACAATAAAATGCGCAATAAACTTGTCATCGCACTCGCTGCGTTCACCATGGCCGTCACAGGCATCGGATACGCCGCAGCGGCCCAGACGGAACAACCCAAAAGCCCGCTCGCGGCCGACGCGCCCGGCAGTTTCGCCGATCTCGTGGCACCGCTGCTTCCAGCCGTGGTCAACATTTCCTCGACCCAGAAAATGGAAGCGCCGGAAGACTACCCGGAAATGCCGCAATTCCCGCCCGGCTCCCCGTTCGAGGATTTCTTTGAAGAATTCATGCAGAAACGCGGCGGCGGTGCGCCGCTGACGCCGCAGGCCTCACTCGGCTCCGGCTTCGTCGTCGACGCCGAAAAAGGTCTGATCGTCACCAACAACCATGTCGTCCGCGACGCCGAAGAAGTGCGCGTCACATTCCACGACGATGAAACCGTCACGGCGGAAGTTATCGGCCGCGACGAAAAAACCGACCTTGCCGTCATCAAGGTCGATGCCAAGAAAAAACTCACCGCGCTTAAGTTCGGTGACAGCGATGTTCTTCGCGTCGGCGACTGGGTCGTCGCGATCGGCAACCCGTTCGGCCTCGGCGGTACAGTCACAGCCGGGATCATCTCCGCCCGCGCGCGCGACATTAATTCCGGTCCCTATGACGACTTCCTGCAGACTGACGCATCGATCAACCGCGGCAATTCCGGCGGCCCGATGTTCAACCTGAAAGGTGAAGTCATCGGCATCAACACCGCGATCTTCTCGCCCTCCGGCGGCTCCGTCGGCATCGGCTTCGCGATTCCCTCCGCACTCGCCGCACCGGTCATCAAGCAGATCGTTGAATTCGGCCGCACACGCCGCGGCTGGCTTGGCGTTCGCATCCAGTCCGTCACGCCCGAGATTGGCGAAAGCCTCGGCCTCCCGCACGCCGAAGGCGCGCTGGTCGCCAGCATCACGCCCAAAGGCCCGGCGGAAATCGCAGGACTTCAGCCCGGCGATGTCATTCTTTCTTTCAACAGCGAGAAACTTTCGGCGATGCGCCAGCTCCCGCGCCTTGTTGCTGAAACGGCGATCGGCGTTGACAGTACCCTGACCTATTGGCGCGATGGCAAGGAAATCACTGCGAAAGTGAAAGTCGGCGAACTGGAAAAAGCCGAGGAAGACGGCCTGCTGGAAACCGGCGGTCCGCGCTCCGAAGGCAAAGGCCAGAAAATCGACTCGGTTGGGCTCACGCTTTCGGGCATGTCGGATTCGCTACGCCAGGATTACATGATCCCCGGCAATGTCGACGGCGTGGTGGTGACCGCAGTCGCCGACATGTCGGAAGCCGCCGAAAAAGGCCTGCTCCCGGGCGATGTGATCGTCGAGATCAACCAGCAGGCGGTGAAAGACCCGCAGAAAGTCGTCGAGATCATCGACAAGGCGGTTCAGAACAAGCGCACTTCCGTGCTCCTGCTTTTAAGCCGCGAAGGTGACGTACGTTTCGTCGCACTCCGCCTTGATGAAAAAAAATCCAAAGCCGAACCGGGAAAAGAGAAACCGCAGATTGAGCAGTAACGGCCAGGCGCTTTCCGTTCACATTGTCGCCGGTCCCACGGCCGGCGGCAAATCCGCCTTCGCCATTGCCCTCGCGAAAAAGCTGGATGGCGTCGTCATCAACTGCGACTCGATGCAGATTTATGACGGCCTGCATGTCCTGACTGCGCAGCCCACGCCCGAAGAAATGAACGAAGCGCCGCATGTTCTCTACAGCGTGCTCAAACCCGGCGAACCCTGCTCCGCCGGAATCTGGCAGGGAATGGCGGTTCGTGAAATCGAACGCGCCTTCGCGCAAAACAAAACACCGATCATCTGCGGCGGTAACGGTCTTTACATCAAGACGCTAATGGAAGGCCTCTCGCCCATTCCCGAAACCCCGCCGGAGATCCGCGAAAGAACCGTGCAGGAATTCGAGGAAATCGGCGCGGAAAAATTTTATGAGGAGCTGAAAAAACGCGATCCGGAATCCGCAGCGCGTTTCCATCCGCAGCACAGCGCCCGCACAATCCGCGCTTACGAAGTTTTCGAGGCCACGGGCAAAAAACTTTCCGACTGGCAGAAGGAAGCAAAAAACGCGCCGCCGGAAAGCTGGTATTTCGAAATTCACAAGATCATGCCGGACCGCGAAGAACTTTACCGCCGCTGCGACGAACGCTTCGTAAAAATGATCGATGGCGGCGCACTGGAAGAAGTCAAAAATTTCGGCGCATGCATCAATGCCGGGGAAGTCCCCGAGACCGCTCTGCTGAGCAAGGCCCTTGGATTCGCCCATTTACGTGACCATCTGGCCGGAAAAATCACCTTGAAACAGGCCATTAGCCTCGCCCAGACCGAAACCCGCCAATACGCAAAAAGACAGGTGACATGGTTCAAAAATCAGCTTTAAATTAGAGAAAGCTTGACAAAGAATTTATGTTTATGTAAATAATACCTGCTATATAAAATCAGGGGGCGAGTTCATGAGCGAAACAGATAAAAGCGAAACGGAAATAATTCTTCACACAATCATAGATGCCGTTTATGTCACGCCAGGCAGAAACATGCCCTTTACGCATGGTCTGCGTCCCACCTTAGACCGGTACAAAAAATTGAACGAGGCCGGCTTTAAAGGCGAAGCCATTATGATCGTGGACAATCTCCTGTCATGCGCAGAACAGGAGCGCATTCTGCCCGGCGGTGAATACCCAAGTGACGTGCGTAAAAGCCGTGAAGATATTCATAATGATTTTTGCAGAAGTCTTAGAACAAAAATAAGCGGTAACTTGCATATTTTCAGGGCTAAAACCCCTGCTCTCGAGGCAACCGTAGGATCGCCATGACTAAAATTTACACAGGACAACAAATCGCCGATGCCGTTTTTAGACGCGGGGAGTTCATGCTTACAAACCCCGGCTGTCTTGCGCTATGCAACGGCTTTGATAATCTGAGAGCAATCGGCTTTGATGAACAACAAATCGAAAATTTAGAGCAAACTCTTCTAATATGCGCCATGACAGTTTACGCAAAAGAGCACGGTACTCTCAGCAAAAAAAACGGCGAGCAACAGATCGAAAAAGTTCCTGACTTCGTATTGGATAAGACCAAGCGAAGCGGTTTCAGGGCAACCAATGAAAATGTATTTACAAGATACGAGGATCAGGATTTTCTCGACACACCCATATTCAAAAATGATCTTTATGATATGTATGCCCAAACACTCATCGGAGATTCCCGCAAATTTGGATACGCGCCAACAGTGGAACTAACACAACCACAAGCCTCTGCACCAGTCCGGACTTCCCGAAAATACAAACCTGACTATGATTTGACCAGATACGCCATGTTGACGTTATAAAACAAGCCCGGCCTGCCCCAACAAAAATCTTGCCTTATTTTGCCCTATCGCGTAAAACCAAACCCATGAACAAGACACTGAACATCGGCCTGAACAACCTTGTACTCGTGGTCCTTCTTACGGAGGCGCTGCGGAGCTAGGCTTTTGCCATAGTCACCCAAAGCGCCCCGGATCGAAAGTCCGGGGTTTTTTAATGCCTGAAATCGATGTAAAAGACTGAACATGAAGAATAGCCAAAGGAAAAGAAGGAACTTGGACATGAGCACCACCGAAGCGAAACGCGCGGCGAAGAAAAGCGAGCCAGCGCCAGCGAAAAAAATGACCGGTGCTGAAATGGTGATCGAGGCCCTCATCGAACAGGGCGTCGAGGTAATCTTCGGCTATCCCGGCGGCGCGGTTCTGCCAATCTATGACGAATTGTTCAAGAACAAGGACCGCATCAAGCACGTCCTCGTCCGCCATGAACAGGGCGCAAGCCACGCGGCCGAAGGTTACGCGCGCTCGACCGGCAAGGTCGGTTGCTTCCTCGTCACAAGCGGCCCCGGCGCGACGAATGCCGTCACGGGCCTGACCGACGCACTGATGGATTCCATTCCCGTCGTCTGCATCACGGGTCAGGTCCCGACGCACCTGATCGGCACCGATGCATTCCAGGAGGCCGACACCACCGGCATCACGCGTCCCTGTACGAAACACAATTACCTCGTCAAAGACGTGAATGAACTCGCAGGTGCGATCCACGAGGGATTCCACGTTGCGCGCTCCGGCCGCCCCGGCCCCGTCGTCATCGACATCCCCAAAGACATTCAGTTCGCGCAGGGCACATATAGGGGCGCAAAAGATTCCATGAAACACGCCTACAAACCACGCACAATGCCTGACATGGACGGCATCGAAGCCGCCGTCGAACTTATGGCCAAGGCGAAAAGGCCCGTATTCTACACCGGTGGCGGCATCATCAATTCCGGCCCCGAGGCAAGCAGGGCACTCCGCGATCTCGTGCACGAAACCGGCTTCCCCATCACCTCGACGCTGATGGGTCTCGGCGCCTATCCTGCGTCCGGCAAGGAATGGCTGGGTATGCTCGGCATGCACGGCACATTCGAAGCCAACTGGGCGATGCATGATTGCGATGTCATGATCTGCATCGGCGCGCGTTTCGATGACCGCGTGACGGGCCGCGTCGATGCGTTCTCGCCGGACTCTGTGAAAATCCACATCGATATCGACCCGAGCAGCATCAACAAGAACGTCCCCGTCGACATCGGCCTGATCGCCGATGCGGGCGAAGCGACAAAAGCGCTCCTCCGCGCATGGAAAGCGCACGGCCACAAATCCGATGCCGCCGCGCTGAAAAAATGGTGGAAGCAGATCGACGAATGGCGCAGCAAAAATTGCCTCGCCTATCAAAACAGCAGCAAGATCATCAAGCCGCAATACGCGCTGGAGCGCCTGCGCCATTTCATCGCGCTGGACAAACGTGAAACCTTCATCTCCACCGAGGTCGGCCAGCACCAGATGTGGGCCGCGCAATTCCTGCCCTTTGATAAACCGAACCGCTGGATGACATCGGGTGGTTTGGGAACGATGGGTTACGGCCTCCCCGCCGCCATCGGCGCGCAGATGGCGCACCCGGACGGCCTTTGCATCGACGTCGCGGGCGAAGCCTCAATCCTGATGAACATCCAGGAAATGAGCACCGCCGTGCAATACCGCCTGCCCGTAAAAGTTTTCATCATGAATAACCAGTGGATGGGCATGGTGCGCCAGTGGCAGGAGCTTCTGCACGGCGAGCGCTATTCCGAAAGCTACACGGATTCCCTGCCCGACTTCGTGAAACTCGCCGAAGCCTATGGCGGCATTGGTCTACGCGCCGAAACGCCGCAGGAGCTGGACGGCGTCATCCAGGAAATGATGAAAACCGACAAGGTCACGCTCGTTGACGTGCGCATCGACCAGAAGGAAAACTGCTTCCCCATGATCCCTTCCGGCAAGGCCCATAACGAAATGATCCTCGCCGCCGACGCGGAACAGTTTGATAAAAAGCTGGTTTAAGGCCCTTCATATCCGGCTGAAACTCTGCTAAAACAGGGACATGGCCAAGCCAAAAGAAAAAGTCAGCAAAAGCGTCTACGGGGCCACACCAGTCACGCAGCAGGTCGAATCTCACACGATTTCGATCCTCGTCACCAATGAGCCCGGCGTTCTCGCGCGTGTCATCGGCCTCTTCGCCGGGCGTGGCTATAACATCGAAAGCCTCACCGTCGCCGAAACCGACCACGACAAACATCTCTCGCGCATCACGATCGTCGTCACCGGCACGCCGCGCGTCATCGAGCAGATCAAAAGTCAGCTCGACCGCATGGTGCCTGTGCAGAAAGTCCGCGACCTCACCACCACCGGCCCGTTCGTCGACCGCGAACTTGCGCTCGTACAGGTCAAAAGCGAGGGCGACCAGCGCATCGAGGCGCTGCGCATCGCCGACATCTTCCGCGCGCGCGTGGTGGATTCAACGCTCAACTCATTTATCTTCGAAGTCACCGGCGCTGCCGGAAAAATCGATGCGTTCATCAACCTGATGCGCCCGCTCGGCCTCGCCGACGTCAGTCGCACGGGCGTCGCCGCCCTCTCGCGCGGCAAGATGAAAAAAGAAATCCAGGAAAAGAAATAAGGAGAACAATCATGCGTTCATATACATGGCTTGCTTTGGCTTCGGTTCTTGTCCTTACCGGCTGCATCTCGCGGGAACAGGCGGATAAGCGGATGGAAAACGGTTGCGCAGCCGGCGCCGAGGCTTTCATGGAGGAGGGCCACAAGATCAAGCAGGTCAAAGACCGCATCTTCCGCGACTCTCCTGAACTTGGTAAAGGCTACCGCGAAATACGTCTGGTCATCGTCGACAGCGATGGCTGGTACGACGCCGACAAGGAAATCCGCTGCATCTTCGCCGAGAACTTTAATTTCGTGGGCCACACCGCGACCATTTACCAGCTCAAGATGGACGACAAAACTTGGGGCAAGGAAGGTAATGAAATCCTCGGCTCCATGGACGACCACCTCAAGCTCACCGAGATAGTCGAACAGGGCATGAACCGCCGCTAGATCACGGGGCGCGGCGGCGGGCTGTCAGCCGGGTTGGCAGAGTTTTTTTGCGAAAACTTCCTGCACATTTCATCCACAAAACCTTTCATTACCTGTTTTTCAGCGATAATAGCGCCCCAACTGGGCGTCTTAGTGTTCATATAGCTCAGAGCCTTGATGCTATGCGGATGCAGTAATGAAAGCTGATTAACAAAATGATCGTACGAATTACTCGTAGATCCTACCTGCTTGCCTTCCTCGATCATGTGGTCAATGACATCAAGATACAAGCCAGCCATTATCTCATCCTCATTCACGACGGCAGCAGAGAATTCCGCCAACAGGCTGGCAATTCCTTTAACCGTGTCGGCCACTGCTCTGGGCTTGTGTAGTGTGGTGCCGTCAGAATCCATGCAAATGCCGTCCTCTAAAGATAAGAAATGCATTCTCCTCCGACCTTAACGTTATGTCAATGAGTTTTTTATTGATTTCGCCGCTGTTTCCTGTTGTTCTGTGGCCGCTAAACCGCATGAAACAAGGAACAAAACGATGTCGCCGGCCAACGCAGCAAAAGCATCCCCAAACGCCAGCAACGCGCCCCTGCGCGTATACTACGACAAGGACACGGACCAGAACCTGATTAAAAACAAAAAAGTTGCCGTCATCGGTTACGGCTCGCAGGGCCACGCCCACGCCCAGAACATGAAAGACAGCGGCGTGAAAAACGTCATCATCGGTTTGCGTGACGGCTCCGCCACGGCGGAAAAAGCCAAAGCCGCGGGCTTCGAAGTTCTCGATCCGGCCAAGGCCGTTGCCGACGCTGACGTGGTTATGATTTTGGTTCCCGACGAACACCAGGCGGATTTGTACCGCGACGTTCTCGAAGCAAATTTGAAAAAAGGCACAGCGCTCGCGTTCGCGCACGGCCTCAACATCCATTTCGGCCTCATCAAGCCGCGCCCGGACCTCGACGTGTTCATGGTCGCGCCCAAGGGCCCCGGCCACACGGTTCGCGGCGAATATCAAAAAGGCGGCGGCGTGCCGTGCCTGATCGCCGTCGCGCAGGATGCAAGCGGCAAGGCGAAAGACATCGCGCTGTCATATGCAAGCGCGGTCGGCGGCGGACGCTCCGGCATCATCGAAACCACCTTCAAGGACGAATGCGAAACCGATTTATTCGGCGAGCAAGCCGTTCTTTGCGGCGGTATTTCGGCACTGATCAAGGCCGGGTACGAAACACTGGTCGAGGCGGGCTACCCGCCCGAGATGGCCTATTTCGAATGCCTGCATGAAACGAAACTGATCGTGGATCTGATCTACGAGGCCGGCATTTCCAACATGCGCTATTCCATTTCCAACACGGCCGAATACGGCGATTACACGCGTGGCCCCCGCATCATCACGGATGAGACGAAAAAGGAAATGAAAAAAATTCTCGCTGAAATCCAGTCGGGCGCTTTCGCGCAGGAATTCATGGGCGGCAATAAAGAAGGCCTCCAGCGCCTGAAAGAACTTCGTGAAAAAGAAGCGCAGCACCCTATCGAGAAAGTCGGCGCGCAGCTTCGCGCGATGATGCCCTGGATCGGCAAAAACAAGCTGGTCGATAAAAGCCGGAATTAATGCAAGCTTGCTTGGGGCAAACTTCCAGGCGTTTCTTGTATTTCCGGAACATCAATATCCGTACCACCTGTGGCTCCGCCAAAAAAGCGACTAAGATGGTTGGATATTTTTTTCTTCACACGCGGGACTTCGTGATACGCAAGCTGAAATGATCCATCAAAAAAAGAAGAAAGCGGATGGCGTGCGCAATGCTTGAATAAATCTTTTGCTTCCTGAGCCAGGATCGCACTCCTATCGTGAACAACTGCATCAATAAGTTTCGAGCCTGCTAGACCCGGATAATGCTTTTCATATATTTCTGGGCTACTTGTGGACATGGCCCGCACAACTTGTTCGGTTGTCATTTTCGGATTGGACATCATACTGGTATTGTTGCTCCGCCTCCGGTAACAAAAAAGCGGATTTTCAATAAAATGCACCGTGGATTGTCGCCCTTCCCGGATCGCATTATTCAGCAGGCGCATTGTAATATCCCAGTCTTCCGCGTGTATCATTTCCTCATTATACCCATGGATTTTTAGTGCCTCAGCCTTACGAAAGACGTTATGAGCGCCAACCATATTTCGGCTTAACAATTTTTTTTCATCATAAGCTGACTGAGTTATAAAAACATGATCGACTGCATCAAATAGCCTGACACGTGAATAGGCAAGCACAACATCAGGGTTGCTTTCTAGCGCGGCAAACGTACGGTCGATATAACCGCCTCGCTCAAGCAGCGCAGGGTCTGTCGATAATTTATCATCAGAATCCAGCGGAAGAATATAGGAGTATCGTGCATACCCCAATCCGACATTTCGTGTGGCAGGAAGGCCCTTGTTCATACCGTTATAAAAAAGACGAATGCCGGGGTCTTCGTGCTTTAGTTCTGCGAGGGTTTCGTGCGTGAAAGGATCACTTGAACCGTCATCGATAATGATAATCTCATGAGGCACAGCCGTTTTTTGTGCGCGAACGGAATCGACGGCTTCACGAATGTAACGGCCGGTATTATAACAAGGAATAATGACGCTTACGCCAGCAAGATTACTCATACCCCGAACCCATTTACGCTAATTTTCTTTCATTATAACCCTAAAAATCAGTAACAATCTACATTGAAATATGTAAATAGATCAAGTTTTGGCTCTAAATGACTGAAAAACAAAGAATTTCTGAACTATTACCGCCGGTCGCCACCCCGGCGATTCCCTATGCCCCCGAGCCCCAGCGGGACAATATCCTGCGGGGAATCACCTTCGCGTTGGGAGCGTTTTCCCTGTTCGCCATTATGCAGGCCTGCGGGAAATTACTGCTGGAACAGCACCACGTTGCGGAAATTGTTTTTTACCGGAATTTGTTCGCGCTTATTCCGCTGATTATCTACATCACCGCCTTCAGAAAATGGGACATACTGAAAACCCGCAAGCCCGGCGCCATGGCTTTCCGCGCCCTGATCGGATCGATCAGCCTTCTCTTCACCTTCGAGGCTTTTAAATATCTGCCGATGGCCGATACAACTGTTTTATTTTTCGTCGGCATCCTCCTGACCCCGGCCATGGCGTTTTTCTTCCTCAAGGAATATGTCGGCCCGCACCGCTGGGCAGCGATCATCGCGGGACTTGTCGGCGTGATCATCATGATGCGCCCCTCCGCCGACATGGCAATGATTGGCGTTCTGGTCGCGCTGGGCGCGGCGGTCCTTCACTCGATGGTGAATGTCACGCTCCGCTATCTCAAAAGCGAAAGCCCCGTCAGCGTAACGTTTTATTTCATCCTCAGCGGCGCAGCGATTTCAGCCCCGTTCATGCCATTCATCGCGAAAATGCCGGGCGGAGCGGAATGGATTTTATTTTCGATCGTCGGCGTATCCGGACTTGTCGGGCAATACCTGCTGACATCTGCCTTTCGCCACGCACCCGCCTCGCTGGTGGCCATGTTCAGCTACACCGGCCTTTTATGGGCGACAGGTTTCGATATCGTGATCTGGCATTACATGCCGGGCGTGAATGTTTTCGCGGGCGCGGCGATTATCCTCGCGGCGAATATCTATATCATCCACCGCGAAAGACTGGCGGAGCTGCGCGCGCTGGGTCTGAAAAAATAATTACTGGAGCTGCAGGCCTTCAGCGTTGTAAATGCCGATTGAATCGCCGCTGGCCTTGTGGCGAAGCGTGTATGTGCCGCCGTAATTTTCACTGTTCTGAAAAGTGTAATCCATGAATTTCGCGACGCGGCGCTTGTCCTGTCCCGACAGGCGCATAAATCCCTGCCCGACCTCGAGAATAGGAACGCCCGTGCGCCAGTGGCGTGACTGGTCGGTGACGATGCCCGCTTTGTAAAATCCATCCACCACGGCCTCGACGCTGCCCCTTGAATCGACCCATTCCTGCGGCGTCCATGGGTCATTAGAAAACTGGGTGTTGTGCGGGGTCTTGCCGTCCTCCAGCTCGGGCCGGGTGAAAACCTCGTCGCCGCTGCCGGTGCAGACGATGAACCAGCATTTCACGTCGGTCCATATACCCGCCTGCGCGGGGGCTGGGAAAGCCGAAAAAACGGTGAAAAACAGGGCGAAAAACGCTAAAAAACGCATGATTTTGGGCCTTTTCAGGGGTGAAAACAGGGCATTTCTCAATGCGCCGTTAAGGTTTTCATGGTAGTATAAAATGATGATAAACGCCATTGGAATAGCGCTGCAGGGTCTTGGATTCGCCACGAAACAGGTAGCCGAAAGCGCGAATAAAATCGCCAACCCGCAGGAAGGCGCCGAACTCGCGGAAGAAATCGTCAAGATGAAAATCGCGGAAGTCTCCTACAAGGCGAACCTCATGACCATCAAGGTCGCGGAAGAGATGGAAAAAGAACTCCTCCGCACGTTCGACGAAAAAGTCTGATCCTTAAAAGCTTGCCGCGCCCATCCAAATAGCCAATGATACTGGCTATGAAGTTTGTTTATTGCGGATACGATTTCATGCTCGGCATTGTGCGCCGCCTGGTAGAGGACGGTCACGAACCGGTCGGGCTGTTTACATTTCCCTGCGACAATGTTTTCAATTTCAACCACGAGACCGAAGCCTTCGGCAAAAAATTCGATCTCCCCGTTCATTTTGAAAAACCGCGCCCCGAAGATGTCAGCGCAATGATCGGCAAAGGCGCGGAAGTATTCATCGCCGCCGGGTATCTTTATAAAATTCCGGACACCGCACCCGCTTACGGCATCAATGTGCACCCCGCTTTCCTGCCAAAGGGACGCGGGCTGATGCCCTTACCCTTCATCCTGCTCGATCACCCGGACGCAGCCGGACTCACAATTCACAAGCTCGCAAACAAACTCGATGGCGGTGATATTATCGCACAGGAAAAACTTCCCCTCTCGGAAAACGAAAGCGTCGAAACTCTTTCAGGCCGCATTGCTTTGCGCGCGCCGGAACTCCTGTCCGAAATCATGAAAGACCTACCTTGTCATTGGAACGCCTCAAAAAAACAGGATGAAAGCGCGGCATCGGAATTTCCACCGCCCGGCGACCAGATGCGGCTGCTCGACTGGAATTTGCCGATTGAACGGCTCGACAAAATCGCGCGCGCCTTCGGCCATTACGGCAGCCTCGCGGTCATCGACGGGCACGTGCACGCGGTGTATTCGCACGGGATTAAAAAAGAGAAACACGCCATGCCGCCGGGGGGAATCGCATCACGCAACAATGACGAAATCACCGTCGCCGCCAACGGCGGATTATTCATCATTAAAAAATCGGAAATCCTGCCGGGGTGAATCAGGCGGCCACGTACGCAGGTGCAAAATTTTGCGCAAGCTCCTGCTCCTGAGCTTTAGCTCTGGCCGCGAACTGACTGTCGTAAGGCTTCATGAATAACAACTTATCCTTTGTCAGCCCAAGCTTACACAGTTCTTCGCTATTAAGAACATCTGCAGGCCTGAAAACAAATTCATACGGGCCCAAGTTGAAAGCGCAAAGAATAATCTGCTCTTCGTTCTCACGCAGAAAAGCCACTGTATCTCCTATCGTAGGCAATATTTTTACCTTGCCGTTTTGCAGCGCAGATTGTTCCTTGCGCCAATGGATAAGATTCTGTGTAAAAACCAGTGGCGAATTGAGATTTCCTTTTTGAATGTCCACCGCCAGCAGCTTATGCCCCTCGGGCAAAGGAAGGTAAGGATTGTCGGAGTCAGAAAAACCGGCGTTCTTTTCTGTCGAGTTGCTGGGGAAAGCGGTGCGCACAACGTCACGGCTACGATCCGCGCCCATTGTATGGGTAATAGGATCCTGGGCTTTCTCCAGCGGAATATCTGTACCCATGCGCGCCTGCGGCAGACCCAGCTCATCGCCCTGGTAGAATGACAATGTGCCGAATGTTCCAAAAATCTGCAGCGCCTGCTTATAGGCTTTGTCGAGATGGTGCTCCTGTTTCCACTCTCTAAGATATTCTGCAATGCGCGTGTATGTGCGCGGACTTTTCTCGTAACAATCATGCGTGCTGACCGGCAGCCACACGCCGCCATCGGGAAACTTTTCGACGATCGTCCTAAGAAGTCCGCGTATATATTCAGCGTGCGAGGAACCAATCGCCCATCCATAAGTCGTGTAACAGCTGTCGAGTCCCGCCTCGACATAATCAGCGGCCTGATCAATGGAGTCGCGGCCTCCGTTCCTTCCTGCGATGGCCTCGCCCATCAGCTTGGCCTTCGGGAAACGCTCGCGCATCCGTTTTATCAGCGCCTTGGTCGAATCCTGGCACATGCTGTGCGTAAATTCCTGATGCTCCCACCCAAAGTTCTTGTAGGGATATTCGCCCTCCAGCCATTTATTATCTCGGAATTCCGGATCGTAATTCGCGAACGGAACGGAATCGAGCCTGAAACCGTCGACGCCTTTATCGAGCCAGTATCGCATATCGTCAAACACTTCATCCTGAACGTCTTCGCGGTTGAGGTTGATCGCGGGCTGGCTCGGCAGAAAATGATGCATATAAAACGCTTCGCGTTTCGAATCCCACGTCCATGCGGCATCATCCTTGCCTTTATTGAAAACTGATTTCCAGTTATTCGGCACCAGGGGCACAGAGGGCAGTGCAATGCCTTTTTCTTTCGCAATGATTTTTGCTTCGGAAGCGTCATGGCATTTTCCATCGATCAGGTGATGGCCGGGATGCCAGACGTAAGAATCCTTGTACTTTTCATGCTCTGGATGTGCGCGGTCACGGCTGGCCTCGAACCATGGATGCGTGTTCGCCGTGTGCGGCAAAACGAAATCCATATAAACCTTCAGGCCGCGATCATGCGCTTCCGCGAGCAAATTTTGAAAATCCTCATGCGTGCCGTAAACGGGATCAATGCTGCGGTGATCTTCGACCGCGTAACCGCCGTCGCCGGCCGGACCGGGCGGTGATTTATGCATCGGCGAAATCCAGATCGCATCGACACCGAGGCTTTCGATGTAACCAAGCATGCTGGTGATGCCGTTGATATCACCTTGGCCGTTACCGTCGGAATCCTTGAACGAGCGCGGGTAGATCTGGTAGATCACCTCGTCGCCGCTTTTTTTAAAAGCCTTATCGCCTTGCTGGAAGGCTTCGCCAGTATGGCGTTTGAAAGTGTCTTCAGCTAAACCCAAAATCGACCCGTCCAACTCTATATTTTTTTATATTACAAAATTATGAAATTACTCGAAAACCGCTGTCAACAATGTTTTCGAACGTCCTGGGGACAAATTTGGTAATAAAATTAGGATAGTATTGCTAAACGCTTATTTTATAAGCATTTCATGATATGCCGTGCCGCAACACAATTTGTTGTGAGAAATAATTGTCAGAATTTATGCGGCGGTCCAGCCGCCATCGATGGGCAGCGCGGCGCCCGTAATATTTTCCGCCGCGTCGCTGCATAAAAAAACCGCCAACGCTGCGATTTGCTCGACCGTCACGAATTTCTTAGTCCATTGCGCAGCCAAGAGAACATTATTGACGACATCCTCTTCGGACATGTTGCGTGCCTTGGCGGTCGCTGCAATCTGGTTGTCGACCAGCTTCGTATGCACGTAACCCGGGCAAATCGCGTTGCAGGTAATGCCGCTTTGCGCCAGCTCGACGCCCATCGTCTTGGTAAAACCGAGCAACCCGTGCTTCGCCGCGACATAGGCCGATTTGAACGGCGAGGCCACCAGCGCATGCGCCGAAGCGAGGTTAATGATGCGGCCCCATTTATTCTTTTTCATCGCCGGAACCGCGGCTCGCGTCGTGTGAAACGCCGAGGACAGGATAATTGCGATCATCGCGTCCCATTTTTCCGGCGGGAATTCCTCGACCGGCGAAACATGCTGTAACCCCGCGTTGTTCACGAGGATGTCTATTTTACCGAAATCCTTTATCGCCCTTTCCACCATCGCGGTGATTTGCGCAGGCTTGCTCATATCCGCGCCGTCATACACGCAGCGTACGCCGAGCTTCTCGATTTCCTTGCGGGCCTTTTCGATCTCCCCGGCATCGCCAAGGCCGTTCATGACGATATCCGCCCCCTCCGCCGCGAGACCCTTCGCCATGCCGAACCCGATACCGCTGGTCGAGCCTGTTATCAGGGCTATTTTTCCTTTGAGGGACGTGACTTGAGATGCGGACATTAGGGAATCCTTTCCATGGCTTTTTATCAGATTTGGCTTTAACCGTCACCCCCGGCAACCTATAGTGCACCCATGTTGCGAACAGCCCTAGGAAAAGCCCGGAAACTGGCCGTAACCGTCGCCCGCGCCGATACGGCCTTTTATCTTTTGCCGCCGCTCATGCTGCTGCTCGCAGCCGGCACGGTGGCCCAGCGCCCCATGGGGCTTTATGCCGCGCAGAAGATGTTTTTTTCTTCGTTCGTTTTCTGGATCGGCCCCCTGCCGCTGCCCGGCGGCTACAGCCTGATCGGCCTTATTGCACTTACCCTTCTGCTGAAATTCCTTTTTTTCAGCGAATGGTCGCGGCGCCGCGCAGGAATCAACCTCACGCATTTCGGCGTTCTGATTTTGCTCTTCGGCGGCCTGCTGACAGCAGTGAACGCGAAAGAAAGCTTCATGGTCATCCCGGAAAACACCGAGAGCCGCTACCTGTACGACTACCACCAGCGCACGCTTTATATTTTTGAAAACGACGCGCTGAAACTCGCCGTACCGTTCGCGGACCTGAAACTGAGTATCACCGGCGTGCCTTTTCAAATCCTTGTGCAGAACACATGCGAAAACTGCGCTATCGTGAAACGCGAAAATGAAGGCAATTACCGCGGCATGGCGCAGTTTATGGCGCTGGAATCAGCCGAGCCCGGCAAGGAACCCGAGGCTGACCTGCCCGGCCTGACCTTCAGTATCGCGGGCCTGAAAGACCAGGATGGCACCTATATTGCTTTCGAAGGCATGCCCGAGCCCATAGTGCTTTATGCAGACGAGAAGGAATACAAGATCATCTTTGGCAAGCAGCAAAGCATCCTGCCGTTCGCGCTGCGCCTCAGTAATTTCACCAAAGAAACATATCCCGGCACCGATAAGGCCCGCGGCTACAGCTCCGACATCGTAATCCTCGACAACGGCGTCGAATGGCCTGCGCGCATCGAGATGAGCAAGCCGCTGCGCTATAAGGGCTACACGTTTTATCAGTCGTCTTTTGAGCAGACGGATAAAATGCAGGCGACCATTCTTTCCGTGGTCACCAACAAGGGCCGCCTGTTTCCCTATATCGGCACGCTGATCATGGCGGCAGGACTTTTGCTGCACCTAGCATTCGCCCTGCGGGAGAAAACGGTATGAAAAAAATTCTCATCGCACTGTTTCTGATTTTATGCTGCGCCCCGGCCCAGGCCGCAGAAAAACTTTCCTATAACAAATTCAGCCTGCTGCCTGTGCTGCACGAGGGCCGCGTCAAGCCACTCGACAGTTTCGCGCGCATCACGCTGCGCGAATTCTCCGGCCATGAAACGATTCAAGGCCGCAGCGCGGTGGAATGGCTGGCGGAAACATTTTTCGATCCCGGCGAAGCTGCGGAAATACCCGTATTTGAAATCGTCAACCCGGCGATGCGCGAGCATCTGGGCCTGGAAAAGGACAGGTCGTTGTTTTCTTTTTCCGAACTTGCGCCAGGCATGGCTGCGCACGCCGCGGAATCGCAGCGGCTGCAAAACGCCGATCCTGCAAGCCTGACGTCGGAGCAACTGGACTTCCTGAGAATCCACCGTGACGTCGCCCTGTACGGCGAATTACTGCGCAGCTTTTCTGCCGTTCTGCCGCTGGATATCATCGCGCCCGCCTCCTACGCCACCGGCCAAGCTGAAAGCAGCTACGTTGATTACATTCCCGCCGGGGAAAAAATATTGCAGGACGCGGCAAAACTTGTGCAGAAAAAAGGCGCTGATCCCGTTAAATACACTGAAAATGAAAAAGCTCTCGCCGCGCTGGCCTTCGCGCTGCAGGAAGTTAAAACCGCCGGCGCGAACAGCACCGCACTGAAAATCATACAGCAGGGCGGCGAATGGATTTCACCATGGCAGGCTTTGCTGAAAGGCGGCGACCTAGGCCCATGGCAAAGTATGGCTGCAGCATGGCGCGGCGGGAATGCGGACGGCTGGCACACAGCGGTCGATACCGCACGGGGTAAAACGCCTTTTAAAATTCATCTCGAAAAAGCCTATAACGTCACCGGTCCCTTCCCGACCGCGATGGGTTTTTACCTGCTTGGCATCATCATCCTCGGTGCCGAGATTTACCGTAAAAGCCGCCGCATGCTTTTTCCGCTGATCTGCCTCGGCTGCGGTCTTGCGCTGCATATCTTTGGGCTCATCGCGCGCGTCATTATTCTTGCCCGCCCGCCTGTGGGTACGCTGTATGAATCGCTGCTGTTCGTGAGCCTCATCTGCGCAGCCGCTGCGGCCATCCTTTATATCCGCCGCAGGAATCTCACGCCGCTTTTCGCCGGTCAGGCCAGCGCAGCATTTCTTCTTTTCCTCGCGCCGTTTTTGCTGCAGCAGGGCGAAAGCATGGAAATGCTCGTCGCCGTACTCAACACCGGCTTCTGGCTCGGCACACATGTATTGTGCATCACCGCGGGCTACGGCGTCTGCATACTGGCGGCCGCTTTCGCCCACGCATGGCTCGTGCTTCGTCTGCGCGGTGCACCCCCTGAAAAACTCGATCTGCTTTATCTCGGTATCTACCGCACCTCACTCGCCGCGCTGCTTCTCACGGGCATCGGCACAATCCTTGGCGGCATTTGGGCCGACCAGTCCTGGGGCCGCTTCTGGGGCTGGGACCCCAAGGAAAACGGCGCGCTCCTGATCGTGCTCTGGCTGGTCTGGATACAGCATGGCCGCATCTCCGGGCATCTCGGCAAAGCCGCCTTCGCTGCCGCCGCCGCGTTTTTGAACGTCGTCGTCGCACTGGCGTGGTTCGGTGTCAACCTGCTCAGCGTCGGCCTGCATTCTTACGGCTTCATCAGTGGCATCGCGGCAGCGCTCGCCATTTTCTGCACTGGTGAAGCTGTTCTCATCTTGACGCTCTGGAAACTCAATGCACAAAAAAATTCGCACGTTCTGGCTTAACGCCGCCTTGTTTATTGCCGTCGCCGCGCTCGGCTATGGCCTGACAACCTATATGGACCAAGCCGCGCCGCCCGCACGTGCCGAAACTGAAATTAAACCGCTTCCTGATTTTTCTTTCACCGAGCTTGATGGCACAACGCACGCCGCGCGGGATTTTCGCGGCAAAATCGTCATCGTCAATTTCTGGGCGACATGGTGCGCGCCCTGCGTCGTGGAATTCCCGGCCCTGCTGAAAATTGCTGCAGAGAATGACGACGTCATCCTCATCGCCCTCTCTTCCGACACCGACGAAGCCGCGATCAAAAAATTCCTGCGGCAACAGGAAAAGCCCGCCAAAAATGTTTTGATCGCTCACGACCGCGAAGACGCGACACTGAAAATCTTCGGCGTTTCGAAACTGCCCGAAACCGTGATCACCGATCATGAGCTGAACATCCGCGAAAAGCTGATTGGCGCGGAGTGGGAGCCGCGTATGCTGCAAAAAATCATCGATTCACTGTAGCCGTCTTTTTTGATACTCTGGCTTCATGTGGGACGATCCCGAACAGCGCCTGAATAAAAAAGTCCGCAGGGCCGCCCGTAACGGCGCCTTTTCTGTCGGCGGCGGCGTCGGTCTCTGGTTCATGGGCATGCTCTATCCGCACGAAGAAGGCGCGAACCATATCGCTTCCCTGTTCACCAATCTCGCATTGGTCACGATTTTTTACGGCGTCGTCATGCTGGCCACAATTATGTTCAAACGTAAGCTGGTCCCTCCCATGAACCTCGTCATGACCTGGTTCGTGCTGCCCAGTCTGATAATTCTCCTCTTTTCCAAAGCATGGACGGGCTGAACCCTTTTATGCTGTATTATGTAAAAATAAAACCCCGGCTTGGGGCTTGACGGGGCAGCATCCAAGCCTCATTTTAGCGCACAAGAAGTTTCTCAATAAAAACAACACGGCGATGCTGAAATCATACATAGAAAAAGCACTCTCCACCCTCCCGGCAAACGCCCCGGAAGCCCAGAAAAATTTATTGAAGGCCCTTGCCGCCCGCGTCCCCCGCGAAGACCTCGAGCAATACGACCCCGAACTCTTCGCCGAAATGACCGTGCGCCACTGGAATCTTGCCAAGTCGGACAAATCCGTCGACGGCAAATTCGAGGTCAGCAGCGCGGTGCTCAAGGGCCAGTCCTACCGCAAGACGGTGATCGATTTCGTCAACGAGGACATGGCGTTCCTGGTCGATTCCATCGCTGCCGAGATCAACAAAAAAAATCTCCTCATCGATCTTTTGCTGCACCCGGTCGTGTATGTCCGCTACGACAAAAGCGGCAAGATGACCGACGCCTCGGACACGCCGAAGAAAGATTACGTCCGCCAGTCTCACATTCACGTCCATATCCGGGAAACGCTCTCCGATGAACAGTTGCGGGCACTTGAAGAAGGCCTGACGACCGCGCTGGGCGACGTCTCCATCGCCAACCGCGACTGGAAATCGATGCTGGAAAAGCTGAAGGAAACCCGCGAAGAACTCGCACGCGCCAAAACCAAATACGCGCCCAAGGATATCGAGCGTTATTGCGCCTTCCTCGATTACCTCTACGACAATAATTTCACGCTGCTGGGTTACCGCGAATATAAATTCGCCGGCGACGATAAAAATCTTGCGAGCAAAACGGTAAAAGATTCCAGCCTCGGCCTGCTGCACGACAATATCCTGCCCGCCTTCATCAATGAAAACGAAGAAGGCCTGCCCCGCAACCTGCAACAATTGCGCCGCGACCTGCCGCCGGTATCAGTTTCAAAGACGAACCGCCTTTCCACCGTGCACCGCCGCGTGCCGATGGACGCCATCGCCGTCAAAACCTATGACGTGAACGGCAATGCCAAGGGCGAGAAACTTTTCCTCGGCCTGTTCACCTCCGTCACTTATTCCCGCAGCGTCAGCGACGTGCCCTATCTGCGCGAGAAGGTCGACGAGATCATGGAAATGTCGGATTTCCTGCCCGGATCGCACAACAGAAAAGCATTACGTCATATTCTCGAAAAATACCCGCGCGACGAGTTATTTCAAATTCCGAACGAGGAGCTCTATGAAATCGCGCTGGAAATCCTGCGCCTGCAGGAACGCCAGCGCATTGCCCTGTTCATGCGCCTCGACGCATTCAAGCGTTACGTTTCATGCCTTATTTATGTTCCGCGCGACCGTTTCGGCACGGGCCTGCGCAAGGCCATTGGCCGCATCCTTGAATCTGAGCTAAACGGCCAGCTTTCGAACTTCTATACGACGCTTGATGACTCCGTCTTCGCGCGGGTCATGTTCATCATCAACATCAATCAGAAAAACCCGCCGAAATTCGATCCCGAAAAAATCGAGATCAAGCTTCAGGAAGCCGGGCAGACGCTGGCTGAACGCCTGCGCCTCGCGCTGGCGGAAGCGCTGAAGGATGAAAACCGCGTCACCGCGCTTACGCTGAAATACGGCGAAGCTTTTCCGGTCGCCTATACATCGCGCTACAACGCGCGGCAGGCCGTCTCCGACCTTGAAAAAATCGAGGAATGCCTCGCGCAGAATAAAATGGCCGTCGATCTTTGCCAGTCTGAAACGCCTGCGGGAACGCAGCTTCACCTGAAAACCTACAATCCCGGCGCACCGATGCCGCTCTCGAACGTGCTGCCGATCCTCGAGAATATGGGCCTCCGGACGATCTCCGAGCTTCCCTTCGAGGTTAAGCCGCAGAACGCGCCGCACTCGGTTTGGATTCACGACTTCCTTCTCGAAGTTCCCGCCGAAACCGGCGCCATTGCCCTCGATAAAACGAAAGGGAATTTTGAAAGCGCCTTCGTCAAAATCTGGTACGGCGAAATGGAGAGCGACACGCTGAACAAGCTGATCCTGAATGCCGGGCTGGACGCGCGTGAGATCAATATCTTGCGTGCCTATGTGCGTTACATGCGCCAGATCGGCTCGCCCTTCGGCCAGCCTTATATCCAGAGCGCTCTCACGCAACACCCTGATATCGCCCTGCTTCTGGTCGCGCGCTTCAAATCCCTGTTCGATCCCGCAGGGAAAAACAAGATTTCCGACGCCGAAAAATTTTCGGTCGATATCAACAGCCAGCTTGAAAAAGTTGAATCGCTCGACCAGGACCGCATCCTGCGCATGATCGCCGGACTGATTGAGGCAACGCTGCGCACCAACTATTACCAACGCGCGGAAAATGGCGGCCTGAAGTCCTACCTCTCGCTGAAGCTGGATTCCCGCAGGGTTCCCGAATTGCCCGAGCCGCGCCCGTACCGCGAAATTTTCGTCTACAGCCCGCGCGTCGAAGGTATTCACTTGCGCGCAGACAAGGTCGCGCGCGGAGGCATCCGCTGGTCCGACCGTCACGAGGATTTCCGCACCGAGGTGCTCGGCCTGCTCAAGGCGCAGAACGTCAAAAACGCCGTTATCGTGCCGATGGGCGCCAAGGGCGGCTTCGTCGTCAAAACCCCGCAACCCGACCGCAAGGCATTTCAGGCCGAAGGCATCGAGTGCTACAAAACACTCGTTCGCGGCATGCTCGACATCACCGACAATCTGAAGGGCGAAAAAGTCATGCCGCCGAAGAACGTCGTCCGCCGCGACGGCGACGATCCCTACCTCGTCGTCGCTGCCGACAAAGGCACAGCCAGCTTCTCCGACATCGCCAACGGCCTATCCAAAGACTATGGCTTCTGGCTGGGTGACGCGTTCGCATCCGGCGGCTCGGCAGGCTACGACCACAAGAAAATGGGCATTACCGCGCACGGCGCGTGGGAATGCGTCAAGCTGCACTTCCGCCAGCTCAATCACAACCTCCAGGAAAAACCGTTCGAGGTCATCGGCGTTGGCGACATGGGCGGCGACGTGTTCGGCAACGGCATGCTGCTCTCCGAACATACCCGCCTCGTTGGCGCATTCAATCATATCCATATTTTCTGCGACCCGGACCCGGACGCCGCTTCCAGTTTCAACGAACGTCAGCGTTTGTTCGACGGCGTAATGGGTTGGGACCAGTACGACACGAAAAAACTCTCCAGGGGCGGCCGCATCTATAACCGCAGCGAAAAATCGCTCCAGCTTACGCCCGAGATTCAAAAACGCTTCGGCATTTCGCGCGAAAAAATATCGCCGTTCGAACTTATGAACGCGATGCTGAAATCGCGCTGCGACCTGCTCTGGTTCGGCGGCATCGGCACCTACGTCAAGAGCGCGGAGGAAACCCATACCGACGTCGGCGACAAGGCCAACGACGCCATCCGCGTTAATGGCCGCGACCTGCACGGCGCCGTCATCGGCGAGGGCGCGAACCTCGCCCTCACGCAGAAAGGCCGCATCGAATACGCGGAAAAAGGCGGCCGGCTGAACACCGACTTCGTCGACAACTCCGCGGGCGTGAATTCTTCCGACGTCGAGGTGAACATTAAAATCCTCATGGCCGATGTCATGAGCGGTAAAACCCACAAAATGGATATTCCAACGCGCAATAAATTGCTGGAAAAAATGACGCCTGAAGTCGCCGCGCACGTGCTGCGCAACAACTACCAACAGGGCCAGGCCATCAGCCTCGCCGAGCTTCAGGCTCGCGAAACACTTTCGATGCAGGAAGAATTCATCAAGGATCTCGAGCGCAACCACGGCCTGAACCGCGTAATTGAAGGCCTGCCGGATTCGGAAATAGTGGCTGAGCGGCTGCATCTCGGCAAAGGCATGACGCGCCCCGAGCTGTGCATCCTGCTCTCCTACGCCAAGATCAATTTCACGCGCGAACTTCTTGATACAGATATTCCCGACAGCCCCGACATGCATGAGCGCCTCATGTCTTATTTCCCAGTTGCGCTGCAGGAAAAATATGAGAAAGAAATCGGACGACACAAACTGCGCCGCGAAATCGTCGCCACGGGCCTCGCGAATTCGCTGATCAACCGTCTCGGCCCCACTTTCATCAAATCGCGCATGAAAAAAACCGGCGCCAGCGCCGCCGACATCGCCCGCGCTTATGTAGTGACGCGTGAGGCTTTTGGCCTGCGCAAACTATGGGACGAAATCGAAAAACTGGATAATAAGGTCCCGGCGATGGTCCAGCTCAAGGCCATGCGCGAGATCGCGCACACGGCCGAGCATGCGATTACATGGTTCCTCACACGCGGCGCCCGTAATTTTAACCTCAGCGCCCATATCAGGGACTACGGCGCCGGGATAGAAGAACTGCGCAAGCAACTGGTCGATCTCGTCAACGACGATGTACGCGCCGGCATTAAGCAACGCGAACAGACTGCCGTTTCCGACGGCCTGCCGAAAGACCTCGCGCATCAAATAGCTTTAATGCCCATTCTCATGTCGGCCTGCGATATCGTGCGCATGTCGTTGAAGCAGAAGGCCGATTACCGCGCCGTCGCCCGCACCTATTTCGACGTCGGCCACCATTTCCATCTCGACTGGATGCGCCAGCAGGCGCGCTTCATGGCGTCCGACGATGCATGGCATACCGAGGCCACCTCTGCGCTCGTCGACCAGCTTTACGGCTCGCAGGCGGGCCTCACCGTGCGCATGCTGAAAGACGCCAAAAACGGTAGCAAGGATAGTATCGCGAAAGACTGGTTCAAAAAACACGCCGACCTCGTCGCGCAGGCCGAACCCGTTATCAATGCGTTGCAAAGCGCGGGAACCGTCGACCTGCCTATGCTGGTGATCGCCGAGCAGCGCCTGCGCAATCTATATGGCGGCTAGACCGAGCAACACTAAAATTCCGAAATCGCGGTTTGATCTGAAGACGCGCAGCGAACTCACCGCGTCATCCGGCTTCCATGCATAAAGCTGCCACGTTAAATGCAGCGCTGCGGGGATAAGAAATAAATTGTGCGATACTGCAAATAACAGCACATAAGTAATGCAAAAAAATACCGCGACATAATTTCTGCTTTTTTCGCCGAACAACCGTGCCGTCGATTTAATTCCCGCCAGCGCGTCATCTTCTTTATCCTGGTGCGCGTAGATCGTGTCATACGCAAGCGTCCAGAAAATTCCGCCCGCATAAAGCAACACCGCAGGCAAGCCGATAGTCCCCGTTACCGCGCTCCATCCCATCAATGCGCCGAAATTGAACGTGAAACCTAAGAACAATTGCGGCCACCACGTAATGCGCTTCATGAGCGGATATGCCGCGATCAAAGGCAGGCTTAAAACGCCCAGAAAAATTGTCAGCGCATTGAATTGCAGCAAAATAACAAAGCCGATCAGCAGCAGAATAAAAAGAAACGCAAACGCATTCCTGACATTCACCGTGCCGCTCGCGAGTGGCCGCGTTTTCGTGCGCTCAACTTGCGAGTCTAATCTGCGGTCCCATAAATCATTGACCACGCACCCTGCGGCCCGCATCACCACCGCGCCAAATCCAAACAGCGCGAATATGGCCGTCGACCTGCCATCCATGCGTGTTATGCCGCCGGACGCCAGCATGATCGACCACCACCCCGGCAGCAGCAAAAGCCAGATGCCGATGGGCCGATCAAACCTTCCAAGGTATGCATAAGGCGCCAAAGACGGGGGCAGCATGCGCCCGATCCATCCTTCCCGCTTGATATCTGTATGTCTTTTCGTGTTCACTGTCGTTATGGCTTCTGATTTTACAAAACTTCCGCGCATTTATATTGACCGCGCTTTCACGGCGAATGCAACGATCAAACTGGAAACAGCGCAGACGCACTATCTGAAAAACGTGTTGCGCCTGAAACCCGGTGATTTCGTGCGCCTGTTCAACGGTCATGACGGCGAATGGCTGGCGCCCGTGACCGCTTTCGAAAAAACCGAATGCATAGTGACACTGAAGGGTAAAATCCGCGAGCAGCCACCCAAACCGATGGAAATGCACCTTCTTTTCGCGCCCATCAAGAAAGACCGGATGGATTTCATCATCGAAAAAGCCGTCGAGCTTGGCGTCAGCGACATCCACCCCGTCCTGACCGCCCGTACCGAGGTCCGCAAGATCAACGAGGAACGCATCAAGGCCCAGATGATCGAAGCCGCCGAACAATGCGAGCGCTTTGAAATGCCCGTCCTGCACCCGCTTTCGGAGCTTAAGCCAAAGATGGCAGTGTGGAATCAGGCAGTGCCGCTGCTTTGGTGCCGGGAACGCGGCGAATCGCCGCATATTTCGACCTTTAAGGAATCGGCCTGGGCCTTTCTCATCGGCCCTGAAGGGGGCTTCGACGATAACGAATTCGCCTTTTTAGACGGTCTGCCCTATGTCCGGCCCCTTTCGCTGGGCGAAACGGTCCTCCGGGCCGAAACAGCCGTCATTCTGGCCCTTGGTTATGCAAAAATGCAGGGGCAGGCATAAGGCCGCCCCAAGATTGTGGGGACTTGCTTTTTATTTCCGGTGATTTTAAGTGTATCCGCAACGAAAAATCAGGCATATTAGGCGCCATAAAACTATTAAGTTCATAAATTAAAACAGCATGATATATAAAAAATGACCCGGATCCTTCTCGCAGCCTTGGCTGCCACATTTTTCCTTTATGCCTCCCCTGCCATGGCGACCCATTCACTCCCCTGGCAAATCAATTTCCAGGAGGCCGCGTCTCCTTCGGCGGAACATCAGCACAGCTTCCACAATTTCCTGTTATGGATCATCACCGTAATCACAATCTTCGTCACCGGTCTGCTGGCTTACGTCGCGATCCGCTTCAACAAGCGCGCGAACCCCGTTCCCTCGCAATTCTCTCACAACGTGATGATCGAAATCATCTGGACGGTCGTGCCGGTGATTATTCTCCTGATCATCGCCGTTCCCTCGTTCCGCCTGCTGTACTTCACCGACCGCACGCCCAATCCGGAAATGACCCTGAAAGTCACCGGCTATCAATGGTACTGGGGCTATGAATACCCCGACAATGACGGCATCAATTTCCTGTCCTACATGGTGCCGGAAAAAGATATCGATAAATCGAGGGGCCAAATTCGCCTGCTCTCGACCGACAACGCCATCGTTCTTCCTGTCGACACCAATATCCGCATTCTCGTTACCGCCGCCGACGTCCTCCACGCATTCGCGGTTCCCGCTCTCGGCGTCAAGATCGACGCTATGCCCGGCCACACCAACGAAACATGGGTGCGCATTACCAAACCCGGCACCTATTACGGCCAGTGCTCCGAGCTTTGCGGCAAGGACCACGCCTACATGCCGATTGAAGTCCGCGCAGTGCCTAAGGATGAATTCGCCTCCTGGACCGAAACCATGAAGCAAGGCGCAAACTGATTTAATTTGTTAAATAAGAGGACTGCCTGAAATGAACGCCCATCACGCCGATCACGCAAACGACGACCACTCTCACGACCACAAACCGGGATTTTTCGTGCGCTGGTTCATGTCGACGAACCACAAGGATATCGGCACACTTTACATTATTTTCTCTATTTTCGCAGGCCTGATCGGCGGCGCGTTTTCGGTCATGATGCGCCTCGAGCTGCAGGAGCCGGGCGTCCAGTTCCTGACTGACGCGGCAGGTAACCCGGACGGTCACCTCTGGAATGTTTTTGTCACCGCCCACGGCCTGATCATGGTTTTCTTCGTCGTCATGCCCGGCCTGATCGGCGGGTTCGGTAACTGGTTTGTGCCGCTGATGATCGGCGCGCCCGACATGGCCTTCCCGCGCCTCAACAATATTTCCTTCTGGCTTATTGTCCCCGCCTTCCTGCTGCTCATGATGTCTGCCATCGTCGGTGGCGGTGCGGGAACGGGCTGGACGATCTACCCGCCGCTCTCCAGCCTTGTCGGCCACCCGAACATGGCGGTCGACATGGCGATCTTCGCGCTCCACCTCGCGGGCGCATCCTCCATTCTCGGCGCGGCGAATTTCATCACCACCATTTTCAACATGCGCGCGCCCGGCATGACGCTGCACAAGATGCCGCTTTTCGTCTGGTCCATGCTCATCACGGCATTCCTGCTGGTGCTCTCGTTGCCCGTACTCGGCGGCGCGATCACCATGTTGCTGACCGACCGCAATTTCGGCACCGGTTTCTTCGCACCTGAAAAAGGTGGCGACCCGATGCTGTTCCAGCATCTGTTCTGGTTCTTCGGCCACCCCGAGGTCTACATCATGATCCTGCCGGCCTTCGGCATCGTCAGCCAGATCGTCTCGACCTTCTCGCACAAGCCCATCTTCGGCTATCTCGGCATGGCATACGCCATGACCGCGATCGGCGTCATCGGCTTCATCGTCTGGGCGCACCACATGTTCACGGTCGGCATGAGCGTCGATACGCGTGCTTACTTCACGGCCGCGACGCTGATCATCGCCGTGCCGACGGGCATCAAGATTTTCTCATGGATCGCCACGATGTGGGGCGGCTCCATCGAGTTCAAGACGCCGATGCTCTGGGCCATCGGTTTCATTTTCCTCTTCACCATCGGCGGCGTCACCGGCGTGGTGCTCGCGAACGCAGGCATGGATATCGCGCTGCATGACACCTACTACGTCGTTGCACACTTCCATTACGTTCTCTCGCTCGGCGCGGTGTTCGCGCTGTTCGCGGGCTTTTATTACTGGATCGGAAAAATGTCGGGCCGTCAGTATCCGGAATGGATGGGCCAGGTTCACTTCTGGGTCACCTTCATCAGCGTCAACATGGTCTTCTTCCCGCAGCACTTCCTCGGCCTTGCCGGCATGCCGCGCCGCTATATCGACTACCCTGACGCCTACGAAGGCTGGAACAACATCTCTTCCATTGGCGCTTATATCTCGTTCTCGGCAACAATCTGGTTCGTCGTTGTCGTGTTCTACACGCTTAACTTTGGACGCAAGGTTCCCGGCAACTACTGGAACGTCTCGCCGCAATCGATGACTCTGGAATGGACGCTGCCCTCGCCGCCGCCCTTCCACCAGTTCGATATCCAGCCGTTGATCAAGTAATTGTAATTTAATAACAATTACGGTCACCGAAGCCGATCTTGCACCTTTCCTGCGGATGGCCTAAATAACGAGAATGAACCACGCCCAGAGCATGTCCGTAACCGACGACCGCGTCTCCGACTATTTCCTGCTGCTGAAGCCCAAGGTGATGAGCCTCGTGGTCTTCACCGGTTTCGCCGGCATGTGGGTCGCGCCGGGAATCGAAAACCTCCACCGGTTTCTCGCTTTTATCGCCATGCTCTGCCTCGCCGTCGGCGCGGGCGCGGCCGGGGCTATCAATATGTGGTTCGACCGCGATATCGACGCGGTGATGAATCGCACGAAAGACCGTCCCCTGCCCATGGGCCGCGTCCGCGCGGAAGAGGCGCTTTCTTACGGCATCATTCTTTCGATTGCATCCGTTGTCACGATGGGCCTCGCGCTCAACTGGCTGGCCGCCGCGCTGCTCGCCGCCGCGAATTTATTTTATGTTTTTATCTACACGATCTGGCTGAAACGCCTGACGCCGCAGAACATCGTCATTGGCGGTGCAGCGGGCGCGTTTCCCCCGCTCATCGGCTGGGCCGCCGTCACCGGCGATATCGCGCTCTACCCGGTTATTCTTTTCCTCATCATCTTTTTCTGGACGCCGCCGCATTTCTGGGCGCTTTCATTATTTGCAAACGAGGATTACAAACGCGCCAATATCCCGATGATGACCGTGGTCGCGGGCGAGCGCCACACCAAAATCCAGATGCTGGTTTATACGCTCATTCTTCTGCCGCTGACGCTCAGCCCTTATTTCCTCGGCCTCGCGGATTTCGGTTATCTCGTCGCCGCCGCAACCTTGAGCGGATTTTTTGTATTCACCGCGCTCCGCGTGCTGGCCAGTGACAATCTCAAAAATGCGAAGCTGATGTTCGGCTACTCCGTTTTTTACCTCTTCGCTCTTTTCCTCGCCGTTATGGTCTTATAGGGAGATGGATTGATGCCGCACGGCCCCGCCCACAAGACAAAATTCAAAAAGAACGTCGCCATCGCCGCTGGCATATTCGGCTTCATCGCCCTGTTCTGGATCATCACCATGATTAAAATTGCCGGTGGATAGACCCGGCATTTTCAAGTAAACTGGACTACAGGTTCAGACCACAGGTTCCCGATGCTCCGATACACTCTCATTGCCGTTTTTGCGCTGTTTTCCGCGGGTTTCGTCGCTCGCCCGGTCGTGGCCGAAATAGAGGTCCAGACCTGCGGCATACCGCAGGATGGCCGTGCCCAAACCGACCCCGGCGGCGTTTATTGCGATATTCACGGGCGCAGGGTTGCTTATATCCAGGAAAACGTTAAATTCCGTCAGGATCTGGAAGAGCGCCGCAAGAATTTCGGCGCGCCCCAGCAGCAGGCGCTCCGGCAATATCAGGACAGCTTGAAAGCTTTAAATGGCAGCCATGAGCCAGGACAACCCGAACCACAATCCAGCCCCAAAAATGAACCCGCCGGGCCCCCCGCTCCCGCCGGATCAGGACTTAATCCGTAAAAACGCCCGCACGGGCCTTGCCGTCTTTTCGGTCATCCTTGTGATGATCGGCCTGTCTTTTGCCGCCGTGCCGCTTTACAGCCTGTTCTGCAAGGTCACGGGCTTTGACGGCACCACCCGCACCGCCACCACCCTGCCGGATAATATCCTCGACCGCACGGTTACAATCCGGTTCAACGCCGACACAGGTCACGGCATGATGTGGGATTTCAGGCCCGAATTGCTGGAAACCACCGTCCGGCTGGGGGAAAAGGGCCTGGCCGCTTTTCATGCGAAAAACCGCCTTGCCACCCCCAGCGCCGGGACCGCCCTCTATAACGTCACCCCCCTGAAAGCCGGGAAATATTTCCACAAAATCCAGTGTTTCTGCTTCGACGAGCAGATTCTCCAGCCCGGCCAGGACGTTTCCATGCCGGTCATGTTCTTCGTGGACCCCTCCATGAACGACGACCCCGATATGGAAGACGTAACCAGCATCACCCTTTCCTATACTTTTTACCCAGCCGAATCCAAGGCGCTTGAAGCCGCCCTCGATGCCTTTTACAATGAGGACAGCCCTGCTATTCAGGGCACCGATTAAACCCTCTCGTTATAATGGAAAATCATGGCTCACCACGTCGAATACGCAAGCACCGGCAAACCCCATCCCTACCACCTCGTCAGGCCCAGCATATGGCCCCTGCTCGGCGCCTTCGCCGGCGGCCTGCTCGCGACCGGCGCACTGATGTTCATGCACAAGGTGCAGATCGGCACTGTGCCTGTCGGCCTGAAAGGCGTCATCCTCGGCGTTCTTTCTGTGATCACGGTGATGTTCTTCTGGTGGAAGGACATTATTTTCGAAACCGTGACGGAACAGGTTCACAATAAAATCACCGAAATCGGCCTGCGCTTTGGCATGGCGCTGTTCATCGCTTCCGAAGTCATGTTCTTCGTCGCGTTTTTCTGGGCATTCTTCGGCGCGGCATTTTATCCGACCGAAGCGATTGGCTATGTCTGGCCGCCTAAAGGACTTGAGACGATCGCGCCTTTCGGCCTGCCCTTCATGATGACCATGATCCTGCTGCTTTCGGGCTGCACGGTTACATGGGCGCACCACGCCATTCTCGAAGGCCGCCAGAAAGAAGCCGTGCACGCTCTTGGAATTACCGTGGGTCTTGGCATCGCGTTCCTCTGCTTCCAGATTTTCGAATACGCGCACGCGCATTTTAAATTCACCGACGGCATTTATCCTTCGACCTTCTTCATGGCGACGGGCTTCCACGGCTTCCACGTTTTCGTCGGCACCGTGTTCCTGATCGTCTGCTGGATCCGCGCCGCCAAGGGCCAATTCACCTCCGAGCGTCATTTCGGGTTTGAAGCCGCCGCCTGGTACTGGCATTTCGTTGATGTGGTCTGGCTGTTCCTGTTCATCGCCGTTTACTGGTGGGGAAATCTCGGCGGCATCGACCACACGGCGAAAGCGGAGGCCATCGCAAAAGCGAGGGCGCCCATCGCCATCGAGGCGCCAGCCGATCCTGCACCCGCTGCGGTCGAGTAACCATCATGCTGCCAGACCGGGAGCCTTTAAGCCTCGGCTGGCATTGCAAGTGCCCCGCCTGCGGACAGGGAAATCTGTACAAGCCCGGCTTTACGCTGGATTTGCGGGAAAAATGCGAAACCTGCGGTCTCGACCTCAGTAAAAACGACAGCGCCGACGGCCCGGCGGTCTTTCTCATCTTTATCCTGGGCTTTTCGCTGGTGCCCGCCGCCCTTATTCTCGATGCCTGGTTTCCTCTGCCACTATGGATCCATGCGCTGCTCTGGGGCGTTATAGCCATAGGGCTTACAATCGGGATGCTGCGGCCCCTGAAAGCCTATATCATAGCCTTGCAATACAAACACAGGCGCGGCGACTGGGAATAAGTGACTGGAATAAATGTCTAAGCAGGATTTATGGCTGCCTACTCTGATGACCTTGCTGGGAATAGCCGTTCTCTGCGCGCTCGGCGCGTGGCAACTCCACCGCCTCCAGTGGAAGGAGAACATGCTGAAGCAACTCGACGTCGAATTCTCGAAAGACGCCTCGCAGATTTTCCTGGATTCGGACGACTTCAAAGACGCGGCTGAGTTCCGCCGCGGCAGCCTGCGTGGATTTTACGATTTCAAAAAACAGATTCTCATCGGCCCGCGGACTTATAAAAATCTTCCAGGGCGGCACGTCTATACACCCCTGCGGCTGGAAGACGGCACGCACATTCTCGTCAACCGTGGCTGGGTTCCCATCGACTGGAAACCGCACGACGAAACGCCTATGACACAGGAAGCGGCGCAGGAGGCCGCCCGCGGGGGCGGCATCATCGGTCTGTTACGCCGAACATGGGATGGCAATCCCTTCACGCCCGAGAACGAACCTGCGCGCGACACATGGTACACGCCCGACACGACCGCCATCGCCGCCGCGAAGGATATAGATTCCCTGCACCCGGTGCTGTTCACGCTCGAGGGCGGCGAGACAGAAGGCAATTACCCCATCCCGGTTGATACGCGCCTCAACATGCCGAACAATCACCTGCAATATGCGTTTTTCTGGTTCGCGCTGGCCGTCTCGCTCGGCATCATCTATGTCCTCAGATTCCTGGTGAAATAAATGGTCGACTGGAAACTCCTCGAACTCTTCGAACTTTTAAGTTACGCCGCCACCATCGTCGGTATTCCGCTGGCGATCTGGGTGTTCATGCACGAGGAGAAAAAAGGACGACAGTCCGAACAGGAAGAAATCTACGACAAGCTGATGGATCATTATGATCATATTCTTGGCCGTCTCTTTGAGCATCCCGATATTGACCAGCATCATAGACCGCTAGAGGACGCGGAGTTGAAACGACAGCAAAAGCTCCTCTACGAAATGCTGATCAACCTGTTTGAGCGCGCTTTTATCCTCCTCTATGGGGAAAAAGAACTAGCTTACCGGCGGATGTGGAATTCGTGGGAAGATTATATCAAGGTCTGGATTGGCCGACCCAATTTCGTCGAAATGCTGCCTGACCTGATGAAAGGCGAAGATTCCGATTTCGTCGCCTATATGGCGCGTCTTTCGGAGCGCGAACTCACACCCTGATTAATTTCGGCTGATTAGTTGAGGCCCTTGGGGCTTCCGGGGAAGAAGAAGTTCTGCGCGAACTTCATGCCTTCGCTGCGCGAGACATACTGCTGGTGGATCGTATTGATATACGATTTGAATTTCTGGAATTCCTTGCCCGTGAGCTGTTCACCCGTCGGCAGGTTAACCGATTTCGGGTTCACCTGCTTGCTGTTCAGCATGACTTCATAATGCAAATGCGGGCCGGTCGAGCGTCCCGTCGTGCCGACATAGCCGATGACATCGCCCTGGCCCACGCGCGCGCCCACTTTCATGCCCTTGCCGAGGCGGTGCATGTGCGCATAAGCGGTCTTGAGCTGTGAGTTGTGGCGGATGCGAATGTAATTGCCGTAGCTGCTGAAACGCCCGGCATATTCAAGGACGCCATCGCCCGCCGCGTAGATCGGCGTACCGGTCGGCGCGGCAAAGTCCACGCCCTTGTGCATCTTGTTATAGCCCAGCACCGGGTGACGGCGCAGGCCAAAGCCAGATGAAATGCGCGCGCCATCGATCGGCGTCTTCATCAGCGTCTTGCGGATGCTGTAGCCGTTCGGCTGGAAATAATCAACGCGGCCATCGGCCATTTCAAATCTGTAAATCTGCACGTCCTTGCCGCCGACAGTCAGGTTCGCATAGAGGATATTGCCGAATTTCGCGTATTCGCCGTCTTCCGTTTCCTCGGCCTCGTACATAACTTCCATTTTATCGCCGGGCTGGATGTCGCGCTGGAAGTCGATGTTCCAGGAATAAATGCGGATCATGTCGGCGATAACGGCGGAAGGAATGCCCGCGCGCGCGGCCGAACCATAGAGCGATGTTTCAATCTCGGCCTTGCCCGCATATGTATTCTTCACGAGCTTCTTCTCGGACATTTCGGCTTTGAACTCCTCGCCGGATTTCGAGATCGTGATTTCTTTGATCGGGTCGACCTGCATCGTCATCTTCGCGAAGCTGTCATCGGTGCCGGACTTGAAATGAACGCTGAGTTTCTGGCCGGGCTTCACGCCGCGCGGATCGTAATGCTTGGTAAGCGCCTTGACCACCTGGTAGGAATCCGTGCCCGTGACGCCCGCTTCCTGCAGCACGCCGGCCAGCGTATCGCCGCGGCCGATCTCGATTTCGCGGTAATCTTTTTTCGGCGCCTTTTGAATCGTCAGCGAAGCGCGGCGCATACCGTCCGAAACGCGGTCCTGGATGATATTCGATATGCCCGGCACCGAAAGCGTCGCGGTGCGTGTTGCCTCTTCCCCGCCGGCCGGATTCAGCGCGGCATAATATGCTGCCGAACCGGAATACCCGAATACAAACGCGTTTACGCCGTTGAGCATGGTGAACAAACCCGCAGCGGCGCACACCGCTATACCGGCAACGTAGCGCAGGCGCAGGCGGTCATGCCGGTTAAGGACGTAACGGCGGCGCAGGCGTAAAAACCTGTAAAGCTCAATCCTGTCTTTCAATGACTCCACCAACGACCCGGTCCAACGTCTAACGGTTGCAAAATTATTAGTTGCCTGCGGCATGATGCCGGGAACAACGCGTGCAAAAGCGTTGCTTAATGCTGGCCTTCCCAGCTTTCTCCCGATTAGCACACTGATCATCTGTTTCCAACTTTCAATGATATACCGCTTCCCAAATCTTGGGATAAAATCATCCGAATTCCGTCTCAAGAGAGTCCAGAACCGCCTTAAGCTGTTCTTGCGCTTCATGAAGCTGCTTGTTTATGTCATAAAATATGAAAATTCCGAAAATCAGGAAGACCATGGCGTCCAGCGGACCGCTGTCCTCGCCGCTGGTGGCGACCGACCCGGGCAGCAGGCCCGTCATCAGCACCAGGAAGAATAAAAAGCTGTAGGAAAACAGCATCGATTTGGCGACCTGCGTATAGCCGTACATGATCACGCGCGCCGTGTCCTTGGTCTTGGAGACTGTAATATTCAAATCGACGCGCGCATAGCGCATCATCCGACCCGGTCCGCCGCTGGTCGCACTGATATGGAGGTTATGCGGCTGCTCGCGCAATTCATCAACTGCGAAGGCGCGGCGCATACGCGTCATCAGCGACTGCTTCAGATCTTCTTCCGAAACTTCCACACCCAGTTTTATTTTTTTCGATACTTCAACGTATTTCATTGTTTAACAAAATTCCTTGGGTTCCGGTCAGTTGCCGCATTCCTTGCTGATGCGTTCATACGCGCCGGAAGAGCCCGACAGGCTGTATACATCTTTGGTCTTGGTGCCGCGCGATGAAACGCCCGTGACCGTCATGCTGGTGCCCGAACGAATGGCGGCGGCGACCTTGTTGTCGTCCTCCGAGTCAACCGCCCAGGCGGTATCGTCTTTGGTGAACAGCATGAATTTCTGGCCGTCGATTTCAAGCACGGCGTCCGACGCGGGCTTATAGCTGTAGCCGGCGATATAACTGAATACGTTGCGGCTGCCTTCACCGGGACGGTGCGTGATCAGCGCGTGAATGTCGCCGCGCGCTTTATATTCGCCTTCGTCTTTTTTCGGCTTGGAAGCCATATAGCAAACCTTATTGCCGCCTTCATCGAAGGCATAGGCATCCCAGTCGCCATAGGTTTGCAGAAGCCGCGGTTCGGCGGCGGAAACGGGGCCTGAAAAAACGCAAAGCGCCAGCAGGAAAAATATTAGAGACTTCTTATTTATCATGGACCCAGTACCGTGTTAAATCTATTTCCATAAATAAAGAGGGGGATGACTAGGGAGTAAACCATATCTCTTATCCCAGTGTAAGCCTAAAAAGTAAAAAAATTGATCCGAAATCCTTACGAAAACGTAAAAACTACGTGGGTTATCCCATGGTTTTTTCTGGACCCGGAGCTAAAAAAGCCTATGAATACAGCCATGGTGCAAAAAACCCGGGATATGGCCCTGGATACCCCCCTGCCGCCGCGGTCGGGACACCCCCCTTTGGCCGGTCCGGAAGGTGGTTTTGAGGCCCTGCTGCTGGACGTGGCAGGGAACCGTAACAAGGAAAGTTTTGTGCAGCTCTTTGAACATTTCGCCCCAAGGGTGAAGTCCTTTTTGATGAAGGGCGGCACCGCCGAAGACGTCGCCGACGAACTGGCGCAGGAAACCATGCTGACCGTCTGGAACAAGGCGCCCTCCTACAACCCTGCGCAATCGGGTGCCAGCACCTGGATATTCACCATCGCCCGGAACAAGAAAATCGATGCGCTCCGCAAGACGGGCCGGTTCGAGGTTGCGCCCACCGATCCCGAGCTTATGGCCGCCGATGACTCGCCCGGCCGCGACATGATGCGCACCCAGGAAACCGAAGCCATGGCCGAAGCATTGAAAGAATTACCCGAGGAACAGGCCATGTTATTGCGCCAATCCTTCTTCGAGGATAAATCCCACGCCGACATCGCAAAAGAAACCGGCCTGCCACTCGGCACCGTCAAATCGAGAATCCGCCTTGCGCTCGAGCGCCTGCGCAAAAACAAAACCGTTAGAGAGTTATGGTAGGGGAGTTATGGCAGTGAACGAACAACAAGCCGCGCTGCAGGATGCGTATGAAACATTGCTGCTGGGTTATGCCGCCGGTCTCCTCGACCAGGCGCAAAGCCTCATCGTCGCCAGCCATATCGCTCTCTCGCCCGAGGCGAAAGAAAAAGTGCACCAGTGCGAGACGCTCGGCGGCGCGCTGATGGAAAAATATTGCGAGCCGGTGAAAATGAAAAAGACCAGCCTGCAGAATGTTTTGAATCGCCTCGACGCGGTAGAAAACCGCGAAGAGCGTGAGGAAATGTATGAACTGATCTTCCCCGAAGGGCTTTCCATTCCGCTCTGCCTTAAGCGCTCCGTCGCCTGCCACGTGCGCAACTCGCGCTGGCGCGCCGTGCGCCCCGGCGTCCAGCGCTTCGAGCTTTCCCTCGAATGCAAGCAAAGCAGAACCAATTTCCTGAAGGCCGAGCGCGGTGTCGAGGCCCCGCGCATGGCACCGCGTGCGATGGAGCTCACGCTAATTCTCGACGGTGCGCTCTACGACCAGACGGGCCCGCACAAACGCGGCGACCTCGTCGTGCTCGATGAAACCTGCACCAATCTCGGCACCTCGTGCCGCCAGCACGGGGGGTTTTACATGGTGGTGACGTCAGGGCCGCAGATATCCGGCCTCGGGCGCCTCATCCAGCATCTCATGAGACTTTAATCGTTTAAATTACGGAACCGCTCGGCATCGCGATCAAACGCGTTCTGTGTGCGCTGGCGCTGGTTCTCGAATTTTCGGGTGTTTTTCTGCTGATTCTGTTTCCAGCGCTGCTCATTTTTTTGTTGCTGCCGCTTAAGTTCGTTGATCCGTTGCTCATTTAGCCTTTTGATTTTTGAATTCTGCTGCTGCTGTTCCCAGTGCTGGCGGTTTTTCTGTTTCTGTTGCTCGTTACGGGTTTCCTGCCCTTCCGTGACGCGGCTTTCGTAATTGCGCAGATTTTCCGCCTGCGCGGCCCACGGAATAAAAACCATCAAAATAAAAAGGAGGAATCTCATTTCTTCTTCGTCCTGACTTTCCTGCGATGCAATCCGAACACAAGTTTTTCCGGCTGCTCGGCCGGGCCGCCCGCGCGCACCGGCCGCTCGGCGAAACGCCCCATCGACAGCAGCCTGTCATACATCACAATCGCGCCCGCCACGCCGACATTCACGCAGAATTTCATCGGAATTTTGATGACATGGTCGCAACGCTCGACTAATGCGGGCGACAGGCTTCCCATCTCCGGCCCCAGAACATACGCCGCGCGTAACGGGTGACGGAAACTCGGCAAATCGATTGAATCTTCAACCAGTTCCACGCCGACCAGCACGCAGCCCTTCGGCAGCTCCATATCTTCTATCGTCTTGAACTGGTGATAAGGCAAATGATCGAACGAATCCGCCGTGTCCGACATGCGCAGCTTATGCAGATCAAGCTCGCTGTTGATTGTGAAGAAAAAACTCGCCCCGAACGCGTGCGCCGAGCGCACAAGGTTGCCCGCGTTATATTCCTTGCTGATCTGCTCGACACCGATTCCGAAATACCCGCGCATTAGCCGCCATATTTCCGTGCAAGATCTACACCGATTTTTTCGAAATTTTTCACCAGTTCCTCGCCATACAGTGACGCATTGGGAATCGATTTTCCGTTCACGATTTTTTTCATCACGACCTCTGCGATCTTCCCGTTCGGCGTTTTAAGCACGCCCGGCACGGCAATAATTTCAGTTGGAATCGCGTAAGGGGTGATATTATCTTTTACCGCTTTTTTAATTGCGGTTTTTAAATCCTCCGGCACTTCGTTCGCGCCGTCCGGCAGTGCCAAAAATAAAACCGTGATCGTCTGCTTGTTATTAGGGCGCGTGAAATCGATCACTGCCGCTTCCTTAAAACGGTTACCGAACGGTTTCAACTGATCGTAAATCGCCACCGTGCCGATGCGCACACCGTTCTGGTTCAGCGTCGCGTCCGAACGCCCGATGATCACGAGTTGCCCCTCGGTAGTCTTCTCGATGGAATCGCCGTGCCGCCAAACTTTCTTGCCCTGATAGAATTCGAAATATTCGGCGCTATACCGCTCGCCTTTTTCATCGTCGACGAAACGCAGCGGCATCGACGGAAACGCATTCGCGCACACCATCTCGCCAGCATCCACGGGCTTGCCGTCATCGTCCCACACCTGCACGTCGCAGCCAAGCATCGGCCCGTTGATCTGCCCGGCATAGGTCGGCGTGAACGCATTGCCGCCGAGGAAACAGCCGACAATATCCGTGCCGCCGGAAATGCTCCCGATCTTCACGTTGTCCTTCACCGCGCCATGGATGAATTCAAATCCCTGTTTCGGCAGAACCGCGCCCGTTGACATGATCACCCGCAGACCGGAAAGATCATAGCGCTCGCGCGGCAAAATCTTCGCCTGCTCCCAGCTCAGGATCAGCGGTGCCGCGCTGCCATGATGCGTGCAGCCGTTCGATGTCGTGAATTCCCACTGTGCATACGCATCCGGATAGGCCGGGTTGCCGTCATACATCAAAACCGTCGCGCCCACGGAAAGCGCGCCCGCCAGCCAGTTCCACATCATCCAGCTCGGCGTCGCGTGATAAAAAACCCGGTCGCCCGGTCGCACGTCACAGTGAAGCAGATATTCGCTGAAATGTTTCAGCATCACGCCGCCGGTCGAATGCTCGAAACATTTCGGCTTGCCGGTGCTGCCCGATGAAAACAGGATATAAAGCGGGTGATTGAAATCGCGGCGCACAAATTTCAGCGGCTGCGGCTCGATCCCGGCGGTCAGCTCACAGACACCATCCTTTAATAGAACGATTTTCTCCAGCGACTCGATTTCCTTGCGCGCGCTTTCGATAACCGCGGCGCGACTGATCGTTTTATCGCCATGAGTATAGCCCTCCGCCGTGATCAGAATCTTGGGCCGCACCTGTTTGAAGCGGTTGATCAGGTCGGCCTGCCCCATCTCCATCCCCGCCGAGGCAAACACAGCGCCGATATTCGACGCCGCGAGTAAAATCACCACCGTCTCTGGAACATTCGGCAGATAAACCGCGACGCGGTCACCCTCCACGACTCCCGCCGCCTCCAGCGCCTGCTGCCAGATGCTCACCTCGTGGCATAAATCTTCCCATGTCAGGACGCGGTCCGGTCCGTTCTGCGTGCGCGCAATAATCGCCGGGTCGTCGGGTTTTTTATGCACCCGGTACAGCAGATTTTCCGCGTATGAAATTTTACTGTCCGGAAAAAACCGTGCCCACGGCACGTCTTTGATTTTTTCGATAACTTTTGTGCCCTTGTCGCCGATCACGCCGGAAAAATCCCATACCGCGTCCCAGAATTTCTCGGGCTCGCTCACCGACCACGCATGCAGCTTCAAAAATGCCGCATGGTCATAACCGCCGAATGGCCCCGCACCCCGCGCCTCGACAAAACGCACGAAATCGCCCAGCCGCGACTCTTCCGCACCGTTTTGCGCCGGGTCCCACAAAAGGGTTGATGCCTTTGATTGCGTATCGGAAAGTGCTACGTTCATACGGGTCAGTCTTTCCGGGCTGGCCGGGCAAGTCAAGCATATAGGGGATTCATGCGCCGTGTTTTAAAAGCCTGCTTGTTCAGCCTTTTTCTTATATTGAGCAGCGTCCCTGCAATCGCCCAGGACGGTGAAGGCCCCTACGTCCATATTCGCCTCGTCCCCGAGGGTGTGATAAAGCCCGGCGGTGAAATATATGTCGCGATCGAACAATCCATCGCGCCCGGCTGGCACACATACTGGAAAAATCCCGGCGATTCCGGCGCGGCCCCGCGCGTGAAATGGGCCCTGCCCGCCGGTTTCGAAGTCGGTGAAATCGAATGGCCCGTACCGCACAAACTCCCTTACGGCCCGCTCCTGAATTACGGCTACGAGGATGGCGTCATCCTGCTGCAGAAAATCCGCGCGCCTGCTGAACTGGTCGAAGGCCCGGTAACACTCAAGGCCGAGATCGATGTGCTGGTCTGCAAGGAAATCTGCATTCCCGAAAGCGGAACATATGAAGTCATCCTGAACGGCCCCGATTCCTCCAGCGCCGACAACACCGAATATTTTGAAAACGCGCGCAGCAAAATGCCGGCGCCTGCTCCCGGTCACGCCACCTACGCCGAGCAGGGCGGCACATTCGTTATCGAGATGGCTGTAGCATGGCCCCAGACCATCAAGCGCTATGATTACATTCCCGCGGAATGGGGCATCGTCGAGATCACCGCGCCAAGTGAAATCAAGATTGAAGGCGGACGCCTGGTCATCAAACAACCGCGCGGCCAGCGCGCGTTAAGTGAGGTGAAGGAAGTCCCAGGCCTCCTGCTCTGGAGCATGGAAGATACCGGCCCGATGAATGCCTATGCGTTCACCGCCGCAGTATCGAACACGCCGCCAGCGGCAACGCCTGTGCCCGCGCCAAATGCTGCGCCTGCTGAATCTCTCATTGTTGTTCTTTTCTTCGCGCTGCTCGGCGGGATGATTTTGAATTTGATGCCTTGCGTTTTCCCGGTCCTCTCGATCAAGGCACTTGGCCTCGTAAAAATCGCCGAGAAACACCCGGCGAAAGCGCGCCTTCACGGCCTTGCCTACACCGCCGGCGTGATTTTAAGTTTCCTCGGCATCGCCGGGCTGCTGATGGCGCTGAAATCCGGCGGCGCGCAGATCGGCTGGGGATTTCAATTACAAAATCCTGAAATCGTTACCGCGCTGGCGTGGCTGTTTTTCATCATCGGCCTCAACCTCTCCGGCATTTTTGAAATCGGCGGCCATTTCGGCAATGTCGGCAACAAACTCACTCAAGGCAACACGCCCGGTCATTCCTTTTTTACCGGTGCCCTGGCCACGCTGGTCGCTACACCCTGCACCGCGCCCTTCATGGGCGTCGCGCTCGGCTTTGCATTAACGCAGCATGCCGCCATCGGTCTTCTCGTTTTCGCCGCGCTTGGCTTCGGTCTTGCGCTGCCTTATCTCGCTTTATCTTTCATTCCAGCGCTGCAGAAAATTTTGCCCAAGCCCGGCGCGTGGATGCATACCTTCAAACAGCTTCTCGCCTTTCCTATGTACGCCTCTGCCGCGTGGCTGATCTGGATTCTCAGTCAGCAATCCGGGCAGATGGGTGTGTTCGCCGCGCTGATGGGGCTCGTGTTCATTGCGTTCGGTATCTGGCTGCTACGCCACGAGCCCGCAAAGCTACTCTGGAAAAATCTTGTGCGCCTGTTCGCCATTCTCGCCTTCCTCGCTGCGCTGATGCTCATTCCAGGCGGCACCCAGAAACCCGAGGAAGCGGCGGGCTTCGGCGAAACATGGTCGCCGCAAAAACTCTCTCATCTTCTTGAACGCAGCGATCCTGTCTTTGTCGAGATGACCGCCGCCTGGTGCATTACATGCAAGGTCAATCACGCCGTTGCGATCAATATTCCCTCCACGCGCAGGTTATTCGAGGATAAAAACGTAAAATACCTGATCGGCGACTGGACCAGCCAGGACCCGAAAATTACAGAATATCTTAATGAATTTGGCCGCGGCGGTGTCCCGATCTATGTGTATTACGGTCCGCGCGTCAATAACGGCGAAAGACCCGCGCCTGTCCTGCTGCCGCAGATTTTAACGCCGGGCATCGTTGCGAAAACGGTAAACGGCAACTAGATTAACATTCTAACAAAGGAGAGACCCATGAATAGATTTCTAGCCACGATTATGGCGGCTGCTACTTTGGCATTTGCCGTACCTGCAATCGCCGCGCCCGCCGTCGGTAGTCCCGCGCCGGATTTTTCTGCCATCGACGTCAACGGCAAGGCCGTCAAGCTCGCCGATCTGAAAGGTAAAATTGTCGTCCTCGAATGGACGAACAATGAATGCCCCTACGTGAAAAAACATTACGGCAGCGGCAATATGCAGAAAACCCAGAAAGAAGCGACCGCCAAAGGGGTTGAATGGATCACCGTCAATTCCAGCGCGCCGGGCCGCCAGGGTCACGTCAGCGCTGAAGACGCGAAAAAGATCATGACCGAAGCGGGCGCCGCGCCGTCCGCTGAAATCCTCGACGAGGACGGCAAGATCGGCAAAGCGTACGACGCCAAGACCACGCCGCACATGTTCGTGATCGACAAGGAAGGCACGCTCGCCTATGCAGGCGCGATCGACGACAACCCCTCGCCCAAACCTGAGGATGCCGCCACGGCGAAAAACTATGTCCTCGCCGCGCTGAATGATCTCGAGGCCGGCACTCCTGTCGAAACCCCGACTTCCCAGCCTTATGGCTGCGCCGTGAAATATGGTGACTAAATACGGCGATTAATCCTTAACTCATTTAAAAACCCCTCCCCGGCAACGGCAGAGGGGTTTTTCTTTTACATCCAGGGCGAATTCAATTATGGTATATAGGAGCAGCCCGTCCCGCTCCCCGCATTGTTTTTACCCAATTTTTTCAACATGTTTCCGCTGACCCGCAAGATAAAGCATCAAGACTCAGAATCCATCCCCGTCCACAAGGAGGACGTGGCGCGCCTCGCTATTTCCGAGGACGGCGAGCGCGTTTTCACCAACGAAACATTCCGCTCACTCGCGGGCCACCGCAAAAGCAATGTCGATTTCCGTTTCAACTGGCTGATCGCGCCGAACAACAAGCGCTATCTCGTCGGCTCGGAAACGGAAGTCCAGGCCGAAACGGATTTCCTCGCCCTCGCCGAACTTTCCGGCGAAATCATGCTCGTCGTCGATGACGGCGGCGAAATCGTCCGCTCCAACGCGGCCTTCCACGAACTGTTCGGCACGAACGGCTCCGCCAAAACCGATTTCCTCGATCTCTTCCATGACGAAGACAAACCCTTTATCCGCAGCACCATCCGCAGTATCGGCTTCGACGAACCCGAAGATGGCGCGCCCACGGATTTCCAGGCCCGCATCGTGACCAAATCAGGCGCCGCGAGATGGGTTGAATGGCGCCAGCGCCGCAGCGCCGGGCGCATGTACTGCGTCGGTCGCGACGTCACCGCCATCCGCGAGCAGCAAATGGCACTGGGCCGCCGCGAACGCCAGCTCGGCCAGGCCGAATCCATCGGCCGCCTCGGTCACTGGAACTGGACGCTCGGGCAGGATGAAATCCAGTGGTCGGAAGAGCTTTACAACATCTTCGGTGTCGATAAAAAATCCTTCGCCCCGACTGCACAAAGCATGATTGCCCTCGTGCACAAAAGCGACCGCGCACGCGTCAACCATGCGTTTCAACGCGCGGGCCTAGGCCAGCAGAATTACGAAATGGATTTCCGCATTACGCGTCCAGGCGGCGATATACGATACTTACGCTGCGAGGGACGCTGCGCCCGCGACGGTAGCGGCGAAGTCACGGCCCTCTACGGCATCATGCAGGACATGACCGAGCGCACGCTCCACGAACAGGAGCTCAAAGCATCCAAGGAGGCCGTCGAGCGCGCCTACGCCGCGAAAACCCAGTTCCTCGCAAATATGAGCCACGAACTCCGCACGCCGCTGAACGCCATTATCGGCTTCTCGGAAATGATTCACCGCCAGTTGCTCGGCCCCATCGGCACCGAAAAATACCTGGAATACATCCAGGGCATTCGCGAATCCGGCGAGCACCTTCTCGATCTCATCTCCGACATTCTCGACATGTCGAAAATCGAGGCCGGGAAATATGAACTCGGTTATGAAGAAATCAATATCGCAAAAACCGTGCGCCTCGCCGCGCATATGATGGAAAGCCGCGCATCCGACGCCGCCGTGCGGATTGACATGGAAAAACTCGGGGATGAAAACGTCGTCATCATCGCCGACCGCCGCGCAGTGTTGCAGGTGATTTTGAACATTCTCTCGAATGCCGTGAAATTCACGCCCAAAGGCGGCCTTGTCAGCGTCGAATGCGCCGAGAAAAAAGATTCCGTTTCTCTGAAAATCACCGACAACGGCATCGGCATCCCCGCGAACAAGCTGGCCGGAATTACAAATCCGTTCGAGCAGGTTTCTTCGCACTACACCCGCGACCACGAAGGCACCGGCCTCGGCCTCGCCATCACGAAGGAACTGGTTGAAATGCATGGCGGGACATTGTCGATTGAATCGCAGGTCGGCGCGGGCACTTCTGTCACCATCCGCCTGCCGCGCGACACAAGCCTGAAACAATCTAGGAAATAAGCAAATCAGCCGGTGTTGTGCGCTTCGTCGCCACCATCCATACCCTTAAAGATATTGGCGACGGCATGTTCTTCCGCTTCCTTGCAGCCGCGAAGGCCGCTTTCGAAATCCGGATATTTCAGATGCACGCCGAGCTCGGTCTTGATACGGTCGTTTTTAACGCGGCGGTTGTCCATGTAAAAGCTCCGCGTGATCGGCGCCAGGTTCGCCTCTTCGAAATCCACCATCGGCGGCGCGGGCCGCCCCAGCAATTCACACGCATACGCGATAACTTCGTGGCTCGGCGCGGGCACGTCATCGACCACATTGTAAATCTGCCCCGGATTGGGACGCCCGAACGAAGCCAGCAGCGTCTGCACGATATCCTCGACATGGATTCGGCCAAACGCGTGGCCCGGTTTGTTGATACGCCGCGCAACACCCGCGCGCACGGAATCCAGCGCGCTGCGTCCCGGTCCATAAATCCCCGCCAGCCGGAAAATCTCGACCGGCAATCCATGATCCCTGTGCAGTGAAAGCCATTGCTCCTCCGCCCGCACGCGCCTTGAACCACGCCGCGACGATGGCGCCAGCTCGGCGCTTTCATCAATCCATTCGCCGCCACGGTCGCCATACACGCCTGTGGTCGATAAATAACCCACCCATTCCAACGTCGGAATCTCGAGAATATCCGCTGCATGCATCAAATAGGCCGGGTCGCCCTCATCATCGGGCGGCGTGGAAATCACCAGGTGCGTGGTGCCCTGTAATATAAGGTGCGGATCCGCCAGCGGGTGTTCGTGATCGAAAATATGGGCCTGTATGCCGCGCGCGCGTAGCGAAGTGCGCTTCTCGCGGTCGCGTGTGGTACCGGCCGCGCCCCACTCGCCGCGGCTGAGCAACTCATGGCCGAGATAATCGCAGGTATAGCCGTATCCAAAGCAGAAAAGTTTTTTCATCGCACCCGTCTTTTTTTATTTTTAATTATTTAAAAATCCACGTCCTCGTAATGGTTGGACGGCGTAAAGCCGGGAATCCGGTCCTCGAGCAGCGGTTTAAAGCTCGGGCGCGATTTCATCTTCGCGTACCATTCCCGCGCGGCTTCATGCTCTTCCCACGGCACGTCGCCGATATAATCGATCGCCGACAAATGCGCAGCGGCGGCTATGTCGGCGAGGCTGAAATTATCACCGGCCAACCATTTACGCTTCTCCGTCAGGAAACCGATATAATCGAGATGATAATGAATGTTCGCGTGGCCGGCGCGGACGGCAGGCGCATGCGGCTCACCGGTCTTTAAAAACTGCTTCATCAGCTTTTCGCCGATCAAATTGTCCGTCACCTCGCGGTTGAATTTCACGTCGAACCAGGAAACCAGCCTGCGCGTCTCCGCGCGCTGCACTGGGTCATGACCGAGCAGATTCACTTCCGGGTAAACTTCTTCGAGGTATTCGCAGATCACTTGCGAGTTCGCCAGTGTCGTTCCATCTTTTTCGATCAGCACCGGGACATCGCCCGCGGGGTTCAGCGCCAGGAATTCCGTGCGGCGCTCCCAGATTTTCTCGATCTGCAGTTCGAAATCAAGCCTCTTCTCGGCCAGCGTAACCCTGACCTTCCTTGAGAAAGGATGCAGCCACAGATGAAACAAGGTTCTCATAATATAATTACCTTAGCCGAGCCGTTTGGTTATGAACAGTCCTTAATTATAAGGCCGTCCCGGTCTTTTTCCGGCAAAATCCGCCGCTCAGCGCGAATCGGCCACAAGGGTAATATGGATTTTCACGGCGTTGCCGATGGTCGATGAATCCTGCCACTGGCCCTGCCCGATGCCGAAATCAAGGCGATTTAGCGTGATTTCACTCTCCATCAGCGCCGCCTGTCCTTCAGGCGATTCCTGGATTTCAAGAGTGAAAGGCAATTCCACCAGCACGGGCTTGCCGCGGATTGTCAGCGCGCCATTGGCCACATAACGCTTCAGGCCGGTTTTGATGAACGAATCGGCTATGAACACCGCGCGCTGAAAATTTTCCGTATCAAACCATTCGACCGAGCGCGCCTGCCCGTCGCGGTCGCCGCTTCCCGTCTCTAAACTGGCGATATCAATCCAGATATCGGCGTAAGCCTCATCCAGTTTCGCGGGATCGAAAATAATCTTGCCGCCGAATTTTTTGAACGCGCCCTGGAACGCCTCGCCATATTGCGTGGCTTCGAACCGGATCGTACTGGCGCCCAGGTCGATTTGCCATACGTCTTTATCCAGCTCGCCGAGCTGGTTTTTCAATTCCTCATCACGCACTTCTTTCCCGGAACTATCATCGGTGATGCTGTTGGCTTCGCTCTTGCCATCATCGCGCAGCAAACCAATGGCAACCGGCGACGTCCACAGGAAACCCGCGATCAGCACAAACAAAACACCCCAGTACAAACCCACCTTCCTGCTGGTCATGCGCTGCAATGTTTCATCCTTGTCGATGAAATGATGTTTGAACGCGCCCGCAAAATGCAACGCCAGTAGCGCAAGAATGCTCCACGCCGTAAAGCCATGAATATTACGCGTCAGCTCAAAAATAGCCTCGTTCTTCGGCACGATCGCGGGCAGCGCAAACAATCCAAAAAATTCCGCCGGGAATCCGCCCGCCGAAGACATGATCCAGCCCGATAACGGCATAAGAAACACGCACGCATACAATCCGAAATGCACGGTCCTCGCCAGCGTGTCTTCCCATGTTTTATGGGTCGGCAGCGGGTCCGGGCGCGGCGAAATCTGGCGCCATAACAACCTGCCGATCATCAGGACAAGAATCAAAATTCCGAAGGATTTATGCAGCGCATAAATCCAGAGCTTGCCCGGGCCAGGCGGAATGCCCACCATCGCGAATCCCACCGACAGCAGCCACAAAATCAAAATCGCCAGGACCCAGTGAAAGGCCTTGGCGATCAGACCGAAATTGTTGCGCGTGTTCTTGAACTGCACAGGCGAAATGCCTTAATTGTTTCCGACGCTTTTGTCTTCGCCGTAAGCTTCGACCTCGATGATGAGGTCGACTTCATCGCTCACCATCGGGATGCCGCCTGACATGCCGAAATCCGAGCGCTTGATTTTCCCTGTCGCAGAAAAACCTGTCGCGCTGATGCTCTTCATCGGGTGCTTGCCCATATTGTTCTGCTGCACCGCCAGCGTCACAGGCTTCGTTACACCGAGCAGCGTCAGGTCGCCCGTGATATTCGCCGTCTTGTCGCCGGTTTTTTCAATGCCCGTGCTCTTGAATGTCATGGTCGGGAATTTTTCGACATCGAAAAAATCCTTGCTCTTCATATGCTCGTTCCATTTATCGTCATCGAGGTCGAGCGAAGAGGTCTGGATCGTCACATCGGCATTCGACTTCGCCGGGTCGGTTTCATCGTAATTGATCTCGCCCGCGTAATCCGTGAACTTGCCGAAGGAATGGCTGAAGCCCATATGGTTCACCTTGAAGATGATCTGCGTATGCGGCTTGTCGAGGATGAATTTTTCAGCCGAGGCGGGACCGGCAAAACCGGCCATAATGGCAACACCAAGCAAAGCGGGAATGAAACGCATGATCTGTCTCCTTGTATGACATGAAACCTTTCAATCGATATTAGGACATTCACCCTAGGGATCAATAGGGGCCATAGTAAATACGGTATAATTCGATCAGACCATATGCGCCCATGGCGGCACAGAGCCAGTTTATAATTCCATATTTCAGACGCAGGTTCCTGTCCTGCAGCAGGTCCAGTGTGCTGCGGTGGCGCAGCAGGAAATACAAGGCCATCTGCCCGAACATGAATCCCCCGGCGAAACCGATCAGCCCCATGACATAAATCATACCCTTGGTTCCTTCATGGTGTTTCCTTCATGGTTGTTTTCCATTATGTTAGAAAAAAATCAAGGTCGCGTCCAATAATGCCTCTTCTTCATATCGCCATACTCGCCCTCGTTCAGGGCATCACCGAATTCCTACCCATCAGCTCCAGCGGCCATTTGCTGCTCACCCACGCCATTCTCGAAGGCGAAACGGTAAAAGGTGCATGGGAAGAAGATTTGATCCTCGATCTCGCCGTGCATGTCGGCTCTCTCCTCGCGGTTGTGCTTTATTTCCGGAAAGACGTTTTGAAAATACTGGCGGGCCTGCCGAAGCTCGTCACCGGAAATATTTCCGATCCCAGCGCGCGTTTCGATCTTTATCTGATCGCCGCTTCGATCCCCGCCCTCGCCTTCGGTTTCCTCCTGCACAAAACCCAGCCGGATTTCCTGCGCTCGGTTGAAATAGTCGCCTGGTGCACACTGCTCTACGGAATTTTGCTCTGGGTCGTTGACGCCCGCGCGCCGGTGCGTAAAACGATTCAAGACATGAAATTGAAAGACGCGTTCCTGATCGGCTGCGCGCAGGCGCTCGCGCTCATTCCCGGCACCTCGCGCTCCGGCATCACCATGACCGCTGGCCGTGCACTTGGGTTAAACCGCCCCGAAGCCGCGCATTTCTCCTTCCTGCTCTCGATCATCGCCACTGCGGCCGCAGGCGCCATCGGCGCGCTTGATTTATTGCAGCAGGGCAGCATGGCAATGACGCTGGACGCTGCCGTCGCCGTGGGTTTTTCCTTTGTTGCCTCATTGACGACCATCGCCTTCCTGATGAAATGGCTGCGCACCTGGACCTTCACGCCCTTCGCGATTTACCGCATCGGGTTGGGCCTGTTGCTCATAGGGTTGATTTATTCGGGGCTGCTCGATGACGCGATGGCTAAAATCAATTTCGTCTCGCCGTAAAATTTTTCGTCTACCGCAGCAATCCCGGGCGGCAATGCTGACACAAAATCTTTTTCAGCTTCAATAACACAGAATGCATCCGCTGCCAGCCAACCACCTTGGCTCAAAGACTCCAGCGCCTGCGGCACAAGATTTTTCCGGTAAGGTGGGTCGAGAAAAACCAGTGTCCTTGCGGCAACATTCGGCGGTCTTGGCCCCATTCTCGCCGCATCACGGAAAATAAATTCCGCCTCGCTGCCAATTTTCAGCGTCGCAGCATTTTCCTTCGCAAGATCAAACGATGCGCGGCTGTTATCGACGAACACGCAGGTGTCAGCACCCTGCGAAAGCGCCTCGATCCCCAGCGCGCCGGTGCCGCAGAAACAATCCATCGCCAGTGCACCGTCCAGAACACCCCGGCTCCGCAGCATATTGAAAATCGCGCCGCGTAGCTTGTCGCTCGTCGGCCTGATCGCGTCATCTTTTGGCGCCTTCAGAACCCGGCTGCCGTATTTTCCTCCGACAATTCTCATTCCTTGCCTTTGAAATACCCGGCCAGCTGTTCCTGCAACACTTTTGGTTTCACTTCCAGCACCGCGCCCTTTGGCAGGTCGCCCAAACTAAACGGCCCGTACGCCGTGCGGATCAGGCGGTTCACGCGCAGGCCCAGCGCCTCCATTACCTTCCGCACCTCGCGGTTTTTGCCTTCCGTCAGCACGATATCGATCCACGCATTCGCGCCGGTCTGCTTCTCCAGCCGCGCTTCGATGGATTTATAATGAAAGCCCTCGATCGTGATGCCTTTCTCCAGCGCCTGCAATTTTCCTTCATCGACGCTCCCATGCACGCGCGCTTTGTAGCGCCGCCGCCAGCCTGTTGCGGGCAATTCAAGGTGCCGCGCCAAACCACCGTCATTCGTCAGCAGCAATAATCCTTCTGTGTTGAGATCGAGCCGCCCGACACTCACGACGCGCCCCAGCTCGGGCGGCAACGCGCCGAAAACAGTTGGCCGGTCGCGCTCGTCCTTCGCGCTCGTCACCAGCCCTTCCGGCTTGTGATACATATATAGCCGCGTTTTTTCCGCGGCCTTCAGCGATTTGCCATCGACAACAATCTCGTCGCCCTCGCTCACCGTCACAGCCGGGCTTTTCAGTACTTCGCCGTTTATCTTGACGCGCCCGACGGAGATCCAGCGCTCGGCGTCGCGCCGCGAACACAGCCCCGCCCGCGCCATCACCTTCGCAATTCGCTCGCCTTTAGGCCCGTTTTGTGTAGAGTCTTCGCTCATGGAAACCGACACTAAAGCAATGGAACTGGCATTGGAAGAAGCCAGAAGGGCCGCCGCGCGGGACGAAGTCCCCGTCGGCGCGGTGCTCGTCCACGCCGCGACCGGCGAAATCGCCGCGTCGAACGGCAACCGCACGCTGGAGATGAAAGACCCGACCGCACACGCCGAAATCCTCGTCATCCGCCAAATATGCAACATAGAAAACGCCCAGCGCATTCCCGAATACGATCTCTACGTCACGCTCGAGCCCTGCGCGATGTGCGCCGCCGCCATCAGCTTTGCGCGTATTCGCCGCGTCGTTTTCGGCACCCTCGACCCCAAGGGCGGCGGCATCCTGCACGGCGGTAAATTCTACGACCAGCCCACCTGCCACCACCGTCCCGAAATCCACCACCTCGACACCCCCGCCGCCGGCCAGATTTTGAAAGATTATTTCAAAACCAAGCGTTGATCTGGCTGTATTTTCCGGAATAATTTGACATATATATTGTACAGGCGTACAAAATCCTCAATGTTAACTGCGAGGATAAAATGCCCCACGCGAACGATCCCAGGCTCAGACAAGCGATCGAAAGAGTACGTGATTACCTGTTCAATAATTTCGAGTACCAGGCATCGAAATTCATGAGCCCTGCAGCCCTTATTATGAATCCATGGAACAGGTTCTTTCGCCTGACCAAACACGACGAAGGTTTTGCATTCCGGATTTACGACAGGGAACAATCCATTTTCTCGAGGGAAAGATCAGGGAAAAGATTCTTCGTAAGGGCAATCCCGGAGACAGTGGAGAGTAATGCTGACGCGGTCCGTTACGAGATTAAGCAAGAAAAGCGCATTGAGTTCAAACAGTTCAATGGAACTAAAGTTAAAGTCTGGCAAGCGCGCCCAACACATTCCAGCGCAACGAAAGACGAAGCTATGGAGTTTTTCCTGTATCGGTTAAGTGAGCACAGCATCGAGGCAAACAAGGCCCGGGACGATTTTTTGACCAGGGTTGCAGCAGGGGGTGCATTGGCCCTGACGTTTTCTTTATGGAACAAAGATACGAATGACCACAAGCCGCGCACACCGTTGAAACAGGAAATAATTGAGCAGCGGCAAAATCCGCCGGCGCCCGTTACGCCAATACCTGCGCCTCGTCCATCCGGACAGGAAACAATCGAACGGGAACCTGAGCCTAGGACTCAAAGAGCGCCTTTGGGCCCCAGCCCTCAATCGCCTTAACCCTTAACCGCGCGGAAGCCTATATCGCGCCTGCAGAATTCGCCTGACCATCATTTATTTATTGACATAATTTATCCAGGCGGCTTATAGATACTGAAAAATTAAAGAGAATAGTTACTGTGTAAGGAGAAAAATATGACTAAATTTACGTACGAAGAACGTGATCGCATCGAAAATGAATTTCGAAAAATTGATAATCACTTTCGAGCTTATATTCGTGACAGAATAAAAAACTCGGATCATTCTTTAACCAGGCAAAGTGTCTGGTTTAATATTGCCAGCTCTGAATATGATCATACTGAAACGTGTCTTGCGTTATTCAGCGAAGGAAAACCATACCCAAACGAAAAAATTATTATTCTCAAACCAAGATTTAATGGGACTGAACTTCTTTTCGATTATGAAGTGAAGCAATACGGGGAAGGGCGTGGTCCCTCGAATGATGGAGTACATACGCATGGCGCGAAAGACGTTCCAGTTATTGCAAGCGGCACTATGAATACATACAACGCGCCCGATTCTGTTCTGGAGAGATATAAGCATAATGAACGTGAGTATGGAAAAGTTCTCGAAGCGGAGAAAACACGAAAAAAACGGATTGCCCTAGGAGCAGGGGGAGCAATCTTGGTTGCATTTTTCCTGCTGTCCAAAGGCTGTCCCGCACAGGGCGGTGAACTTGAAGACAAGCGCTCAAATGACAACAACAAACCTCAAAAAATCGAACTGACGCTCGACCGCTAACCCTTAATCGCCCTGAACCCGATATCCCTCCGGCAAAATCCATCCGGCCAGTCGATCTTGTCCACTGCGCGGTAGGCCTGCGCCTGCGCCTCGGCAACAGTATTCCCCAGCGCTGTCACGCCGAGCACGCGCCCGCCGGTATTCACGATTTTTCCGCCATTCCCCCGCGCCGTGCCTGCGTGAAACACATGCACGCCCGGCACATGGCCCGCATGTGTGAGGCCGCGGATGACGGTGTTTTTCTTGTATTCGCCGGGATACCCCTTCGCCGCCAGCACCACGCACAGCGCGGGCTTCGCCAGCCAGGCGATATCGTCGCTCACCTGGTGCAGCCGCCCTTCAGCCGCAGCTAACAGCATCTCGAGCACATCACCCTTCAGCCGTGCCATCAGCGTCTGGCATTCCGGATCGCCGAAACGCACGTTATATTCCAGCAAAATCGGCTCGTTCTTCACGACCATGATCCCCGCAAACAGCACGCCGGTGAACGGGCAACCCTCGCGCGCCATCGCCTCGATCGTCGGCTTGATCAGGCGCGTTAAAATCTTTTCCTCGAGCTCCGGCGTCATCAAATGTGCCGGCGAATAGGCACCCATGCCGCCTGTGTTCGGACCCTTGTCGTCGTCATATGCACGCTTGTGATCCTGCGCAGAACTTAAGGGCAGCATCGTCTTGCCGTCCGCCAACGCAAAATAACTTAGTTCCTCACCGTCTAAAAACTGCTCGATCACGATCTCATTGCCCGCCGCGCCGAATGATTTGCCGGAAAGCATATCCTTCGCCGCCTCCAGCGCTTCTTTCTCCGTCGTCGCGATAATCACACCCTTGCCCGCCGCGAGGCCATCAGTTTTAACGACGATCGGTGTGCCGTTCTTTTTGATGAAGTCCCGCGCCTTTTCGAAATCGGTGAAGCGGCCATATGCCGCCGTCGGAATGTTATACTTCGCGCACAAATCCTTCATGAAGGCCTTGGAGCCTTCCAGCCGTGCTGCGGCTTTGCTGCATCCGAAGACCGGAACCTTGAGCGCGCGGATCGCATCGGCCAGCCCCGCAACCAGCAACCCCTCCGGCCCCACGACGACGAAATCGATTTTCTTTTCTTTGACAAAAGTGACGATGCCGTTGATGTCTTCGGCATTGATGTGAACGCATTCGGCCAGGGATTCGATCCCGGCATTGCCAGGCGCACAGTACAGCTCGTCGCACTGTCTCGATTGCGAAATCGCCCATGCCAGCGCATGTTCACGGCCGCCGGAACCGACAATAAGAACCTTCATGCCCTAACTTTTAAACTATTCTTCCAGAGATACAAGACTGGCGTTGCCCCCGGCAGCCGTGGTGTTGACGCTGATGACGCACTCCCGGGCGAAACGCTGGAGATAATGCGGACCGCCCGCTTTCGGCCCCGTTCCCGAAAGCCCCTGCCCACCAAAGGGCTGCGTACCCACCACCGCGCCGATGATCGACCGGTTGACATAGATATTGCCCGCGCGCACGCGTGAGGCCACATGCTCGTGGAACGCGTCGATCCGGCTATGCACGCCCAGCGTCAGGCCGAAGCCCTTCCCGTTGATGTCCTCGATCAGGTCATCGATTTTGCTGCGCGCATACCGCACGACATGCAGGATCGGCCCGAATATCTCCTGGTTCAAACCCTCCAAATTATGCAGTTCATAGGCGCAGGGCGAAAAATAATGTCCCTGGTTTTTGATGCGCGAATCCATGGGTACTTCGTAAATCAGGCGGCCGAAACCTTTGAGATGCTCACGGTGCAGCACGAGTTTCCGGCGCGCCTCGTCGTCAATGATGGGCCCGAGGTCCGAGGAAATCTGCGACGGGTCGCCGACCTTCATCTCACGCATCGCACCTTCCAGCATGTTGATGATTTTATCGGCGCATTCATCCTGCACGCACAAAATCCGCAGGGCTGAACAGCGCTGCCCCGCCGTGCCGAAAGCCGACAGCAGCACGTCATCGATCACCTGCTCAGGCAATGCGGAAGAATCCACGATCATCGCGTTCATCCCGCCGGTTTCCGCGATGAACGGCACGATCGGCCCGCGCTTGTCCGCCAGCGTTTTGTTGATCTGCCACGCCACATCGGTCGAGCCCGTAAAAGCCACGCCCGCGACGTCATTATGCTGCACCAATGCTGCGCCCATATCGCCATCGCCCGGCACAAGGTTGAGGACGTTCGTCGGAATTCCCGCCTGCTGCATCAGCCGCACGGCGAACATCGCGATCAGAGGCGTCTGCTCTGCCGGTTTCGCGACAACGGTATTTCCGGCCATCAGCGCCGCCGTTACCTGACCGGAAAAAATCGCCAGCGGAAAATTCCACGGCGAAATACAGACGAACACGCCGCGCCCCTCGAGCCGCAATATATTGCTTTCTCCCGTCGGCCCCGGCAGTTCGGTATCGGCGAAATCCGCCCGGCCCCGGTTCGCGTAATAACGCGCGAAATCCACGGCCTCCCGCACCTCGGCCAGTGCATCCGGCACCGTCTTGCCTGCCTCACGCACACATAAGGCCATTAGCTCCTCACGGTGCGACTCCAGTAAATTCGCGTAACGCTCCAGGCACGCGGCGCGCTCCTGCGGCGGCGTCCGCGACCAGTCTCCATATCCTCCGCTTGCGGTCCGCACCGCTTTTTCCGCCAGGCCCGGCGCACCCGGCCATACGCGCCCCACGACCTCCGAAAGCACGCCGGGATTTTTTACCTCCTGCGCCTCGCGCTCGCGGTAGCCCTTGCCGCTGATCAGCGGAAACGCCTCGTATGGCTTCTGGAAATTTTTAAACTCCCGCTGAAAATCCGCCAGCGTGTCTGCGTCATTGAGGTCCAGCCCGGCCGAGTTGACGCGGCCCTGCGGTTTTTCGTTAACATAAATATCCCCCGGCAGCTTTATGCGGTCATGCTGTTTGTTCGCGCGGCGGCGAACCTTTTCCACCGGGTCATCCACGATATTATCCACCGCTTCGGATGGGTCCATCACCTGGTTCACAAAGGATGTATTCGCGCCATTCTCCAGCAGGCGCCGCACCAGGTACGCCAGCAAATCCTCCTGCGGCCCGACCGGCGCATAAATGCTGACCTCCGCGGCCTTGTCACGCAGCAGCGTGTTGTACAGCGACTCGCCCATGCCGAACAGGCGCTGGAACTCGAACGGCGCATCGGTATCTTCCGCCATTTCCATCACCGCTGCCGCCGTCGCTGCGTTATGCGTGCCGAACATCGGGTATATGTATTCATTCGCGTTCAGCATCTTCTGCGCGCAGGCGATATAGGAAAGATCCGTATTCTCCTTGCGCGTGAAAACCGGGTAGCCCGGAAGGCTCGCGACCTGCGCCTTCTTGATTTCCGTATCCCAGTACGCACCCTTGACCAGCCGCATCTGCAGTTTCCGCCGCTGCATTTTCGCCATCGTAATGATTTCATCGACGAGCGGCAGCGCGCGCTTCTGGTAAGCCTGCACGGCCATGCCGAATCCGTCCCAGCCGTTAAATCCCTGGTCGCGCAGCACACCCCGGATGATCTCCAGTGAAATCTCCAGCCGGTCTGCCTCTTCCGCGTCTACCGTCAGCGACACATTGCGCGCCGCCGCCAGCCTGCAAAGCTCTATTAGCCGCTCGGTCAGCTCGGGAACGCAGCGTTCTTTCTGCGCCGCCGAATAACGCGGGTGCAGCGCCGACAATTTCACCGACATGCCCGGCATTTTCTCGCCTGGTGGTTTTTTGCGCTCGCCGATGTAGCGAATAGCCTCGGCATAAGCGTTGAAATAACGGTCAGCATCCAGCGCCGTGCGCGCGCCCTCGCCCAGCATGTCGTAAGACATGCGGTATCCCTGGTTAGTATAGGGAATCGAATTCTGCACCGCGTCCTCGATATCGGTGCCCAGCACGAATTGCTTGCCCATGACGCGCATCGCCTTGGTCATCGCGGCATATACCACCGGCTCGCTGATAAGGGAAAGCGCACTGTCCAGCGTGCGGCTACTCACCAACAGCCCTAGTCCCGCCGCGCGCACGACCCAGTCGCCCGATCCGCCAGCGCCCGACCAGCCAGCATTACCTATTTTATCGCGGATGAGCGCGCGCGCCGTCGCCTTGTCCGGAATACGGAGCAACGCCTCCGCCAGCGTCATCAGCGCCAGCCCCTCGTCGGTCGAAAGTGAATATTCCTGCAGGAAAGTTTCAAGCTGGCCGGGCGACGCCTTTTCGGCGCGCATCCGCTGCACCAGCGCGCCGGCGCGGTCCTCGACCCTCTGTGTGCGCTGGCGCGGCCATGGCAGGCTCTTCAGCAACGCATCGGCGGTTTTTGTTTCGTCGGCATATAAATAAGCCGCAAGGCCGGAAGCCATATTTTATCCCTGTTGTCAGAACAAGCCCTGAATTATATCATCAATCTATGCCCGAAGCCGAAGCAATCAAATCGAATGTCCCCGAGTTTTCTGTATCGGAACTGGCGTTTTCGCTGAAAAGAACGCTCGAGGAACAATATGCCCGCATCCGGGTGCGCGGCGAGCTCTCGCGCGTCAAAATTCACACATCCGGACATATGTATACCGACCTTAAGGACGCCGACGCCGTTATCAATGCTGTCTGCTGGAAAGGCACGCTTTCGAAATTATCCGTAAAACCGGAAGAAGGGCTCGAGGTCATCTGCACGGGCCGCATCTCCACCTACCCCGCCCGCTCGAATTACCAGTTGATTATCGAATCGATGGAACTCGCCGGCGAGGGCGCGCTTCTGAAAATGCTGGAGGAACGCCGCAAAAAGCTCACCGCCGAGGGCCTGTTCGATCCGGCCCGCAAAAAACCGATTCCCTTTCTCCCCGAAATCATCGGCGTCGTCACCTCGCCCACCGGCGCGGTCATTCGCGATATATTGCACCGTCTGGAAGACCGCTTTCCCCGCCATGTCCTTATCTGGCCCGTGCTCGTCCAGGGCCCCGGCGCTGCGCAGCAGGTCGCCGCCGCCATCGAGGGTTTTCAGAATTTCTCGCCGCGCCCCGACCTTTTGATTGTCGCGCGCGGCGGTGGCAGTCTTGAAGATCTCATGCCTTTCAACGAGGAAATCGTCGTTCGCGCGGCGGCGAATTCCAGCATTCCTCTCATCTCCGCCGTTGGCCATGAAACCGACACAACGCTGATTGATTACGCTGCGGACCTCCGCGCGCCCACGCCCACCGGTGCAGCCGAAATGGCCGTGCCCGTGCGGGCGCAGCTACAGGCACAAATAATGGAGGACGGCCAGCGCCTTTATTCCGGCCTCACCCGCCTTGCCTCCGAGCTCCAGCATAAACTGGAGGCGAAAACGCGCGGCCTTGGCGACCCGGCGCGGCTCCTTGAAATAAAAACCCAGCGCCTCGACCGCGCCTCTGACAAACTGCCGCGCGTGCTTACCTTTATTGATCACACCCGGAAAATTTTCGAACGCTGGAGCGAGCACCTCGCCGCGCTTCAACCCAAACTCACACGCGACTGGGAAAAACGCCTGGATCATGCGGGAAAAATGCTGGAAGCCTATTCTTTTGAAAATGTTCTCCAGCGCGGCTTTGCCGTGGTGCGTGATGCATCCGGCCACGTCATCACGGACGCGGCAAACGCCAATGTCGGCCAGGCAATCGAATTGCAATTCAAAGGAAAAAAGTTCGTTTCCGCGGAAGTTAAAAAGAAATAATTATTCCTGGAATTTTTCGGACATGATGCCGCTCGCGGCGAATGAATCCAGTATCCGGCCAGCGAGATCGTTCAGCCGCCGCGCGTGCCGCAGCGAACGCTCCACCACCTCTACCGCCTCCTCAAGCTCCATGTGGGGCTCGAGATTCACGTATTCAGGGTTGCTCTTGATACGCGCGTAGAAATGCACCAGCTCGCTCGACAGTCTGCTGCCCAGCGCATCGACCTTGTCCGTGTTGCGATCAAAAACCGAGCGCGCCAGTGCCGGTTGCCGCTGCACGATATCACCTGATTTCTTATATTTTGGCTGGCGGTCGGCATCTTTCATGCTCTTCAGCATTTCCTCGTAAACCGCGAGATAGGCCTCGATCTTCGCTTTGTTAGCCTTCAATTCCGAATCCAGCATCACGGCCACGACCTCTCGTTCCTGGTCGCGCAGTTTGCGCTCTTTCGTCATCATCGCAATATTATCGTTCTGCGCGTCCACCACCTTCTGGAACCCGCGCATGATGATGATGCTCAAAAATGTGAAGGCGCCGATGATGCACAGGAACAGCACGAAACCGAAACTCAGCATCAATGTGCCATCGGAGCCGCCGCCGCCCGAAGATGTTCCTGAAGGCGTCCATATCCCGATGCCCTTGCTCTGCGCGCGGGTCTCCGCCTGGATATAGGCGTCTTCGAAAATAGTGCCGTAAACGGCGGCGCGGTCCACCGTCGCGTAACCTTGCTGCAGCATGTAAAGGCTAAGATCGATATCCGATGCGTTCACGCATTGCGCGCGCACATCGGTGCCGCTGCGGGCCTTCAGTTCACATGAAATTTTCTTGCCGCCGATGGCGTTATCGAGTGCCGTGCGCGCCCTCAGCCTCGTCGATGGGTCGGCACCTTCCGCCGCTTCTATCCCCCAAAGCTCCACCGGCGTTTGACCGGCCATCAATGTCGTCGCAGCTACTGCGCGGGCCTGAGCCTCGAAAGCTTTTTTACTCTCGGCGGGTGCGGCCTGTGTCGCCTGCGCCTCGGTCTGGGCAACGGCGGAAACCGGCGCCCATGACATGCATGCCGCCATTCCATACGCCAGCAGCGCCAGCGCAAAACGCAGTGCCCGTCTGTTTTGAGTAAAAATCTTCATCCAGGGTTAATTCTATCACCAAAATTCTAAAAAATCTTTCCCCCATAACGCAAAACCTTAACAATTCTGCTAGAATTAAGGTAATCTGCGGGCCTGAAGGCAGAAGCGCATGCGCTATGAATTGAAAAACCTGATGGAAAAGCTGGGCGTGAACCGGGTTCTTTCCCCATACGAAACCCAGCCCTGGCTCCATTATGACACCGCCCGGGGGATAGCCTGCAGCGCTGAAGTCCGCATGGGCCCCGACTCCGAGGATATCGAAGCCGAAATCCAGATGCTTAAAGACGCTCCCGGCGAGGACGGCAAAACCACCGAGCAGATCATGCTGATGAAAATCCTGCCCGGCGGCGACAAATTATGGATGCCCACCGACCTGCGCGTCAGGAGCGAAAGTTACGTCAACAAAATCTATGACTGGGAAGGCAAGGGCTGTAATTTTTTCCGCGCCTGCATCCAGGCCATCCAGATGAGCGACCTTCCGGATATCGATGCGCTGATCGAGCAGGAACTTGGCGATGATGACGACTGGGGCGGCGGCAAGCGCGGCAAGATCGGCCGCAAGGCGCCCAAGATCAAGCCGGCGCAATTACTCGGCATCAAACGCGGCTTCTGAAATCCCGGTCACTGCTGCACTAGGGTAACGCCGAAACGCGGCGCGAGGTCTTTCAATCCCTCCTCCACGAAATCCGCAATCGGCGTGAAGTGCCATTTCGGTCCCTCGCGGTTCAGCGACGCAACGATCATCCCGGTTTCCATTTTGTCTTCCAAATCGTCTGAAAGCTCGTAACGCACCATCTCGATCCCGCTTATTTCATTGGCAATGCGGATATAGGCGTTGCGCACCATGCCTATATTCTGCTGCTTCTCGCGGCCGCGATAGATCGTGAGCGTAAAAACTATTTTCATGATATCGAACGGCACGGCATGAAGGTCGATCAGGATCGTTTCATCATCGCCGTCGCCCGCGCCGGTCCGGCTGTCACCGCCATGGCGCACGCCGCCCTCGAGCGTCGTCGGCTGATTGTAGAAAACAAAATCCTCGTCTACGCGCGTCTTCCCGTGCTTGTCGAGCATGAACATGCTGACATCAAGATCCAGCGCATCGGCGTTGAAAACATTGAGATCCCACCCCGCGCCGATCAGCACCTTGCGCAACGTCGGGTCCATGGCCGTCAGGTTGACGTCGTCGCCCACCCACGCCTTGCCGTCCGTCAGCTCGACTTTCGTGCCTTCGTACCTGGTATCTAGAATATCTGCCATGGTTTAACCCCGTTTCTTCCCGTCATCCCATTCTAACCCGAAACCGAAAGCCCGGTCCATTTCCGCGTGACCGGGAAAATATTCAGTATAATTCGTAAGTTTTATGCCCTCGCGCACATTTTCAAGCCCGCCCACCGCGCAAACCGCCAGCGCATCGTTATGCGTGCTGAGCGAGACCACAAGGTCGTCTTCGCCCGGCACGTCGAGAATGATTTTAGGGTTGATGACCGACCAGTTCGGCGCGCCGCTATAGATATAAAAATAGACGAGGATGCGCTTGATCTTGTTCCAGTGCGCACCGTTGACGGTAATGTATTCGTCGTAACCCCCGCCATCGCCCGTGCGATCATCGCCCGACAACGCCATATAGGGAGCTGCATCGAAGCTTCCGAATTTTTCGCCGAAAGCCTGGACCGACCCGCGCGTGCCGTCCTGCATTTCGTACAGGCAGCCGACATCCAGGTCCACGCCCTTGCCTGCTGCCTTGCGCGCCAGCCTGCCGATCAGCCCGGATTTTTCGCGGGCCTCGTTGTCCCACGCCGCGCCGATCAGGATATATTTGAAGCCCCCGCCCGGGGGATTGACCGCGATGCTTTCACCGGGCTTGCGCAGGTGCGCGCAGTTGTCGGGATCGAAGCTCGCTTTTCTGACGCCCGCCGCGCCCAGCGCATCGCCATGCCCGGAAAATTTCGCACGGTCGCGGTTGGCTTCGATCAGGGAATCAAATGATGTTTTTTGGTCCTTTGTCATACGTCTAAAACCTTAACATTTTATGCGGGTCTTTTAAATTTCTTTCGCAGCGCCTCCACCGGCTCGCGGCAGCAGCACCCCTCCAGGTGATCGTTGACCATGCCCATCGCCTGCATATGCGCGTACATCGTCGTCGGCCCGACGAAGGCAAACCCGCGCTTCCGCAGGTCTTTCGACAGGGCTTTTGATTCCGCTGTAATGGGCATCGCCTTCATCGTCCTGTAATCCAAACGCTTCGGGCGCGAGGCCGGTTCCGGCTCAAACCGCCAGAAATACGCGCCGAGCGAGCCGAATTCATCGATAACCTCGTGCACGCATCGAGCGTTGTTGATCGTGGCCTCGATCTTCCCCCGGTGGCGGATAATCCCGGAATCTTTCACCAGCCGCTCGACATCCTTCTTTGTGAATTTCGCGACCTTCCCGAAATCGAAACCGGCGAAGGCTTTCCTGAAATTCTCCCGGCGCTTTAAAATCGTGAACCACGACAGTCCCGCCTGGAATCCTTCAAGACAGATTTTTTCATACAGCCTGACATCGTCATCAACCGGCCTGCCCCATTCCTCGTCATGGTAACGCTGGTACATGGGATCGCCCCCATGCCACCAGCAACGCATCTTCCCGTCCGCTCCCCTGATCAATCCGTCTTTGGTTTTCATGCAATAAACATAAGCAAAACACGCCCGCCGATCCACGGTATTAGCCATATTGACTTATGACAATTTTATGTTTTATGGTGCATTTCATAATAAAAAATAACAGGGAAGGTCGATCCAATGGCACGCGGGAAAAAATCCGGAAGTCTCTCAAAATGGAACAGTTTAAACCCGGATCAGAATGATGGCAGCAACATTGATCGCATCTTTAGAGAACTAGAGCAGGACATAGCGCGGCGACAACGCTCGCAACAACCGCAACCCACAAAAGAAAAGCCGCAACAGCCACAAGCTTTAGCGCCAGCCTCATCCCTGAACGGAAATCCACAGCAGAAACATTTTCTCACCCGAGCATTCTCACGTGCAGGATTTGTAAACTGGGTCGGTGATCTGGTCAATTTTCCCCAGTTGTCCCACCCAGGCAACATGGAATGCGTGATCAGCGCCAAGCAAGAAGAGGATGGCTGGGAGATAACGCGTCATGCCCGCTTCCTGGGGCAAGCCAGGTGGCAGAAACAATTGGTCACTGTACCAAAAGAAACCGATCCAATTATAATCAGGAACGCTCTCGTAACCTGGGCCGTCAGGGCAGGAGAAGAAATAGACACCGTCAGACGTGTGCCACATGAACTGGTTACCGGATCTGAAATTACTGTCACAGGTAAGGAATGGCCTTACCTGACGCCTGTTTTTAAAAATGCAGGCGCAGTGGTTAAGCTGAGATATAAACAATATGAAACGTTTTTCAACTATCATGGCAACACCGCATGCGCTCTGCTTGTTCGCCCCGTGCAGGAAGGCCACCGCTGGGAAGTCACTCGTCATCGTCTGTCGGGAGAAATATTGAAACCCGAAGAGCCGCACCTTTTGCCCGAAGGCATTCAGCACAGTCAGGTATTAAAAGCGGTTACAAGCTGGTCCCGCGCCGCCAAAGGCTGGAGCAAAGGGGAATTCGTAATCCCGCATAATAAATTAAAAGAGCTGTCCGCTATGCTGCTCGTCGACACACGCCTCGACTCTAGCCAAGGTCAAACAGCAGAAGCTCCGAATCCGCCTTCGCAGTAATCTCTATATTTCCTTCGCCGGAAATTTCGACGCCGTCGCCCTGCCGGATCGTCTCGCCGTCGAGCGTGATTTCCCCGCGCGCGACCTGCAGGAACCCGTAACGCTCTTTCGCAAATTCGTATGAAACATTTTTGTCTTTCGCGATCGTCGCCCAGAATAATTTTGCATCCTGGTGAATGCTCACGACATTGTCGCTGCCTTCCCGGTCACCGACCAGCGTCCAGCCGTCCTGCGGCTCGACTGTAATCTGCTCGTAACCCGGCTTGATGCCGCGCGTGTCCGGCCTGATCCAGATCTGCAGCAGGTGAACGGGATTATCGTTCGACGGATTGAACTCCGAATGCGTGATGCCGCTGCCGGCGGACATTTTCTGAATTTCACCGGGTTTAATCACCGCGCCCGTGCCGGTGCTGTCCTTGTGCGCCAGCTCCCCTTTCAGGATCACGGTGATGATCTCCATGTCAGAATGAGGGTGCGTTGGAAACCCCGCACCGGGAATCACGAAATCCTCGTTGATGACGCGAAGACTGCGGAACCCCATCCGCTCCGGGTCGCGGAAATCGCCGAATGAAAATGTGTGGTAACTGTCTAACCAGCCTGTTTTTGTGCGACCCCTTAAATCGCGCTCATGAATCTTGAATGTCATGTGAATCCCCTTTCCCAATGTTACATACCAGAGAAAGATGGTGCGCTTTTTACGAGAGTCAAAAGTATGAATTAGTTTACAATTACCGCTTCAATCAGCTGCCCGATCGCCTGGAATTCGCGGCTTGCGCGGTTATTGTCCTTGTGCACTTTCGCCGTCATCGTCGCCCCCTGGTAGGCGGAAATAAGCAGCCGCGCAAACTGCCTCGGCTCCATCGTCATTTTTCCTTCCACCGCCAGCGGTTTTAAATACCCAGCCAGCTGGTTTTCCCATTGCAGGAAAATTCCCTTCAGCTGCTCGCGCATTTCCTCGTCACGGTCGGACAACTCCAGCGCAAAATTCCCGAGCAGGCAACCCCCCGCGAATTTCCACTGCGCATAGGCATTGTATGTTTCCTGCAGCCAGTCCAGCAGCCCCTGCTTCACGGATCCCGCGCGGCTCATATTTTTCTCCAGCGGCGCAAAAATCTGTTCGTTCGCATATTTTTCGAGAACGTTCCGGCTGACCGCCTGCTTGGTCGGGAAGTAATGAAAGAACGCGCCCTTGCTCACCCCGGCGGCGCTGACGACGTCATTTAAGGACGTCCCGTCATATCCGCGCCTCAAAATCAGGCGCTCGGCGGTGGCGATGATTTTCTTCTGCGTTGTTTGCTGGGCCATGGTGATTCTCCCTTTCCCACACGATAGACCAACTGGTCGGACGGGCAAGGGCCGGCGGCAAATTGTCCTCTATAAACTTAAGGATTCTTCGCGTAATTCGGGAGGCTGCTTGCTTAGATTATAAAGATAATCGAAGTGCTCCCGCAGGTGTGCGAGCCCCAGCTCGACCAGGGGGTTTTTGGCCTGCTGGTAAACCGCCAGCCGCAGCCTGTTCCTGTCCCAGCCGTCCGGCACGACAACCACGTCCGTATCGGCGATAATTACGCCGTCATCGAATTCGTCGTTCACGAAATGCAGCGATGCGCCTGTCCGGGTGCCGCCGTCTTTGGCGGCCCGCTCCAGGATATCCTTGGTTGGGGTTTTTCCACGGCAGCATGCCGGGTTCGCAGGATTCGTCACAGCCGGGTGAATGTTGATCGTCGGCATCAGGTGTTGAGTGCGCTCAAATCTCAACATGAAATGATCGGAAAGAATGACATCGGCGTTCAGTTTTTTCGCAAGCTCGACCAGCTCCGCTTCAAAACGCAGCTTTTCGTTTTTCTTAAGTTCTTTATTCCCGACGATTTTGCGGAACATGCTGGGATGCGAATGCACCATCTCTTTCAGAGGCTCGCCGTTATACGTCGTGTTTGCCGGGATAATCCACTGGCGATCCTGCTGCGGCAACGCCGTGTAATCATCAAGCTTGTCCTGACCCTCAACATCATCGACGGCAATACCGACGATCTGGAACTGATCCCGAGCGGCACCTTCTGTGTTGCTCACAGAAAGCAAATTCTCCAGCACACCTTTCAGGTAAACAGGCTGACCTTCGATCAGGATATTTTTTCCGACATTATCGTCCACGCCGACATCGCGAACGGATGTGGCGATCATGACCCGCAAAGGCCGGGTCGGCTCAACATAATTCTTGCCGTAGAAATTGAATCCTTCGCGCAATTTCGGAGTCGCTCTAAATGGAATGACATTCATGACCATGTCCTGTGTTTCTTATGAAAATTGTTTTAGCACGGGCATGTTAGGGGAATCAATAAAAATAAATGGGTTTTGACAATGCCGGTTCAGGCATGGAATGGTCTCTTATGACATTGAAAACAGCCATTTATACGAATGAAGCGCTCCTGGCTCATTACGCTGGCGACGGGCACCCGGAAAGCCCGAAACGCCTTTCTTCCATCCTGGAGGCGATGAGAAAAGCCTTTCCTGAAAACGACTCAGAAAATGTCGTGTGGGTGAGCGCGCGCAAGGGCGCCGATAATGAAATCCTGCTAGGCCACGCGCAAGAATATCTTGATGAGCTGAAGGAAAAAGACCGGTCGTTCAAACCGGGTGACGCGCCGATTTCAATCGATCCTGATACGCGCATGGGGCCGGGCTCCCTTGAATCGGTCAGTTACGGGGTCGGCGCCGCTTGTCAGGCCGTCGATGACATCCTCGCCGGAAAATACCGCAACGCGTTTTGTGTGACGCGCCCGCCGGGCCACCACGCGATAAAAAATTCTTCGCTGGGATTTTGTTTCTTCAGCAATCTTGCCATTGCCACTGTTTATGCCCTGCAAAAAAAAGATATCAGGAAAATCGCCATCGTTGATTTCGATGTCCATCAGGGCAATGGAACCGAGGATATAGTGAAAGAAAATCCTGGCATTCTCTTTTTCTCGATTCATCAAAATCCGCTCTGGCCTAATATGCACCACGAGGATAAAGGCCCTCACGGCACTATCAACAATATCGCGGTCCCGGTCAAAGCCGACCCGGCCATGCATCACAAAATCTTTGACGAGCAGATCATTCCTGCCCTTGCGGAATGGAAGCCCGATTTTATATTTATCTCGGCAGGCTTTGACGCACACCGCGACGATCCGCCGAAAGAAATTCTGTTCAATGACGCGCCGGGACGCCAGATGCTTTTGGAAGAGGACTTCGACCTGATGACTAAAAAACTCATGACGATCGCCGATAAATATTGCGGGGGGCGCCTGATTTCGGTACTGGAGGGCGGCTATAACCCGTCCGTTCTCGCCAGTTGCTGTGTTGCGCATACGAAAACTCTATCAACGCGATAAAATTTGATCAACGCGATAAAACCCTATAAAACCATTTTAAATTTAAACGACTGAAAGAAAAACGATGGCAGCCTACCAATATATCTGCACCATGCACGGCCTGGGCAAAGCCTACGGCAACGGCAAGAAAGTCATCGAAAACATCACGCTCAGCTTCCTGCCCGGCGTGAAAATCGGCGTACTCGGCCCGAACGGCTCCGGTAAATCGACCCTGCTCCGCATCATGGCCGGCCGCGACAAGGAATTCACCGGCGACTATACGCTCGCCGACGGCGTACGCGTCGGTTACCTCGAACAGGAACCCCAGCTCGACAAAACCAAGAACGTTCATGAAAACGTTTTGATGGGCCTGAAAGAAATCAAGGACATGGTCGACCGGTACAACGCGATCAGCGCCGAAATGGCGGAAGATGGCGCCGACTTTGAAAAACTCGGCGAGGAAATGGGTGAGCTGCAAACCAAGATCGACGCCGTCGATGGCTGGGAACTCGACCGCACCATCGAAATCGCGATGGACGCGCTGCGCTGCCCGCCGGGCGATGCGAAAATCGATAATCTCTCCGGCGGTGAAAAACGCCGCGTCGCACTCTGCAAACTCTTGCTTGAAAAACCCGATCTTCTCCTGCTCGACGAACCGACGAACCACCTCGACGCGGAATCCGTCTCGTGGCTCCAGCGCTTCCTGCTCGACTACAAGGGCACGGTCATCATGATCACGCACGACCGTTACTTTCTCGACAACGTCACCGGCTGGATTCTCGAGCTCGACCGCGGCAAGGGCATTCCCTACGAGGGCAACTACACCGGCTATCTAAAGGCCAAAGCCAAACGCCTTGAGCAGGAATCGAAAGAAGAAGCCGCGCGCCAGAAGACCCTCGCAAGAGAGATGGAATGGATGGGCAAAACGCCCGAAGGCCGCCGCAAAAAGTCCAAGGCGCGTATCGCCTCATATGAAACACTGCTTGCGGAATCACAACAGAGCGATCAACGTAACGCGCAGATCGTCATCCCCGCCCCGCCGCGCCTTGGCGAAAACGTCATCGAGGCGAAGGGAATTTCGAAAGGCTATGGCGATCACCTGCTCATCGACAACCTTTCCTTCCGCCTGCCGCCCGGCGGCATCGTCGGCGTCATCGGCCCGAACGGCGCGGGTAAAACCACGCTCTTCCGCATGATCACCGGCGTTGAAAAACCCGACACCGGCACCTTCACGGTCGGCGAGTCCGTCAAGCTCGGCTATGTCGACCAGAGCCGCGACTCGCTCAACCCCGACAACAATGTCTGGCAGGAAATTTCCAACAGCGAAGACATCATCAAGCTCGGAAAAATCGAAATGCCGAGCCGCGCTTACGTTTCCGCATTCAATTTCCGTGGCCCCGACCAGCAACAGAAAGTCGGCAATCTTTCCGGCGGCCAGCGCAACCGCGTCCACCTCGCGAAAATGCTCAAGACCGAAGCCAATGTCATCCTGCTCGATGAACCGACCAACGACCTCGACACCGAAACGCTTTCCGCGCTCGAAGAGGCGCTGGAGAATTTCCCCGGCTGCGCGGTCATTATCAGCCACGACCGCTGGTTCCTCGACCGCCTCGCTACCCATATCCTCGCGTTTGAGGGTGACTCTCACGTCGAATGGTTCGAGGGCAATTACGAGGATTACGAGGCCGACCGCAAACGCCGCCTTGGCATCGCCGCCGACCAGCCCCACCGCATCAAATATAAGCCCCTGAGACGTGCGGGCTGATCCAGGGTCGTTTTCAACCTATTAATGTAATAAAATCAATAGCTTAATCTAAAAAACTGCTGCGCTGCCCGGGCGTGGAAAGCATTATTATCATTTAATTTCAAAGACTTATCCATAATATGCGTGCCGCCATTAAAAAATGTTACAATATAAAAACTGAGGCAAAATTTACTAAAATTTTAAGTATTCCAGCGGTAAAATATAAGAAGTGGTGGAACTCATAAGTGAACGGCGTTAAAGCGAAGACCATTCTTGGCATCTTGTTGCTGCCGCGGATTATTCCGCGCGCCAAAGTACTTTTTGCGTCCGGTTTCGGCTATATCGCATTTTTGATGGCCAGCATCTATGGCGCCGTCCGCCTCCTGCCGCCGAACCACCCTTATCTCAGCCCGTCCAATATCGGCCGCTTCGGAATCCGCCACGTCATCGGCGAAGCGGCAAACAATCTCGTCGTCAAAAAAGAAAACGCGGACCAGGTTTTTATTTTCGTCGCGTTGCTGACCGGCGCCGCCATCCTGCTGATCCAGCTTCTGATGGTGGTTTACGCTTTCGTTATTCGCCCTGCTCTCGCGGGCTCGATATTTCTGACGCCTGATCCGACCGCGAGTAACGCCGCCACCGATCTGGCCTTCGTCGTGCTCGACCAGGTCTTCGGCATTCCGAATCTTTTCTGCACGCAGGGCAACGTGTGCACGGCGATCAACGGCCAGTTGCCCTGGCCTTTTCACGTTGGGTTTCATGAACTCCTGAGATTTTACTCGCTCGGCCTTCTCGTCGTCGGCGTCGTTATTTTCCTTTACTACGCCCTCATCGTCGTCGGTGAAACCGCCACCACCGGCCATCCATTCGGCCAGCGCTTTCAGAACGTCTGGGTTCCCGTTCGCCTCGTCGTCGCTCTCGGCCTTCTCCTGCCGATCAACTACGGCCTCAACAGCGGCCAGTACATCGTGCTTTATGCCGCGAAATTCGGATCCGGCTTCGCCACCAATGGCTGGCTCCAGTTCAACCGCACCATCCAGTCGACCTTCATCGGCGGCACGGGTTACAACCCGACGGGCGAACGCAACAGTCTTCTCGCTTTGCCGCAGATACCCAGCGTGCTACCGATGGTGCAGGCAATGTCGATTGTTCACGCCTGTGCCTACGCCTACTGGAAGCAGGATCCTCTGGCCGCGAACACGGTGCCGCCGCCGTCAGGGAGTTTTTATATCAAGCCTTACCTGGTCAAACAGTCCCAGGCCTGGATGACCAACCCGGCGAACATGATGCCTCTCACCATGGGCACAACCTATGTCAATGCGCTTGATTTCTACAACAACAGCGACATCGTCATCCGTTTCGGCCGTATCGATGTAAACAACAACAGCTATGAGAAGGAGAAAGGCAAGGTCTCTCCTATCTGTGGCGATATCCGCATTCCCATCAGCTACGTGAAAACGCGAGGTCAGGGCGCATCGCGGGGCGGTGCCGACTGGGTGCAGGAATTCTACTTCAACACCATCAAGACCATGTGGTTCACCCCGGGAACCCTTATGGTTGATCTTTCCCACCGCTACATGGAGTACGCGATGGGCAGGGAACCGTACCTGCAATGCTTTATAGGATGCGGGCACGGGTCGCTGCCGCAATGCGGGCCGGGCATCAACGGATGTATAGATACGCAAGTCACGGCTGAAGGTCGCCAGACCCTTCTGGGCGTCTATCAGCCCGTCTTCGAAACCAGGGTCAGGGAGGCCTGGAGGTTATATATCCAGAATTCCGCTCTCGATTTCCAGATGCGCCAGGAAGTTCTCGACCTCGGCTGGGCCGGCGCGGGCGTCTGGTATAACGTCATCGCCGAAATCAACGGCGCGTTTGTCGGCGCGGTAGGCAGTCTGCCGTATGTTGAAATGTACCCGGAGGTCATGGAGAAAACGCGCAAGGAAAGAAAAAAATCCGACGCAGACGTTTCCGCCCTGATGCAATTCAGCCCCAACATCTCCGAGGGCCAGGACGTTCACCTGGAGGGCGACCAGAACGCCGTCGAAATGGCGAAACTTATGAACGACTTTTTCAAATGGTGGAACAAAGACGACCCCGACATGACCAAGGCCGATAAAACGCTCACCGGCGGCGCGTTCCAGGATGCCATCAACGCTATTTTCGGAATAAAGGGCTTGATGGAAATGCGCGGCGACAACGCGCATGTCCACCCACTCGCCCAGCTTGCCGCGATAGGTAAATCGCTCGTCGACAGCGCCATCTTTAACATCGGCGCCTCGACCATCGGCTCAGGCCTTGGCGGCCTTCTTCGTGTCATGGGCGAGCACCTCGGCATCGGCGCCCAGATCGTCAGCGGCATGGTGATGACCATCGCGATGCTGGCATTGACCGTCGGCTTCATCCTTTATTACATCTTGCCGTTCCTGCCGTTCCTGTATTTCTTCTTCGCGTTCGGCACATGGATCAAGAGCATCTTCGAAGCCATGGTCGGCGCGCCGCTCTGGGCGCTCGCACACTTACGCCTCGACGGCGAAGGCTTGCCCGGCGATTCCGCTTCAAGCGGCTATTTCCTGATTTTCGAGATTTTTGTCCGGCCCATCCTGACTGTATTCGGGCTCCTGGCGGCGGTGACGATCCTGACGGCGCAGGTACGCATGCTCAATGTTCTGTGGGATCTGGTCACCGACAACCTGACCGGCTTCGAAGGATGGGAGCAGGTCGCGCCCGGCCAGCAGGCACAGATACAATACGGCGGCTATCAATATAAAAGAGTTCCCAAGGGTGAAATCGACAGCTTCTTCTTCACGATCGTTTACGCGATCATCGTTTACATGATGGCGACGGCCTCGTTCAAACTCATCGACAAAATTCCGGACGGGATTTTGCGCTTCATGGGCGCGGGCGTATCGGCATTCTCCGACATCAACCCCGACCCGACGGAAGGACTCACCCGTTACGCCGCCGTCGGCGGCATGCAAGTCGCCCAGGATGTTACGAGGGGGCTGCAGGGCCTCAGCTCCGAGGTCGGCGGCGCGCTCGGTGGAGCACTGAACAAGGTCAAACAGGATATACACGGCCAGCCGAAACCATAACCGGCCAGAAAAAATATAAGGAAATATAAACAGGCATTTTGATGAGAGTAACAAGAAAACAGTTTATCCGCTTTGCCATCTTGCCGGGTTTCCGCCCGCGCCTGCAGGAACTGTTTTTTTCCGGTTTCAGTTACGTGCCGTTTTTTATTGCTCTTGTCTACCAGACAGTGAAACTGCTCCCCGCGGGGCACCCTTATCTCGATCCGGAAAATGCCGGACGTTTTGGTCTGCGCCACGTCATCGCCGAAGCCGCCGGCCATCTCCAGCTCAAGATAAAAAACACCGATCAGGTCATCATGTTCGCGGCCGTTCTGCTCGGCCTCGCCATCGTTTTTATCCAGATCGTATTGCTGGCCGCCTCGCTCGTATTCCAGCCCGCTTTCTCCGCGCAATACGACATAACCGATTTTTTTGTAACCGATGCGCCGGTCCAGGACATCGCCCTGATCCTGCTCGACCTGGTATTCGGCGTACCGGATATGTTCGGCTCCTGCATCAGCTTGGGAGGCTTGTGCCAGGACTCAAATGGCGGGCAAATCGTGGATACCGGCGGCGCCTCGATCTTCGCGGCTCTCGGCTGGCCGTTCCCCATCCATCATGCGCTGCATGAAATGTTCCGCCTCTACAGTGTCGGCCTGCTGGTCGTCGCCGCGCTGATCACCTGCTATTTCATCACCACCATCCTGATGGAAACCGCCCAGACCGGCACGGCCTTCGGGAAACGCTTCAACAGGCTCTGGGCCCCCATCCGCATCGTCGTCGCGTTCGGTCTCCTGATCCCGATCGGCTACGGCCTGAACACGTCGCAATATATCGTTCTGTATGCCGCGAAATTCGGATCGGCCTTTGCCACCAACGGCTGGATCCTTTTCAACGAAGGGCTGACCGATACCTATCTCGGCGAAACCGAAAAACTGGTTTCAACGCCGAACGTGCCGGAAGTCAGCGGCCTGCTGCAATTCATGTATACAGCTTCGACCTGCGCATGGCTCGAATGGCTGCAGAGCGGGCAATCGGTCGAAGCCTGGGTCGTTCGTGACCCGTTGAGTTTCCCGCCGAACCTGCTTTTCGTGAATTTCCCCGGCGTTCAAGGCTGGGATTCCAACAACAACCCGACCGGTTTCAGAGCCACTTATGAAGAGATTTTCGATTTCCTCCAGGGCGACCAGAGCATCGTCATTCGCTTCGGCGTCGAGGACAGGAGCAAACTGAACAAGGGATTCATTATTCCCGTCTGCGGCGAACTTATTATACCCCTATCCGATTCCCGCCCGCCGGGTCTCGCCGAGCCTGGCACCGAACTCATGCAGCGCTATTATGTGGAGTTAATCCAGGACCTGTGGGCCGACATATTCACCGGTCAGGGGGGGCTGGGCGATAACCATGCTTATTATACAGCGTGCAAGCATGTGAAAAAACCTGAGTGCCCCTCCCCGGACATGAATCCCCCGCAGGATAATTACCGCGGCGATCTTCAGGATTTATACCGTGTCTATACCACCGCGACTGTCACCGACGCAGTGCAGGAACAGATCGACTCCCAGACCTGGGTGCTGGACGATAATGTAAGACTGAGGGGATGGGCCGGCGCCGCGCTCTGGTACAACCGTGTCGCGGAACTGAACGGCGCCATGACCCAGGCGGTCGTATCCACGCCTTCCGTCTCCCGCTGGCCGAGCCTGATGGAATATGTGCGCGAGAAAAAACGCCAGCAGGATCAGAACGTGCCCAACAACCAGCGCTTCAATCCCCAGCTTTCGAACGGCCAGGACCTTCCCAAGCGTGAGCCCTATACCATTCCCCACACTAACGCCATGTGGGAAGCCTTCAATTACTGGCAGGAGGGCGGCTTCGCGACGACCTCGCACACCGAACCCAGTGGCAATATCGTCATTGACGTGATCAACACCCTCTTTGGCACGGACGGTCTCTATAGCATGAGAAAAAATCCTGACGTGCACCCGCTGGCACAATTGACAGGCGTTGGCCGCTCGCTCATGGAAACTGCGGTGCGGAACCTGGGCTTCGCCACGGCTGGAGGCGCGGCCGCTGCATTGTTCTCCACGTTCGACAGTTTCTCCGGCGCGGCCGCCAGTTCCGTTTCCAGCTTCCTGCTCTCGATCTGCATGATCACCATGTCGGCGGGATTCGTATTGTATTACATCGTTCCTTTCCTGCCGTTCATATATTTCTTCTTCGCGGTGGGCGGCTGGCTGAAAGCCATCTTCGAAGCCATGGTCGGCTTGCCGCTCTGGGCTCTGGCCCATATCCGTATCGACGGCAACGGCCTGTCCGGCGCAGCGGCGGTGAATGGCTACTTCCTGATTTTCGAGATATTCCTGCGGCCTATCCTGATTATTTTCGGCTTGCTGGCCAGCATCTCGATCTTTGGCGCGCTTGTGTTCGGGCTGAACCAGGTATGGGATCTCGTAACAGCGAACCTGTCGGGTTTCGACGTCACGAGCGAAGCCACGGGCCTTGGCGCTTCGGTCGGCCAGTTCTTCCGCTCGGCGCTGGATGAATTCCTCTTCACCGTCATCTACGCGATTGTGGTCTACATGATGGCCCTGTCGTCGTTCAAACTGATCGACCTGATCCCGGCGAACATCCTGCGCTGGATAGGCCAGAGTGTGGCAACCGAAAATGACGCCCGCGAAAACGCAGCGGAAACCCTGGTCAGCACCTCGGCCATCGGCGGTCAACAGGCCATCAGCGCAATCGGCGGCCAAATGAAAGACCTCGTCGGCAGGGCCGGCGGGGCAAAAGGATAAGACAGAATGGAATACGTGACCTAAACGGGCAAAAATGGCTGTAATCAGCGCAAGAAAAATTCTGAAACACACTCTGATGCCGGGCTTTCTGCCGCGGCTTTATGCTTTTTTTGCCCATGGGTTCGTGCATGTGGCTTACACGATCGCGCTCGTCTATCAATCGGTCAGGCTCCTGCCCCCCGACCACCCTTACCTTAACCCGGCTAATATCGGCCGCTATGGCATTCGCCAGGTCATCACCGAAGCTGCGAATAATCTTGTCATTAGTCGGCGCAATATCGATCAGGTCATCGTATTTTTCACCATACTCGCGGGCGTCGTCATGCTGGCGCTTCAACTGGGCCTCCTGGTCATGGCCATCGTTAACCAGCCCGCCCTGGCTGGCGCCGCGCCCGCCGGCAACATTGTCAGGACGCTTGATGAAATCCTCGGCGTGACGTCAATCTACGGCCACGGTGCTACCGGTGGGCCCCAAAACGACCTTGCCTTCATCATCCTCGACCGCATCTTCGGTCTCGATCCCAGGATTTATGGCTCCTGCGTCTCGCTGAATATTCAGTGTCTGGATCTTCAGGGAAATCTTGCCGGTCCGCCCGGCGGCGGCTACCCCTACCCTTCCCACAGAGCCCTGCATGCGCTTTTTCAATTCTATTCGATCGGCATTTTCCTCGTATCGGTCATCGTCATTATTTATTTCATTACCACCATCATCGGCGAAACGGCCGTTACCGGCTCGCCCTTCGGCCAGCGTTTTAACAAAACCTGGGGCCCTGTCCGCCTGATTCTGTTCTTCGCTTTGCTCGTTCCTCTCCACACCAGCGACGTGCATCAGGGTCTGAACATGGCCCAGATGCTCACCTTCTGGACTGCGAAATTCGGATCGAACTTCGCGACCAACGCTTGGGGATATTTCAACCTGAATATTACCGAGACTGCTCTCGGCGCCCCGGAAACACTGATCGGCAGGCCAAATGCGCCCGAGATCAACAGCCTCGTCCGCCTGATGTTTGTGGCCAAGACCTGCAAGATCGCCGAAGAATACGCCTACCGCGAAACGCTGCATGCGCCGGACGGTATACAGGCCTACATCGTGCGGGGCACCGCCGTGGGCCTGTTGGGCGCCGGCGGCGCGAATCAGCAGTTGCTTGCGCCGACGAACTTCCAGGGCGCTCTCGCTTTTACACAGGGCGGCAATATCGAGATTCGCTTCGGCACTCACAACCCGGATAAATATCCGCTCGAGAAAGGCAACGTAAAAGCCTTTTGCGGCGTTCTGACGGTTCCTGTCACGACCATCGATGATACTTCTGGCGCCTATGGAATGCAGGAAGTCTATTATCAGATGGTCAAGGACATGTGGGCCGACCCGGAGCTGGTCATCAATTCTGCCTGCGTGCGCGACCGGATCATGCAGATAAGCCACGATCCGCTTTGCGGCATCTGGCCGGGTACCGATTTCGCCAACAACGCGGTCCAGACATGGAACGACTATGTCAGGGCCGCTATCCCCGCGCAGATCGCTGCGCAGGTGGCGAACGCCGACTGGGCGGTCAGCCCGCAGCTAAGAGCAGTCGGCTGGGCCGGCGCGGCGATATGGTATAACCGCATCGCCCGCCTTAATGGCGAGATAACCACCGCGATCGGCAGCATTCCTCAGGGCGACAAATATCCCTACGTCATGGAAGAAATCGCCCGCGAAAATAAAATGAAGAACGAAAACCTTAACGCCGAAGACGTCTTCAACCCGGCGCTCGGCGATGGTGAGGAGGCGGAATACACGCGTTACCACGACAGGATGATCGCCGCCACGCTTTATAACGCCTTTAATATCTGGGACAGGACCGGCGCGTCACAGTCTCAGGATAGCGCGCCTTCGAACAACACGTTCCGCGATGGCATCAACCTGATCTTCGGCACGCAGGGCGTGTTTTCAATGCGTGAGAACACCGACATTCATCCCCTCGCACAGCTGAGCGTGCTCGGCAAGGGTATGATGGATGCTTCCATGCGAAATCTCGCGGTCGGCTTCGCGGGCAATGGCCTTTCACAGCTTTTTGCGAACATCCCGGGAGGCGAGGAACTGGGCGGCATCGGCAAAGCCGCCAGTTCATTCCTGTTCCTGATGGGAAAAACCACCATCTTGATGAGCTTTATGCTTTACTACGTGCTGCCGTTCCTGCCCTTTATTTATTTCATCTTCGCGGTCAGCGGCTGGATCAAAAGCGTATTCGAAGCCATCGTCGCCATGCCTCTCTGGGCGCTGGCGCATATTTGCCGCATGGACGGCCCGGGAATGCCCGGCCCCGCGGCCAATAACGGCTACTTCCTGCTGCTCGAGATTTTCCTGCGGCCATTCCTTATTCTCGTCGGCCTGATCGCCAGTGTATCGATTTTCGCCGCCTGCGTGCGCGGCCTGAATGAAGTATTTGATTTGATTGTCGCCAACGTTTCAGGTTTCGACATGGAAGCCGAGATCAACGGTGTCGGCCCGTCCGAAATTGCTTTCTACCGCCAGCCTGTCGATAAATTCTTCTTCAGCGTTATTTACGTGATCATGGTCTACATGATGGCGACCGGCTTTTTCAAAATGATCGACCAGGTGCCGAACAACATCCTGCGCTGGATGGGCGTATCGGTCTCGACCTTCAGCGAAGCAGCCGGAGATCCGGCGGGCGAGTTGATGCAGAAAGTGTTCCAGGGCGGCTCGATAGCTCTTGGCCACGCCAAGGACGGCGGAAAACTCGCCGCGCTGATCGGCGCCGGCCGGTAGATTTTCATTTTAGATTGGCTGGTTTACTGCTGGCGCAGATGCTGCAGCAGGACGTCGACATTGCCGCCGCCGCGCTGGATGACCGATGCGAAATCCGAACGCTGCGTCAGCGCCATGCTCACGCCCTCGACCAGGATATCGACGACCTTGTTGTTGCGCACGCGCCAGTCGACGGAAACTTTTTGGCCGTCCGGCGGAATGATCGAAGAAGAAACCATGACGTCGGTTTCGCCGTCGACGCGGGCGCCGGTTATTTCCAGCTTCTGACCGTTATAATCTTTGAAACGGCGCGAATAGATTTTCACGATCATGGTCTTGAACAGCTTTTGATATTCGGATTGCTGCGCAGGCGTCGCCGTTTTCCAGTAGCGGCCAAGGGCGAAACGACCGATCGTCGCCATGTCGAAATTACTGTTCAGCAGCTTGCGGAATTCCGCCGTGCGTTGCTCGTCGCTCAGGCCTTCATTGCCGAGAAAACCGATACCGGTCTGCGTCATTTTATCGATGAATTTCTTTGCGGCTTCCGTGTCAGCGGCCACGGTCACGGCCAGCGTGCTGCGGGGCATCTCGCGCAGGTCCATGGCCAAAGCATGCTGCATGGCGGAAACACCCGTCAGGGCTGCGATGGAAAAAGCGATCAGGTTGATATGGCGCACGTTAAACCTCTTCAAATACAGGGACATTCCCTTCAGGCGGGAACGCCTGTTCTATATATACTTTCTACGGGTTTATCAATACCGATCCTGCGGTCGGGCTTCCCCCGGCCCAGTGAAGGCTAAAGCTAAAGCCTTGCAACAACAAGCTTAGGGGTGATCGGCCTCGCCGCCCTCGGCGGTCGCCATTTCGTCCCGGACCAGGGCCTCGCGGCGCTGGTAATACGTGCTGCGGACTGCGGCATAGTAATCGATCGAACTTTTCTCAAGCTCCTCGAGCACATCCACCAGCGATTCGCGCAAGTCGAGATAATCGGCCCCGACCTTGGCGTAGTACCAGCCCTCGTTGTCTGTATTGAACAGGTACCAGCGTATCGGGTCAGCGAATGAATCAACAATATAACCGGCATAATCGCGGGCCGAGGACGGACCCAGGATCGGCAGGACGAGATACGGGCCATGGCCCACGCCCCACGCGCCGAGCGTCTGGCCGAAATCTTCCTGTTCGTATTCATAGCCTTCATATCCGGCGAGGTCGAAAATACCGCCAATGCCGAGCAGCGAGTTCACGGTCGCGCGCAGCACGACTTTGCCGGCGCCATCGACATCGCCTTGCAGCACTTCGTTAGCCAGCGTTATGGGAGATTTCAGGTTGCGCAGGAAATTACGCAGGCCCTTGCGGCCCGGCTCAGGCACGATGAAACGGTAGCCTTTTACGACCGGGTGAATGATGGCTTTATCGACAGCCTTGTTAAAGGCGAAAATGGTGCGGTTCGTGCCCTCGAACGGGTCGGTCATCGAGCCTTCCTGGTAACCGCTGCTTGTCGAGCACGCGGCCAGCATAAGACTGGTTCCACCGACCAGCAGTATTTTCGCGAGATTCTTCTTGTTCATGGATGATAACGCCGTTCTTAACAACATAGTTTCAAAGCCCTTATATCTTTTAAATCCCCACCCAAGTCAACTCCCCCGGGCCGTGAAACGCAGCAACTGTGACAATTAAACCAGACCGAGGTTACTAGAATATTAAAAAACGGGCGCCTACTCGTATTAAGTGTAACTGTTCGGGGGGCGCTTTCAAGCGGGATACGGGGGTTTTCCCTAGCCGTCCTCAAGGTTCATCATGACGCTGAGACCTAATAGAAGGCTTATAAGGGCCGGCGACCAGGCCGCCAGCACAACCGGCACCTGCTGCGAAGCCCCCAAGGCCTGTAGGAAACTCGACATGAAAAATATGACAAATCCTATAAAGATCCCGGCCACGAAATAATTCAGGACCCCTTTGCTGCGCGGCGGTCGCATGGACACCGCCGCCGCCAGCAGCACCATCGCCGCAAACATAAGCGGCTGGGATAAAAGATTCTGGTAATAGACCTTCAGCGGACTCGCGTCGAACCCGGTTTCCTCCAGCGTCCGTATATGCCCCGGCAGCTTCCAGAACGACATCGCCGCCGCCGAGGAAAAACTTTCCTCGATATCCGCAACCGTCAGGCCGGTGGGCAGGATATAGACGCTCTCTTTCACCGGCTTGGTATCCGGGCTCGTCACCACGGTGTCCTGGAACAGCCATTCGCCCTCCTCCAGGGTCGCCATGTCGGCATCCAGCCTTTTGACGAATTGGTCGTCCTTTGTAAAAAACAGCGCCATGACATTGCGCAGCTTCCATGAAGGGTGTTCGATCTTCGCGGCGTGCAGGATCACATACCCGTCTTCATTGCCACTCGTCGCCTGGCGCAGCCACAGCCCTTCCTTGAATAGGGCGATCTGGTTGTCCTGCCGCGTAAGATAAGTATTCTCCATCTGCTGGAACCGCCCTAACAGCAATGCGCCCAGCGGGTTGATGATGGTGATGTGCAGCAAACCGATCACCAGCGCGACGCCGACGATTGGAGCGAGGAACTGCCAGAATGAAAATCCCGCCGCCCGCACGACGATCAGTTCGTAACGCCGTGTCATCTGCCAGAACGTGAACATCGCGCCGAACAATATCGCGAACGGCAGCAGCATCTGCCCGACTTCCGGCAGTTTCAGCAAACCCATTTTCAGGATTATGCTCAGCGGTATACCGCCGATCTTGCCCGCCCGCCGCATCAGCTCCACCGTGTCGAACAGGTAGATCACGCCAAGCAGCGCCAGCAGCAGGAACAAGGTATTGATGACATATGTGCGCGCGAGGTAGCGGCTGAGCGTTGGCGAAATCTTCATCACGTTTTCCCCTGCTGGTAAAGGACGCGGCGGCGGAACTTCTCGCCCGATCCGCTCAGGAAAAACACCGCCAGGAAACACGGCGCGGCCACCAGGAAATACATCAGCGGCAGACCCAGCACGCTGTCGCGCGCAAGACTGAACGTCATCAGGAACAACGCCTGCAGCGTCACCGCCGAGGCTATGGCGAACGCGATCTTCCGCCCCTGCCCGCGCCGCTCCAGCGGACCCGTCAGCAGGCACGCACACGCCAGGAACGTATAGGCCAGCGCGATCAGAGGCGCGACGATGCGCCTGTGAATCTCGACGATAAACTCATACCGCGCCTTGGGGTCGGTCTGTGCCGCGTCGCCCTCCGGCGGGTTCACAAGTTCAAAAATGGTCCGCTCCTCGGGTTCACGCCAGCGCTGGCGGACCGGGTCGCTCGTCGGCAGATCGATTGTGTACCGTTCGAAATTCAGGCGATGCAGTGTTCCCTTTTTACGGTCATATTCCTGCCGCGATCCGTCGAACACCAAGACCTGCTCCCCTTCCGGCCGCGCGACGATCACCCCGCGCTTGGCCATGACGGTCGAAGGATTAACCTCCGGGTTGCGGCTGTCATGGATCATCAGCCCGCGCAACTCGCCCGTACTGCTGCGCTCGCGCATATAAACGGTCAACCCGCTCCCGGCCTGGTTGAACACGCCCTCACGGAATAGCAACGCCGAAAACTGCGTCTTAATTACCTGCCGCAGATGCTGCATCGATGACAGCGAGGTGGGCGTCACCCACATTGTCACGACCCACAGCATCACCGTCAGCACACAGGCCAGCATGATCGCGGGCCGGGCGAGCTGCATTGGCGAATACCCCGCCGCCTTGATGGCCACAAGTTCGGAATCGATGGTCATCCGGTTATAAATGAAGATGATCCCCGCCAGCAGGGCGATGGGCAGGATGATCTCGAGAAAACGCGGCAGCGCCAGGAATGCCAGCAGCCAGAACGACGTCCCCGATGCCCCGGATTCAATGACCAGTTCCAGAAACCTCAAAGACTGCGTCAGGAAAATGACGGCGGCCAGCGTCACGGCGATAAAGCCCGTCGCCATGGCCAGATTTCTTAAAACATACCTGTCAAACACATGCATCATCGGCATAACCGCTGAAAAAAGAGGCTCTGGAAAAGCCGCAGAAAAGCATTATAGTGGGCTCTTATCGTAATCATAGCCCCTATATCCATAGCCACGCGACATGACATTCACAGCCAGCTTTTCAAAAAACTCCACCAAATCCGCCGACACTGCCATACTGCTCGTCTTCCAGGACGGCAAACTGGGCAGGGATGGCACAAAACTGGATAAAGACTCCGGCGGCTATATCGCGCAGGCTCTGAAAAAAAATCCGGGCTTCACCGGCCGTCACGGCGAAAGCCTCGTGCTCACCCTGCCCGCGAAATCACCCTACGCGCAGGTCATCCTCGCCGGTTTGGGCAAAGACAGAAAATTAAACGCCGTTCAGGCCGAGGACGCAGGCGGAAAAATATGGCCCGCGCTGGAAAAATCCGGCGCGAAACACGCCGCCCTCTTCGTGGACACCGAAAGCGCATCTCTCAAATCGCCCGAACTTGCTGCGCGTTTTGCTGCGGGCCTCAAGCTCCGCTCCTATAAATTCGAGAAATACAAATCGAAGAAGAAAGACGACAAGGCCAAAAAATTCTCGAAGCTCGACATCGTCCTGGCAAAATTCACCGAAGCCGCCGCTTCTTTCAAAAACCTCGACGCCGTCGCGAATGGTGTTTTCTTCGCACGCGACCTCGTCAACGAGCCGCCGAACCATATCTACCCTGAACTCTTCACAAAGCGCATCATCGCTGAATTAAAACCACTCGGCGTCGAGATCGAAGTCCTGGACGAAAAGAAAATGCTCAAACTCGGCATGGGCGCGATCCTCTCCGTCGGCATGGGCTCCGACAACCTGCCGCGCATGGTTATCATGCGCTGGAACGGCAACCCTTCATCAAAAGAAAAACCCGTCGCCCTTGTCGGTAAGGGCGTTACCTTCGACACCGGCGGCATCTCGATCAAACCCGCTGCGGGCATGGAAGAAATGAAAATGGACATGGCGGGCGCCGCCGCCGTGGTGGGAACACTTCGCGCCCTCGCCGCGAGAAAAGCCAAAGCCAATGTCATTGGCGTCGTCGGCTTAGCCGAGAATATGATCTCGGGCCACGCGACGCGCCCCTCCGACATCGTCACCTCTTATGCAGGAAAAACGATCGAGGTTTTAAACACCGATGCCGAAGGTCGCCTCGTCCTCGCCGACTGCCTCACCTATGTGCAGGAAAAATACAAACCCCGCGCCATCGTCAACCTCGCGACACTGACGGGCGCGATGATGATCGCTTTAGGCTATGAATATTGCGGCATCTTCTGCAACGACAATAAGCTCTGGTCCAACCTCGAAAAGGCAGGAAAAGAAACCGGGGAAAAAATCTGGCGCATGCCGCTCGACGAAGTCTGGAAAAAGGAAATGGAAAGCCCCGTGGCCGACCTTCAGAATCTCGCAAAATCCGGTCGCTTCGCGGGCGCTTGTACCGCCGCGGGATTCTTGGAGCATTTCATCGAGAACGGCACGCCCTGGGCGCATATGGACATCGCGGGCACCGCCTGGATCAAGGCCGACCGTGCCACCGTGCCGAAATACGGCACCGGCTTCGGCGTCCGCACGCTGAACCGCCTCATCGCCGACAATTTTGAGAAAAAATGAGCACCTTTAAGTCAAAACGACAGCGGCTGAAATCCCGCGCGGATTTCGAAAACGCTCCGGTCATCCGCACCGAGGACTTGCATGCCATCGAACAGGTCTCGCAGAAATACGCCGTCGCGCTGACGCCGCATGTGCTGGAAACCATGCAGGGCTCCGTCGCCATCGACCCCGTCGCGAAACAATACATCCCGCAGGTTGAGGAACTCCGCACCACGCCGGAGGAAAATCCCGATCCCATCGGCGATTACACGCACACGCCCGTGAAGGGCCTCGTCCACCGCTACCCTGACCGCCTGCTGCTCAAGCTCGCGAATGTCTGCGCCGTTTATTGCCGCTACTGCTTTCGCCGCGAAATGGTCGGCCCCGGCTCTGACGTTCTGAACGCTGCCGAAAAACAAAATGCCTTCGCCTATATCCGTGAAAATAAAAACGTCTGGGAAGTCATCCTCACCGGCGGTGATCCGCTCGTTCTCTCGGCCCGCCAGCTTTCTGAAACGCTCGATGAACTTTGCGCCATTGATCACGTCAAAGTCATCCGCATCCACACGCGCATCCCTGCCGCTGATCCGAAACGCATCACCGATGAACTTTGCGCCGCGCTGAAACGCGATAAAGCCATCTATGTCGCCATCCATATCAACCACGCGCAGGAAATCACTAAAGACGTAGAACTTGCGCTGAAAAAACTCCACGAAGCAGGCTGCGTTCTTCTTTCTCAATCCGTACTGCTCAAGGGCGTCAACGACAACCCGCATATTTTGGAAGACCTCTTCCGCAAACTCGCCGCGCTCCGCGTAAAACCTTATTACCTGCATCATCCCGACCTCGCGCCCGGCACCTCGCACTTCCGCCTGTCATTAAAAGAAGGCAAAAAAATCGTCCGCCAGCTTCTCGGCCGCGTCTCGGGCATCTGCCAGCCGCACTACATGCTCGATATTCCCGGCGGCCACGGCAAGGTGCCCATCACCCGCGACTATATCTTCGAAAAAAATGAAAACGATTACATCGTCGAGGATTACGAAGGCTTCAGACACACCTACCCGCCCCGGACAGACAAATGACCGAAGTGCGCTTCTATCACATGGAGCGCCAGTCGCTCGAGCAGGTCCTTCCCGGCCTCGTCACGCGCGCGCTCGAAAACGGCCACCGCATCCTTGTTAAAACCGCCGATGAAAAAGAAGCGGAACGTTTAAGCGAGCATCTCTGGGTTTACCGGCCCGACATTTTTATCCCGCACGGCACGAAAAAAGACGGCCATGAATCGCTCCAGCCCGTCTATCTCACCTCGTCGAACGACAACCCGGGCAAAGCCGACACCATCATCCTGACGCAGGGAACAACCGCCGAAAATATCGGCAACTACAAGCTCTGCTGCGAAATTCTGGATGGCCGTGACCCCGGACAAATCGATGCCGCCCGCGCCCGCTGGAAAATTTACAAAGAGTCCGGTCACGCCCTCACCTACTGGCAGCAGGGCGAAAAATCCTGGGAGAAAAAAGAGATTTAGTGCGCGGGAGCGGCTACGGGCGCTTCGACCGGCAAGGCTTCCGCAGGCGCGGCGCCCTCAGCCGGTGCTGCCGCAGCATCCGCGGCGGGCGGCGCAAGCTCCGCTGCCTCGGCATCAATCTCACCCTGACCGGGCAGGCCTTGGGGTGAATCCGCGAGCGTCCGCAGCCACGCGACCATCGCGGCGCGGTCCTCGGCTTTTTTCAGCCCGATGAAATTCATCTTGGTCCCGGTGATAAACGCTTTCGGCTTGAACAGGAAATGATTCAGGTCGGAATAGGTCCACGTCCCGCCCTTGGCTTTCATGCCGTCCGAATATTCAAACTGGTGCGAACCTTTCGACGCGCCGACCGTGTTCCACAAATTCGGGCCAAGCTTGGACGGCTCGCCCTTCTGGAAGCTGTGACACGCAGCGCACGCCTTCGAAAGTTTTTCGCCCTTGGCGATATCCGCCGTTGCGATTAAATGCAAAATCGGCTCTGGACCGACAGGCCCTGCCGCCGCGCCTTCTTCCGGTGCGCCTTCAATGGCGACCGCGTCGGCTTCCAGCGCGTGCGGATGAATCATGACCTCGGCCACGAAGCCGCCCAGCATGGCGGTAATTCCGGCAACGAGAACGGCGGCAAAGATTTTGTTGGATTCAAGGGACATCGGCGAGCGTGGCTATCTGTACTGTTTTCTTTACGTTTTTCGAAAATATACCGGGTTGAGGGCGGTTGTCGAGAGTGTTATACCCAATGTCTATGGTCGTTCAACCGAAATCTTTGCAGGAAAGCGTTCATGGGTAAAAATGCCCAAAAAAATATCGGAAAAATAGCCTTCCAGGGTATGAAAGGCGCCTATTCCGACCTTGCCTGCCGCGCGGTTTACCCGGACATGGAAACCGTGCCCTGCCCGACCTTCGAGGACGCCTTCAATGCCGTACGCGACGGCACCGCCGGCCTCGCCATGATTCCGATCGACAACACCCTGGCCGGACGCGTCGCCGATGTGCACCACCTGATGCCCAAGGGCGATTTGTTCATCATCGGTGAATATTTCCTGCCCATCCGCCACCATTTGCTGGGCGTCAAAGGCGCAAAAAAAGAAAATATCAAAAACGTACACTCGCACGTGCATGCTATTCCCCAGTGCCGCAAGATCATCCAGCGTCTCGGGCTGAAGGCGCACATACATGCCGACACCGCCGGTGCCGCCGAGGAAGTTGCGCAGAATAACGATCCCGCTCACGCCGCCATTGCTTCCGAGCTTGCCGCGCAGATTTACGGCCTGCAGATTCTCGAGGAAGACGTACAGGATGCGAAACACAACACCACGCGCTTCATCATCCTCTCGCCCGAGCCCGACATTCCGAAACTGGAGGAACGTACGGACGACACCATGACGGCCATCCTGTTCGAGGTCCGCAACATCCCGGCGGCTCTGTACAAAAGCCTCGGCGGCTTCGCAACTAACAATCTCAGCCTCGCCAAGCTTGAGTCGTACATCGATCCAAATTTTCAGGGCGCACTGTTCTACTGCGAAATCGAAGGCCACCCCGAAAGCACAGCCTTTCGCCTCGCGCTGGAGGAGCTCGGCTTCTACGCCAAGGACGTAAAATTCCTCGGCGCCTGGCCCGCGCATAACGTACGCCGCACACACCGCAAGAACCAGACCGAGGTGTAAACATGCCTACGCACGCCGCGCTGGCCGCCGATCTCCTGAAAGATGCCGCCGTGTTTTTCACGACGCTGGCAGAGCAGAACGACGGATTGCGCAAGGAAATGACCGAGAACGCCGTCATTTTCGAACGTATGGCTTCCCTGATCGAAACCGATCCGCGCGGCACCGCGCCGACCGGCCAGCCCTACAGCCAGCTCTGCGCGCAGCTCCTGCGCGACAGCGCCGTCTTCTGGCGGAAAATCGCCGCGCAGAACGAACCGATCCGGGAACAGGTTGAATTCAACGCCGACATATGCGAACAGATCGCCGAAGCGGTGGCAAAAGACCCGCTTGGAATTCTCGACTGAATTATTGAGGAGGCAGGTCGGCTGGTAATAACGTCCACGCCATCGCCGCCAGCACACACCCGGTTACCAGGATAAAAGCCGGAAGAATAAACAAACCGACCAGCCTGTCTTCTTCCTTCTGATATATCTTCAAAGTCCTGTCGGTCTTGCAGGCCGCCTTGCGGTCGAAAAAAAATTTCTTGATCTCCACCCGATCGTACGCCTTGGTCCTGAACAGCTTCTCCGCCTTGCGGTAAGCCGCCCGTATGTTCCGGGTCGTATGGCGCTTTTCCCATGTCATGGGGTCGGCGACATTATTGTCATTATGGAATGGGCGGTAAAAAATATAGATCGAGTATTCGACGCCGGATTCTGCTTTAGAATCCGTTTTCTCCTTCAGTCCGGCTTTGGGCATGGCCATGGCTGCAATTCTCCGTGTGATTGGGCTCTGTCTAGATAAAAGGAAAATGGTTAATAAAAGGTTAAGAACTCACGCCGCATACAAGCCCCGTGCCAATAAATGCAGGTTTAAAATGCCCGTGCTTTCTTGTTTTTATGACCAAAGCTCTGTACTCTGTGGATAGTATTTTTATCCTTTCAGTCCCCCAAACCGCTATTATTTGAAACCATGTCACGCTCCCGCACCATTTACCGCTCCCGGCGGAAAAAACGCTCGATCTTCCGCCTGCCCGATTCAATGCAGGCTTTTCTCGCCCGCAGGTTGCTCGATATTTTCGCGGGCACGCTGGGCGCTCTTGGCCTTTTCCTGCTAATCGCGCTGGCCAGCTACGACCACACCGATCCCTCGTCCAACACCGCCGGCAAGGTCGCCTCCGGCCCGGTCAATAACTGGATGGGCGCGCCCGGCGCGTGGCTGTCCGATCTTCTTTTGCAAACCATCGGCATCGGCGGTTTCGTTTTCGCCGCCGGGCTGCTTGTCTGGAGCGCGCGTGTTTTCCGCCGCGAAATCCTGCGCCCTATATGGCTGCGTGTAATTGCGCTTCTGCTTGCTGCCGTCGCGCTGCCTGTCGCCGCCGCGCAGATTTCATCGCAGGGCTGGATGGTGCATCCTTTCCTTGGCAGCAGCGCGGGCACCCTGATCCTCGACCGCCTCAGCGACTTCGGCACCGGCTTCGCGCCCTTCATGGATCATTCCTTCTTCGTCATCGCGGCTTCGGTTCTGACTGCTGCATCATTCCTGTTCTCTGTCGCCGTCACCGCGCCCGAACTCGGCGCCGCTTTTCACGGCATTAAAAATTTCGCAATTGCACTGGCCCTGTTCGCCTGGACAGCCACCGCGAATTTCGTGGACTGGGTCATGCATTACAACGATCCGTCCTATCGCCCGCGCCCGCTGCGTCATTTCCAGTTTCTGATGCCATCGGAAAAATCGAAATCCAGGCGCGCCCCCGCCATCAACACCGGCGAAATGCTTGACGAAGAGGAAGATGACGAATACGCCGAAGAAGAAGAGGAAGAGATCGGAACCTTCGACAAACCCGAACGCACCGTGCGCACACTGGCCCAGGCCGTCACCGGCCCCGCCCCGCCTGCTATTCCCGTCGTTGCCAAGAAGATGAAGAAATCTTCGGGCGCTACGCAGCGGCGCATGAGCTTTACAGCCGGAGACTGGGAACTGCCGCCGCTCACGCTTATACAATCCCCGCCGAAGGAAAACATCCAGCAGAACTTAAACGAGGATGCCCTGCGCAAAAACGCCGAGCTCCTGCAAAACGTTCTTGCCGATTTCAACGTCCAGGGCGACATCGTCAGCATTTCTCCCGGCCCCGTCGTCACGCTCTATGAACTCGAACCCGCGCCGGGCACGAAAACCAGCCGTGTCATTTCTCTCGCCGATGATATCGCGCGTTCCATGTCTGCCGTCTCCGTCCGCTGCGCCACCGTGCCTGGCCGCAATGTCATCGGCATCGAGCTGCCGAACAAGGAGCGCCAGATTGTTTACATGCAGGAGCTTCTCTCTTCCCGCACATACGAATCCGGCACCGCGAAACTCCCGCTCATCCTCGGCAAGGACATCGCGGGCCAGCCGATTCTCGCCGACCTCGCCAAGATGCCGCACCTCCTCGTCGCGGGCACAACCGGATCGGGCAAATCCGTCGCCGTCAACACGATGATCCTCTCGCTGCTCTACCGCCTCTCGCCCGAGCAGTGCCGCTTCATCATGATCGACCCTAAAATGCTCGAGCTTTCGGTTTATCAGGATATCCCCCATCTGCTTTCGCCCGTCGTCACCGAACCCGGCAAGGCCGTCGTCGCGCTCAAATGGACCGTGCGCGAAATGGAAGACCGCTACCGTGCCATGTCGAAACTCGGCGTACGAAACATCGACGGCTATAACGAGCGCGTACGCGAGGCCCGCAAAAAAGGCGAGACCATCAACAGGCAAGTGCAAACAGGCTTCGATCCCGGCACCGGCAAACCGATTTTCGAGGAACAACCGCTTGATCTCTCGGACCTTCCCTACATCGTCGTTATCGTCGACGAATTCGCCGACCTCATGCTGGTCGCGGGCAAGGACGTTGAAAATGCAATCCAGCGCCTCGCCCAGATGGCGCGCGCCGCCGGCATCCATCTCATCATGGCGACCCAGCGCCCCTCCGTCGACGTCATTACCGGCGTCATCAAGGCGAACTTCCCGACCCGCATTTCCTTCCAGGTCACATCGAAAATCGACTCGCGCACCATCCTTGGTGAAAGTGGCGCCGAACAACTCCTCGGTATGGGCGACATGCTCTATATGGCGCCGGGCGGCCGCATCACGCGCGTCCACGGTCCATTCGTCTCCGACAACGAGGTCGAGCAGGTCGTCGACTTCCTCAAAGACCAGGGCGAGCCCGACTACGTCACCGAGGTCACCGACGGCGACGATGATTTCGGCGACAGCGAAGTCATGAACGCCATGTTCGGCGGCGGTGACAGCGACGTGGATGAACTCTACGACCAGGCCGTGGCGCTCGTCGCACGCGAGGGCAAGGCCTCCACCAGCTTCGTCCAGCGGTATTTGCAGATCGGCTACAACCGCGCCGCGCGCATCATCGAGGAAATGGAACGCCAGGGCGTTATCTCCAAGCCCAACGCCACCGGCAAACGCGAAGTCCTCGTCGGCAATCATTACAGCGACGCCTAAGTTCCCTAAAAATATTGGATTAAAAACTGGATTGGCAGGGTTAATACGTATAAAAGCGTATAATCAATGAACCCGTTAAAAAGGCTCCCGATTCCATGCGCTTTCTGATTACCGTTCTGACGCTATTTGCCCTGCTCGCGCCCCTCTCCGCTTCCGCCAAAAAAGGCGACGAGGCATGGAACAAGGACATCAAGATCGCTGAGGATTACCTCAGAACCCTCAAAACCGCGCGCGCGCGTTTTGTCCAGACAACCCATGACGGCACTCAGCTCGTCGGCACCTTCTACCTCCAGCGCCCCGGCAAGCTGAAATTCGAATACGATGCGCCGATCGAGGACTTCGTCGTCGCCGACGGCTTCTTCATTTATTTTTACGACTCTCAGCTCGGCGAGCAGACCAACGCCCCCATCGGCCAGACCCTCGCCGACTTCATCCTGCGCAAGGACCTCAAGCTCCGCGACGATCTCACCGTAAAAGACATCAAGCGCGGCGCCGATCTCATCCAGATCGAAATCGTGCAGACCTCCGACCCCAACGCGGGCTCGCTCACGCTGGGCTTCTCCGAAGATCCCATCACGCTGAAAAAATGGCGCATCGTCGATGGCCAGGGGCTCATCACAGAGGTCGAACTCTTTTATCTCAAAACCGACGTCAAGCATGCATCCTCGCTCTTCGTCTATAAGGACCCGGTTAAAAAAGGCCTGAATGACTAGGATCGTCCAGGACAACGGCGAAGGGCCGCTGGCCCACCTCATCCGCATGCTGGCCGGTTTGCCCGGCCTCGGCAACCGCTCGGCGCGCCGCATCGCGCTGCACCTCCTCGGCAAACGCGCCGGGATGATGATCCCCCTCGCCGACGCGCTGAAAAAAGCCGCCGAGGAAATAAAAGAATGCCCCGAATGCGGCAATCTCGACATGACCCAGCCCTGCGGCATCTGCCGCAATCCCGCGCGCGACCGCGCCAAAATCTGCGTGGTGGCACAGGTGTCCGACCTCTGGGCGCTCGAGCGCACCGGCGCGTATAAGGGCCTTTATCATGTATTGGGCGGCCTGCTCTCGGCGCTCGACGGCATCGGCCCGGAAGATTTGAAAATCCCCCGCCTCGTCGCCCGCAGCGAGAATGAAGAGGTTCAGGAAATCATCCTTGCCCTCTCCGCCACTGTCGATGGCCAATCCACTGCACATTACATCGCCGACCATCTCGACACCGCCGCGATCAACGTCACGCGCCTCGCGCACGGCATGCCGGTCGGCGGCGAACTTGATTACCTTGATGATGGAACCATCACCACAGCCCTCAAGTCGCGCCGGTCGGCTTAAATTTTATTCTTTCTCCGAAATATAAACGTCACCGTCGCCCGTCACGCGCAAAACCGCGAGCCGCGTATAATGCCCCGTCCTGTCACCGCCGATGGCAAAGTCGTAATAAACTCCGGCCGGGAAATAATGGTCGGTTGCCGCCGCTGTTACGGTTGAATCGCCGAACTTGATATAAACCGGTTCGGTCGCATAAACGCTCACCCCGCGCGTGTTGACGTTGAAGTTCGAGGAATTGCGAGCCGACGAACTGGTGGCGCTGATATGATGCGCGCCGCCGCCGAGCAGCCGCATCGCGGGAATAACATTCGAGTCGCTGTCTTGTGGCAGAAGTGTAGGCATGTGAGTTCTCCTTATATGTGTGAAAATAAAAAAGCCGCTCAATGGGTTGAGCGGCGGCAAAAAGGCACAAAAATGGCCTGTGAAGCCCTTAGTCTCTGATATTATTAGCTAAATGTCAAGGAATTTTTTTCTAATATTTTAGCGTCTGATTTGTATAAAATGAAAATAAAGGAAAAGAAAATGAAAAAACAAATTATCACGATTGGTTGTGCTCTTATCTTGACTGCTTGTGGAGAAGGTATTCCATTGCCGCATGGATTTAAATTAGAAGAAAAAATTGAATTCAAGACTCAAAACGAGTGCGGCAAAAAAGTAAATGAAGACGCAAAAGTTACAAAAGTACAAAATCTAAAATTTGAACCAGCGTCAGAACGAGTTCATGTTACTATGGGCAATTATCAAGACGGCAGAGAATTATTTTATCTTTGCCATGAAGTGAAGCATGGAAAAGTTTTTTACAATAAAGCCGTAAAATCACAGCCTTAAGCCGCCTTCTTCGCGTAATTCGCATAGGTCCCGTAATAGGCCGCGCTATCGCCATATCCGTATGCCGCGTGACGCCTCACATCCACATTCGTCAGCACCATCGCCAGCGCCCCGTAACCGAAATCGGTGAAATGCTTGATGCCACCTGCCACGGCCTCGCGCGGCGTCTTGTCCCACTTCACCGCGTACAGAACACAATCCGAGAGCGTCGCCAGCAGCCGCGCATCCGGCACGGGCCGCGCGGCAAGCCGCGATAGAAACGCGCTCGCCGTTTCGTCCGCCCCCTTGCCACGAAATTCCGCGTCCGCCTCCAGCCCCAGCCGCGTAATCACGCCCGACGCCATCACGCGCGAGCGCATGATCTCCACCTCGTTCAGAATGAGTGATGTATCGTAACGCGCCGCCGCCGACGGGTTGATTTCGCGCGGCAATATGTTCCGCGCGTTCGTGTTCACCAGGATGATTGCCCTCGCGGTGTAATGCGGCTTGATAAAAAATAACACGGCTCCCGCCAGCCCCAATCCCACCGCCAGCGCAGCAAAAATCGTCATGCGCCGCCGCCACAGCACCATCAGAAGCCCCGCATATCCGTCTCCATATGCCCCGCTGCGGCTGTCATCAGAAAAATCTCTCTTCAACTGTAATGACATCGCCCGGCGCGATTTTCGCGCCCGCTTCGATATTCTCTTCCGCCCCGCCGCGTGTGACTTTTACGCTATCCTTCGCCGCGCGGTACGTGAACCCGCCCGCCAGCGCCACCGCGTTCAGCACCGTCATATTGCTGGCATAGGAATAGCCGCCGGGATTCTTCACCTCGCCCATAATGTAAAACGGCCGTGCCGATTTCACCTGGATCGTCACGCTCGGCTCGACCAGGTATCCGTCCGCGAGTTTCTGCTCGATCACTTCTTCCGCCGCGCGCGGCGAAAGCCCTGCCACACTCACCGCACCGATCAGCGGCATCGCGATCACGCCCTCCGGCCCTATCCGGTAGCTCCCGCTAAGATCCTTCTCCCCGTAAACAACGATTTCCAGAACATCTTCGGCACCGAGCGCATGAAGCTCCTCCGCCGCCCATGCCGGCAAAACGGCGGCTACCAGTAATGCAATCATCGCGAATGTCCGCAAGGAACCGCGCATCAACTTCACAAATCCAGCAATATCAATGATTTAAAATATAAGCAGCGAACAGATACAAGCTGTTATTTTATGGCGCGCTGCCAACCCATACAACAGTATGATTGCAGGCATCCCCCGACTTCTTCTTAAAACGAGCACGTGTTTTCAATTGAAGAATTTTGCGGCGAAAATGATGGCTTTCGAGAACCGGAGCGCAGCGTACATTTTGGTACGTGAGCACCGGAAGCGCAGAAAGACGGCATTTGCAGCCCAAAAGGCGATAATTGGGAGTTAGGACTTGGGAGCGGGCGTGATCACGTGCTCGATCACTTTCGCGCCGACGGGAACGTCCAGCAGTGTCACCGTGACCTCCACCGGCATCGATCCCGATGAAACGATATCGTCGCAGCCCCCCAGCGATTCCGCAAAACGGTTCGCGGCCTCGACCGGTTCGGTGTCATAGACCGGCCTTTGCAGCATCAGCGCGTACTCATACTTCGATGTCTGGCCGATGATGTCCGACTGGCGGCGCAGGAGGACAAGATATTGCGACAGCTTCGCCACCGCGTAGTCAGCGGCGTACGCGCCGTCATTATCGCGGATTTCCTTGTAGTTGCTGACCGAGATGAACAGCATGAATGTGCGCTCGCCATACCTGTCGGCGCGGTCGACCGCGGATAAAAACAACTGGTTGAACGCCGATTTTGCGATCACGCCGCCCGCGCTCGGGAAATCCTCTGAATCATCCCCAATGCGGCGTATAAGCTTCGTCAGACGTTCGGCATTGCCTATGCGCTCATCAAGAATGGTGATATCCAGCGGCTTGTTCATGGCGTCGTTGCAGCCAAGCTTCAGCGCTTCCTGGCGCGAGGCAGACTCCGTAAGCAGGAAAATATAAGGGTAATTGGCAACCGAGCGGCGGATATTCAAAATGACCGGGCGCGGGCTTGTGAGCGGCGCGGGGTCGAGATAAATCACATCGAATTCCTCGTTCGCCAGACGCTCGACGGCATTATTCTTGACGGCCTCCTGGGTGATCTTGTGGCCCATGGGCTCCAACCGCGACTTGATAAGCTGCCCTGCGAGCGCATCCCGATCGACAACCAGAACTTTCATGCTTTGATCCTTTTGAAACGGCTCGGAATGGGCGGAAAACGACCCCAGCCTTTGATACTATCCATGATCGTTAAAAAAAGGGTAAATGAAAAGCCTTTTTTAACAATATTTCGCCTTATTACGGGCCTTTACGTGCCCCTGGCTGGTTTGACTTTCGGTAAATACTGCGTTAGACAAGCCCCCTGATGGTTAATGCCCTGGTGGCGGAATGGTAGACGCGCAGGTTTCAGGTACCTGTGGCCGCAAGGCTGTGAAGGTTCGAGTCCTTTCCTGGGCACCATCCGCGGACTTTTTACTTTAAGGTTCAGGCATGAGCATTACGCTGCACAAAAACGATCTCCCTTCGAGCCTCGATCTCGGCGCAAGCGTCGCCGTGGATACGGAAACCCTCGGCCTCAATCCTGCGCGCGACCCGCTTTGCCTCGTCCAGCTTTCAAAAGGCGACGGCAACGCGCATATCGTCCAGCTTAACCGCGACACCTACGATGCGCCGAACCTCAAGAAAATTCTTTCCGACAAAAAAATGATGAAGATTTTTCATTTCGCGCGTTTCGATCTCGCGATCATCAAGGCCTATCTTGGCATAGATTGCGCGCCGGTTTACTGCACGCGCACCGCCTCGCGTCTCGTGCGCACATACACCGACAAGCATGGCCTTCGCGACATCTGCAGGGAACTCCTGAACGTCGAACTCAACAAGCAGCAGCAATCTTCCGACTGGGGCGCCGAAACGCTGAGCCAGGATCAGCTCAACTATGCTGCCGGTGACGTGCTGCATCTGCACGCGCTGAAAAGAAAACTGGACGACATGCTCGAGCGCGAAAGCCGCACCGAGCTTGCTCGCAAATGTTTCGACTTCCTCCCCGTCCGCGCCGAGCTCGACCTTGCCGGCTGGGCCGGTGTTGATATTTTCGAGCACTGATGAAAAGCGCAAGCGCACAGAAAAACAATTCCGCCGACGCCGCCGAGGCCATCCGTGTGCTGGAAGCCGAGATTGACGGCCTGAAAAAACTGGCCGCCTCTATCGACGGTAATTTCACCGACGCCGTCGCCGCAATTCACGCCATGAAAGAAGGCCGCCACGCGGGCCGCCTGATCGTCGCTGGCATCGGCAAAAGCGGCCACATCGCGCGCAAAATAGCCGCCACCATGGCTTCCACCGGCACCCCGGCCTACTACGTCCACCCCGGCGAGGCCAGCCACGGTGACCTCGGCATGATCACGGAACGCGACGTCGTCCTGATGCTTTCGAACTCCGGCGAAAACCCCGAGCTTTCCGACCTCATCCATTACACACGCCGCTACGGCATAAAACTTGTCGCCATCACCGGCAATGAGACCGGCACACTTGGCAAACATTCCGACATCGTCCTGCTGCTGCCCGCCGCGCCGGAAGCCTGCCCGAACGGCCTCGCGCCCACCACCTCTACCACAATGATGCTCGCGCTCGGCGATGCGCTTGCCGTCGCGCTTCTTAACCGTATGGGCCTGACGAAAGAACAGTATAAGGTCTTCCATCCCGGCGGCAAACTCGGTCGCAAGCTGATGAAAGTCTCCGAACTTATGGTCCCGCTGGCCGACATGCCGCTCGTCGATGAAACCGCGAAAATGGACGAGGCCATCATCGTCCTCGCCGGGAAAAATCTCGGCGCCGCCGTCGTCGTCGATAAAAACAAAAACCTGAAGGGCATCATCACCGACGGCGACCTCAAGCGCCACATGTCGGGCGACCTCATGAAAAAACCCGTGACCGAAATCATGACGACCACGCCGAAATCGATTCAATCCGGCGCCCTCGCCGCCGAAGCGCTCGACATGATGACGAAAGTCAAAGGCCGCTATCTCACCTCGCTTCTTGTCATGGATTCGGGCAAACTCGTCGGCATGATCCGGCTCCAGGATTGTTTGCAAGCCGGTCTCGTCTAGGAGGCGCGCGTGACAGAACAAAATCCCGATAACGAATTACGCGCCGGGAAATACGACCGCCTCATCCGCGAGCGCGAAACCCCTGCCCACAATCCGAAATGGTCGAAATTCGTGCGCCGCATGCGTCTCGTGCTGCCCGTTGTTGCGCTTGCGCTGTTCGCCGTCGTCTTCGTCTGGAGCGACGTCCAGCGCAACAACATCATGCCCATTCAGGATTTAGCCAAAGCCCCCGTCGTCGGGCAGAATGAACTCGTCAACCCGCGCTTCGAAAGCACCGACAACGACAACCAGCCCTACACCGTCACCGCTAAGCGCGCTGTCCAGAACAAAAGTGATGAACAGCTCGTCATGCTCGACGAACCCGTCGGCGACCTGCTCCTCAACAGCGGCGGGCATATTGGCGTCCGCGCCGACCGCGGCAGCTTCCGCCAGGATAATAAAATCCTTCTCCTCCGCGGCAAAGTCCGCCTCGATCACGACCGCGGCTACCGGCTTGAAACCGAAGAGCTCGACCTCGATCTCATGAAAAACAGCGCGCTCTCGAAGGTCGACGTCGCCGGACAGGGGCCCGAGGGCACCATCGACTCGAAAGGTCTTGAAGGCTACAGCGATAGCGGTCGCATCATTTTCAACGGCCCCGCGAAACTCATTCTCACCAACACCTCCGGCGGACCGAAGGAGTTCATCCCATGAAACATTTCATTCTCGCATTGCTTGTTCTCATTCCGCTTGCCGCGCAGGCGCAGGGCCTTCAGCCCTCCAGCGATGAACCTGTTGAAATCACAGCCGATGGCTCGCTCGAATGGAACCGCAACGAAAAACTTTTCATCGCCCGCGACAACGCCAAAGCCGTGCAGGGCGCATCCTCCATCGCCGCCGCGACGCTCACCGCGCACTACCGCGACGGCCAAGGCGGCGGCATGAACATTCACCGCGTCGAGGCCGACAACAATGTCGAGCTGAAATCGAAAGACTCCACCGCCTACGGCCAGCGCGCCGATTACGACCTCGCCAAGGGCTTCGCCGTCATGACCGGCGACAATTTGCGCATGACCTCGCCGACACAAACCGTCGTTGCCCGCGACAAATTCGAATACTGGGTGAATGAGGGCCGCCTCGTCGCCGTCGGCAATGCCCGCGTCGACAAGAAAAACGAAGCCGGCGAAACCGATACGCTTCAGGCCGACATCATCTCCGCCATCCTGAAAGACAATGCGCAGGGCAAACGCGAACTTCATACAGCCGAGGCTGACGGCAACGTCGTCATCACCACGCCCGCCGAAAAAGTCACCGGCAAACACGGCACCTATAATGCGCAGACCAACAAGGCCACGCTCACGGGCGGCGTCGTTCTTCACCGCGGTCCCAATATGCTCGAGGGTGAACGCGCCGAGGTCGATCTCAACACCAACACCAGCCAGCTATTCGGCGGCCCCACGATGCAGAAAACCGGCGGCCAGGTCCGCGGCGTTTTTTATCCCGGCACCGAGAAAAAAGGCAGCAGCGCGGGGACAATACCTTCGCCGATGACCGTCCCGACCCCCGGCGCTTCAAACGAAAAAACGCAGGATTCCGCCACGTTCCCGGACGAAAACGGGCCGCGCCTGCTGACTGTCGAATAGCTTTCGAATGGACGCGCCGGTTCGATTCGTATAAATTGTTTTTCAGGTAAAGACTCATGAGCGAAATGAAAATCAACCCGCACCCGCGCATCAAGGAGGTCCCCAAGGGCCTCACCGCCGATCATCTGTCGAAGAGCTACAAAAAGCGCCCCGTGCTTCGCAATGTCAGCTTCTCGATCCAGCGCGGCGAAGCCGTCGCCCTGCTCGGCCCCAACGGCGCCGGCAAAACCACCTGCTTCTACATCATCACCGGCCTCATCGCACCCGACGGCGGCTATATCCAGCTCGACGGCCAGGACGTCACTTCGCTGCCCATGTATCGCCGCTCGCGCCTCGGTATCGGCTACCTGCCGCAGGAGGCCTCTATTTTCCGCGGCCTCACCGTCGAGCAAAATCTTCGCGCCGTCATCGAGGCGCAGGAGCTTCAGGCCGAAGACCAGGACATGCTGCTCGAAGACCTGCTCTCCGAATTCGGAATCGAGCATTTGCGCCGCACCCCCGCCCTCGCGCTCTCGGGCGGTGAACGCCGCCGCGTCGAAATCGCCCGCGCGCTGGCCGCTCGCCCGCAATTCATGCTGCTCGATGAACCCCTCGCCGGAATCGACCCCATCGCCGTCGCCGATATCCGCCGCCTTATCACTTATCTCAAACAGCGCGGCATCGGCGTGCTCATCACCGACCACAACGTCCGCGATTGTCTGGGCATCGTCGACCGTGCCTATATCCTCCATGATGGCCGCGTGCTCATGGAAGGCAGCCCCGAAGAAATCGTCGCCAACGACGACGTCCGCCGCGTTTATCTCGGCGAGAATTTCAACCTGTAATTTACTTTCGCCGTGTTATAATGCCCCATGACCGGTAACACACCCAAAATGGGTCAGCGCCTCGATTTCCGCCAGTCCCAACAGCTTGTCATGACGCCGCAGCTCCAGCAGGCCATCAAGCTGCTGCAGCTCAGCAACATCGAGCTTACGGAATTCATCGAGGAGGAGATTGCGCAAAATCCGCTGCTTGAAAAAGCCGAAGCCGATCCCGGCGAATCCGCCGACCACGAGAAGAAAGAAGAATCCGACAACATCCAGGACGATTTCGACGCCTCACACGCGAACGAAACCACGCCTGATTTCGATCCCGGCTCATCCATGGCCTCCGTCGGCCCCGGCGGCAATTCGAATTTCGACGAAATGGACGAAGGCTTCGAAAGCCGGATGAGCACGGAAAAAACCCTGCGCGAGCATCTCACCGAACAGCTTTATATCGCCTTCGACGACAACCGCGACCGCGTCATCGGCGCGCTTCTGATCGACCAGCTCGACGAAACCGGGTATCTGCGCGCCGACCCGGTGCCGCTGGCCGAACAACTCGGTGCCTCGCAGGAACGCATCGAGAAACTGCTCAAGAAAATGAAAACCTTCGATCCCGTCGGCGTGTTCGCCGCCGATCTTTCCGAATGCCTGGCGCTCCAGCTCGCGGAAAAAAATGCGCTCGACGAACCGATGCAAAAACTCCTCGCCAATTTGAATCTTCTCGCCGGACATGAAATGAAAAAGCTCCGCGAGGCCTGCGGCGTCAACGAAACCTACCTCGCGGACATGATCGCGGAAATCAAGCGGCTCAATCCCCGCCCCGCCGGAGAATTCGATCATCTCGTCGTGCAGACCGCCGTGCCCGATGTCCTCATGAAACGCCTGCCGAAAAATGTCGGCGGCGGCTGGCGCGTCGAGCTCAACAGCGAAACCCTTCCTCGCGTACTCGTCAACCAGACCTACTACACCGAGGTCGCCAAAAGCGCGACGCAGAAAAAAGACCGCGAATATCTGACGGAGAAACTCAACTCCGCCAACTGGCTGGTCCGTGCCCTCGACCAGCGCGCGCAGACGATTTTAAAAGTCGGCGCAGAAATCGTCGAGCAGCAGGACGCCTTCTTCAATTACGGCATCGAATTTTTAAAACCCCTCACCCGCAAGGAAATCGCCGAAATCATCGGCATGCACGAAAGCACCGTCAGCCGCGTCACGTCGGGCAAATTCATCGGCACGCCGCGCGGCATTTTCGAGCTCCGGTTTTTCTTCTCCACTGCGCTAGAGAGCGAGGACGGCACCTCCCACTCCTCTGAATCCGTAAAAGCCCGCATCAGGACCCTGATCGACGCTGAAGACCCCGCGCACATACTCTCGGATGATAAAATCGTGGAAATCCTGGCCGCCGAGGGAATCGAGCTTGCCCGCCGCACCGTCGCCAAATACCGGGAAGGCCTTAATATCCCCTCCTCGGTCCTGCGCCGGCGCCAGAAGAAATAAACCGCAAACAAGTCATAAAATTGCGTTAAAAAATTTCTGAAATCTATGGTTAACCGGCTGAACCGCTTTATGTTATAATTATATCTATACCCTTCAATCAGGAACAGGATGAGAACGATATGGAACTGTCAGTTCATGGAAAACAGATAGATGTCGGCGACTCGCTGCGCGGCCATGTAAAAGAAAAAATCGAGGATCTCAGCGAAAAATATTTCAACCACACCACGTTCGCGAATATCACATTTTCCAAAGAGGGCCACGGCCACGCCCGCACCCGCGCCCATATTTCAATCAAGCTTGGCAAAAATATCATGGTCGTCGCCGACGCGGTCGAGACCGATCCCTATATCGCCTTCGACTCCGCCGCCGAAAAAGCGGGCAAGCAGCTACGCCGCTACAAGCGGAAATTGCGCGACCATCACGAGCGCACCGAACAATCGCCCGAGGCCGAAATCACGAAAGCCCGCGATTACGTCCTCGCCACCGGCGGCCACGATAAGGAACTCCCGTCCGAGCAGTCCCCCGCCGTCATCGCCGAAATGGCCACCAATATCGAAACCCTCACGGTGTCCGATGCCGTCATGCGGCTCGAGCTTGCCGACCTCCCGGCGCTCATGTTCCGCAACGCCAGCCATAACGGCCTGAACATGGTGTTCCGCCGCCCCGACGGCAATGTCGGCTGGGTCGATCCCGAAAGTCGTGCAAAAAAATTGTAGTTTAAGTAATAAAATATTCAGAAAAAAGCCCGCTAAACCTCCCGGCGGGCTTTTTCGTCTTTTGAAAGTTCTAAAAAAAATTTCTGGTCCGGGACGGATTTTTTCTGCTAGTTAAGCGTTACTGCGTATAGGATTTATATTCGGGATTTATAAAAGGCAAAAATGTCCATCGAGTCTGACATCATGAATATCGGGGCGAGCCTCGTTCTGCCTGACCTGAAAGTAAACGGCAGCGCGCAGGTTCTTCAGTCTGCCGCCGCGCAGGCTTCGCAGCATGTCCCGGCGAATGCGGAAATATTGTACGCCGAACTCCTGCGCCAGGAACGTCTCGGCTCATCGAGCATCGGTGGCGGCGTCGCGATCCTTCACCTGCAATTGCCTGCGCTGAGCGAGCCCTTTGTCATGCTCTCGCGCCTGTCCGAAAGTGTCGAGTTCAACGCCGCCGACGGCGACCCGGTCGATCTCGTCCTGCTTTTGCTTTCGCCGGAATCCGACGGCCCGATGCATCTGTGCCGCCTCGCGCAATTGTCACGCACCTTTAGAAATGAAAAGCTTTGCGCCGATCTGCGCGCCGCGCGCACCGAAGACACAATGCGCGAATTGCTGAGCGTGCCCGAAGACTGGCAACTCGCCGCTTAAAAAACACGAATGATGATTAGTGAACCGTGACCGGTTCGAGGTCGTTGTGACGAACCGCGATAATCGCCGTATCGCGCGTATCCATCACCGACAGCGGCGTACCGTCCGCGGCGTGAATAGCGAAAGCCGGGCGGTTCTGAATCATCACCGGCCGGATATAGGCCAGCTGCTGAACGCCGAAATTGCGAAAATCCTGGGCCGAAAGCCCTTTGAAAAACGCGATGGAATTTAAATCCTTGTTATTGATCATGCCGACCCCTCTCTCTATATTCTACCATGCCGGACTTGCCTGTTTCATTAAATTTGTTCTTTTTCCGCCGTTTTCAATAGGCTGGCCCCTAGGATTTAAGTCTCCGGAATCAAGCCTTTATCAGGATTTACGGACCCCGGCGTCGAATCGGCCTGCTTATCGGCCTCCCTTATCGACCTTTAGCAAACAACCTGTCGCAATAGCCGCATTCCACCTCGTCCCCGGCATCGAAGCTGTACCAGACCTTGGGGTGGCCAAGCGCACCCCCGCCGCCGTCGCAGCTTACGCCGTCAGCGTCGGAGTCCACGGCAATGATTTCAGGGGCTGGGACCTGAGAATTGGGAGCTTTGGGGCTGGGGCCGGTCATGTATTCCATAATCCTTTTACGATTTATTACGCCTGAGCCCCTATAAAATAACGAAGAGGCGCTCCATGCCAATAGAAAAGAATATTCGCTTCACTGAAAATCCCCTCGCCGCCGGCGAGCCCACCCGCTATGTCACGATCAATGTCCGCGTGCCGGAGGTGGTCAAAAGCTGGCGCGCCTCCCTGTTCAGCTTCGAATGGCTGCGCCCCGATGGCAAAATCAAATCCGCCGCCGAGCTTACCCCCGCCGAGCGCGAAAAACGCGGCGCGGTCGAAAAACTTCTCCAGGGCGGCGGCCCCGTCCCGATGCCCATCCTCGGCATCGGCATGATGGACAATATCGAGATCGGCTCCGGCCGCGCCGAATTCCTCACCCTCGCGGCATTAGGCGTCGAAATAATGCCGGTCCATGTCCCCCGTTCAAACGAAAGCGATTTCAAACCCTTTCGCGCTGATGTAAAATCCACCGTATGAGAACCCACGGAAAAATAAGCACCACCGAGCGCGGCAACGTGATGTTTTATATCCTGATCGCCGTCGCGCTGCTCGCGGCGCTGATCTACGCCGTCGCGCAAAGCGGCCGTGGCAACGTCCAGCAGGTCAATGTCGAACGCGCCCGCATCCTTGCCTCTGAAATCGTCGATTACGCCAGCGCGGTCGCAACCTCCTTTTCTCAGCTTCGCCTGCGCGGCTGCACGCTGAATGAAATGAACTTTGATAACGACCTGATCGGCGGCTACACGAATGGCGGCGCGCCTTCGGATCAGACATGCGATATTTTTGCGCTGCCCGGCGGCGGCGTAACTTTCAAGCGCCCGCCTGATGACGCCGTCACCGCCACGGGCATTCATGTTTTCAGCGCCGCAGCCGAGCTCGACCATATCGGCTCCACCTGCGCCGGTGATGCCTGCGCCGACCTCATCATGTTCACAGGCCCGCTGAACGAAACCGTCTGCATCCAGGTCAACGATCAGCTCGGCATCGGCTTTGCCGGCGATCCGCCGCCCGAAGGCGAAGCCGACGTCGCCACGCTCGGGAAATACACCGGCACAATCACGCACGCGGTCACCTTCGGCGATCTGCCCGCCAGCGCCGCGTTCCAGGGCAAAAGCGCCGCCTGCTTCCAGGACGACGGCGACAGCCTCTATTATTTCTACAAGGTTCTTGCGGCGCGCTAGTTGATCTTCCGCGCCTTTGGCCCTTCAGGGGTATCTTCAATCGCAAAGCCGAGCGCATTCACTTCGTCGCGAATTTCATCGGCACGCTTGAAATTTTTTGCCTTCTTCGCCTCGATCCGCTCGGCGAGAAGTTTTTCGATACTATTTGAAGTTGAACCATAACCCAGCCATTGATGCGGATTAGCTTGAAAAATACCAAGTAGTTTCCCAGTTTCTACCAAATCTAATGCAACTTTCAGCGCTGATAAATTGTCATGAGGGCACTCAAAAAAACGATGTAATTCAGCAATCGCTTTAGGCGTATTAAGATCATCGAAAAGGGCATCAAGAACTTCCGGAATAATTTGCGGCTGTGGCAGTTCTTTGCTTTCGTATACTCGTGGGTCAGAAATAAATGCATCAATCATTCTATAAAATCTATCTAACACACGCTTACTCTCCGCAATTTTTTCTTTCGTCAGATCGAGCGGCTGCCTGTAATGCGCCGACAACAGCGTCAATCGCAGCGCTTCTCCCGGAAATTCCTTGACCAGATCATGCACCAGCAGAAAATTCCCGAGCGACTTCGACATCTTCTCGCCGCCGACAGTCACAAACCCGTTATGCACCCAGAAATTCGCGAACGATCTTAAATCGTTTTCATCGCCCTGCGCGCAGCAGCTCTGCGCGATCTCGTTTTCATGGTGCGGAAATTTTAAATCTGCACCGCCGCCGTGAATATCAAACGGCAGTTTCAAAATATCCCCGGCCATCGCCGAGCATTCGATATGCCATCCCGGCCTTCCGCGTCCCCACGGGCTGTCCCACCCCGGCTGATCCGCCGCGCTCGGTTTCCACAGCACAAAATCCGCCGGGTCTTTTTTGAATGGCGATATTTCCACCCGCGCGCCCGCGATCTGCTCATCGCGCGAACGCCCGGAAAGCTCGCCGTATTTCTTGAACGACGGCACATGAAATAAAACATGCGCCTCCGCCTCGTAGGCATGGCCCTCATCGATCAGTTTCTGAATGAGCGCCTTCATCTGCTCAATGAATTCGGTCGCGCGCGGCTGCACGTCGGGCGCGTCAACCCCCAGCGCCTTCATATCGCTGTTATAAATTTCCTCGAACTTTTTCGTGATTGCGTCGATCGTCTCGCCGCTTTCCTTCGCCGCCGCGATGATCTTGTCATCGATATCCGTAATGTTCGAAACGTAAGTCACCTTGGGATAGATTGAGCGCAGCACATTTGCCAGCAGGTCGAACACCACCGCCATCCGCGCATTGCCGATATGGGCGTAATTATAGACCGTCGGCCCGCAGGCATAGACCCGCACATCGTCGGCCCTGAGGGGGATAAACTCCTCTTTTTCGCGGGTCAGGCTATTGTAAAGCCGCAATTTCGGCATATTTCACCTTGGTCGGGTCATTATTTTACTGGAAAATAAGCGAAATATTCGGTATCACCAAGCCCTAAATCATACGAGGAACCATGGCCAAGCAAATCTCGAAAGAATCCGCCGCGCAGCAACCCTGCAACAGCAACCTCGCTATCTCCCGCCCCAGCCGCGCCGAGGCGGAAAAGGCCGTCGAGACTCTCCTGCGCTGGGCGGGCGAAGACCCCAGCCGCGAAGGCCTGCTTGAAACCCCCGCCCGCGTCGTCCGGGCTTATGAAGAATTTTTCGCCGGCTACGGCATGGACGCCGCCGCCGAGCTCTCCAAAACCTTCGAGGACATCCGGGACTTCGACGACATCGTGGTGGTGAAGGACATCGACTTCGTTTCGCACTGCGAGCATCACATCGCGCCCATCATCGGCCGCGCCCATGTCGCCTACTGGCCCAATGAAAAAATCGTCGGCATCAGCAAGCTCGCCCGCGTCGTCGATATTTTCGCAAAACGCCTGGTCAGCCAGGAAAACATGACCAGCCACATCGTGAAATGCATTGACCAGGCGCTCGCGCCCAAGGGCACCGCCGTTTTCATCGAGGCCGACCATCAATGCATGTCGATCCGCGGCGTGAACAAGCCCGGCTCCTCGACTGTAACCTGCACCTTCTCGGGAATCTTCAAGGAAAACGCCGAAATCCGCGAGCGCTTCCTCGCCATGATCGGCAAAAAATAATCTTTTTAGTGAATGCTTGAATCGCTGTCGTCGTGAATGCCACGAACATACGGTGAGGCCTTGACCGTATTTAACAGACGCTCTTTCGAAAACGGCTTCTTGAGGAAACTATGCGCGCCGCTCTGCGTCGATTCAACAATACTTGTTTTCGCCGTATCAACGCTCAGCATCACCACGAACGCTTTCGGATCCACCGCCTTGATCGCACGCAACGTATCATGACCGTTCAGCCCCGGCAGGTGAATATCAAGAAAAACAATATCAGGTGCATGTTCCATATAGGCAATGATCCCTTCCTCGCCGGTCCGGCAGATCGAAAGATCGTATTCCTTGCTCAGGATATTGGCGGCATATGACGCCGTGAAACGGTCGTCCTCGACGATCATCACTTTCGACACATCGCGCCGCGCGCGGCGGATCGGGATGCTCGCCACCTTGTGCGTGTCGCCCATCGCCTTATAGGCCTCGAAAAGCTTCGCCGACAGCAACTTCGCGTCCGCCAGCTTCTGGTAATTGTAAAGATCATCGCCGAGAACACAGCGGTCTGCATAATCGGCCTGTGCCTGCTTGCCCATATCCTTGTACACCGTCGAGAGCAGCGTCATTTCCGGCTCGCTGCCCGGCTGCGCCAACATCAAAACGTCATTGTCGGAAAAAAGATAGACGAAACCCTTGGGTATATCCTTACCCTTCACGTTCAGCTCTTCGGCGAAGTGCGACGATGTCGTGCGCACCTTGGCGATTTTCACCTGGATCTCTTCGGGTACGCTGACCAGCTCGTTATGGTCCAGCATGCGCGACAATGCAAAATAAAGAACGATCCACCCTTTCGGGTTGTCCTTCAGTTTCTCAAGCGTCGTGACGAAATGGTGCTCGGCGCTGTCGCGGATCAGTTTCATGCTTGCCCTAAATACGGCGGTATTGCCCTGCCTCATTCTGGAGAAAAACCCTTAATTTTTCCATAGCGGCCCAAACATTGTGTGCAATGCGCAAAATCCGGGCTTTTTTCCGGAAAATTAAAAATCTGTTAACACCGTTCTGCGAGCTATATCAGGATGTTGGCGAACTCTGATTGCGTTTTTCATACAATTATACGGCTTGTTAATCATTGACGCCTAATATTGTAAATGGGGAGATTTCCGGCTTTTTTGGTGACACCTGTGCATAAGCGCTGCGCGGCGTGTACAGCCGGAAAGAAATAATAAATAATGGGATTTCGATGGCGCGTGCATCAGATTTGATTTTCTCCGACACGGCAGGGGATTTAGCAGAAACAGTGGACAAGGAAAGATCAAAATCATCCCTGCTGCGGGGAGCGCTCGCGTCCTCTCCTGGTCAGATCTGGAAAAGCCGGATCAGCTGGCGCATCATCCTCGCGGTCTTCCTTACAATCCTCACCGTCCAGGCCATCATTCTGAATTTCCGGCTCAAGGAATTCGAAACCGCTGAGCTCAACGCCCTGCGCGAAAACGGCCGCGCCGCGATCGCGCCGCTGATCGTTCCGAATTCCGACACTCTGGCCGCACCCTTCACCGAAGAAGACGTCGCCCGCCTGTTCTCGACCACCAGCATCAGCGCGCTCGCCATCTATTCCAGCCAGCTTGACCTCATTAAAACCTACGGCGAGCAGCTCGCGTTATTCGTCACCGGTTCCGACAACCTTTCACGCACCTATCGCAGTGCCGACGGCGCTTCCTACGAGGTGATCTACCGCAGCAGCGATCTGCGCCGCCCCTATATCATCGTCGCGCGGCTGGACTCCTCCGCCGTGCGCGGCGACATGCTTGAATTCGTCAAGCAGACCATCTGGGTCATGCTGCTGATGTCGGCTTTCGTCACCACCGTGCTTATGATCGCGCTCGGCCGCTGGCTGCTTGAACCCATCCTGTTCATGCGCGGCAATCTTCTCGCCGCCAGCAAGAACCCCGAAGATCCGAAAATCCAGCCCTCCCCTTTCGATCCGAACGACGAGATCGGCGGCGCCATCGAAATCGCGCAGCAACTGATCAACCAGAACGCCGCCAACCTCCGCCATATCAAGCACGAGGCCAAGAACCAGATTCATAAACTGGCGTACTATGACACGCTGACGGGTCTGCCGAACCGCATCCTGTTCCTGCAAACCCTGTCTCAAAAATCAAGGCAGAGTGACGACGACAATGTGGCGCGCTTCGCCGTCGTCGCGATTGACCTCGATCACTTCAAGGACATCAACGACTCGATGGGCCATAATGTCGGCGACGCGATCCTGCGCGGCGTTGGTAAACGCCTGCGCGCCGCAATGCCGGAATCGGCGGTTGTGTCGAGAACGGGAGAGGATGAATTCGCCATCATGATGCCGCTCTCGACCGACATCAACACCGCCCACGACGTAGCCGAGCGTGTTCTCGGCGTTATCCGCTCCGAACCCTTCAAGGTATTCAACGAGAATTTCCAGGTCCGGGCGAGCGTGGGCGCTTCCACTTTCCCCGATGACAGCCTCGAACCGGACGGCGTGCTGAAAAACGCCGACATCGCCCTCAACCGCGCCAAGGAAGAAGGCCGCGACCGCTTCAAGGAATATACCGAGGACTTCGACCGCGCCGTGCAGCAGCGTTTCCAGATGCTGCGCGACCTGCGCGATGCAATGGAACAAAGACAGCTCAGCGTCTACTTCCAGCCCCAGCTCGACCTCAAAACCGGCGAGATCATCGGCGCCGAGGCGTTGCTCCGCTGGTGGAAACCAGACGCCAGCAAACAGGGCGGCGTGTTCATTCCGCCCAATGACTTCATCCCTGTGGCCGAACAATCCGGCCTCATCGTGCCTATCGGTGAATGGGTGATGGAAATCTCCTGCCAGGCCGCCGCCGACTGGAACAAAAAACTTGGCAAGAATTTACGCATCGCCGTGAACGTTGCCGCCGCGCAGTTTATCCAGGGTGACATCGTCAACTTTGTCCAGAAGGTCCTGCGCCAGACGGGCCTGCCTGCCAACAAGCTTGAACTTGAAGTTACCGAAAGCGTGTTCATGCATGATATCGAGCACACGATCCGCACGCTGCAAAGCCTGCACGCCCTCGGTGTTGAGCTCGCGATTGACGATTTCGGCACCGGCTATTCGTCACTCTCTTATCTGCGCCAGTTCCCGATCGACCGCCTGAAAATCGACCAGTCCTTCATCCGCAATGCGCTGAACGACCAGAACGACGCCTCCATCGCTCGCACCATCGTGCGCCTCGGCCACTCACTGAATCTGAAAGTCATCGCTGAAGGCGTTGAAACCAAGGACCACGAAAAATTCCTGCTCGCCGAAGGCTGCGACGAGGTCCAGGGCTACCGCTATTCCCGCCCCGTGCCGCACGACCAGTTCGTCGCCTTCGCACAATCCTATGACGGCAAGCTCTCCAGTTTCGATAAAACTTAAGCGCTACCGCTTAACCCCACGTATAGGCCCTGGGACGATTATTGTCCTCATAAGAAATTCTTTCACCGCCAGCGGCGATAATGTCTTCAGGAGTGGCCACAACTACGATCAATCTCGGGTTTAGTCTCTGCTTCGGAATTTCCAGGCCAGCCTGTTCAAAAGCTGCCACCATGGTTTTGAGCTTCTTGTCCGTTTCCGGATAAACAATGAATTCGCGCAGTTGAGAAACATTTTCAGTTTTACGAGCCATTTTTCTGTTCTTTCACTTTTTTAGTGTTTGAATAAACCCTTTTAAAATTTTTCCATAACCCTCGTCAAGGAAAAATGGAATTGATTGCCCGCCCGGGGTTATATATTGCTTCTCCATGCAGCCTCTGACCTCGTCAAAATCCGGGATTTTAAAGGGAACCATCAGGGTTCCCGGCGATAAATCCATCTCCCACCGCGCCCTCATGCTCGGCGCCATCACCGTCGGCGAAACCATGATTTTCGGCCTGCTGGAGGGCGAGGATGTCCTCCACACCGCCGAGGCGATGCGCAAACTCGGCGCGAAAATCGAAAAAGGCGGCGACGGCCTCTGGCGCATTTTCGGCGTCGGCATCGGCGGCCTGATGCAGCCCGCATCGAATCTTGAAATGGGCAACTCCGGCACCTCGACCCGCCTCCTCATGGGCCTTGCGGGCGGTCACAATATTGCCGCGACCTTCACCGGCGACGCCTCGCTCTCCAAACGCCCGATGAAACGCGTCATGACCCCGCTCGAAATGATGGGCGTGAAATTTGAATCAAATAACGGGATGCTGCCCCTCACGCTGCACGGGCCGGAAGATGTTTTATCACTCGAATACCGCCTGCCCGTGACCAGCGCGCAGGTCAAATCCGCGATCCTTCTCGCCGGTCTTAATGCGCGCGGCACCACCACGGTTATCGAGGCAACACCAACGCGCGACCACACGGAAAATATGCTGCGCCATTTCGGCCTCGACGTAAAAACCGAAAAACTCGGGGGTGGCGCTATGGCTATCAGCGTTACCGGCCACCAGAACATGCAGCCCTGCGCCGTCGACGTCCCGGGCGATCCCTCTTCCGCCGCGTTTCCCGTCGTCGCCGCGCTGCTGCGGGAAGGCTCCGACCTTTGCATCGAGCGCGTCTGCGTCGGCGAACGCCGCAATGGAATCTATCTGACACTTCAGGAAATGGGCGCGGACGTGAAATTCGAACACCAGCGCGTTGAGGCAGGCGAACAGGTCGCCGACATCGTCGTTAAATCATCCGGAAAGCTAAAGGGCGTCACCGTGCCCGCCGCGCGCGTACCGTCCATGATCGATGAATTCCCCATCCTCGCCATGGCCGCCGCGTGTGCGGAAGGAACAACCAAAATGTCCGGCCTCGGGGAACTGCGTGTGAAAGAATCCGACCGCCTGCTGATGATCGCCGAAGGCCTGAAATCCTGCGGCGTGAAACTTGAAATGGGCGAGGACTCCCTCACCATTCACGGCACCGGCAAACCCCCGGAAGGCGGCACGAAAATCGTAACCGCCCTCGATCACCGCATCGCCATGAGCTTTCTGGTATTGGGCAGCGTAACGGACGAGCCCGTTTCAATCGACGATTCCACGCCGATCAAAACCTCGTTCCCGAAATTCGAAATCCTGATGAACGACCTCGGGATGGATATTTCCTGAAATAGTGGCTTATTGCGGCTCGGTCTGAGGATTTTGTAAATCCTCATGAACCGAGCGCGCGGCCCACGCTGCTGCGGCAAGTCCGCTCAGCAGCACCAGGAAACCGGCGTTACTTTCTATCACGCCTCTTGCCTGCAAAAGAAACAGGAGGCTGCCTGTCAGGGCACCGCCGCCGGCAAATGCCAGCCCCGCATGTTTTGCCGTCTCTTTAAAGTCGTCGCTGATACGCATGGCGCAATAATAATACAAAAATCGGCAAAACTCAGCAATTTTTACGAACGCCTGCGCGGCGGCAGGTTCGCAGGCCGCCATTCATCCAGCCACGTATCGATCGGCACAATCGCGGGCGGCTTGCCGCTGTCGAAATAATAGGAATCGATCGCGTAAATCTCGCCGCTCTCTTTTTCCTTCACCGCCCCACTATTGTGCGGCCACTGGCCGTCGACCAGGAACCCGCGGTGAATCGGCGGCGCGGCGTCGTGATGTTTCAGTAAGCCCGCTTCGTCCAGAAATTCAAGATAATGCGTCGTGTTGATCGCCTCATCGATGCAATCCATCTGCGCCTGGTCGTTCTCAAATGTGTTGGCCTCGCCGAAATCGGGATTTAATTTCGCGTCCTTCGTCGCTTCCGCCTCTAAAATCGCGATGGCTTTCACGATCTGCTCGCGCTCTTTTTCGGGCGTCTTGGCGGGTTTTTTGAAAACCGCCGCCACCTTGTTCCACTGCTTTTCATCCAGCGTCACCAGGCTTTTTTCCGAGCATGAAAAACCGTGGCAGAGCTGGAATTCGCCGGGCCAGTCGCTCTTGCTGGAATAAGGCATCATGCTGATGCCGTTGCCTTTCGCGCAGGACGCGGTGACCAGTAATGCGCAGATAATGAAAAATTTGGTTGCGGCTTTCACCCGGAATTTTTATCGCAGGCGCGAACGCTTGGCAATCGGTTTACAGCAATTCGTTCACCGGAACCTCGGTGGATGGGCGGCGACCTTCTACAGGATCAACCGGAGATGCGCCATCAAGTCCATAGCCATGCACTGCATCTTTCGGCCATAAAGTCATAAAGGCATGATAAAGATCAGGCGGGTTTTCGTTTTTAGTTACATTGAACATGAAACTTGCACTGGCGCCCCCAATAATGATATCGCCGCTTTTGACTTCAATCGGACTATGAAGATAAATTTCTGCTACGCAATCTTCTGTTGCCGTTAGGGGCTTGCCCATTACAATTGCGCGGCCCGGCTTTTCGTTTCTGAAATCATGAACATAATGGCCCTGAACAGTTTCCCTCCATAATTGATTGATCTGCGGCGTAAATTGTTTGGGATCCCAGGGCTCAAATTTAACTTTGGATGGCATACGCAATTCTTTCTTTTTTTGTTGTGGCCATTGTTTAACATATTAAATTGGCTTTTGTCAAAATGGGCATTTTTGATTTCATTTTGGCGCAGCGCTGCTTTACAAGATTGCAAAGCTTGAAGGATTCACATGAATGTCATCGCCATAGACGGTCCCGCCGCCAGCGGCAAGGGCACCATCGCGCGCAAAATCGCCGCCGCGCTGGACTTCAATTACCTCGACACCGGCCTGCTCTACCGCGCCATCGGCTACGGCGTGACGTCAACCGGCGGCAACCCGTCCGACCTGCAAACGGCGCTTAACGTCGCCCGCTCCCTGCCTGCGCGCGTCAAAACCGATCCGGCTTATCTTGAAAACCCGGATCTGCGCACCGACGCCGCCTCGGAATCCGCCTCGCTTGTCGCCTCCATGCAAGATGTGCGGGACGTGATCCTCGCCCTCCAGCGCGATTTTGCCCGGAATCCTGGCAAAAACTCTAATGGAAACAATTACTTAGGTGCGGTGCTGGACGGGCGCGACATCGGCACCGTGATTTGCCCCGCCGCCCCGGCCAAATTGTTCGTCGTCGCCTCGCTCGAAACCCGCGCCCAGCGCCGCCTAAAAGAGTTGCAATCACGGGGCATTACCACTACATATGAGGCCGTTTTAAGGGATATGCGTGAGCGGGATGCCCGCGACGCGGAACGGAAGATAGCCCCGATGAAACCGGCAGGCGATGCGCTGGAACTAGATACCACGCACCTCTCACCGGATCAGGCTTTTGAAAAAGCCATGGACTATATCCGCTCCCGCCTCAGCTCATAGAGCGAAGCGCATAAATCAAAACCCTTGAGACAGGTGTTCGCACCACGGCCTCCAAAAAGCGAGGGTGGTTCAAGCGTTCACCACGAAAGGAAGTAAATTACCATGGCAAGTACAGCCGCAAAACTAATCGACAGAGAAGACTCCAACGAATTCGCAGCGCTGCTGAAAGAATCGCTCGGGGGTTCCACTAAATTCGAAGGCAATGTCGTCAACGGCACTGTCGTCGGCATCACCGACGATTTCATTATCGTCGATGTCGGTCTGAAATCGGAAGGCAGGATTCCCAAGCATGAATTCGCCAAACCCGGCGAAGACCCTGAAATCAAAACCGGCGACACCATCGAGGTCTTCGTTGAAAAAATCGAAGGCCGCGACGGCGAGTCCGTTCTTTCCCGCGAAAAAGCGCGCAGGGAAGAAGTCTGGATCGAGCTGGAAAAATCCCACAAGAAGAACGAGCGCGTCACCGGCATTATCTTTGGCCGCGTGAAAGGCGGCTTCACCGTCGATCTCGGCGGCGCCGTTGCGTTCCTGCCCGGCTCCCAGGTGGACATTCGCCCCGTGCGCGACGTGTCCCCTTTAATGGGCGCCCCGCAGCCGTTCCTCATCCTGAAAATGGACCGCGCCCGTGGAAACATTGTTGTTTCCCGCCGCGCCGTTCTCGAGGAAAGCCGCATGAGCGCGCGTTCCGACCTGCTCGACACGCTGAAAGAGGGCAAAATCCTCCAGGGCGTGGTCAAGAACATCACCGATTACGGTGCGTTCGTTGATCTCGGCGGCGTCGACGGCCTGCTCCATGTGACCGACATCTCGTGGAAACGCGTCAACCACCCCTCCGAAGTGCTGCAGATCGGCCAGAACATCGACGTTCAGGTCATCCGCTTCAACGAGGAAACGGGACGCATCTCCCTCGGCATGAAACAGCTTGAGGACGATCCGTGGAAAGACGTTGCCGCGAAGTTCACCGTCGGTGAGCGCTTCAAAGGCCGCGTCACGAACATCGCCGATTACGGCGCGTTCGTCGAACTGCAGGAAGGCATCGAAGGCCTCGTGCACGTCTCCGAAATGTCCTGGACCAAGAAAAACATCCACCCCGGCAAGATCATCTCGACCAGCCAAGAAGTGGAAGTCGTCATCCTCGACGTTGATCCGGACAAACGCCGCATTTCCCTGGGCCTCAAGCAGGCGCAGGAAAACCCCTGGAAGAAGTACGCCGACGCCCACAAGGCCGGCGACGAGATCGAGGGCGAAGTGCGCAATGTCACCGAATTCGGCCTGTTCGTTGGCCTGACCGACGAGATCGACGGCATGGTTCACCTGTCCGACATCTCATGGGAAGACAACAACGAGGAAACGCTCAAGGCGTTCAAGAAGGGCGACATGGTCAAGGCGAAAATCCTCGACATGACCCCCGACAAGGAACGCGTTGCGCTCGGTATCAAGCAACTGACCAAAGACCCGCATGAAGGCAAGCGTCCGAAAAAATCGGAAAGCGCCGGCAAGGGCGGAGCCGAAGGCAAGGGCGAGGTGGTCACCGCGACCATTTCCGCCATTACTTCCGGCGGCATCGAGGTCACCGTCGGCGACAAGAAAGGCTTCATCAAGAAGTCCGACCTGTCGCGCGAGCGTTCGGAACAGCGTTCCGACCGTTTCGCAGTCGGCGAGAAGATCGACGCCAAGGTCATCAGCACCGACAAGAAAGGCCAGCTCAGCCTTTCGATCAAGGCCCGCGAAATCGACGAGGACAAACAGGCGATGAAGGAATTCGGCTCGACCGAATCCGGCGCTTCCCTCGGCGACATTCTCGGCGCGGCGCTCGGCAAGAAATCGGATGCGTCCGAAGAAAAGCCGAAAGCCAAAAAGGCCTCGAAGAAAAAAGCTGACGACGCTGAAGAAAGCGAAGAATCTTCAGACGCGAAGCCGAAAAAGAAGAAAGCTAAAAAGGACGAGGAATAATTTCCTCTGCCTTCTGCTTTCCCCGTGGAAAACGGGGACCTTCAGAAAAAACAAAAAAACCCGGGATCACCTCCCGGGTTTTTTATTGCCCCCTCCACAGGAACCAATACCGCTCTCCTCCTGTTAGTTTTCCTGCAGCTCACAAAAGGAAACCCCCATGGACCATGTCACAGCAATCTTTGAAACCCGTTCCGATGCCGAACGCGCCCTCATAAAACTCGAAGCCCTCGGCGTCACCGAAAACCAGGTCAGCGTCCTGACCACCGACGAAGCACGCGGCGATTTCGTCATCAAAAATAATAGCAAAGCCGAAGAAGGCGCAACCACAGGTGCGGCACTCGGCGGCCTCTCCGGCGCGGTTCTCGCCGCGCTTGTCTCGACCAGCGCCATGGTCATCCCTGGTCTCAATCTCGTCGTCTCGGGCTATCTCGTCTCCGCCGTCGCCGGTTTCGGCATCGGCACCGCCGCGGGCAGCATCCTCGGCGCGCTGGTCGGCCTCGGCTTCCCTGAATATGAAGCCAAATTATACGAAGAGGAGCTCAGCGACGGCCACATCCTCGTCGCTGTCAAACCCGTCAGCAACGGCCAGAAAAAAGAAGTGAAGAAAATCCTCGACGAAGCCAAAACCAGCCGCGCCCGCACCGAACGCGACGCCACCGACATCGACCGCGGCGGCATTATTATTTAGTAGAGTCATCTAACCACTTCCCCCACCCCAAAAAAAACCCGGGATCATCTCCCGGGTTTTTTATAAATCAAAATCGAATTCTAAAGCATCATAAACATTTCTAATACTTTTTTCATGGTAAGAATGCGCCCTCTGACTTCCATAATTATAACGCCCACCGGGGGGAAATTCATTGTATGCACTTAAAAACAGTCGCGATGCTTTTTTATTAATTCGGTTGTTATCACCAAAGTTAGTAAAAAAGACTCTTTTTCGATCAGTTGCCCCACGCTTGGCTCCCAAAATACTTTTAAGGTTTAAGCGGTCAGCGCCGTTATTATTGTCGTCAAAACCATATCCAAGAATATAAATAACTTCAGCCTTCGAAACGATTTTCTGCGCATTCTCAAAATGCTTCGATTTTTTTTTCGCCAGGATCGATTATATTAATGCCGCTAAGAGCTTTATATGCAGCATTAAACTGACGTAAAAATATCATGTCCCATTTTTCTTCACGAGTAACGTTTACATACTTGGAAACCTCATCGTCTATGATTTTTAAAATAGGAAAATTTTTGAAATTCTCACTTACTTGGCCATACAAATGAATAACCCGATCTGAGCTAAAAAAGCTTCCTATATCCTCATTGGAACCATTAATTGTTTCAATTCCACAAAAATTATTATAAAGAATCCTCTCTAATGAAATATCGTAGTTAAAAGTTATAAAATTTACGTGATTCCTTTTTTTAAGTTCTTCAAAGCTATCACAGCCTGTCAGCATTTTTTCTGTAATAAATCTGAGCCAATTATCTTTAAAATTTTTCAATATCAATCCATCTCCCTTTTTATGATTAGCGGGATATGGGGATTTTTTATGTTTATTTCGATGATTAATATTAGCTTTGAGATTAAAATAATTCTGCTCGCGCTCAAGAATAATCCAAGCAATAAGCAATTTTCCTATTTTTTGAAGAGCTTTATTTCTTCCTAAAAAATAATCAATCACAAGCGGATTAATATCCGAAAGCTTTTCTTTTAAGCTTTTACAGTCATTCGTAAATTTGTCCCACGCATGCGAAGAAGAAATTTTTTCTTCGTTCATTATATCTACAATGTACTGAGGCACAGCGCTTGCCTTGTATCTATAACTACTTGCGTTTTTAATCAGCTCATCTGATCGCCGTATTATCTCTTCCACAAGTTCTTCGCCTGTGGGATAGCCGTAATGCCAGCTCGCACCAGCGCCTAATATGAAGACTGTCTTTTTCGAAAACATATTTTTACTTTAAGCAGCACGCCTTTATATTGAAATGACTTAAGTTATAGGATTAAATTCCTTTACTCTCCCGCCCATTCATTATAAAATCCCAGCACCATCGTGAATAAGCCGCCCCTGCCTCCCGCCCCTTCACACCCTCCCCAATTTTTTATGAAAAACGATAAAGTCGCACCCACCCCCACCCCCCTCGCGGTGTACGCAGTGAAATCTAATTTCCCTTTCCCATCAATGACTTTTGCTTGACGCCCCCGCCGCCATGGTGGCAATGTTGAATTCTACTCATTGAAACGACACGGAAAACTGCGAAATCTGTATTTTCGCGCGAATTGCAAAGGGGATTAGAGCAATGACGAAGTCCGAACTTATTCAACGCCTTGCCGAGCGCAACCCGCATTTATACCTGCGCGACATCGAAAAAATCGTCGAGACCGTGTTCGATGAAATCACCGGCGCGCTCGCACGCGGCGACCGGGTCGAGCTCCGCGGCTTCGGCGCGTTCTCGGTCAAAAGCCGCGAGGCCCGCACGGGGCGCAACCCCCGCACCGGCGAAACCGTCAGTGTCGATGCGAAACGCCTGCCCTTCTTCAAGACCGGCAAGGCATTGCGCGAGCGCCTGAACGGCGGCGCGGCCCAGGGCGGCAGCGAATACCAGTAACGACCACCACTAAAAGAAAGGAACCTTAGCCGATGGGTTTCATCCGCGGCATCATCGGCCTCGCCTTCGCCGTGCTCTTTGCCATCTTCGCCGTCGCCAACCGCCAGGACGTCGAAATCGTCTGGCATCCCGTCCTCCCGCCCGTCCACGCCCCGCTCTATGTCGTCGCGCTCGGCCTCCTCGCCCTCGGTTTTGTCCTCGGCGGGATCATGGGCTGGCTGAATTCCGTGCCCGTGCGCTGGCAGAAAAGCCGCCAGGCCCGCAAGATCAAAAAACTTGAGAAGCAGCTCGGCGCCGTGAAGGAAACCAAGGTACCTGAAACGCCAATCATCCAGCCGGTAACCGACTGGGTCCCGCCGCCTGTTCTCGACAAACCCCCGGGGCAGCCATGAATAAACCTGCGAAAAAACCGCCGATTATTTTTTGCGCCCTCGACACGCCGGATCTGAAGCGCGCCATCGAGCTTGCGAAATCCGTCGGCCCCGTCACCGGCGGCCTCAAGCTCGGCCTCGAATTTTTTTCAACCCACGGCCCCCAAGGCGTCGAGAAAGTCCGCGAGGCCTGCCCCGCCGCCGACATTTTTCTGGACCTCAAATTCCATGATATTCCGAATACGGTCGCGGCATCAGTCAAATCCATCTCCGAAAACCTCGCCCCCGCTTATCTGAACGTCCACGCGCCCGGCAGCACAGAAATGATGGAAGCCGCCAAGAAAGTCTGCGCGAAACAGACAAAACTTCTCGGTGTTACGCTTCTGACGAGTTTGTCCGATCAAAATCTTCTCGATGTTGGCATTACAGAGTCAATCGGCGTTCGCGTTCTGAAATTGGCAACACTCGCAAAGAAATCCGGACTCGATGGCGTTGTATGTTCGGGTCATGAAATAGAAACTATTCGTAAGGACCTCGGAAAAGATTTCATCCTTATGGTCCCCGGCATCCGCCCCGAAGGCTCCGACAAAAACGACCAGAAACGCGTCATGACGCCGAAAGAAGCGCTGCAAAAAGGCGCAACGCACCTCGTCATCGGCCGCCCGATCACGCAGGCGAAAGATCCCGCCGCCGCCGCCTGCGAAATTCTGGAATCGTTATAATCAGGAGAAACCCCATGAAACATTTCAACCCCGCATTACCGCCCCGCGAAGCCTCACAGAATGTCCGCGCCTTCCTCCGGGATAATCATGATACCTTCTGGATGATCCTCAAACCGCTGCTGCCTTTCATCATCGGCCTCGAACTGATCGATGTCTTCGTTAATCACCTATTCTTTGCAGATAGTAAAAAAGAGCTGACCCTGGGCTCGTTTTTTGCATCCTACTTCCTCGGCGCGCTGATGATTTCATGGCACCGCGTCGTCATTCACGGCGCCGACCGTTACGTGCCCATGAATCCGTTCAAACCGAAAAAGAGCGAGCTTGCTTTCATGTTCGTACCCTTCGGGCTGGCTTTTCTGTACGGATTTGGAACGGCGATTCTCGCTGTCCTTTCGGCGAAACTCGGCGGCCCGGCGCTCGCGATTATCCTGATGGCCATCCTCGTCGTGTTCGGCGTGATCGCCGCCTTTAAAATTTCCTTCTATTTACCGGCCAAGGCCGTCGACGCAGGCATAACCTTGCGCCAGTCCTGGAACATGACAACCGGCTATGCCTGGAAAATGTTCGTGGCCGGGTTTCTTTCGTCCTGGCGTGTCCTGCTGATCACATTGGCCTATGCCCTCATGGCCGGCGCGCTTGGCGGCATGCTGGGCGGGACTTTATTCGGGGTCGAAAGCCTTGGCTTCCGCTTTGTAATGTTCATATGTCTGCTGCCGCTCATCGTCTATGCCCAGCCGCTGATGACCGTCATCGGCGTCACGGTGCTCTCGAACTATTACCAGTGGACGATCAATAACCCGCGCAATGTTTCATGACCAAAGTTAAAATTTGTGGCCTGAAAGATTCCGATAACCTGCGCGCCGCCGTCGAGGCCGGGGCCGATTTCGTCGGCTTTGTGTTTTTCGAAGGCTCGCCGCGCAATATCGATTTCCACACAGCCGCGAATTTGCGCCAGCTCACGCCTGAAACGGTCAAAGCCGTCGGCCTGTTCGTCGACCCCACGGATGAACAGCTTGAAAAATTCGCCATCGGCCTGAAACTCGACATGATCCAGCTCCACGGCGATGAAACGCCCGACCGGATCATGGATATCAAAAGAAAATTCGGTATCCGTGTCATGAAGGCCATCCGTGTCGGCAACAAAGACGACCTAAAGCAAATCGAGCAATTCCAGCCGGTCGCCGACTGGCTGCTGTTCGATGTCAAAGTTGAGGGCGAGCACGGCGGAACCGGGCAGTCATTCGACTGGTCGCTGCTCCGCCGCCGAAAATTCGAAAAGCCATGGATGCTCTCGGGCGGCCTGAACGCGGGCAATGTCGCTTCCGCCCTCGGTATATTGCGGCTCAAAGCCGTCGATGTTTCTTCAGGGGTGGAGAGCGAGCGCGGCGTCAAGGACGCCGCTAAAATCCGCGCCTTCATCAAGGCCGCCAAGAGGGATTAAGCTGCAACCTGGTTCAGGAACTCGTTGGCCGCCTTACGGTCGAACGGCACGGGCTCTGATCTTTGCCAAACTGTTAAATGCTGCGCACGCATTTGCTGCGCCATGTCGGCGCTTTCGATGACAAACCCCACAGGTTGCTCGCGCGAGGTGAGAAACAGCGTTTTATTGCCGTAAACCCAGAAAGCCATCGGCGGCTCAATCCCCATCGGCGCATAACGCAGCTCCGCCTTGAATTCCGGGCCCCACGCCATCGACGGGTGTTGGCTGATATCCAACCCTTGCGAGCGCGGCCATATCGCCTGCAGATGGATGTTTTTACGAATGCGGTTTTTGTTGTGATAGGCGAGGTATTCCGGCGAGAGCATGGTCATCACGGCGCGAACCGGCCAGAAGGCGCATGTCGCCGTGCCGGGACGGGCCAGCAAAATCTCCTCCATCGCAGCCTGCAACGCCTTGCGCCCTTCAAAATTGACCAGCCGGGGCTTGAGAATATCGCCGCCTGTCTTGTTCTCCAGATCATTAATGAGGGATTCCAGCGAATCCTCACGACCCCGGAGCTCGCGGATCTTATTCCGGTAAAGCGTGCGGATACGTGTCGGCGCCGCAGCAATAAAAACTTTCGTCCCGCGCGTGGCGTCCTCGGTAACTAGTCCCGCCGCCGATAATCTTTCCAGATAGCCATAAATAGTCGGCCTCGGCGCCCCGACGATTTTTGCCAGTTCAGTCGCTGTCCGCGCGCCCGATTCGGTAAGGGCGAGATAGGTTTTCGCTTCCTCTTCCTTAAAGCCGAGCACCTCGAAAATGTCCTGAATCATTGATGAATCCCAGTGTTTATGTGTCGCGCTTGCACGACTCGTTTTCGACATACGCAGATCAGGCTGTGGCGGTGGTGTATTCAGGGTTCCAAAAATCGCGTCCGAAATCAATCCTTTTCAAAGAAGGGCCAATAAAGCTATAACAACCCGCATGAATTCAAAGCCGAACACTCTGAAAAACGCACCCGACGAGAAGGGCCATTTCGGCCCCTACGGCGGTCGTTATGTCGCGGAAACATTGATGCCGCTGATCCTGAGCGTCGAGAAGGCCTGGAACGCAGCAAAAAACGATCCCGAATTCTGGCAAGAATATAACGATCTCGCGAAACATTATATCGGCCGACCATCGCCGCTTTATTTTGCTGCGGAAACCACCAAACATCTCGGCGGCGCGAAAATCTATTTCAAGCGCGACGAGTTGAACCATACCGGCGCGCACAAAATCAACCATTGCATCGGCCAGGTCCTGCTTGCCCGCCGCATGGGCAAGACGCGCATTATCGCCGAAACCGGTGCGGGGCAGCATGGCGTGGCGACTGCGACCGTATGCGCCCTGTTCAAAATCCCCTGCACCATTTTCATGGGCGCCAAGGACATCGAGCGCCAGGCTCCGAACGTTTTCCGCATGAAATTGCTCGGCGCGGAAGTCCGCCCGGTAACCTCAGGCTCGGAATCGCTCAAAGACGCCATGAACGAGGCTCTGCGCGATTGGGTCAGCAACGTCCACGACACGTTCTATCTGATCGGCACGGTAGCGGGCCCGCACCCCTACCCGGCCATGGTGCGCGATTTCCAGTCGGTTATCGGCAAAGAGGTCCGCGAACAGATGATGGAGCGCGAAGGAAGGCTTCCCGACACGCTGGTCGCCTGCATCGGCGGCGGCAGCAACGCCATGGGCCTGTTCCACCCGTTCCTCGATGATGCCGACGTTAAAATGATCGGCGTCGAGGCGGGCGGCCACGGCGTTGATACGGATCAACATGCTGCGAGTTTGTCTGGGGGTAAACCCGGTATATTGCATGGGATGAAATCTTATTTTCTGCAAAATGACGACGGGCAGATCCAGGAAGCGCACTCGATTTCCGCAGGCCTCGATTACCCCGGCATCGGCCCTGAACATTCCTGGCTGTTCGATGAAAAACGCGTGAATTATGTCTCGGTAACCGACCAGGAAGCCCTGATCGCGTTCCAGCTTTGCTCGCGGCTTGAGGGCATCATCCCGGCGCTTGAGCCCAGCCACGCCTTCGCCCATGTCGTAAAAATCGCGGGTGACCTGCCGAAAGATCACATATTGGTCATGAATTTGTGCGGCCGCGGCGACAAGGACATTTTCACCGTCGCGGAAAAACTGGGCGTGAAACTCTGATGTCACGCATCTCGCAAACATTTGCTGCACTGAAACGCCCAGCCCTTATTACGTTCATCACGGCGGGTGATCCCGATGCCGCGCGTAGCATGGAGATTCTGAAATCCCTGCCCGGCGCTGGCGCCGACATCATTGAGCTCGGCATGCCTTTCACCGACCCGATGGCCGATGGCCCGGTCATCCAGGCCGCCGGTTTGCGCGCCCTCAATGCCGGCGCAACCATGCAGCAAACCTTGAAAATGGTGCAGCAATTCCGTCAGGAAAATTCAACGACACCCATTGTACTCATGGGCTATGCGAACCCGGCCCTGCAATACGGTAACGATAAATTCTGCGTCGATGCGGCCAAGGCTGGCGTTGACGGTCTCATCATCGTCGACCTGCCGCCCGAGGAAAGCGAAGAGCTGGAATCCGCGGCAAAAAAGAACGGCCTCGATTTCATCCGCCTGCTCACCCCGACGACGAAGGACGACCGCATTCCCACGGTCGTAAAAAACGCCAGCGGCTTCCTCTATTACGTCTCCGTCACCGGCATCACGGGTGCAGCAAAAGCAAGCCCCGAGACAATCCGCCCGCACATCGAGCAGATCAGGAAGCACACGAAACTTCCCATCGCCATCGGTTTCGGCATCAAAACCCCGGAAGATGCCAAAGCCCTTTCCAAAATCGGCGATGCCGTCGTCGTCGGCTCGGCCATCGTCAACACCATCGCCGGAAACCAGGATACCAAAGACATTCAAGTCATTGTTTCAAAACAGGTTTCTGGTCTTTCCAAGGGCCTTGGCGGTTAGGCCGGGCTTGACTTTCCATGCCCATAGGCGATAGTTTCCGCCCAACGTTTTGCAATGCAAAACGGCTTTTAAAAAGCAAAAAACGGCCCATAGGGTAATAAAAATAAAATGAACTGGCTGACTAATTTCATCCGTCCCAAAATCCGCTCGCTTGTCGAACCCAGGGAGGTTCCCGACAATCTCTGGCAGAAATGCCCGAAATGCGACGGCATGCTGTTCAGCCGCGACCTCGAGGAAAACCTCAACGTTTGCAATCACTGCAATCACCATTTGCGCCTGACGGTCAAAGATCGCCTGCCGATCATGTTCGACGGCGGCAAATATACGCGGCTTGAATTGCCCGACGTCGCCGCAGACCCGCTCAAATTCAAGGACCGCAAAAAATATTCCGACCGTATCCGCGAAGCCCGCAACACGACAGGCCTCAAGGACGCGATCACCGTCGCCAAGGGCACCATCGGCGGGCGGAATGCTGTCGTCGCCGCGTTCAATTTCAGCTATATGGGCGGCTCCATGGGCGCGGGCGTCGGCGAGGCCATCATCATGGCCGCCGAAGAAGCCGTGCGTACGAAATCCGCTTTCATCATCATTCCCGCCTCTGGCGGCGCCCGCATGCAGGAAGGCATGCTGTCCCTCATCCAGATGCCGCGCACCATCATCGCCGTCGAAATGGTCAAGGAAGCGCGCCTGCCCTACATCGTCATCCTCGTCGACCCGACGACAGGCGGCGTTTCAGCCTCCTTCGCGATGGTCGGCGACATCCATATCGCTGAACCCGGCGCGACGATTGGTTTTGCTGGCCGCCGCGTGATCGAGGAAACCGTGCGGGAAAAATTGCCCGACGACTTCCAGACAGCGGAATACTTACGCGAAAAAGGCATGGTCGACCTCGTGGTCGCCCGCAAGGACCAGCATGAAACGCTCTCCCGCATCCTGAATATCCTGATGCCGGGCGCAGAAAGCGCAGGCAACGGCAAGAAAAGCGGCGGCGGCAACGCCCGGGCCAATGGCCGGGCAAGCTCCATGGTCTCCGCCCCCGCCGGCAAAGGCGCGAAAGCAGCGGCCGACGCGCAGCAAAAAGTTCGCGCTGCGCGCAATTCCCTCAAGAAACTCGGCCGCCTCACGGCGAAAAAGAAGTCCAAGCGCAGGGCTTAAGCCGATGTACGCCAGCGACCTCAGGCACACTTCTCCCTCGCTCGGGGAAAAACTCGCGCATATCTACACGCTTGGCCGCAAAACCATCAATCTCGGCTTTCGCCCGCCTTTTCTCGACCTGCTGGCCGCATTCGGCAATCCGCATAAAAACCTGCCGCCCGTCATTCATGTCGCGGGCACGAACGGCAAGGGTTCTATTGTCGCGACTCTGCGATCAGCCTTGGAATCAGCAGGTTACAAGGTCCACGCCTACACCTCGCCGCACCTTTGCACGTTCAACGAACGTATCGTGCTGGCCGGCGAACAGATCACGGACGATTTTCTGGAATCCCTCGTCGACGAGGCACTTCAACATAACGCCGACAAGGACATAACGTTTTTTGAACTGACCACGGCGCTGGCCTTCGCTGCGTTCGCCCGCACCCCTGCCGACATTTTGCTGCTCGAGGTCGGCCTCGGCGGCCGGTTGGACTGCACAAACATCATCGACAAACCGCTGGTCAGCATTATCGGCTCAATTTCTTATGATCACATGGAATTCCTCGGCGATACGCTGCAGCAAATCGCCACAGAAAAAGGCGGCATCATCAAGCCGGGCGTGCCCTGCGTCATCGCCGCGCAGAACCCGGAATCGCAGGGCGCGGGCGTCGTTAAAATCCTTTCGGAGATCGCCGCCCAAAACGGTTCACCTTTGTCACGCAGCGGCGCGGAATGGTTCACACATGACCAGGGTGATATGTTTAAGTTTGTGCATAAGGATGTGGAAATGATTCTGCCACGCCCGAATTTGCAGGGCACACATCAGATTGCTAATGCCGGGGCTGCAATCGCCGCACTGGAGATCATCAGGGACCAGTTCCCTGTCTCTACCGACGCACTAAAATCCGCGCTCACAAAAATCCACTGGCCCGCGCGCCTTCAGGACCTGACAAAAGAATTCGGCATGGAGAACGGCTGGGAGCTCTGGCTGGACGGTGGCCATAACGAAGACGCCGCCCACGCCCTCGCCGCCCACATCGAAAAATGGGTGCAGCATGATGATAAAAAACTTCACCTCATCCTCGGCATGATGCGCCGCAAAGACCCCGTACGCTTTATCGAAATCCTGCAAAAACACCTTTCATCCGTCACGCTGGTCGATATCCCGGGCGAACCCCAGGCCCACACCGGCCAAAACATGCTGAAACGCGTGAAATCGCAGTTGCCTGGCCTCGACTCCACGACTCAGGGCAATATCACCGCGGCCATTGAAAATTTAACCGCGAATAACGAACCGGGGCGCATCCTGATCGCGGGATCGCTTTATCTCGCCGGCCATGTCTTGAAAAGCGGCCCTGATCAGCGATAATGGCGCATGGCACCGACCATCGCCCTAGTCGACGACGACCGCAACATTTTAACCTCCGTCACCATGGCGCTGGAGGCCGAAGGCTTCGAGGTCCAGACCTATAATGACGGCGAGGCCGCTCTGGCGGGCCTGTTCGAATACCCGCCGCATCTTGTCGTGCTGGACATTAAGATGCCACGCATGGACGGGATGGAGGTCCTCTCCCGCCTCCGTGAAAAATCGAAAATCCCGGTTATTTTCCTCACCTCCAGGGACGACGAGGTCGACGAGGTCATTGGCCTGCGCATGGGTGCGGATGATTACATCAAAAAGCCGTTTTCCCAGCGTCTCCTGATCGAGCGCATCCGCACTTTGCTGCGCAGGCACGGCACGGGCGATGCCCCCGAAACGCAAAAACCGGCGGAGCTTGTCGTTCGCGGCCATCTGCGCCTCGACGATGCCCGCCATTTGTGCACATGGAAAGACGAGCCGGTGAATTTAACCGTTACGGAATACCTGCTTTTAAAGGCTTTGGCCGTGCGCCCCGGCCATGTCCGCAACAGGGACCAGTTGATCGACATGGCATATGGTGAGAATATTTACATCGACGACCGCACCGTGGATTCGCATATCAAACGCGTCAGAAAGAAATTCAAGGAACTTGACCCCGGATTCAACCACATCGAAACCCTCTACGGAGTCGGATACCGCTACAAAGAAGAGTAGGTGGTTCCGCCCTGGCCGCCGCCATTCCGGCAGTCCGTATTTCGACGACCTGATCGACCTTTACTGGGGTGGGCCCGAACCCCGCATCACCGGCCTGACGGTTCGCATCATCGCGGTCAACGCCGCCGCACTGCTGATGCTGGCGATCGGCACGCTCTATCTCGGCCATTACCAGAAAAGCCTGATCGAGGCGAAACTCGATACATTCAAGACCGAGGTCGAACTGGTCGCCACCGCTTTGTCCGAAAACCCGGAAAGCGCGCTCGCCGAACCTACGGAAAACTACGCCCGCACGGTCAAACGCCTCAGCCAGACTATGGATCAGCGGATTTACCTGTTCAGCGCGAACGGCAGGCTGGTGCTCGATTCATCCGACATTCCCGAAGTGAACGAGCCCGGCCAGGTCAGCGATATCGAATCCGAACGCAAGACGTTCTACAGCCTCCGCGTCCTCAAGAAGATGGCCGGCATGATCATCCAGTTCCTGCCCGAACGCCAGGTCCTGCCTTTCTATCCCGGCATTGGCGCAACCACGGCGGCGCAGCACCCGGATGCCGCCGACGCCGTGCGCGGCCTCGTCAGCCTCTCCGCCTGGCACGACGAAGACGGCCATGTCTTCCTCACCGCTGCCGCGCCCATGTACAAGAACGGGGCGCTTCTGGGCGCCGTCATGCTGGCGCGCGGCGGCCAGGATATCGAGGAAGATATCGGCAATGTCTGGATCAACATTCTTAAAGTATTTTTAATTACATTATTCATCACCACCCTGCTTTCGATTTACCTCTCCGGCACCATCGCGCGCCCTTTGCGCAAACTCGCGGCGGCGGCGGAATCCCTGCGCCGGGGACGTGAAACCGAAGTGCCGGATTTCAGCGACCGTAACGACGAGATCGGCGAACTTTCAATCGTGCTGCGCGAAATGACGCAGGCGCTGTGGGACAGGATGGACTCCATCGAGCGTTTCGCCGCCGACGTCGCGCACGAGATGAAAAACCCGCTCACCTCGCTCAAAAGCGCGGTCGAGACCGCATCCGTGGTCAAGAAAGACAAGGACCGCGCGAAGCTGATGGAAATCATAACCCACGACATCGAACGCATGGACCGCCTGATCAGCGACATTTCAAATGCCTCCCGCCTCGATGCCGAACTTTCGCGCGAAAGCTTCGAGCGCATCGATCTTCGGCGCACGCTGAACGGCCTGATCGATCTGCACAAATCGCCGCTTGACCGTGAGCCCGAACCCGGCAACAGCCGCCGCATTGTCCGCGCATCGGCGGCCGACGTGAATATTGTGCTCAGCGACATGGGCGAAGAGGAAACTTTTGTCTGGGGCCTTGAGACGCGTATCGTGCAGGTCTTCAGCAATCTTCTCTCCAACGCGATTTCATTCTCACCGCCCGGCGGCACGGTGCATATCACCATCGCGCCCGTCAGAAAGCGCGTCATCGTGACGGTGGAGGACGAAGGCCCCGGCATTCCTGAAAACCGCCTCGAGACCATTTTCGACCGCTTCTACACCGAGCGCCCGCAGCACGAAGATTACGGCCGCCACTCTGGCCTCGGCCTTTCGATCTGCAAGCAGATCGTCACCGCCCTCGGCGGCCAGATTTTCGCGGAAAACGTCAAAGATCCCGATCTGCGCGTAACCGGCGCGCGTTTTACCGTCATCCTGGGCAAGGCGTAATGACGCGAAAATCGGGAGAAAATAAAATTGTCATCGTCACCGGCTACTCCGGCGCAGGCATGACTGCTGTTTTAAAAAGTCTCGAGGATTTTGGCTACGAGGTTTTCGACAATTTCCCCCTGCCGCTTGTCAGGCCGCTTCTGAAAGAGACGAAAAAAGGCCGCCCCGTCGCCATCGGCATCGATACGCGCAGCCGCGGTTTCTCTGCCGACGCGATCCTCGAAAAAACCCGCGCGCTCGGCGCAACGCTTCTGTTCGTCGCCTGCGACGCGGCTATATTGCAAAAACGTTTCAGCGAAACCCGCCGACGCCACCCGCTGGCGCAGGACAGGCCAGCCAGCGCCGGGATTCGCAAGGAACAGAAAAAGCTGGCGAAGCTCAGAACCATGGCTGATATCACGATCGATACATCCGAGCTTTCAGTTCACGATCTCCGTCATATCCTCGAGGGCCATTTCGTGATCCGGCGCAAGGGCGGGCGGCTTGTCGTCACGCTCATGTCGTTCGCATTCCGAAACGGCGTACCGCGCGAGGCCGACATCGTCATGGATGTGCGCTTCCTGAAAAATCCGCACTGGGTCAAATCGCTCAAATCCAAAACCGGCATGGACAAAAAAGTCGGTGCTTATATCCGGAAAGATACGCAATGGGCGCCGTTCCTGAAACATTTCAAAACGCTGCTGAAACCTCTTCTCCCGCGCTACGCGGAAGAGGGAAAAAATTATCTGACGATTGCTGTGGGTTGCTCGGGCGGCAAGCACCGCTCGGTTTATGCGGCGCGTGAGCTCGGCTCATGGCTCAAGACCATGGGCTATGACGCCCATATCGAACACCGGGATATTGCGAAATCTTAAAGGCGGAAGCCGGGTCTGGACGGCGATACTTCCGGAGAAGGAACCGCGCCTAAATTCGGATCGCTGACGCTGCCGCAAAATGCAGCGAACGTTTCGCTCAGATTAATTGCCATTGAATACACCCTTTTCTATCGTGAGTACCGCGTTTTCAGTTGAAACCCCCGCTCCGTCATATGTTCTGAACACTATTTTTTGACGGTTCGAACCGGAAGTCTCTGGAATTATATTAAACAAAACGCGCTTTCCCGTCAAATTTGTGAAGTCGATCAGGCCCTTCCTGCCATTCATCACGGCCGCCAGGTTCGCTATCTTTTTGTCAGTGATTTCAATGTCTTCCGAGGTATCGACCACGACATAGTCGCCGATGGGCTCATATTCGCCCTTGTCGTTTTTAAATTGAAAAATCTGCCATGAATGCGGCACCAGCGGGTTCGGCTTCGCCAGGAATTCAGGTTTTTCGCTTTGTTCGTTAAATTTCAGCCCCATAGCCTCATAATATCACGCTTTAAAGGTAAAAAAATCCTTAATTCTCTTGATTCAGCAAGGGTTAAATGCCAAAAGAAGCCTGCGTTTTTTAACCCCCTTTAGGAGAGCTTCAGATGAGCGCCAAACCGCAGGCCGCGCAGAATGCCAACAAAAATCAAGATTTTAAGGTGAAAGACATTTCCCTGGCCGAATGGGGCCGCAAGGAAATCGACCTCGCCGAAGCGGAAATGCCGGGCCTGATGGCAACGCGTGAAGAGCACAAAGGCAAACAACCGCTCAAGGGCGCGCGCATTGTCGGCTGCCTCCACATGACCATCCAGACCGCCGTCCTGATTGAGACGCTGCAGGCGCTCGGCGCCACTGTGCGCTGGTCCTCCTGCAACATTTTCTCGACGCAGGATCATGCTGCCGCCGCCATCGCTGCGCGCGGCACGCCCGTTTTCGCATGGAAGGGCGAGACGGAAGAGGAATATGACTGGTGCATCCATCAGACGATCAAGGGCCCGGACGGCTGGACGCCGAATATGATTTTGGATGACGGCGGCGACCTCACGAAAATCATGCACGAGCAATATGCCGACCTGATGAAAGACGTGAAGGGCGTTTCCGAAGAAACCACCACGGGCGTTCTGCGCCTGCACGACATGGCGAAAAAAGGCACATTGAAAGTGCCCGCTATCAACGTAAATGATTCAGTAACGAAGTCGAAATTCGACAACAAATACGGCTGCCGCGAATCGCTCGTCGACTCAATCCGCCGCGCCACCGACATCATGATGGCCGGCAAAGTGGCTGTCGTTGCCGGTTACGGCGACGTCGGCAAAGGCTCTGCGGACTCACTTTGCAGCGCCGGCGCCCGCGTTCTCGTCACCGAGATCGACCCGATCTGCGCATTGCAGGCGGCAATGGAAGGTTATGAAGTCGTCACCATGGAAGATGCGGTTCCGCGCGGCGACATTTTCGTTACCACGACGGGCAACAAGGACGTCATCACGGTTGACCATATGCGCGGTATGAAAGACCGCGCCATCGTCTGCAACATCGGCCACTTCGACAACGAAATCCAGGTCGAGCCGCTGCGCAACATGAAATGGAACAACATCAAGCCGCAGGTCGACGAGATCGAATTCCCCTCTGGCAAGCGTATCATCCTGCTGGCTGAGGGCCGCCTCGTGAATCTAGGCTGTGGCACGGGACATCCTTCATTCGTTATGTCGGCGTCCTTCACCAACCAGACGCTCGCCCAGATCGAGCTTTGGACCAGCAAAGGCAAATACGAGAACAAGGTTTACGTTCTGCCGAAAGAACTGGATGAGAAAGTCGCGATGCTGCACCTTGAAAAAGTCGGCGCCAAACTCTCGAAACTCTCGAAAGAACAGGCGCACTATATCGGCGTCTCGCCGTCCGGCCCGTTCAAGAAAGATGAATACCGGTACTAATTATTACTGGAAATAAAATTTTACATATATACAAGCCCGTGCCATAGTCTCTGAATGTTTAGCAAAGAAGAGATTAAGCAGCGATTTGCCGCCGAAAAACTGCGCGCTGCAAGCAACGGCGAAACGCCGCCAGAAGTGGGCCTCACTCTTGCCCTGCTCATTATGTCGAGCGCGCTTTTCGGCAAAAAGCAGCGCTCCGGCGAAGATTACAGCGAACACCCCATTCATGTGGGCTTCACCGATACACGCTCAACACGCAAACAAATCGTCGGCATTCTTCATGATGTAATTGAAGACAGCGATTGGACCCTCGAAGATCTGCGCGAGATAGGCTTCGAGGATCGCATCGTCAAAGCTGTTGACGCTCTAACCAGCAGAAAGGGAGAACCTTATTTTGATTTCATCGTTCGCTGCGGAAATTCTTTCCAGGACTGCGAATATGATGCGATCGACAACAAAATCAATGATCTCGAACATAATTCGATGAACACCCGTTACCCGCATATCTATGAAAACGAATATCAGGTCGCAAAACGCCCCGTTTACAACATTTCTTATTTTTATCTGGTCGCCCTCAAGAAAGGCGAAATTCAGCCCGGAACGTCCATCGTCGACTTTCTAAAGAAAACGCCGGAATATTCAAAAGATCCGGAGATTGTGAATGAATTGCTCAATCAATTTTCATCACAGAAAGAACGGCTGGAGATACCGGCAAATCTAACTCCTCCTGAGCCGCAATAAAATCAATTCTGGGTCACAAGATCGTTATATTCCGAATGGCGGGTAAGCCAGCTTGCCGCATAGCCGCATATTGGCACCGCTTTCATATTCTCCGCGCGCACAACTTTCATCAGTTCATCCATGAATCTCCCCGCCGCGCCTGTCCCCCGCAACTCCGGCGGCGCGTAAACGTAATCGATATAAAGAACGTCTTTTTCCTTGCGGACATTGGCATAAACGGTATGGCCCTCAACCGCCATTTCATAGCGTTTTTGAGCCTCGTTATACGTTACTTGATTGTTTGTATTCATGGCTTTACAACTCCTGTTAGGGATTAACCTATAACATTTTCGAGCGGAAACCATGTTTGTCCTGCGCCTCAACTGTCTCGACCAGCCCGGCATCGTCGCCGCGGTCGCAGGCGCGCTGAGCGACGCGGAATGCAACATCGAAGAATCCTCGCAGTTCCACGACCCGTTCTCCGGCCATTTCTTCATGCGCGTCGTTTACGCGCCGCTGAAAGACAATTCGGGGGAAAAATTCGCGGGCGCATTTAAAAAAATTGCGACCGGTTTTTCTATGACCTGGCATATTGATAGGCTGGACGAGCCCGTGCGCACACTGGTCCTCGTCTCGAAGGAAGATCACTGCCTGAACGATCTGCTCTACCGCTGGCGCACGAAACATTTACCGATTGAAATTACCGCTGTCGCCGCCAACCACGACATGCACCGCAAGCTGGTCGAGGATCGTGGAATTCCCTTTCACTACCTGCCCGCCGATGAAATGTCGAAATCCTCGCAGGAGAAGAAAATCGTGGAGCTCGCCGAATCGACTGGCGCCGAGCTTATCGTCCTCGCGCGCTACATGCAGATTCTCTCGGCCGATCTATGCGCCAAGTACCCAGGCCGCGTCATCAACATCCACCATTCATTTTTGCCCGGCTTCAAGGGAGCAAAACCCTACCACCAGGCGTATGAAAGGGGCGTCAAGATCATCGGTGCAACGGCGCATTTTGCCACCGCCGATCTCGACGAAGGCCCGATCATCGAGCAGGAAACCGTGCATGTTAACCACGCCTTCACACCGCAAAAAATGCAGGCTCTGGGCCGTGACACCGAGGCCCGCGTTCTTGCGCGTGCCCTCCAGCTATATGCGGAAAGACGCATATTCCTGCATGGGAAAAGAACTGTAATATTATAAGAAAAATCTAATATACGTAATTTTATTTACATATATAGACTGCTTATGCTACAAAATACCCGCCATGGCCAACGATGAGTTGCAAAATGATTTTCAGAAAAATTCGGAAAAAATCCCTCGAAAAAAGGGCCTAAATTTTTTTGGTCGCGCGGCCCAGGCAAAGCTGAAATTAGACGCAAAAAGTCACATTTTTGCGTTGAGAGCAAAATACTTTCCCCGTCTTTGGTCTGAAAAAAGAGCCGATCTGGAAGCTCAAATATTTCTGAGCGTCGCCAACATGATTGCGCATGCGGCGCACAAAGGACAACTCATCAAGGTTGATGAAACGCCCTACATCACCCACCCTCGACATATCGCTTCAAAACTTCGCGATTTCTACGAAAAACAGATTGCTCTGCTGCACGATGTTCTGGAGAACTCCAATCTTACTGCCAAATTTCTTCTGGATATTGGCTTCCCGAAGGATGTGGTGGCTGACATTGTACTACTCAAGCATGACAAGAAAAAAACACCCTACCTAGATTATATCCGGAATCTGGGTCGCAGCCTGCGCGCCGGTCGCGTCAAGATCCAGGATCTTAAACACAACATGGATCCCAAGCGCACCATACCAGGCGAACGCACAGAATGGGATATATACAAACGCGAATGTTACGAAATCGCATTGTCTTATCTTCAAGCCATCCAGGACGGAAAAATCGAGCCCGGCAGCAGTATCGTGAAATATTTGACAATGGAGCCTTACGATTATCTTCTCGAAGAAAGTGGAGACATGAAATTCTGGCCCCCGGAAAAGAAAACGCAACATAAAGCCAAGCAGCTCTACATCACACGCAATACTTTACTGAACATGTCCTCTGAATCCCCGGAAATAGGGAATTTCTGGGATAAGACTATCAAAAAGCTGGTTGACGAAAAGCTCCTCCCTGCTCCGCAGCCACCTTACGGTCACGAGGAGAAGCCCGATCATCCCCAACCTTTGGCTTTTTGAACGCTCTTGAATTCCGCTCTTGTTCTTTGCCACGGCTCTTCCTAGACTCTCTATGTGAAGAACGGCAATAAACCCTCTTTCCTGAAAAAACTGGCCGGCGGCAGCGCGCAAGCCAATGACGCCGCGCGGCTTGAGGCCTTTGTTTCGGCTTTCCCCGGTGAATATTGCGGCTGGTCCGAGCGTGGCGAGGTAATCGCCAGCCCTGGCCTGACCAAGCTTCTCGGCGCCGAATCCATCCGCAGCCTTGCCGATATCCAGTCACGCCTGGGCCCCGGCGACGCCGCCGCGCTCGAGGGCCTCATGGACCGCCTGCGCCGCAGCGGCGCGCGCTTTTCAATCAATACCCACACGCATGACGGCGCGAAATCCCTGCGGATTTCCGGCGCGCGCGGGGCGGGCCCGTCGAACAAACACGTATTCAACGTATTATGGATTGAAACCGCCGAAGGCGCCGCGCCCGCGCAAGGCGTACCGCCCGCCTCCGCCATGCACGCCCATGAAAGCGAACTGGTGAAATCCCGTGCCGCGATGAACGCCATTCCAAGGCCTCTCTGGCTGCGCGACCAGGACCAGAAAATCATCTGGTGCAACACGACCTACGCCGACTTCTTGAACACCACCGTCGAAACCGTGCTCAAGGACCAGAAGGAAATCGCAGCGCAGGCGCTCAAGAAAAAAACCGCCAGCCGCGACGAGCTCGCCCCCGGCAAAACCCTCGCCGCCGCCGCGCTGAAGGCTGGAAAAACCCTGGAAACCACCGCGCACGCAGTTGTGAAGGGCGCGCGTATCCTGATGCGCATCTCGGAAATTCCCCTCGCCCCGTTGCAGGTCACGCTCGGTATCGCGTTCAACATCACGCGCGAGGAAGAATTAGAAACCAACATGAAGCGCTACCAGTCCTCGACCAAGGAGCTACTGGAACACCTGCGCAGCGCCATTGCCATTTACGGCGCCGATGAAAAGCTCGAATTCTACAACTCCGCCTTCTCACAACTCTGGGGCCTTGAGGATCAATGGCTCAATACGGGCCCGAAACTCGGCGACATCATGGAAAAGCTGCGCCAGACGCGCCGCCTGCCCGAACAGGCCGACTTCAAACGCTTCAAGCAAAGCTGGATCAGCATGTTCACCGGCCTGATCGGCCCCTACGAAGACATGCTGCACCTGCCCGATGGTTCCACTGTCCGCCTGCTGGTCGTGCCGCATTCACTCGGCGGCCTGATGATGACGTTCGAAGACGTGACCTCGCGCCTGCAGCTTGAATCCTCTTACAACATCCTGATCGCCGTGCAGAAGGAAACGCTCGATAACCTTGCCGAGGCCGTTGCTGTGTTCGGCGGCGACGGGCGTCTGAAACTCTCCAACCCGGCCTATGGCCGTCTGTGGGGCCTGCATCCGGAGGACCTGGAAGGCGAGCCGCATATCACGAAGATCGTCGATAAAATGCGGCACTGCTTCCAGAACGACGAATGGCCCACCCGCCGCGAGGAGCTGATCGCCAGCGGCCTCGACCGCCTGATGCATGAAGGAAGGCTCACAAGAGGTGACGGCGCTCTGGTCGATTTCGTGACCGTGCCGCTGCCCGACGGCGGCGTGCTGATCACCTACACCGATGTCACCGACAAGATGCGCGTTGAAAACGCCCTGCGCGAGAAAAACGCCGCGCTCGAAGCCGCTGAGCAATTGAAGCTCGATTTCCTCGCCAACGTGTCATACCAGCTTCGCACGCCGCTGAACGCCATCATGGGCTTCAACGAAATCCTCGAGCAGCAATATTTCGGCCCCCTGAACGACCGCCAGCGCGAATACACGCGCGACATCAAAGAAGCCAGCGAACGCCTCCTCGGCCTGATCAACGATATTCTCGACCTCTCGACGCTGGAGGCCGGCTATATGAAACTCACCCGCGCCGAACTGAAGGTCGGGCCTATGCTGCAATCCGTGTTCGATCTCGTGCAGGGCTGGGCAAGGAAAGAGGACATCAATATTACCTTCGATTGCCCCGCCGATACCGGCACCGTCATAGGCGATGAGCGCCGCCTGCAGCAGGCCGTGATTAACCTCGTGCGGAACGCCATCGCTTTCACACCGGCAGGTGGGCAGATCGTACTGGGCGCCGCCCGCCGCAAGGACGGAATCGCGATTTTTGTGAAAGACACGGGCTTCGGTATTGCCAAAGAAGATCGTATGCGCATTTTCGAGCCCTTCCAGCGCGCGGGTGGCGGCCGGAGAAAATCATCCCGCACCGGGCCCGGTCTTGGCCTTCCGCTCGTGCGCAGCATTGTCGCGCTTCATGGCGGCACGGTGGACCTGGAAAGCGAACAGGGCAAGGGCACGATAGTGACTCTTATCCTGCCTTCCGCGTCTGTCAAAACATCGTTGAAAATCCCGGCGATTGCTGGCGACTAATTCTTATTCAAAACATTCAGCCCAGGTATCCGTACCACCCTCTGGTTTTCTGTGCCCCTTGATCACGATCTCGCCCTGATCGATGCGGGTCATGCACGAGAATATCGGCACCAGCGTCCGCAGCACGATTTCCAGCTTCCTGTCCGGATAAAACGGCCCGTAGGAGCAGAATTCGGCCCGGTCGGACGGATAACCTTCCTCGTCCACCGACCCCGGCTCGTCCAGCCTGAAATTCGAGCGGTGGCGGGCCTTCGTGCCGTTCTCGGCGACGTAATAATCTGTCCCGAAATTGCCGTAGATCTTGTAGGGCGCTTCGTTGCGCACCCCGAAACAGATCGGCTCGGAGACGATCTCCTGCGCCTGCACGGGCGCAACAAGAAAAAAAAGGATCAGGAATGCAAGAACAGGCTTCATTCCTCTATTTTATCAAGTTCCCGCCCCCATAGCCACAGGCTGCGGGGCGTAATATGATGCGGCGCATGATTGAAAATAACCCTGTCGAGACACGGTCCGAAGCTGAAACTGCGGGAATCGCGGCAAAAATCGCGCCTTTGCTGCAACCCCGCGACGTCGTTTTGCTGCGCGGACCCCTTGGCGGCGGCAAGACGGTTTTCGCGCGCGCCCTGATCCGCGCGCTTATGGGAGATGAAAATCTCGAGGTCCCGAGCCCGACTTTCACCCTCGTCCAGACTTACGACACGCCCAAGGCCCCCCTCTGGCATTTCGATCTTTACCGTTTAAAAGCGCCCGAAGAGATTTACGAGCTTGGCTGGGAGGATGCTTTAAGTGGTGGAATCGTCCTTGTCGAATGGCCGGAACGAATAGACTCGCTGCTTCGCGGCGTCCGGCTGGACATCCGGCTTGCGCCTGTCGAGAATAAACCCGGTTCAAGACTGATTCACGTGACCGATCGCAAAGGAGCCTGATGCATGGCTGCGCCGGATAAAGCTTTTATACTTGCCGCGGGTCTCGGCACCCGCATGCGCCCGCTCACTGATCGGGTACCTAAGCCCCTCCTGAAGGCCGGCGGCCACACCCTGCTGGACCGTTCGCTGGACGGGCTTGAACAAGCCGGGGTACGGGATGCCGTCATCAACAGCCACCACATGGCGCAACAAATCACGGATCACCTCAAGGACCGTGACCGCCCCCGCATCACCATCTCCCATGAATCCGAATTGCTGGATACCGGCGGCGGCATCAAAAACGCCCTGCAGCATTTCAGTGGCGAACCCTTCTTCGTCCTCGCCGGCGACGGCCTCTGGACCGATGCCCCGGGTACCCCGGCCCTGCCCGCGCTCGCCGCCGCATGGGACCCTGCCTCCATGGATATCCTGGTTTTGCTGCAGCCGGTTTCATCCATGAAACTGACCAAGGGCGTCGGTGATTATGACATCCGGACGGGCGGCCGCGCAGTACGTTCCCATACCCAGACCGGTACCCATATGTTCACCAGCATGCGCATCAACCACCCCCGCATTTTCGATGCCGCACCCCAAGGTCCCTTCTCCTATCTCACCCTGCTCGACAAAGCCGAAAGCGCCGGGCGACTTTTCGCGCTGGAGCACAAGGGCGACTGGCACCACCTCAGCACCCCTTCCGACCTCGACGCCGTGAACGCCGCCATGGATAAAACCGCAGCATGAGCGCAGCAAAAATAACGCCCGGAATCTACAATATTCCCGCGGGAACAGCGTTTGCGCGCGCACTTTCTGCACAATTGATCCGCGAGTCCGAAGGCCGCCCCGAGGCGCTCGCAACCTACCGCGTTATCCTCCCCACCCGCCGCGCCGTCCGGGTTCTGCACGAAGCATTTCTGGACGAAAGCGGGGGCAAACCCCTCCTCCTGCCGCGCATGCACGCGCTTGGCGATATCGACGAGGAAGAGCTTTCGCTCGCCGCCCTGGGCGCTGAAAACACCCCACCGGACTGGCTGGATATCCCTCCCGCCTTGCCGCGCCTGAAACGCCAGGTGCTGCTGGCAAAGCTGGTCGCCCGGCTACCGGAATACGCCCGGAATTTCGATCAGGCCCTCCTGCTCGCCGATGCGCTCGGTCGCCTCATGGACCATGTCCACACCGAGAACCTCGACCTCGGCAAACTCCCCTCCCTCGTCAGCGCCGAGAAGCTCGCGGAGCACTGGCAGGTCACGTTGGAATTCCTCGACATCCTCGGTAATAACTGGCCTGGTATCCTGGCCACCGAAGGGGCCATCGAAGCGGCTGACCGGCGCAACCGTTTGCTGCAGGCACTGGCGCGGCACTGGCGGGAATCGCCGCCGCAGACGCCCATCATTGCTGCAGGCACCACCGGCACCATTCCCGCCACCGCGAGCCTGCTGAAGGTCATTGCTGCGCTCCCGCAGGGAAGGGTCGTGCTGCCCGGCCTCGACACTGGAATGGATAAGGAAAGCTGGGATTACCTTGGCGAAACCCACCCACAGCATGCCATGAAATCGCTGCTGGAAATCCTTGAAACATCGCGCAGCAAAGTCGGGCTCTGGCCGGGCTGTAGCACGGATAAACAGGCCGAACGACGTTGGCTGGCCGGGGAAATCATGCGCCCCGCCGAAACCACCGAGCACTGGATGCAGACCCTGCGCGGCGACAAAACAGCGCAGCAAAAAATCAATAAAGTATTGAAAAATATTAATATTTTGACTTGCACCACGGAACACGAGGAAGCCGCCGCCATCGCTGTTTTGCTGCGTGGTGTGCTTGAAACGCCGGGGCGCACAGCCGCCCTCGTCACGCCGCGCCGCGCCCTCGCCCGACGCGTGACCGCTGCCTGTCGCCGCTGGGGCATAGAGATCGACGACTCAGCCGGGCGCAAACTGGGCGAGACCCGGGCCGGGAGCTGGGTGCGCTTGATGGCCGAGGCAGCTTCAAACAATTTCGCCCCGATCCCGGCGCTTGCCCTTCTCAAACATCCCTTCTGCAGGCTTGAGAATATCCATGGCCTCGACCTTGAATTGCGCGGGCCAGCCCCGGTACCGGGTCTAAAGGGGCTTTTGGAGCGGGATAAGGAGGGAATCATGCGCGTCATTGAACCGGCCTTGGCCTGGTTCACAGATGGTTCATCCCCGGAAAAGCCCCGTAAATTAAGGGAAATCACCGAAGCCCACGTCGCGGCGCTGGAGGCGCTTGCTTATACGTCCGAAACCCCTTGGCAGGGACAAGACGGCGAACAGGCCGCCGCCTTTTTCGCCGAGCTCCTAGAATATGCCGATGATTTCCCTGATATAAGCTTGGCAACCTATGCCGGAATTCTGAATGCCCTGATGGGCGGCGTCACTGTCCGCCCGGTGCGGGGTACGCGGCCTCGCCTTCGCATCCTCGGCCAGCTCGAAGCCCGGATGACCGATGCCGACCTCGTCATCATGGCGGGGCTGAACGAGAAAACCTGGCCGCCCGATCCCGGCCATGACCCGTGGATGTCGCGGCCCATGCGCAGCGAATTCGGCCTGCCGCCGCCCGAGCGCCAGGTCGGTCTTGCCGCCCACGATTTCGTCCAGGGTTTCTGCGCGCTCGAGGTCGTCCTCTCCCGCTCGCTGCGGCAGGACAACGCACCCACCGTTCCCGCCCGCTGGCTCCAGCGGCTTGAGGCCGTGCTGCAGGCCGCCGCCATTTCCATCGACACTGTGAAAGACCCCAAACCCGTTCGCTGGGCGGTGGCTCTCGACGAACCCCCCGGTCCCCCAACACCACTGCGCAGGCCTGAACCCCGCCCGCCTCTCGCCGCCCGCCCGCGCAAATTATCGGTCACCCGCATCGAGAAATGGCGGCAGGATCCTTACGGCATTTACGCGGAATTTGTGCTGCGCCTTCGCAAACTCGATCCGCTCGGCAAGGAAATTGACGCCGCCGAGCGCGGCAATATGCTGCACACGGTCATGAAAAATTTTGCAGCAAAAGTGCCCGGCAAAATCCCGACCGACGCCACAGCAATCCTGACCACCCTCGCCACACAAGAAATCACTGCCCGCCGCGACGACCCTGCCGCCTGGAGCTTCTGGCGGCGGCGCTTTGAAAAGGCCGCGCACTGGCTGGCGCAGCATGAAAAAGACTGGCGCGGCTCCGGCGCATCACCCCTCGCGGCCGAAATCCCGGGCCGTGTCTCCATCCAGGCGAAAGGCGGCGAATTCCTCCTTACGGCGCGGGCCGACCGCATCGATTCAATGCCCGGCGGCGGCGCGGTCATCGATTACAAATCGGGCGGCCAGTTCAGCCCCGGCGACATTACTGATGGACACAGGCCGCAGCTTTCCCTCGAGGGCCTCATTCTCGTCAGGGGCGGCTTCGAATCCGTGAGCCCGCTCCAGCCCCTTTCGCTCCAGTACTGGGTCCTCAGCGGCGGCTCTCCGCCCGGCAAGGTGACGGCGACGAAAAACGATCTCGGCAAAGTTATCGATGACGCTGAATCCGGCCTCCGCCGTTTTATCTCCGTCTTTGATGATGAAAAAACCCCTTATTACAGCGTCCCGCGCCCCGCCGATGCACCGCGCTTCAACGATTACGTCCACCTCGCCCGCATCGCCGAATGGTCGGCGCTCGGCGATGATGACGCCGGAACGGAGGCCGCATGACCCGCGCCGACGCCCGCACAGTTCGCAAACAGCCCGCACCGGAAACGGTGCGCGGACCCGATCCCGATGTACAGCAGGGTCTGGCCTCACGCCCCGATTATTCCGTCTGGGTGACGGCCTCCGCCGGAACCGGCAAGACAAAAGTTTTAACCGACCGCGTGCTGCGCCTGCTCCTGCCCGGCGCGGACGGTCGCCCCGGCGCCGAACCGCCAAAGATTCTCTGCCTCACCTATACCAAGGCGGGCGCGGGCGAGATGGCGCTGCGCCTCGGCGGCATCCTCGCCGGCTGGGCGGTGATGGACCTCGACCATCCGAAAAAAGAAAATTCGCTGCGCGCGCAGCTTGCCGGTCTTTTAGGACGCGAACCCGCGCAGGCCGATATCGCCGCCGCGCGTCGCCTGTTCGCGCGCGTCGCCGACGCGCCCGGCGGCATAAAGATTCTGACCATCCATTCCTTCTGCCAGTCGGTGCTCGGGCGCTTTCCCCTCGAGGCAGGCATACCGCCCCATTTCCGCCCGCTGCAGGAAACCGACGCCGACGCACTGTTGGAACAGGCCTGCCGCACGGTCCTGAACAATGCCGAGAATGATAAACAATCAATTCTGGGCCACGCGCTGGACCGTGTCGCGGGCGCAGCCGATGAAAGCCAGTTTTTAGAGCTCGTCCGCAACATCGCCGGGGAACGCAGCCAGTTCGAGCGGATTATGACCGAATTCGGCGGGCCGGAAGGTGTGTACAAAAAACTGTGCGATGACCTCGATCTCCCCCCGGGCCGCGAGCCCGCTGACATGCTAAAGGACGCATGCCATTCCGACACCTTCGACGAGCCCGGCTTGCACGCCGCCTGCAAGGCGCTGGCATCCAGCGCTGGCAAATCCGAACCCGCTTGGTCCGCCGCCATGCAGCTATGGCTGGACACGAAGGAAACCCGTGCCGCCGGATTTGAATCCTGGAAAAAAATCTTCCTGACCGACAAGGGCACAGCCCGCATCAAGGACTTCCCGACGAAATCGATCGGGCAGAAATTCCCTGACTGTATCCCGGTGCTGCGCGGGGAATCCGAACGCCTCGCCCGCCTCGTCGACCGCATGAACGCCGCGCATTGCGCGCTGCTGACCCGCGATCTTTTTATCCTCGGTGCTTCTGTCGTCGCGGAATATCAGTCATTGAAATTCGCCCGCGCCGCCCTCGATTTCGACGACCTCATCTTCCTGACCTGCACGCTGCTGGAGAGCCGCGCCGCGTGGGTTCTCTACAAACTCGACGGCGGCATCGACCATATCCTCGTCGATGAGGCGCAGGACACAAACCCCGAGCAATGGCGCGTGGTCAAGGCGCTGACGGGCGAATTCACCGCCGGCATCGGCGTATCCGAAACCGAGCGTACAATCTTCGTCGTCGGCGACGAGAAACAATCCATCTACAGCTTCCAGCGCGCCGCACCCGGTGAATTTCACAGCACCCGTGACTGGCTGGAGAAAAAAATCAGGGGCGCAGAAAAAAACTGGGACGATGTGCCCCTGACCGTTTCGTTCCGCTCGGTCAAATCCGTGCTGCAGGTCGTCGACGCCGTGTTCGCCCCGCCCGCCATGCAGGACGGTGTCTCCGGCGCGGCCGTCACGCACAGCTCGCACCGCCACGGCCAGGGCGGCCTTGTCGAACTATGGCCGATCTTCGAAACGCCGGAAGCCGATGAGATTTTACCGTGGACGCCGCCGATCGATGTCACCGAAGGCAAGGACGGCGCGGCTCGGCTCGCCGCCCACATTGCCAAAACCGTGCGCGGCTGGCTGGATGACCAGAATGCAATCCTGCCCGCGCGCGGACGACGCATTCGCGCGGGTGACGTCATGATTTTATTCCGCACGCGCAACGCGCTGTTCCGCCATGTCGCGAAAGCCCTCAAGGACGAAAAAGTTCCCGTCAGCGGCGCCGACCGCATGATCCTCAACGAACAGATTTCCGTTCAGGACCTGCTCTGCTGCGCCGAATTCGCGCTGCAGCCACTGGACGATCTCAACCTCGCCTGCCTGCTGAAATCTCCCCTCATCGGCATGAACGAGGACGCGCTGTTCGATCTCGCGCACCCGCGTCCCGGAAAATTATGGGACGCGCTGCGGAAAAGCGGGTACGCGGAAATTACCGCCTATCTCTCCCGCCTGCTGACGAACGCCGCGCTCGGTCCGTTCGATTTCTTCACCTTCATCCTGCAAAGCCCCTGCCCGGCGGATGAACGCAGCGGCCTGCGCGCCATGCAAAAACGCCTGGGCCGCGACATCATGGACCCGCTCGATGAATTGCTGAATGCCGCACTCGATTTCGAATCCGCATTTCCACCCGCCCTCCAGACTTTCCTTCACCGCCAGCTTCGCGGTCATGCCGAGATCAAACGCGACATGGAGGAAAGCGGCGACTTCGTCCGCCTCATGACCATTCACGGCGCGAAAGGTCTGCAGGCGCCTATCGTCATCCTGCCCGATACCGTGCATTCGCGGGCGCCGCGCGGCAAGGCCGACCGCCGCCTTCTCTGGCCGGAGAAAACCGGGCTCAGGGTGCCGCTCTGGTCGCCGCGCGCGGGCGAGACATTCACCGAGCACGCTGCCGCCCTCGCCGCCGTGCAGACTGAGCAGGATAAAGAAACCCGTCGGCTTTTATATGTCGCCATGACCCGCGCCGAGGACAGGCTCTATCTCGCGGGCTGCTCGGGCAAATCGAACCCCGCGCCCGAGTCGTGGTTCTTCGCGCTGCGCGCCGGGCTGGAATCTCTCGGTGAAACAGAATTGCAGGCCGACGCTACACTCCGCCTTGAAAACCCGCAGCTCCCCGGCAAAAAACCCGATCGCCCCGACCGCGAAACTGCGCAGGCGCAAAATACGGAAGCCCCGCCGTTATGGCTGTTTGAAAAACCACGGGCCGAGCCGCCGCCCGCGCCGCTTCTGCGCCCCTCGCGCGCCGAAGAATTTGAGCCCGCCTTCAATTCACCGCTGCAGCTGGAAAGAAAACACCGCTTCCGCCGCGGCACGCTCACACACAAGCTGCTTGAATTTCTCCCCAACATTCCAGATGCAAAACGCGAAATCGCTGCCAAAAATTTCCTCGACCGTTTCGCCGCTGATCTTCCCACGGACATCCGGGGTTCCATCACACAGGAAACGCTCACGGTTTTATCGCACCCGGATTTCGCCGCCGTATTCGGTCCCGGCTCTGTCGCCGAGGTTCCGCTCGCGGGTGTGCTGGAGGATGGCCGCACCGTCAGCGGGCAGGTCGATCGCCTCCTTGTAACGGACACCGAAATCCTCGTTGTCGATTTCAAAACCAACCGCCCGCCGCCAACGCGCCCTGAAGATGTCCCCGCCATTTACCGCACCCAGATGGATGCCTATGCCGCCATCCTCGCGCGGATTTATCCAGGCAGAACAATCTCTTGTGCCCTGCTCTGGACCGACGGGCCCCTTCTGATGCCCCTGCCGCCCACTTGACCCGGGCGCGTCAGACACCATAGTTAATATCTGAGATTCACGAGGGGAGTAGACCACATGAGCATTGCCGTTACCGATACGAATTTCGACGCCGAAGTGCTGAAAGCCGATGGGCCCGTGCTCGTTGATTTCTGGGCGGAATGGTGCGGCCCGTGCAAAATCCTCTCTCCCGTGATCGACCAGATCGCGAGCGAACTTCAGGGTAAGGTGAAGGTGGTGAAGGTCAATATCGACCAGGCGCCCGAGGCGCCGACGAAATACGGCGTGCGCGGCATCCCCACGCTCATGATCTTCAAGGGCGGCCAGGTCGTCGATACGCGCGTCGGCGGCATGCCTAAGGCGCAGCTTTCCGAATGGATTGAAGGCAACGTCTAAAAAATTAAAGGCTCGCCTTCAATTGAAGGATTTTACAGCGAAAATTGCGGTTTTCGAGAACCGTATAGCAGAATACGTTGTGGTATTTGAGAAACGGAAGCGCAGAAAAGCGCAATTTGCAGCCCAAAAGACGATAATTAAGGCGTGCCTAACCCGGCGGCTTTTTCACACGCATATCGTTTAGATAATGCGCCATCATCTGCCCGATGGCGCGTGGCCCCGTGGTCGTCAGGTCGACATTCTGGCTGATGAAATAATTCCGCTCTTCTTCGTTGTGCGCACGCACGAGAATTTTCAAGGATGGTTTTAACGCGCGCGCCGATTCAACAATGCGCCGCGCCTCGAACGGGTCGGGCACCGACACCACCAGCGCGACAGCCTTGTGAATTGCGGCCTCTTTCAGCGTTTCCTGCTGGCTCGCATCGCCCGCAATCGCGTGAAAACCGTTTTCGCGCAACGCTTCCACCCGCTCGCGGTTATTGTCGATCACCACTAGGTCGATGTGTGAATCGTGGATGTTCTTTGAAATCTGGCGGCCCACGCGGCCATGACCCGCGAGAATGACTAGGTCCTTCAACACGTATTTTTCATCCGAGCGCAGGAAGGCGAGACTGTCGCCGCGCATATTGAATAAACTGGATAATCTCGGCGTGCGCTCGGCGAATTCATACAGCCTGCGCGAAATAAAAAACGCGACCGGGTTCAGCGCGATCGAAGCCATCGCGCCCGCGAGAATTAAATCGCGCCCATCCTCGGGCAGCAGGCCGTAAGCCAACCCCACCGTGACAAGGATAAACGAAAATTCGCCGATCTGCGCAAGGCCCGAAGACACCAGCAGCGCCGTCTTGAGCTGGTACCCGAACAGCATAACGATGGAAAATGAAACCAGGAAGTTTCCTGCCATGATGATCGCTATCACCGTCAGCACATGCAGCGGCTGCTCGAACAGGATCTGCGGGTTGAACAGCATGCCGATGGAGACGAAAAACAGAACGGCGAAGGCATCCTGGAACGGCAGCGCGCGGTTCGCGACTTCATGGTTCATGTCGGATTCGCGGATCATCATACCGGCGAAAAACGCGCCCAGCGCAAATGACACGCCAAAAAACTTCGAGGCACTGAACGCAACCCCGATCGCCATAGCGAACACCGCCAGCGTGAATAATTCCCGGGAACGTGTCTTGTTCACCGCCGTCAGCAGCCACGGCAGGATGCGCTTGCCCGCGACAAGCATGATGATGATAAACAGCCCGATCTTGCCGAGCGCTATGAAAAGCTGCTGCAGCGGCGACTCCGCCATAACCACGCCTTCACTTTGCTGTGCCAGCGCCGGGATAAGAACGAGCGCGAGGACCATCGCGAGATCCTCGACCACCAGCCAGCCTATGGCGATATGCCCGTGCATCGTCTGCACAAGATTTCGTTCTTCAAAAGCGCGAAGCAACACGACCGTCGAGGCGACCGAAAGCGACAGGCCGAACAGGATGCTGCTCTCCCACGGCCAGCCCCATAAATGCGAAATCCCGGCCCCCAGCGTCGTCACGATGACGATCTGCGACAGCGCACCGGTCAGCGCGATTTTTTTCACCTCCATGAAATCGTTCAGCGAAAAATGAAGACCGACGCCGAACATGAGGAGAACGATGCCGATCTCCGACAACTCCTCGGCGATGGCGGCGTCCACATGGAAGCCCGGCGTATAGGGCCCGACCATGATGCCCGCGATCAGGTAACCGACGATCGGCGGAATCCGGAGTTTCGATGCAATCAGCCCGCACACAAACGCGGCGCTCATGCCTATGGCAAGCGTGGTGACGAGCGGTAAATCGTGCCGGATAGCCATCAAAATCCCATAAAATCGGTAAATCTATTTGTAATGATTGTGACATGAAATAGCCGGAAATTAAACCGCAAAGCCTGAAAAACTGCGCATTTCGCCACGGTTGACAGGTCGGGAGCACCGGCCTATATGGTTAGGAGTCCTAACTGTATTTTAAGGAGAAAACGAATGTCTGCAAAAGCTGTATTTTACCACGCCGGTTGTCCCGTCTGCGTTTCGGCGGAGCAAAAAGTCCTCAATATGATCGACAAAGACAGGTACAATCTTGAAATCGTGCATTTTGGCAACGCGAAGGGCCGCATCTCCGAGGCAGAGCGCGCAGGCGTCAAGTCCGTTCCCGCTCTCGTGATAGACGGCGACGTTCTTCACATCAATTTCGGCGCCAGCCTCGATGACGTGAAAAAACTTTAGAATGAAAGACGGGCGTGAGCGACAATCTTCCTCACGCCCGGTTTTCCCGGATATGCGCAACGTAGAAAACATAGAAGAAAAAATATTATCGGCGCTGGAGCGAATGCATGTCGCGACAAAATCGTCGCTGCAAAAAGCCGTGCAGCAACAAAATCTCTCGCCTCTTCACGCGCAGGCCCTCCACTACCTCCGCGATAACGGGCCGCAGCCCGTCTCCCTCCTGGCAATGCAATTACGCGTCTCCAAAGCCACGATCAGCGACTCGGTCGCGTCGCTGCGTGCAAAAAAACTCGTCAAAAAACAGCCCGACAAAAACGATCGCCGCAGCCATCGCATCGCTCTGACCGCCGCAGGCGAAAAAGAAGCCGCGCTTCTTTCTGTCTATGCTGCACCCTTCCTGCAATCGGTGAGCGGAATGGACGAAACGCAAAAACATGCGCTCTGGGAAGCATTGCTGAATCTGCTCAAAGTCATGCAGGCCCAGGGTCTTGTCCCCCCTGCACGCATGTGTATGACCTGCCGCCACTTCGAGCAAAAAAGCGACGGTCGGAAATATTGCCGCCTCATGGAAACAGATCTTGCCATTCCGGACCTTCGTATCAACTGCTCCGAACATCGGCAGGCGGCGTGACGCTTCTTCGTGTCCAGCCTATCTTTTAGTTATGAAATCCTGAAGGCCATGCAAACCAAGCATGAAGCGAGCGCATGAATTGCCCCCATTACAGCGGCATGCTACTCTTAAAGTTCATTTTCTCTGCGTAATTTTCGGCAAAATGCCGCGAAGCGACATTTCCGTTGGGCCTGAAATGTGGGAAAGAAAAATAATGGGAAAAATCCTGAAGAACATGAAAATCGCGCACGCGATATTGCTTGTGGTGATGATTCCCATACTCGTCGCGGCGTCTCGCGCATGAATCCCAGTCGATGCGCTCGGAAGTCGAAACCTTCCTCGGCCAGATACGGGCTGCCTGATCACAATGAAGAGTAAAATGGTGGGCGGTATAGGGATTGAACCTACGACCCCTTGCGTGTCGAGCAAGTGCTCTACCGCTGAGCTAACCGCCCACTCTGCGCGGAATGCTGTATGTTTAATGATTGAGGACCCGGATTTCAAGCAAATTCCTAAGGGTGGTCGGGTTCGAAAACAGGGGAAAATGACGCCATTGAAAGGAATTGAGCCCCTGGCGCACCCTAACGAATGCTTTATGGCTTATGCCAAGGCACGGGCTAAGGAACGTAATGAGAAAATGCAGGAAGATAACTTAGCGCGGTAATTCAACAATAAAGGTCGTACCGTCTTTTTCGTTAGAAACGATTGAGATTATCCCATCATGGGCCTCGACAATTCTTTTGATAATATAAAGACCTAACCCCAGATTTTGGGAATGGCTTTGTCCCGGTTTAATCAATCCCCTTTTAAGAGGATCAAAAAGCCTGTTTAGCTTTTCCGTAGCAATAGGCTGACCAATATTATGCACTTCTATAGAGACATTTTCGGGATTGCCTTTTATCGATAATGTAATAGGACTACCCGGCGTGCTGTATTGGACCGCATTTCCGATGAGATTGGAAAAAACTTGTCCCATTCGGGATTTATCCCATTTTCCCTTAGTATCGCCTGTGAGCTTCAGAACAATATTGCGACTGGAAAATGCTTGTAGCTCCTCCACTAATTCTTTGCCGACAACTCCTAAATCAACAAGATTCTTATTCAGTGGTAACTCTGAGCCAAACCCTTCACGTGTAAGCTCCAAGAGGTCAGAGACAATTTGACTGGCTCTGGCACTGCAATTCGTTATCTGGGTCGCTAATACTGTTTGTTTTTCATTTAAAGTCCCTAAACGCCCAAGAAGCTCGGCAGACATAGAAGCGGCACCAAGCGGGGTACGAAGATCATGGCCCAAAATACCTAAAAAAATATTTCGTGAATCACTAATTGACTTGGTGTAATAATAAATGGATTCGGTCAAAGCTTGATCTATAGCCTCATTAAACCGGGTTAAATCTTGCACGTCGGAATTATCAAGCACAGTTTTGCTGGCCGTCCACAATTTGATTACGCTTGCGCGAAGGGCGCGGTATTCTGAAACCATCTGATCCAAATCAAAGCCATCCGTTAAGCGTAAAGCAGCATGCAATTCTGCCGCACTCCCTTGCAAAGAATGGTTCGTTGGTCCGTCCCCTTTAGATTTAACCACTTGTTCGCGGGCAGTTTGGACTGACTCAAGATCATCTGAGATAAATTCAAGAATTTCTTTGATATGATCTTCAAGTTGAAGTTTGGTCATTCCTTCACTTGCAGGCGTAACCGTCTTCGCGAAGGCAATCCATTCCGAAACTATTTTCTCGGGATGTAACCGAATATATTCGGCTAAGGGAGAGCAGCGCTCTCTAAGCGCTGGCTGAAAATTCGCATTGATATTTGTCATACATAACATCCTAGACTATTAAGCATTACAATACGAATCATGGAAGGTGAGCATTCGGAATGATTAGGAAAAATGGTGCCGTTGA